>DATCEV010000001.1:0-12767 GCA_036509895.1 Verrucomicrobiia bacterium
CATCTTAAAAGAGCGGATCGTGCCCGACTCCATCGTCTAGAGCGACTCGCTGCCCAGCTATAATGCCCTGGATGTTTCGGGCTTCCGGCATCTGCGGATCAATCATTCCAAGCTCTTTGCCGCCGGCAAAAACCACAGCAACGGCATCGAGAACTTCTGGAACCAGGCCAAGCGCCATTTGCGCAAATTTAACGGTGTTCCCAAAGCCCATTTCCCGCTATGCTTGAAGGAATGTGAGTGGCGGTTTAACAACCCCAAACCCACAAACGCAGTTGAGGCAATTAAATCAATGGGTTCAGCAGTTCCTAACATAGTTATCTAGGACAGCCCCTTGGTCAAAGAAGATTTTTCTGAAGAAGATGGGCGGATGCTTCTCGGCGTGCTTTCGGATTTGAGCGCCGGCCGGGCATCCGGCTCCTTGTCTCAAATCGAAAGTTATCAGGTCATGCTTCACGAACTCGGCTTTCGAATGGAAACCCGGCTGGTGGCGGCATAAAGTTTTCAAAAGACAAGGCCGGAAAATATTTCCGGAACTTTGTGTCTTGGTGTCTTCGTAGTTAGAAGTTAAATTGTTCTCATGTCGCACGCGGACTTTGTTCATTTGCATTTACACACCGAGTATTCATTGCTCGATGGCGCGTGCCGCCTGGACCGGCTCATGGAAAAGGCGCATGAACTCAAATTTCCCGCGCTGGCCGTCACCGACCACGGCGTGCTTTATGGCGCGATTGAATTTTTTCAACAGGCGCGCGCAAAAGGAATCAAACCCATCATCGGCTGCGAAGTTTATGTCGCGCCCGGCTCGCGGCTGGAACGAAAAAAAAGCGAAGGTGAAAAATATCATCATCTCGGCCTGCTCGCCAAAGACGAAACCGGCTACAAAAACCTCATCAAGCTCACGACCGCCGCGCATCTCGAAGGCTATTATTACAAGCCGCGCATTGATAAAGAAATTCTCGCCGCTCACAAAGACGGACTCATCGCCATGTCCGGCTGTCTCGCCAGTGAAATTCCCGATCTCATTCTCAAAGACCAGATTGATAAGGCGCGCGACGCCGTTGATTTTTTCAAACAAACGCTCGGCGCGGACAATTTTTTCCTCGAACTCCAAAATCACGGCATCGCGGAACAGGCAAAGGTAAATCGCCATTTGATTCCGTGGGCGAAAGAATTTGGCCTCAAACTTATCGCGACGAATGATGTTCACTACGTCAACAAAAGCGATTCGCACGCGCACGATTGTCTCGTGTGCATCGGCACGCAGGATTTGTTGAGCAATCCCAAGCGCATGGGCGCAAGCTACGCGCCGGAACAATTTTTCCTGCGTTCGGCGGAAGAAATGAAGGCGCGTTTCGCTGAAACGCCGGAAGCCGTCAAAAATACTTTGGAAGTCGCGGAGAAATGCAATCTGGAAATCGAGTTCGGCAAATTGCATTTTCCCGTTTTCCATCCGCCGGAACATTTCACGCGCGAAGGTTATTTGCGCCAATGGCTCGCGGAAGGTTTGTTTCATCGCTACACGATTCATGCGAAAGCCGAAGGCAAAGAATTTGTCGTCGAAAAAATTGATGAGCCGACGCGGTTGCCGACATTTCAAATTCCCGTAGGAGACGACGTAAGGAGTCTCAAATTAAATTCCGAAAAAAAATCAGAGATTCCTCACGTCGTCTCCTGCGACGTTAAAAATCCCGCTGTCGCTGATGCAATTAAAGTCATTCTCGACCGTTTGCAAACCGAACTTGGTGTCATTGAAAAAACCGGATTCATTTCTTATTTCTTAATTGTCGGCGATTTTATTCGTTATGGTCGCAGCAAAGGAATTTCTTGCGTTGCACGCGGCAGCGCCGCCGGCTCGCTTGTGACTTATTTGCTCGAAATCGCGAACGTGGACCCGATTCGTTACGGACTTCTCTTTGAAAGATTTTTGAATCCCGAACGCGTCAATCCGCCGGACATTGACATTGATTTTGCCGACGACCGGCGTGGCGACGTCATCAAATATGTTTCCGAAAAATACGGCAAAGATTCCGTCGCGCAAATCATCACGTTCGGCACGATGGGCGCAAAAAGTGTCGTGCGCGACGTCGCGCGCGTGATGGGTTTGCCTTACAGCGACGGCGACCGGCTGGCAAAAATGATTCCGTTCGATTTGAAAATGACGCTCGAAAAAGCGCTCAAGCAATCGCCGGAACTCAAAGCCGCTTATGAAAACGAAGACGTCACGCGCGAGTTGATTGACACCGCGCTCATCCTCGAAGACATCACGCGCAACGCGAGCGTTCATGCCGCCGGCGTCGTCATCGGCGACCAGCCGCTCGTGAATTTGCTGCCGCTCAAACAGGACGAAGACGGCGCGCTCGTGACGCAATACGCGATGAATCCCGTCGGCGACCTCGGCTTGCTGAAAATGGATTTTCTCGGGCTGAAAACTTTGACGGTCATCCGCAACACTTGCGAAATGGTCAAGCGCACGCAGGGAATTGAAATTGACACCGACCACTTGCCGCTCGATGACAAAAAAACTTACGACCTGCTGAACCGCGCGGAAACGCTCGGCGTGTTTCAATTGGAATCCGGCGGGATGCGCGATTTGTGCCGGAAATTTCAAATCAGTTCCATCGAGCATATCACCGCGCTCGTCGCGCTGTATCGTCCCGGTCCGATGGATTTGATTCCTGAATTCATCAAGCGACGGCACGGCGAAATCGAAATCAAATACGAGCATCCGCTGCTCGAACCGATTGCCAAGGAAACTTACGGCATTTTGATTTATCAGGAGCAGGTCATGCAGGCCGCACAAATTCTCGCCGGTTTTACGCTCGGCGCGGCGGATATTTTGCGCCGCGCGATGGGCAAGAAAAAAGTCGAAGAAATGGCGAAGCAACGCGCGATTTTCGTGAAAGGCTGCAAGGAAAAAAATCAAATTCCCGAAAAAAAGGCCAACGAAATTTTCGATTTGCTCGAAAAATTTGCCGGTTACGGTTTCAACAAATCCCACGCGGCGGCTTATGCGATTGTTGCGTATCAAACCGCTTATTTGAAGGCGAATTATCCGGTGGAATTTTTCTGCGCCATGATGACCAACGACATGGGCGACACGGAAAAATTGAGCCGTTACATCAACGAAGCGCGCGAATTCGGCATCGAAGTCTTGCAGCCCGACGTGAACGAAAGCGAAAAATATTTCGCGCCGGCGCGCGATGGCAAAGCCATTCGCTTCGGCCTCGCGGCGATTAAAAACGTCGGCGAGGTCGCAGTCGAAAGCATTTTGAAAGCGCGCAGCGAAAGTGAAAAATTCAAATCGCTTTCCGAATTATGCGAGCGCGTGGACGGCCGCACCCTGACGCGGAAAACCATTGAAGCCCTCGTCAAAACCGGCGCGTGTGATGGCTTCGGACAAACGCGCGCAACTTTATTCTCGCAAATCGAACGCACGCTGGCCCGCGCGGCGAGCATTCTTTCCGACAAACAAAAAGGGCAAAGTTCGTTGTTCGGCGCGCTCGAAGAAAAAGCGTCGCCGATGCCGGACACGATTAAAAGTTTGCCCGAATGGCCGCAGCACGAATTGCTCGCGCACGAAAAAGAGCTTTTGGGATTTTACGTCACCGGCCATCCGCTCACGCCGTTCGCGCCGATTTTGAAAAAATACGCGCTGGCAAACACGGCGCAACTTGCCGAATTGCCGAACCGCAGTTTGACGCGCATTGGAGGATTGATTTCCGCCGTCCAAAACGGCGTCTCAAAAAAATCCGGCAAACCGTATTCAATGGTCACGCTCGAAGATTTGGAAGGCTCGGTGCAGATTTTGTGCATGAATGAGAATTACGAAAAATTTCGTCCGCTGCTTCAAGCCAACAAAGCAATCCTCGTCATCGGCGAAGTCAACAACGGCGAGGACAAGCCGAAAATTTTTCCGCAGGAAATTTTGCCGCTCGAAGACGCGCCGAAAAAATTCACGAAGCAGGTTCATTTGCGATTGCACACGGCGCATTTGCAGCCGGAGCAATTAAATTCCGTGACTGAACTTGTCGCGGCGCATCCGGGAAAATGTCCCCTGTTCCTTTGTTTTATGAAACCGGCGGGCGAAATTGTTTTTGTCGAGACCAATGAGCGTTTTTCCGTCGCGCCGTCGCTGAAATTGCAGCACGAAGCCGACGCGCGTTTCGGCGAGGAAACTTATTACGCGAAAGTGGACAGTAGTTTGCCGGAGCGCCAATCGCGCTGGCCGCGCAAAAACGAATCGAATGGCGCGGAATGATTTATTTTATTTCCTGAACGGTTTCGCGAATAAAAATCAGGAACAAGTTTGCGCTGGTTCCTGAAAGTTCGGCTGCTTTGCCGCAATTTTTTCGGCGATCAATTATTCGTGGAAGTTGCGCTTTCAGCCGCATTCGTCACGGCATCTTTTGTGGCTACCGCGCCATTTTTGATGGCGTCGCCAGTTTTATCGGCGGCATTCTTTATATCGTTGCCGGCATCGCTGGCGGCGGATTTTGTGTTGTCCACCGCTTTGTCCGTGGCGGATTTATTGCAACCGACAGTAAAGGCGCCAACGGCCAGCACCGCGAGTAAAGCGGTGACGAATTGTGTTTTCAATGATTTCATAGTTGAGGAATTAATTATTTGATTTTAATAACCGGCGGCAGAAATAGCAAAATAATTTCAAGAATTATTTTGCTGCCTTGACGCCGGGCGGTTCAAGGCTTTTTTGGCAACATACTTCAACAGTCCGGGCGTGCTGGAAACTCCCCAGACGTGCTGGAAAAAAACCGGCACGCCGCTAATTTTGCGCCAGGCATTGTCATGGGTGGTGAGGCGCAAATAATTCACGCAATGCAGAGGCAGCGCGCCAAAAGTTCCGCGCGGACTGGATTTAATGCGATGCTCCCAACGTTCCACCCACGAAACGGGCGTGGCGGTCAAAGTTTCCACGACGGAAATCGGAATGGGCACGCCAAATTCTTCCCGCAAGTAAGCCAGCGCGCGGCCAACGGGCAAAGTCAATCTGCGTTTTTGAACGGTCGCCACCAATTGTTTCCAATCCAGCGCGGGATTTTTTTGCAAAATGGTCCAGGCATCGGCAATCCAGCGGATGGCGGGAACCTCATCGCCCACCGCGCCGTGGGCGCAGATGTGCCAGAACAAATCCGTGTCGTTCATGGAAAGAAAAGTGTGCGCGCCCACCGGCCTTTTGAGGGCGCGCGCCCAAAGGTCATCGTCCGTTCCAGGCTGGCGGCCTTCCGGCAACAAATGCCAGTGCAGATCCATTTGCCGCGCGGCGCGGTTCATCCATTTGCCGGCGTGAGAACACCAGACCAGTTGCTTGAACGGCAAGGATTCCTCGCAATTCCAGCCGCAGTTTTTCATCACGTCAAACGCCCGGAACACCTCGTTCAATGGAACCATGAAATCAAAATCATTCATCGGGCGCAGGCCAATATCAGAATAAAATGAACTCGCGAGCGTCGCGCCTTTCAGCACGAGCACCGAAATGCCCGCGCTTTGCATCGCCGTCATCACTTGTAGGGCATCGTGGAAAAGAAGCTGGTTGCGCGACCAGGTGTGGCGATAAATTCCCTTGAGCCGGCCCAACAATTCATCTTCGATATTTTCGCGCCGCAGATTTTTGTAGAGCAATGGAATCAGCCGATACGATGCGGCGTCAATGTCGTCGAAGTTGACGCGTTCGCGCCAGGATTTCCACGCGCTCACCGCGTCGCCGCCGGAAAACAAACACGCGCGCAGCAACAAAATCTGGTTGGCCGTGGGAATCATAATTGAGCTGCGAGCGCAGTTTGCCGCCGGCGATCCAAAATTCGTTTCATCGCGAACGTCATGTCGGTCAGGGAATTTTTTTGCCGCAAAGTCGTGTTGGTCAAATGCCGGCGGCGTTTCAAAACAATTTCCGGCAAAGTCGTCAGGCTCACGCCGGCGTCCTGCGCGCGCGCAAACCATTCGATGAATTCCGCGACGTTCAAGGTTTCGTCGAATAATCCGACGCGCTCAAAAACAGTTGTGCGAACAAGCATGGTTCCGACGTGCGGCGCCATGCTGGTTTCCAACGGCGCGGACAATTTCATTTGCCCGGCGCGATTCAATTCAGGGCTGACAAATTGCTGGATGCCGCCAAAAATAATTTCCAGCGCGCGATTTTTTTCGGCGACGGCCAATTGCGACTCAAGTTTTTCACGCGTCCATAAATCATCGGCGTCCAAAAAGGCCAGCCAGTTTCCGCGCGCGGCCTTGATGCCGCAATTGCGCGTAGCCGAAATGCCGCTGTGCGGCCGGCGCAGATAAATTATTTTCCCGCCAAATGGTTCTGCGCTTTTGGGCGTGGCATCGGTCGAGCCATCGTCCACCACGAGGATTTCCAACGGCAAAAAAGTTTGCGCCAAAACACTTTCAACCGCTGCCGCCAAATAACGTTCGGCATTGAACGCCGGAATCACGACGCTGACTTCATTGGTGGACGCAAGTTTAGGCATGAGCCGGTTCCATTATGCGTTTGCGGTCGAGCGTTCGTTTGATCACCTGCAACAGTTCAACATTGTTCAACTGCGTCTGGCTGGTGACGTTGCGGTCGTGAACGCGTTTGAGCAATAAAGTTTCTTCGAGATACGCCATCGGGATTTGCAAATCTTTGGCGCGGGAAAACCAATCCACATCGCCCGCGCATTGCAGATGCTCGTCAAATTTTCCAATCTGTTCAAAAACTTTTTTGCGCGCGACCAGACTGCTCAAGATCGCGCCGATCTGCGGCTCCTTCAGCCAGTCGGGATTGTAACCGGACGGCCAGGCGCAACCCGGCTCCAAAAAAAGACGGGCGTGAGTCAATGTGAATTGCAATTCCGGGCGTCGCTGCATGAAAAGAATTTGGGTCCGCAATTTTTCCGGCGTCCAAATGTCATCGTGTTCCAGCACCGCGATCCAATCGCCCCGCGCGACGGCGATGCCAAAATTCAGGGCCGCCGACACGCCGCGTCCGGGTTGCGTCAGAAATTTCACGCCGGAAAACGAGCGCGCGATTTCCGCCGTGCGATCCGTCGAATGGCCATCCACGACGATGATTTCATGCGCCGGATAATTTTGCGCCCGCACGCTGCGAATGGCTTCGGCCAGAAAACGTTCGCCGTTGCGCACGGCCATGATGACGCTGACCAACGGCCATTTTATTTCAGTTTTCATTTGCGAGAAATTTTTTAATGGCCGAGGCAATTTGCGCGGGATCAGTTCCGGCTTCAAGGATGCGCGTCGGCACCGCTTGCACGAGCTGGCTCAACGCGCGCAAAACGGAATCGCCGCCGCCGGGCGTCTGCAAAATGGAACTCGGCGCGAGCGCCAGCAACAGTGTCGTTGACGAAGCCGCCGTCAATTTGGTTTCCGCGCGACCCGTGATTTGCGGCCAAAGAACGGCGCGGATGGGAAGGCTTTCCGCAAAACGCAGACCGGGTGTGCCATGGAGAAACAATGAAGATTTTTTCTTTGCGCCGCCGGAATGATGCACGAAAGATTTTAATTCTGGAAACCAGTTCAACGTGTCCGCGTTCACTTTGGCGGACGAATATAAGCTCCAGACGCGCGGCGCGGGTTCGATGCCGACGAGCGTATAATCATCGCCCAAATAAAAAAGTCCATTCGTGGCGCAGGCAAGGGTCGCGGTGGATTTGCCGGAACCGCCTTTGCCGACAATCAGCACTGCGCCCGTTTCATCGCCGATGGCGGCGGCATGAATGATATGCCGGTCGTGCCGTCGAAAAAAATGCGCGAGCAAATGGCGCAGCGGAAAACTGTTTTCATACCACGGCAATCGCGCCGCGTTGCGCGTCCAATAAAACGCCAGTTTTTCTTCGGCGTCCAGCAGGCTCAACGAGTTCGTCTCCTTTTGCGCCAGGGCAAAAAACCGCGCGTCTTCATGCCGCCACATGGCGCCTGGCGGCTCCATGTCATTCGATTCCTCGCCGGGAAATTCCAGCGCCAATTCTAATTCGGCAAGGTCGCCTAAACAAATAGTCAAATCCGGTGACGCTACGGATTTAATTTGAAGATGCGCCAAAGCGGGAAGAACAAGCGGCACGAGCGATTCGCCGGCCAAACGCAGCCGCACGGAACAACCGCCCATGCCACAAAAAAATTCACGGATCGTTTTGCCGCGCGTGGCTTGCGCAAAAATTTTGCGGGCGGCTTGAAAATAATTATTGGCGGGCGATGAAATTGGCGGGCTTTCGCAATTCAAGAAAGCCGGGGCCGGTTGAACAAGAAGTTCACTGGTCGGCATGATGATTCGGGTCGGGCTTGGCGAGCGGCCAGCCGGTCGCGTCCACTTCATGAATCGGGTCGAGCAAAAGCAGTTCCTGCATGTCGGTGAATTTTTTCAGCGCAGGACGGGCATATTTTTCCCGCTTGATTTGCAGGGCGCTCGCAGCGGCGCTGACGACCGGCTCGCCATTTTCCGCCGGGACGATGAGCGATTCGCCGCGCAGTTCATTCAGAAAATTATCCACGACATTTTCCAGGCCGCCTTCGCAATCCGTGAAATGCACCGCGAGCGTGTCCGCGATTTGCGCCGTCGCCGCGCCTCGGTCCAGCGCGTCCCAAATGGCCGCCGCCGTGCCGGTGAGGCTGTAATAACTCCCGGTTTGAAGATTGATGACGACCACTTCGCCTTCGATGATTTGGGAGATCACCTGTGGCCGGTTGATTTTGAAAGAAACGTGCATTCCAATTTAATTCTGCACTTCGCGACTCATTAAACACAAACCGCGCGGGAAAAAAAGTATTTTTTTAGAAATCAACTTCACGATTCTCTCGCGAGCAGGAAAAAATTTTGAGCAGGTCGGCCGCACGACGGGCAGCCGGCGGGATTGAATTGAATTGAATTCATGCCGGAGAAAATGAATTCATCCGCGAGCGGTGTCAAATGCCAACCGGCGGCCTTTCGCGCCGTGCCGGAATTCCTCCGGCACACCGCCGAGCTTCTCCGGCACGAACCGGAACTTCTCCGACAACTGCCGGAATTCTTCAGGACGCGCCCGAACTTCTCCGGCAACTACCGGAACTATTCGGGCACAAGCCGGACTTCCTCCGGTAACTGCCCGAACTCCTCCGGCACGTGCCGGAATGTCGCCGACAACTGCCGGAGGAGCGCAGGAACCTGCCGGAATTACTCCGGGAGTTGCCGGAACTTCCCAGAAGTCTGCCGGAATTGCTCAAACACGCGCCGGAATCATTCCGGCACGCCAAAAACCTTCAAAAACCCTTGTTTTCATGACAACCAAGCGGGATTGAGTCGCGTCGTAGTATTGGGATTGCAATTCAATGGGACGAGGAGTAAAAATGATTTTGTAAAAGAGCCATTAATGTTGCCCCAAACCGGAAGAATTTTATGAATGCCAAACGCAATCTAATTCAAATCTGCCTGCTGGCGGCGGCGCTGCTGCCGGTGGGCCGCGCGATGGCGCAAAATTTCGCGGCGTGGCCGGTGACCCGCATTGCCGCCGGAACCAGCCACAGTCTCTTCACGCGGGCCGATGGCACGGTGTATGTGATGGGCGACAATACTTACGGGCAATTGGGCCTTGGTCCCTCGGTCACGAGTGTGAACGTTCCCCGGCAGCTTACTAACGGCGTCAGCTTGATTGCCGCCGGCTCCGCTCACAGCCTTCTGGTCCGGGGCCGCACGCTTTTGGCCATGGGCGACAATTCTTACGGCCAATTGGGTGACGGCACGACCAACAATCATTATGTGCCCGAATTGATCTACTCCATCGTCGGCAGCAGCCGTCTCTCATCGGTGGCCGCCGGAGGTAATCACAGCCTTTTTACCAGCGTCAACGAAACTACCTCCGGCGGCGGTTTCTATGCGATGGGGAGAAACGATTCCGGCCAATTGGGTGATCGCTCCTATACGGATCGCCATGCTCCGGAAGAAATCTTGACCAATAGTTCGGGCAGTCCGGTTGTCACGGCAACCGCCGCCGGATCTGCTCACAGTCTTTTTATCAAGTCCGACGGCACTTTGTGGGGTATGGGCGCCAATTCGTCTGGCCAAGTGGGCATACCTTTCAATTCAACAATGACCAACAAGCCGGTCGAGATTGATACCGGCAATAACGGTTACGGACCCTTGATTGAAGTTGCCGCCGGTCGCGCTCACAGCCTTTATCTTACGTCTTCGTCAATCTTGGATAACACCCTTTGGGGCATGGGCGACAACGAAATTGGCGAGTTGGGCCCGCTTGATTATGATACTCCGACGTTTATTCCTGAGCCGGAGCCAATCGTAACCTCAGTGGGTTTTCCCCTTAGTCCGCTCACTGGTGTTGTCGTAGCAGCTGCGGCTGGAGACGCTTACTCCCTTTTTATAATGTCCGATGGCAGCCTGTGGGGCATGGGTGCTAATGACGTCGGTCAGTTGGGCATACAAACGACCGGTGAGAGTGACAATCCATATTTTTTCTATCCCGTGCCAATTGCCAGCGATGTCGTCGCGGTCGCCTGCGGCAGTGTTAACAGTCTTTTTATCAAGTCCGATGGCAGCCTTTGGGGTATGGGCTACAATGCCGACGGCGAATTGGGGACTGGTGATTACATAGAGCACGATACGCCGGTCGAGATTGTCGCGCCGCCGCCGCAAATCAGCATCATTGCTTACGGCGCAAATGTCATTCTGGCGTGGACGGCCAATTCCGCCGGCTTCGTCCTGCAATCCACCACCAACCTGGCTTCGCCGGCTTGGAGCGCTGTTACGCCGGAACCGGTTCTCGTCGGCGACCAGTTCGTGGCGTCTCCGGCCAGTTCCGGCACGCAGCAGTTCTACCGGCTAGTGCTTAACCAGTAATGGCCAATCGGCGGCAATTTGACAAATGCCATTTTGATTCATAACCGCACCGGGATTTTTTTCTTCGCCAGAAATTGTTTTACGTCGCCTACGGTGAAAGTTCCGAAATGAAAAATGCTCGCGGCGAGAACCGCATCGGCTTTGCCTTCAAGTAAAACTTCCGCCATGTGTTCGAGCGTGCCCGCGCCACCGCTCGCGACGACGGGAACGCCCACGGATTCACTCACGCGTCGCGTGATGACCAAATCAAATCCGGCTTTCGTGCCGTCGGCGTCAATCGAGTTCAAAACAATTTCGCCCGCACCGAGCGCGACGGCTCTTTTCGCCCATTCAATCGCATCGAGACCGGTCGGCTTGCGTCCGCCGTGAGAAAAAACCTCCCATTTATCCGGCGCAACTTTTTTTGCGTCAATGGAAACAACGATGCACTGGCTGCCGAATTTTTCCGCGCCCGCGCGGATCAAATCTGGATTCGCGAGCGCACTGGAATTGATGCTGATTTTGTCCGCGCCCGCGCGAAGCATGGCATACATGTCATCCACGGATTTAATGCCGCCGCCGACGGTCAGCGGCATGAAACATTGGTCGGCAGCGCGTTCAATCACGTCCACCATCGTTGCGCGGCCATGCGCGCTGGCGGTGATGTCGAAGAAAACCATTTCGTCTGCGCCCTGCTCGTTGTAGCGCAACGCCAGTTCCACCGGATCGCCGACGTTTTTTAATTCACCGGCCTCGGCTTTGCCAAACTGGACGCCGCGCGTGACTTGGCCGTCATGAACGTCGAGGCAGGGGATGACACGTTTTGCAATCACGCTTCAATTGAAAGGCCACTTGCGCCGCAAAGCAAATTTTTCCGCGCGAACTCGAAACTTTTTTACGTCGCCATCGTCATTAAGCGAGAGATTGGTTCAATTGATTTTTTTTGAATGCGAAGATAGGGTTATTTGTCGGATTAAAGGATTTGAAAAATATGAAATCGTATAAATTATATGTTTTAACTTTTGCGACCGCAACGTTGGCGGTGGTTTTGACCGGTTGCCAATATCCGAACGGCGAGCCGAATAATACCGGCGGTGGCGCCCTGATCGGTGCGGGAATTGGCGCGGCGAGCGGCGCGGTTCTTGGCGGACGAAATGCCGGCGCGGGGGCATTGATTGGCGGCGCGATCGGCGCGATCACCGGCGGCTTGATCGGCAATTCGATGGATCAAGAACAGCAGGCCGAATTGCGCGCGCAAGCTCCGCAAACGTATGTGCGCGTCGAACAAAACCAGCCCCTCGCGGTCGCGGATGTCAAAGCGCTCGCGCAGGCAAAAGTCAGCGACAGTATCATCATCAGCCAGATTCGCAGTTCGCACACCGTTTATCATTTGAGCGCGGCGGACATCATTGATTTGCGAAATGCCGGCGTCAGCGAAAACGTCATTGATTTCATGATCAACACGCCCGGCATCATTGGCGGAACTTCTGAAGTTTCATCCGGCACGACCGTTGTCTCGGAAGCTCCGCCACCCGCGCCAGCGGATACCGTGGTCGCCGCGCCCGGATCGGATTATGTCTGGATCGGCGGCGAATGGATTTGGAATGGGCGCTGGGTTTGGGTCGCCGGCCATTGGGGTTATGCGCCGTATCCGCACGCGATTTGGGTGCGCGGTTATTGGGTGCAGGGGCGTTATGGCTGGCATCGCGAACCGGGACATTGGCGGTAAATGATTAATTTGCCCGGACTAGAAAATTTTGAACAGGTCGCTTTCCAATTCCAAAAAACGCATAGATGGAATGGTCGCAGTCATGACCGAGCCTGTGTAAAAACTCGATTGTATTTTTTGAACAGTTTGCCTGACTGGGAGTCTGAAGGGCATGAATCATCGTTCCGGCTTGGATCGCGGCCAGACCCTTCTGTTTCCCGAACGGCTTGAGGATTACATTGG
>DATCEV010000002.1:0-78421 GCA_036509895.1 Verrucomicrobiia bacterium
ATGACAGACAATATGCACTTTCCTCGTTTTTGCATTGTCGTCTGCTGCACAGAAACGTCCAATTTTCTTGATGTTCACAACGACTTCTTCCAAACTTATCGCTCTATAAAATCCAATTATACGTCAACTACATAATCCCAAGCAAAAAAGAAAACAGCGGCAACAGGACTTGAAAAATTCAACCAATTCAATTAGCTTTCACGCCGCCGATTTCCTGTTAGGCTTCCAACCATGAGTTTTACCGCGCTCGGACTTTCCGAGAAAATCCTCGAAGGCGTCAAGGCGATGGGCTACATCGAACCGACGCCCATCCAGTTGCGCTCGATCCCGCTCGTGCTCTCCGGACGCGATGTCATCGGCAGCGCGCAGACCGGCACGGGCAAGACCGCCGCGTTCGCTTTGCCAATTCTTTCTAAACTCGGCGCGCACGAACCACGCCCGCGCGTTTTGATTCTTGAGCCGACGCGCGAACTCGCCGCGCAAGTGGAAACGGCGTTCCGCGATTACGCACGTTTCACGAATCTGAAAATCGCCGTGTTCTACGGCGGCGTCGGTTACGGACGGCAGACCGATGCGTTGCGCGATGGCGTGGATATTCTTGTCGCCACGCCCGGACGACTGCTCGACCACATCGAAAAGGGCGCTTGCCGCCTGGACGCCATAAAATATCTGGTGCTCGACGAAGCCGACCGGATGCTCGACATGGGATTTCTCCCCGACGTGCGCCGCATTTTGGACCGCTGTCCGCGCGAGCGTCACACCGCGCTTTTTTCCGCGACGATTCCGCCGCAGATTGAAACGCTCATCAAATGGGCGATGCACAATCCCGAAACGGTTGAGATTGGCGCGCGCCGGACGCCGGCCGAAACGGTGAAGCACGTTATTTATCCCGTGTCCGATTCGCAAAAAACGGATCTTCTGCTTCAACTGCTCGAACGCGTGAATTACAATTCAGTTCTTATCTTCTGCCGGACAAAGCACGGCGCGGATCGCATTGCCCATACATTGAAGCGCAACAATCACGCCGTGGCCGTGCTGCATTCCAACCGCACGCAACGCGAACGCGAGCAGGCGCTCGCCGGTTTTCGCAACGGCAAATTCGAGGTGCTCGTCGCCACGGACATCGCCGCGCGCGGACTGGACATCGCGGAAGTCAGTCATGTCGTCAACTACGACGTGCCGCAGCATCCTGAAGATTACATCCATCGCATCGGGCGCACGGGCCGCGCCGAGGCCAGCGGCGACGCCTTCACCATCATGACCGCCGAGGACGCCAGCCACGTCTTCGCCATCGAACGCTTTATCAGCCAGAAAATCCCACGCGTGAAGCTGGAAAATTTCGATTACAAATACACGACGCTCTTCGACGAAAACAAACCCGGCGCGCCAAAAGGTTTTCCCGGCAAAGCTCGCGGCTCAAGAATTCGCGGCGGCTATCATTTCGCGCCGGGACGGAGGCGATAAAAGAACGCGCTTAAATTTCGCAAGCCTTCCCATTCGTCTCACTCGACAAAACTTTTTATCCGCCTCATTCTGCGCGCATGGCATTTGAATCCGATTCGCCGCTTGACTCGCTTTGGAAGGAATACACCCGTGTGTTTCAGGAGTGGGACGACCTCACGCTCGCGCGCTGGCTCGCCCAAACGCTCGGCCAGCTCGAAGGCCGCGCCTGGCGGCTTTCACACCCGCTCGTCGGCGCCTATCGGCTCGGCGCCCAAGTCGCCCACGAAAAACAAATCTGGTTCAAGCGGCTCATCACGCCGCCGGCGGCCTACGCGGAATCGCCCTGTTGCCGCGCGCCGTTTCTCCCGCTGCTCACTCGCGACGTGCGCGAATCCGGCTTGATCTGCCAGCATTGCAGCGAAACGCTCGTGCCCTTTGAGGAAATTCCCGCCGACATTCGCGGTGAAATCGAAGCGTGGGCGCAACATTACGAACCCGTTCACGCCGTCGCGCATTGGGACGACCGCCAGCGCAAACGCGCGGGAAATTACGACGCCGCCTACGAAAATGCGGCGGAGCAGGCGGAACAAATGCTCGCCCGCGCCGGAAAAGTTTTGGCGCCAAAACTGTTGGATTCCTGCGCCGCCGCGATTTGGGAAGATCAGGACGAATGTCTCGAAGTGCGGCCGGAAGACGTGGCTTTATGAATGGTTGAAGGTGGAAGCAGAATTGTTAAATCAAAAAGGACGCGCTACGATTCCGCGATTCAACGGTTTAACAAATTAACGAATGTTCAAATTCATTTTCAAATGGCTGCTGCGACTGTTCCTTCTGGCCATTGTGCTGGTGGCCGTTTTTCTGCTCACCTGCAATTCCATTCTGCGCGTCGTCATCGAGCACAACATTCGCGCACAAACCGGAATGGACGCGGAAATCGGCCGGGTCAAATTGGGTTTGACTGAACCGACCCTCGAAATTCAAAACCTGAAAATCTTCAACCCGCCGGCATTTGGCGGCACGCCATTTTTGGAGATTCCGGAAATCCACGTTGAATACGACCGCGCCGCGCTCGCGAAAAAAGAAATTCACATTACGCTTTTGCGTTTCAATCTCGGCGAACTGGACATCGTGAAAAATGCCGCCGGCAAAACCAACATCTTTTCGCTCGGCATTTCCGCGCCAAAAAAACTTCGTGCCGGAAAACGCTCGATCAATTTCAAAACCGAAACCGGCTACGATTTCAAAGGCATTGACGTGCTGAATGTTTCCGTCGGCACGGCCAAATACATTGACTTGAAAGATCAGCGCAACAACCGCACACAAAAAATAGACATCGAAAATTGCATCATAAAAAATGTGCGCTCGAAAAATGATCTGGCCGGGCTGGCGGTTTTTGTCGGCCTGCGCAGCGGCAATTTTTTAACAACGTTCGCCGGCCCAAAAAAACTTTCCGGCGGAAATTCCGCCGCGCTGCAAGACATTTTGAATTTGATCGGCGTTTCATTTTAACATTTTCCGCGCGCCAGATTTCTTCTAACATTTCCGCGTGCAACGCGACTCGCTCAAAACCATTTCTCGCCTCGTCGTCAAATTTGGCACCGGCGTTCTGACCGACAGCCGGAAGCAAATTGATCCGGCGCAGTTGGAGCAACTCGTGGCGCAAATTGTGTCGCTGCGAAAATCGGGAAAAGAAATTGTGGTCGTGACCAGCGGCGCGGTCGGCGCGGGCATGGGCGCGCTCGGTTACGAAAAACGCCCGACGGAGCTCGCGGAACTTCAAGCCTGCGCCGCCATCGGCCAAACCCGGCTCATGGCAAATTACGCCGAACTTTTTGCCAGGCACGATTTGCACGTCGCCCAGGTTTTGCTCACGCACGAAGATTTGGAGCATCACGAGCGCCATTTGAACGCGCGCAACACGCTCGTCACGCTGCTCGGTCGCGGCGTCATTCCCGTCATCAACGAAAACGACGCCGTGTCGTTCACGGAAATCAAATTCGGCGACAACGACAAATTGTCCGCGCTCGTCGCCTCGCTTTTGCCTGCGGATTTACTGGTGATTTTGACGACCGTGGACGGCGTGATTGAAAATTTCAGCAAGGCAAATCCAAAAACAATTTCTGTCATCGAACACATTGACGGCGCGATTGAAAAACTCGCCGGTGGAACTTCCAGTGAAACTGCCGTTGGCGGCATGAGATCGAAAATTGAAGCGGCAAAAATCGTCGTGCGTTCCGGCATTCCGCTCGTGATCGCTTCCGGCAAGAAGAAAAATGTTCTGGCAAAAGTTTTGGGCGGCGAAGACGAAGGCACATTGTTCATCGCGCAACCGAATAAATTGCAAGGCCGCAAACGCTGGATTGCGTTTTTTCATCATCCGAAAGGAACTCTGTTCGTGGACGACGGCGCAAAAACCGCGTTGCGCGAATCGGGAAAAAGTTTGCTGCCGCCGGGCGTTGCGCGTTGCGAAGGAAATTTTCAGGCGGAAGAAGTCGTGCGCCTTTGCGATCTGGACGGAACGGAATTTGCGCGCGGCATCGCCAAATTTTCCGCCGAAGAAATCCGCGCCAGAAAACTTGCGCGCGTGGAACTCGTGCATCGTGATGATTTGGTGATTTTATAATTTGCCACAGAGGCACAGAGCGCACAGAGAAAATTATTTTCTAAAACTCTGTGTTCTCTGTGACTCTGTGGCTAAAACTTACATGAAAAAACAACCGGCGATAAATGATTTGCTCAAAGTCATGGCGAAGTTGCGTTCGCCCAAAGGCTGTCCGTGGGATCGCGAGCAGACGCACAGGAGTTTGCGAAGCCATGCGATTGAGGAAGTTTATGAATTGATTGACGCGATTGAGGCGCGCGAAGATTCCGAAATGGCCGGGGAGCTCGGCGACCTGTTAATGCAGGTTATTTTTCATTGCGAGATTGCGCGCGAACGCGGCGCCTTTGATTTTGAAAAAGTTTGCGCGCTGCTCACGGAAAAATTGATCCGCCGCCATCCGCACGTTTTCGGAAAGACGAAAGTCAAAAATGTGGATGAGGTCTGGGTGAACTGGGAAAAAATCAAGCGCGCGGAAAAAGCGGGAACCAAAAGCGAACGCAAATCGGCTTTCGACGGAATCCCAAAGCATTTGCCGGCATTGTTGCGCGCGGAAAAATTGGTGAAGAAAGCGGGCAACTCAAATTTGATGGGAAAAAAATCGCGGCGCGAAAAAATTTCCGGCGTCCGGCTGGGGGAAAAGTTATTTGAATTGGCGGCGCTGGCACAAGCGCGCGGCTGGAACGCCGAACAATTGCTGGGCGGTGAAATCAAAAAACAGGAGCGCACCTTGCGTTTGCGCGAAAGACGCTGATTTTCAAAATCTTTTGCACGGTTTGACAGCGCGCGCAACTCGCGCGAGTTTGTAGTGTTGAATTAAGAGATGATTTTATGAAAACTCGAATTTTGAAAAACATGCTGCCGGTTTTGATTTCCACATTTTTGGCCACGAGCATTTTTGCGCAAGACATTTCCAACCCAGCCGCTTCAGCGACCCCGCAGCTTTCGTATGGCGTGTCGCAAATTGTGCAATTGACGCAGGCAAAAGTCGGCGAGGACACGATCATTGCCTACATCAAAAATTCCGGCAATGGTTATGGATTGAACGCGGATCAAATTATTTATTTGCGGCAAAAAGGCGTTTCTGATGCGGTGGTCAGCGCGATGTTGAACCAGCCAAAAAATATGACGGCCAATGCCGCGCCAACTCCAGCCCCGCAAAATTCCAGGGCTGAAGTCTCGACCGCCGTGGCGCAACCGACGGTGACGTATGAAACGGTTCCGTCCTCGACGGTTTATGTGATGCCGGACACGCAGACTTATGATTACGACAATTACTATTATCAACCGTATTATTATCCGTATTATGCGGCGCCGTTTCCAGCGGTGTCCTTTTCATTTGGATTCGGCGGCGGAGGTTTTCGCGGGCGTGGATTCCACGGCGGCGGCTTTCACGGCGGTGGCTTTCACGGACACCGCTGAAAACGCTTCTTTAACTTTTCTCAAGCGCGATTTTTGAGCAGATCGCGAATTTCGGTCAGAAGTTTTTCTTCGGCGGTTGGTGCGGGTGGTGGCGCAGGTTTGGCATCTTCGTGGCGTTGAAGTTCGTTAATGCCTTTTACCAACAAAAAAACGGCGGCGGCGACGATGAGAAAATCCAGCGTGACAGTAACAAAATCTCCCCATGCCAGCACCGGCCCGGCTGCTTGTGCGTCGGCCAACGACAGCTTGAGACCGGGATGCGCGGCGGCAAAAGTTGCCTGCGCCTGCCGAACCTTTTCGGCCAAGGGCACATAAAGATTGGTAAAATTCAGATTGCCCACCAACATTCCGATGGGCGGCATGATGATATCCGTGACGAGCGCGTTGACAATTTTTCCAAAGGCGGCGCCGATGATGACGCCCACGGCCAGGTCAACGACATTGCCGCGCAAAGCGAACGTTTTGAATTCCTGAATGATTTTCATAAAACTTTCGCGGGCAAATTAGCACAGACAATAGGCCTGTGAAGTTCAAATTGTTTTAGGTTCAAGACTAGTTAAGCGGCTTAAGTTTTCGTTATTTTTCCTCATCCAAAAAAGTCAGCTTCACGCCTTCTTTCGGCTTGGAAAAACTGTCGAGCAGGTTTGAACCGGAATTTGGCACGTCGGATTTTTCAATTTTCGTTTCCGCGTTTTGCGGTTCGAGCGCGGAACGCAGCGCGCCTTCGACGAGCTGGGCGCAATGGATTTTCATCGGCGGCAACGGGCCGAGTTCGCCGGCGAGTTCCTCGGTCTTGAGCGCGAGCGCTTCCTCGGCGGTCTTGCCGCGAATCAATTCCGTCGCCAGACTCGCGACGGCAATCGCCGTTTCGCAGCCGAAAGATTGGAACGTCGCGCGGTCAATGACGTGTCGGCCGTCCTGCTGCTTGAACTTCACCCACAGCCGCAGCATCTCGCCGCAATCGGCGTTGCCGACCGTGCCGATGGAATCCGCGCCCGCCATCTCGCCCATGTTTTGCGGATTGGCGAGCGCGGCTTGAATGCGTTTTTGTAAATCGTCGGTCATTGGAAAAGAATTTAACGCAGAGACGCAAAGGCGCAAAGTTTTAACAATTCTATTTTTGAATTTGTTCTGCTTCCGTAATCAATTTACCCAAAGAAATGTTCAATGCTTTTGCGATAGCTTTGGCAGTATCCAAATTTGGGCTTCGTTCGCCACGCTCCAAAAGGCCGATGTAAGTTTGATGCAATCCCGATTTTTCCGCCAACGCAGCACGGCTCAATTTTCTTTTTTCGCGGTGTCTTTTGACCACTTGCGAAAAAGCGTCTGACAAAAATGATTTTGTTTGAGCCATTCATCGTCAGAATGGCGTTTTGGCGCAAACGCAAGCATAAGACATTTGTCTTTTTTTAGCACTTGACACAATTGGGCAAAAATGGCTTTCTTGCGAGCGTCGGGCTTGGGAGATTATGAAATTGACAAAATTTATGAAAACTCTACGGCGCATTGCATTTCGATTGTGTATTTGTCTCACGTTTTCCTTTTTAACATTCCGGTGTGTTGCCAGCACAGGCGATTGGTCTTGGACATGGCTTGACCCACAACCGACTGGAGCGTCGCTTAATGACGTAGCTTGCAACGGGAGCAATTGTGTTGCAGTAGGAGAAAATGGAATAATTCTAATGTCCTCAAATGGAGGGGTAAATTGGACTACCGTATATTCTCCGGTTCTCACAGATTTGGAAGGAGTCATACCGTGGCAAGGTAATTTTCTAGCATGGGGCACGGGAGATGTAATTCTTCGTATCCAGCCGCCATCTACGATTTCGACTACTTCATTATTCGGACAAGCCCTTCAAGTAAATGATATGGTGGTAATCAGCAATACCTTAGTAGTTGCAGCCTTTGATAGTGTAAATCAACGCACACTATTGCTTGTTTCTACAGACGCTCAAGCATGGACTACAAACTTTATCTTTAATAATTTCAATGGCAGCCTATTGGCTACTAACAACGGTGTCACATTGCTTTCTGGTAACGCCGTTTCTTCAGGACAATCATCTATTCTCAGGTCAACTAACTTGGTCAATTGGGATACGATAGCCTTCAATCCTGGAAACACGTTACAAAATCCAAGCACACGCCTTTGTTCCGCAGGTGACTATTTCTTTGATTTTCCATTTCTAGGGGATTATTTTTATAAAAGTTCAAATGGGCTTGATTGGGCATCAAACTCTGTGCCGACTAACTTCTCTAATACACAATTTGCGAAAGTAATTAAAGATCAGACTACGTATCACTTTATTGGCTCTTATGTGGAAATGTTAAGTAGCAGCTATGGTGAATTTAGAACTATTCTTATGACCACAGATTTTACAAATTGGACTACAGCGGGAACTGTCGGCGATGCTCAAAATCTCACGGGAATAAGTAAATCTTCGACTTTTTTAGTTACAGTCGGTTATGCCGGCACAATGCTCACTGCGCCACTAGGCACAACAAATTGGAGCGAATTAAATTCAGTGTGGCAAGGACGTAATAATGGTTTTTTTGATTACATGAGTTATCGGGTAGCTACATTTTCAAATCTTGTATTGATACTTGACGGGCAAAATTGTTTGTATTCTTCTAATGGCATCCAATGGTTTACCAATACCCTGCCGACAACCTTTTATGGAATATGTGCTGGTAATGGTCGCATTGTTGCAAGAGACAGCCAATATCCGGTAAATGCTTGGATAACAACAAATGGTTTTAATTGGCAGATGTCTGCTGGACTCGGAAACATTTTTTCTGACGGATTTATTTTTGGAGGCGGCCTATTCGTTGCAAATCAACCCAATGCCGCTCCCATCGCACCGTTTTTAACATCCTCTAATGGCATTAACTGGGTAGCAATTTCTAACACGACCCAACTATCACTATTAAACTTCCAAAATGGAAATTGGTTTGCGACATCTAATTACACTGTTTCTTCTCTTTCAGGTTACACCAATTATTCTGCCGTTTATACATCCCAAAACTTGTCGAATTGGACCGCTTCTGGATTGACATTTCCGTGGGGCGTTAATGATGTCTATTGGTGGAAAAACCAATACTATTTTATTGGACATTCCGCTGGCAATTACGGACAAGGCGTTCTTTACGCCTCTACGAATTTCAACACCCCTAATGCAGTATTTCTTACATCTTCGGGAATTTCTCAATTACTATCAATCGGAAACACATTGCTTGCCACAGTTGGCGACGGAACAATTTGGTATTCTACAAATGGAGTAAATTGGTCTTTATCTGATATTTATTTGCCCGAGTTAGGAAAAATTTCCCAATTTGCAAATAGGTTAATTCTTTCTGCTGGCAATGGAATTATCAGCAGCTCACCCTTTAATTCGGGAATTCGGATGCGTTCTCTCAACAATACCAATTACAGCCTTGATGTATGGGGCGTGCCGGGATCGCCATTCAGCGTAAGCCGGAGTTCAAATTTGCAAACGTGGGCGGGACTTTCCAACGCTACGTTTACAGGTTTTCAGCCAATTCAAATTGGCACGGTGCAAACAACAAATGCAGCGAAATTCTTTAAGATTAACAGTTCGCCGTAGAGACAATTTCATCTTCAATACCTCGGCACGTTGCGGTCAATTTCCTCCGACCAGGCATTCGTGCCACCTTTCACGTTCTTGACATATTTGAAACCTTGTTCGCGCAAAAATTCCACCGCCGAATGCGAACGCGCGCCGACTTTGCACAAAAGGTAATATTGCGTGTTCGGATCCAATTCCGTGAAACGATTTTGCAATTCGCTCATCGGCAGCAACGGCACGCCTTCGATGCGCGCGATTTCGTATTCAAACGGCTCGCGCACGTCCACGACCTTGATGCCGAGTTTCGGATTGTCCAAAGCCTTCTTCATTTCTTGCACGGTGACTTCGTCGGGATTTTCGTCTTGAGCGGGCGGTTCAATGCCGCAAAAAACTTCGTAATCAATCAATTCCTTGATCGTCGGATGATCGCTGCAAACGGGACACGCCGGATCGCGGCGCAATTTCAATTCGCGAAACTTCATGTCGAGCGCGTTGAACAAAAGCAGTCGTCCGACAAGTGAAGTTCCTTTGCCCAATGCGAGTTTCAAAATTTCATTCGTCTGGATGCAGCCAATAATTCCCGGTAAAACGCCAAGCACTCCGCCTTCCGCGCAGCTCGGAACCATTCCCGGCGGCGGCGGTTCGGGATAAAGGCAGCGATAACACGGTCCGCCGAGATGCGGCGCGAACACACTCGCCTGTCCCTCGAAACGGAAAATGGAACCGTAAACATTAGGTTTTTTGAGCAGCACGCAGGCGTCGTTGGTGAGATATCGCGTCGGGAAATTATCCGTGCCATCCACGACGATGTCGTAAGGCCGGATGAGGTCGAGCGCGTTTTCGGACGAGATGCGCGTGTTATACAAAACCACTTCGACGTTCGGGTTGAGCGCGTTGATCATTTCCTTCGCCGACTCGGCCTTCGAGCGGCCCACGTCCGCGTCCGTGTGGAGAATCTGCCGTTGCAGATTGGAATAATCCACCGTGTCGAAATCCACGATGCCGATCTTGCCGATGCCGGCGGCGGCGAGATACATGGCGATGGGCGAGCCGAGACCGCCCGCGCCGATGCACAGGACGCTCGCGGCCTTGATGCGTTTTTGGCCTGCTAATCCGACTTCCGGCAGAATCAGGTGCCGCGAGTAACGGCGGATTTCGTCATTGTTCAATTCCATAATCAAAGGGAAAGTATAGTAATGCAGTAGTGAAAGAAATCAAGTCGGGCAGTTTGAACAAATTTTATTGCTCCGCGCTTTCACGCAATTGCAATCGTCCATCTTCATTCATCCGCAATAAATTCAAAGTCGTTCTGCCGATTGCCGACAAACCAATAATTTCGCTTTCGCGATTTTTTAAATGTTCGTCCCAATCATCAAGTCGCGGATGAAACAGACGCGTCAATTTTCCAGTTTTGGAATCAAGCCCGGAAAGATTTGTGCCTTTATGCAAGTTGCAGTGATGGCAGGCCAGCGCGAGATTTTCCGCCGAATCTTTTCCACCGTGTTGTCGTGGAATGATGTGTTCGATGTGAAATGACAATGGTTCGGAATCCTGTGACAGCCCGCAATACTCGCAACAATTTTTTGCGCGCTGCCGGACAAATTGTCGCAGCCTTGCGTCCATCAGTTTGCTTTGGACAAAATGCGCCGCGACTTGGCTTGAAGAATTCCGATGAGCGTGCTGGCCTGGACATAAGCCTCGTATTCGGCGCGTTCTTTAGCGGTGAGTTTTCCTTCATCACATTTCTCCGCCAATTTTTCCACGCGCGCCTGCATTCGCGCGCCCACGCGCAATGCTGCCAGCGCCCGCGCCGTTTTCAGCCCCAAACTGCGGCTGACCGGTTCGAGCATTTCGTCCAAAACCGCGCTGCCATGTCCGTTTTGCATGAGCTAAAGTTAATGCGCCGTGAAAATGTGTCAACCGGCAATCTGCCCGCCGATGCACAGCACGCTGGCGGCTTTGATGCGTTTTTGGCCGGCCAGACCGACTTCGGGCAGAATCAGGTGCCGCGAGTAACGGCGGATTTCGTCATTGTTCAATTCCATAATCAAAGGGAAAGTATAGTAATGCAGCGGTGAAAGAAATCAAGTGGCGCAATTTGAACAAGTGCGTAAATCGTCTTGAGAAGCGAATAGAAAAAGGCGAGATTGTCACCAGCGCAAAATATGTCCAACGAACTAACAGAGCTTGAGTTTTCACTCAATGATGTAGTCGGCGGCAAGCCTCTGACTCTCGACAATGTGGACTTGCCCACATTGCGCGGGTTTCTTGAAGAGGTTGAAACTCTGATTAAAGGTGATGTGTCGGAAGCCAGTCTTGCAAACTCGCGTGTTCACATTAAGGAAGGTTCAGTGAAAATAGTTGCGCTGGTTGCTCATCTGCTCGCTTCCAGTGCGCTTGCGGACTTGGCAACGCTGGAAAAAACCGGCGATTTGGACGCGATTCAACCAAGTCGGGCAAAGATTATTGAGCGTTGGCAATCGCGCGTGCGTCGTTTGCCCACCCGCACTTATTCAATTCCCAATATCGCAGGTCGTCGTGAGATTCGCGTCTCAAATACTAGCCAGTTTCAGCATGCTGGTGAAAATGCTTGGGTCAGTGTCGAGAAACATTTGACGGGCGAAGTTGTGAACATTGGCGGCAAACAAGACCCAAACGTGCATCTTGTGTTGGCAGACACTGGTGAAAGCGTGCTTGTTGATGCGACAAAACAGCAGTTGGCGGCCGAGGAAGAAAATCTAGCCTATAAAAATGTGACTCTTCGCGTGCAAGGCGAACAACATTTGCGAACAAAGGCTTTGAGAAATTTGCGGTTGATTCAGTTCTCGCCTCAAACAACTGACGTTGATGAACAAGCCTTGACAGCGCTTTGGAAAAAAGGACGCGAAGCATGGAAGGAAGTAAAATCTGCCGCTGGCTGGGTCGAATCATTGAGGGGGAATAAATAAGGCCATGATTCAAGTTTCTCTCGACACCAGTTTTCTGATTTCGTTTGCCGATCCAAGCCGGCCGAATCATGCCATCGCCGTGGAATATTTTAGGCATTGCTTGGCACAAAGAATCCCAATGTGGATTTCAACCGTGGCGGCAGGTGAATTTGAGGTAAAACAGTCCATCAGTGATTTGCCACTTCAAAATTTTCACATCCTGCCTTACAACTTGCCTCACGCCATTCGAGCAGCAGCACTGTTTCGTTCGTTGAGTGAGGGGAAGGCAGCTTCAGCCGATGACACTCGGCGAATTATTATCAACGACCTCAAAATTATTGCACAGTCGGAGGAAGAACAGATTTCAGTAATCTTGACCGAAGATGCAAATACGCTTTCGCGCATTGCCACACGTCTCCGTCAACGGAATGCCAGTTCTGTCCGAGTGCTTTTGCTCGCTGAAGGATTTATTCCGGGGAAACTGGAGAATCCTGATCAGGGAGAATTTATCATACGGCCAAGTTCTGAATAATTTCCACCATGCGCACGGCTGCTGAAATTAAAGCTGAAATCCTCAAGCTCAAGCCCGAGAAGATTCATCAGCTTGGCAAACGGATTCAGGAGTTGCTAAAAAAACTTCCGAAGCAGTCACGCAAAACACCTGTCAAAACAAGGCGGCTCAAGTGAGCTCTCCCCAGATCGCCGCCGCGCATCTAAAAAAAATTTCATCGCTTCGCCCGACACTCGCCATCGTGCTCGGCAGCGGATTTCAGCACGCGCTGACGGAACTGCGCGTGGCCAAAAAAATTTCCTACGCCAAAATCCCCGGCTTCCCCAAACCGACCGTCAGCGGTCATGCGGGCGAATTGTATTTCGGCCACCTCGGCCGGACGCCGGTTTTGGTTTTGAGCGGACGCGCGCATTTTTACGAAGGCCACGAAATGGAACGCGTCACGTTCGCCACGCGCACGCTCGCGACCTTCGGCATCACAGATCTGCTTTTGACAAATGCAGCGGGCGGCATCAATAAAAATTTTCGCGCGGGCGATTTCATGGTTTTGACCGACCACATCAATTTCATGGGCGCAAACCCACTTCGGCCACTGCGTGGCGGCTACCATGAAAATTTGCCTCGATTTGTTGATCTCACCGAAACCTACGACAAAAATTTGCGCGAACTTTTGTTTCGCGCCGGAAAAATTTCCAAATTAAAATTACAGCGCGGCGTTTATCTGGCCGTGAGCGGGCCGAGTTACGAAACGCCGGCGGAGATCCGCGCATTCGCAAGACTCGGCGCGGACGCCGTCGGCATGAGCACCGTGCCGGAGGCGATGGTGGCGCGGCAATGCGGGTTGAATGTGGCAGCGATTTCGTGCATCACCAATCTGGCGGCGGGGATCAGCAAAAGAAATCTATCGCACGCGGAAGTTTTGGAAACTGGCAATCGGGTGAAAATTTCGGCGGCGCGATTGATTAAAACATTTGCCGGATTGATTGGATAACTCGCGCTTCAGCCGGACGCTTTTATGGAAATGGCACTCGATATAACGGATCAAAAAAGGTTGAGCCGGCCACGGCAATTTTTTTTGCAGCGCGGAATGTTGATGGCGTGTTTTATTTTCGGGATTTCAACGTTGCTGGAGATTTTATTCTGCCGATGTTTGTATGCTGATGGTTCGCATGAATTCATCCGGGTATTGGAAGCGCAAAATTTTGTGTCGCTGATGTGGTCGCGCCACTTCGCCTTTTACATCTATGAATTTCCGTTGGTGCTGACCATTAAATCAGGCGTGACGAACATGGGCCTTTTGCGACTGGCGTTTGGATTGGGTTGTTATCTTCCGTGGCCGGCGATCCTGGCCTGTTGTTATTGGATGTCGCCCAAACATTTTTGGCTGGCGGTCGTCGGTTGCGCCGCCGGGTTTCTGAATGCGGCATTCATGGCGGTGGGCGAACATATTTTGGCCCACGCATTTTTCTGGTCTTCACTTTTTGCAATTCTTTTCGCCCGGCCATTAAAGCCATCGGCTGCAGTCATTCTTTTGATTTCCGCAACCGGATTTTTATTCAGTTATGAATCTCAACTTTTTTTGTGCCTGCCGCTGGCCGCGTTGTCACTCTGGAGAATCGCGGAAGAACGAATGGTGAAACCGCGCGAAAATAAATTTTTCCAATGGAGTATTTTATTGGCGGCCGCCGGATTATTTTTGGCCGCTTCAGGCATCGGTTTATACGCAGTGCTCAAGCCGGAAATCCCCGTTAATTTCGGCGGCTTTCGCGCCAACGCGGAAAGTTTGCTCTGGCACAAAGGCTGGACGTTGACCTGGACTATCATTTGGGCGTGCCTGATGTTGGGCGCGTGGCTTTCCGAAAATTTTTGGAAAATCATCACTTCTCGCGCCGCCATAATCATTCAAATCATCGCGCTCGCGATTTGGGGAATGTGGCCTTTGTTGCGACCGGACCAATTGGACACCGCGCGGGAATACGACAACCGGATTTTGGATTTGTTGGTTCCGCTGTTGCTGCTGCCGGTCGCTTTGATTTTAAGATACCGTCCGGCGTGGATCGCTTCCAAAGAAAAATATCTGGCGCAAATGGCGGCAATTCTTTTGGCCGTTCAATCCCTCTGGCAAATTTGCGCTTCGTGGCAATGGCATAAAGACGTTGGTCGGTTGCAAACTCTTTTGAGCGCCAACGCCGGGCCGATTCTGTTGCGCTCAACTGTTCTCGCGCGCAGTTCCATGGAAAGTTGGAGAGCAGATTTCGACTGGTCGTGGCCGTGTTTAAGCATTGCGCTAAATCCTTCCAAAAATATCAAAAGCCTGGTGTGCTCGGAATTTTACATCAATCCGCGTTATCATTTCTGGCAACCGTTCGATCCTTTGGACGCCAAAACTTTGCCGGCCTTGCAACATTACGGCATAGATTTTACCGAATACAAATCCGCCATCATTTCCCATGAGCAATAAAAATAAATTGATTCAGGCGGCGGCCAAGGCGCGCAAAAATTCCGTGTCGCCGTATTCAAAATTCAAGGTCGGCGCGGCGTTGCTCACGAAGTCCGGCGAAATTATTTCCGGCGCGAACGTGGAGAGCGCGAGCTATGGATTGACTTGTTGCGCGGAACGGATCGCGTTGTTCAAGGCTTTGACGGACGGCAGAAAATTTTTTGCGGCAATTGCAGTCGTGGCGCGGATTGAAAACGGCCCGATGCCGTGCGGCGCGTGCCGTCAATTGTTGCGCGAATACGCGCCGGATGCGAAAGTATTTGTGGCCGACAGTGATGATTTGAAAAAAGTCCGGGAATTTTCCGTGAAAAAACTTTTGCCGGAAGCATTTGTCATCGTTCCTTGAATTTTCATGAAAGGATTGTAAGCTGCCGCGCTGGATTGGATTTATTGTGAAGCCGGAAGTTGTATTTGGTTTGGAAGGCGCGGCGTGGCCGGCATTGCTGGTCAGCGCCAGCGGCGCAATTTTGCGCGCGAACACGGCGGCGACAAACGTTTTTGGCGCGGCGTTGTCCGGCGATGCGCCGCAATTGTCGGCCATCTGGTCGGATGAAAATGGCGGAACGGAAGGAAATTTTCTCATGTTGTGGGAGCAGGCGCCGACGGCCACGGCGGAATTGAAATTTCGCACGGGCAAGGGCGCAGCCACGAAATTCACGGCGGCGATTTGCGCTTTCAACAAGGACGGACAAAAATGGTTTGTGCTGCAATTGCTGCCGGCAACAGATTCGGCTGTGCCGGATGCTCCGCTCGCGGCAACCATTCCGGTTGCGGGAATTTCACCTTCAACTTCGCCGATGGAAAACAAGGCGGCGGAAGCGAGCGGAATTTTGCTCAAGCAAAAATTGGATTGCGCGCTGCAACTGGCGCGGACGGTTTCGCTGGATTTCAACAACGCGCTGACGAGCGTGCTGGGCCACACGTCGCTGCTTCTGGGCAAGGCGGAGCCGGGACATCCGTGGCGGCATTCGCTGATGGAAGTGGAAAAATCGGCGGCGCGCGCGGCGGAAATCGCCAATGAACTCGCGGTGTTCAGCCGCCAGGAAAAGGAAACGCGCCGCCAGCCGCCGGGCAATGTGAACACCGTGGTCACTCGTTGCGTGGATTTTTTCCGCAACGCCAACGGCGCAAAAATCGCCTGGAATTTGCAATTGGAAAATGGATTGTTCGGCGCGCGTTTTGACGAGGCAAAAATGCAGCAGGCCTTCACAAAAGTTTTGGAGAACGCGGTGGAGGCCGCCGGTTTGAGCGGCGGCGGACAGATCGGCGTGCAGACGCGCAACGTGGATTTGAGCGAGCCGACGCAGGATCGCAATGTGCGGCTGGCGGCGGGCGCGTATGTGTGCGTGGAGCTGGTTGACAATGGTCACGGCATTGACGCAGAGGTTTTGCCGCGAATTTTTGAACCGTTTTTTACGACGAAAGGAAAAACGCATCGCGGTTTGGGACTGGCTTTGGCTTACGGCATCGTGACCAATCACGGCGGCGGCATTGCGATCTCCAGCCAGCCGGGCGCGGGCGCGTCGGCGCGGATTTATTTGCCGGCGGAAAAGGGATTGGTCCGTGAAAATGGAACCACGAATGACGATCTGCACGGCACGTCAACCGTTTTGGTGGTGGACGATGAAAATCTGGTGTTGACGATGGGCGAAGCCATTTTATCGGATTTCGGTTATCGCGTGTTGACGGCCAACGGCGGACAAAAGGCGCTGGCGATTTTATCGCGCGAGGACACGAAAGTGGATTTGGTCGTCACGGATTTGGTGATGCCGGGAATGGGCGGACGCGAGCTGGTCGAGCGCATCCGGCAACTTGCGCCGGTGACAAAAATTCTTTGCACGAGCGGTTATGTCATGCCGGCGGATAAAAACACCGGCACGGCGTATCTGCAAAAACCGTTCACGAGCCAGGATTTGCTTTTGAAGGTGAAACAGATTCTCGCGGCCGCGCCGTCGGTTGACTGATTGAAAATTTTCCATGTTATTTGATTCATGCAGATTGAAAGCCTTAAAGTTTTTTGCGATTTAGCCGAGACCACCAGTTTCACCAAGGCCGCTCAAATCAATCAAGTCACGCAATCCGCCGTCAGCCAGCAAATCGGCGCGCTCGAACGCGCGTTCAAATCGCAACTCATCGAACGCGGCAAAAAACAATTCCGCCTTTCCCGCGAAGGCGAGGTGCTCTACGAACACAGCAAGCAAATCATCCAGGCTTACGAATCGCTGCACACCAAATTGGAGGAGTTGAAGGATATTATTTCGGGAACCATCCGCGTCGCGACGATTTATTCCGTCGGCCTGCACGATTTGCCGCCCTATATCAAGCGGTTCATGAAAATTTATCCGACCGTCAACATCCACGTCGAATATCGCCGCGCCAATCAGGTTTATGATGACGTGTTGACCAACGTCGTGGATGTCGGGTTGGTCGCCTATCCGGATATGGATCCACGGCTGGAAGTCATTCCGCTGCGCAAAGAGCAGCTCGTCCTGATCTGCCATCCGCAACATGCCTTCGCCCAACAGAAAGCCGTGAAACTCAAGGCGCTCGCCAGCCAAAAAATCATCGGCTTCGAGCCGGACATTCCAACGCGAAAAGCGCTCGACAAAATTTTGAAAGAATACGGCGTGGAAATAAAACACGTCATGGAATTTGACAATGTGGAAACGGTGAAACGCGCCGTGGAAATTGACGCGGGCATTTCCATCGTGCCGCGCGGAACGGTCTTGCAGGAAATCAGCAAGCAAACGCTCGTCGCCCTGCCGATTGCCGACGGCGATTTTTATCGTCCGCTGGCCGCCATTTACAAAAAAAACAAAGTGCTCTCGCCGGCCATGAAACAATTTTTGGCGATTTTGAAAAAGACGGCGTGAAAAAATTTACGATTTTTGATTTACGATTTACGATTTGAAAATGTATTTGCGCCGGCGACGACAGCAATCATAAATCAGCAATCGTAAATCATAAATCACTTCAAGTTCGCCGGATTCAGCGGCTTCAAATCCTTCGGCAGAAAAATTCCGTCTTTGCGGATCAGTTCGCCGTCGAACCAGACTTCGCCGCCGCCCCAGTCCGCGCGCTGGATCAAAACCATGTCCCAATGGATCGCGCTCTTGTTGCCGTTGCCGCAATCCTCGTAAGCCTGTCCCGGCGTGAAGTGCAGCGAACCGGCGATTTTTTCATCGAACAAAATGTCGCACATCGGGCTTAAAATATATGGGTTGAAGCCGAGCGAAAATTCGCCGATGTAACGCGCGCCAGCGTCCGTGTCCAAAATTTCATTCAGCCGTTTTGTATTGTTGGAAGTCGCGCTGACAATTTTTCCGTCAACCAATTCCAGCCGCACGTTTTCAAATTTCGTTCCCGCGTAAAGCGTCGGCGTGTTGAATTGAATCGTGCCGTTCACGGAATTTTTCACCGGGCAGGAAAAAACTTCGCCGTCGGGAATGTTGCGGTCGCCCTTGCACATTTTCGCGCCGATATTTTTGATGCTGAACGTCAAATCCGTCCCCGGCCCTTTCAAATGCACGCGATCTGTTTTCGCCATAAGTTTTTCCAGCGGAATCATTGCCTTGCCCATTTTCGCATAATCCATCGTGCAAACGTCGAAGTATAAATTCTCAAACGCCTCCGTGCTCATGCCCGCCGCCTGCGCCATGCTCGGTGTGGGCCAGCGCAGCACGCACCAGCGCGTCTTGTTCACGCGATAATCCTGCACCGGCCGGATGACTTTGGAATAAAGCTGCACGCGGTCGCTCGGCACGTCGGAATTCTCGTTCATGTTGTCCGCGCCGCGAATGGCGATGTAAGCCTGCATTTTTTTCATGCGGAATATTTCGATGTCGCGGATGTCGCCCGCCTGCTTTTCGTCAATGCCCAGAAGTTGCTCGCGCCCGACGCGCGTGTGGCGTGTCTCGACAAACGGCGTCGCGCCCGCCGCGCGCACGGCGCGGATGAGTTCGACGGTGAATTCGTCCGGCACGTCAATCATGTCGAGCAGGATGCGGTCGCCTTTTTTCAGCTCGGTGGAATAATTGACGAGCAAGTCAGCCAGTTTTTTGTAACGCGGATCGGTCATAAATTTCCAGCAGGTTAATTTGGAATCTCAAATTGTCGAGCCGTTTGAATTTAACGCAAAGGCGCAAAGACGCAGAGACGCAAAGAAAATCCAGACTGCTTGGCGACTTTGCGCCTTCGCGTCTTTGCGTTAAAAATTGTTATTCGGAATTTATTTATCGTTTTTCGATAAAAAAGACTTGACTAACGGAATTGAATGGTTTATTCCTTGTGCCATGAATGGAACTAAAATTTCTGCGCTGCTGGTTTGCGCCCTGTTGCTGATTGTTTTCAGGCTCGTTCTTCGCGTTCCGAAGAGTCGCGCATCGCAGGGGGTTCCGACTCGACTCGCGCGCGTGCAAAATGCCAGCCTCGTCTTTTCAATTTGTTTGTGTTTGAGTTTTATTTTAAGTGCTTACTGGTTTTTGGGATTTATCTTCGGATGGCCGTTTTTTCTTGAAGACCACATCCGCATGGTGATTTCGCACAATCACATTTATTCATCACCGTCGGAAATGCCGTCAACGATTTTTTGGCTGATGATTGTCAAACAAGGATTGGCATTTTTTGCCGGAGCCATTCTTTTGCGATTATTTTGGCTTTACAGCAAAGGCATTCTATTTACGGCTAAAAATGTGAATTGCATCCGCTTTCTCGGCTACTATTTCATCATTGATTGGTTCGTCAATTATCAGATGCAAAGTTTTCTGCGAGACATGGACTTGAGCACCACGCCAATTTTTGTCGGTTTCTTCATTATTTTCTTTGCTTGGATCATGGACGAAGGCCGGAAGATTCAAGAGGAACAGGAATTGACGGTTTAAGTTTATGCCCATCATCGTCAATCTCGACGTGGTTCTCGCGCAGCGCAAAATGCGGCTGAACGATCTGGCCGAGGCCGTGGACATCACGCCGCAAAATTTGTCCATCCTCAAAACCGGCAAGGCCAAAGCCATCCGCTTCTCCACGCTTGAAGCGATTTGCGAAACGCTCGATTGCCAGCCGGGAGAAATTTTGGAATTCCGTTCTGAAACGGCGAAAAAGAAATTGGCAGTGCGCGGTTGAAAAAGTAGGAGACGACGTAAGGAGTCTCTAATTTGCATTTTAAATTGAAGTTTGAGCCTCGTTACCTCGGCTCCTACAGATTAAAATTCGTCGTGCTTTACTCACAAGCGCGACTCGTCCATTTTTTCCACGAATCAAATGAATCGTGAAGCGTTGGACAAATTTTTCGAGCGTGGAATTCTGGCGCTCGTGCTGGCCATTTTGGTTTTTGGTCCGCTGGCGATGGGCGCGGTGGGCGCGTGGGAATTTCTCGTCCTTCAAGGATTGACCATTTGCGTCATCCTTTTGTGGACGTTGCGATTGTGGTTCAGTCCCAAACCAAAATTGCTCTGGCCACCGCTTTGCTGGGTTGTGTTCGCGTTCACGATTTATGCCGTCGCGCGTTATCTCACAGCAGATATTGAATACGTCGCGCGGCAGGAATTGATCCAAGTGCTCGTCTGCGCCTTTCTATTTTTTGCCATCGTCAACAATTTATATCGCCAGGAATTTTCGCAGATAGTCAGCTTCACCTTGATTTTTCTGGCGATGGGAATTTCCGGTTTTGCGGCCTATCAATTTTTGACGCATTCAAATCGCGTCTGGGATTTCATTTCGCCCTACGCGGGGCGCGCATCCGGCACTTATATTTCGCCGAATAATCTCGCCAGCTTTCTTGAAATGATTTTGCCGCTGGCGTTCGCCTACCTTTTGGTCGGGCGCATAAAACCCGTGACCCGGATTTTGTTCGGCTATTCCGCGCTGGTCATCGCGGCGGGAATCACCGTGACTTTTTCGCGCGGCGGCTGGCTGGCGGTTGCCGTCGGGTTGCTGGCGCTTTTGCTGATTTTAATTTTTTACCGCCAACACCGGCTGCCGGCTTTTTTGGTTTTAATTTTCCTGCTGGCGGGCGGAAGTGTTTTCGTCGGAAAATATCTCTCGCACACGCCGACTTTTCTTCAGCGCGCCAATTCCGCCGGCATGGATATCAACCATGTCGAACTCGAACTGCGCGCCGACCTGTGGCAATCGGCGCTGCAAATGTGGCGCGACCATTTTTGGAGAGGCGTCGGCCCCGCGCATTACGACTATCGTTTCGCGCAATATCGTCCCATAAAAGTGCAACTGCGTCCCGACCGCGCGCACAATGATTATCTGAATCTCCTCGCCGACTGGGGCGCCATCGGCGGCATCATCGTTTTTTCGGGAATGATTATTTTTGCCGCCGGCCTGCTGCAAACCCGCAAACACGTCCAGCGCTCGGAAAATAATTTTGGGAGCGGCCAGAGCAATCGCTTCGCATTTTTTCTCGGCGCGTCCGCCGGATTGCTCGCGCTCGCGCTCCATTCCGTCGTGGATTTCAACCTGCACATCCCCGCCAACGCGATTCTTGGCATCACGCTGCTCGCCCTTTTGAGCAGCAACCTGCGCTTCGCCACGGAAAAATTTTGGATCAATTTACAAATGCCCTTGAGAATTTTGACAACCGTTTTTTTGCTCGGCGGAATTTTTTATTTAACCCTCCAGGAAATTCGTCAGGCGCGGGAAACGATTTGGCTCAGGCGCGCGGAAAAGTTGCCGCCCTTTTCTCCGGCGCTCGCGGCCACGCTGGAAAAAGCCTTTGCCGCCGAGCCGAAAAATTTTCAGACCGCCTACGAAATTGGCGAATGTTACCGCACGCAAAGTTTTTACGGCGGCGACGATTCCGACGCGCTGGCGAAAACGGCGATGGACTGGTTTGCGCGCGGCATGAAATTAAATCCTTTCGACAGCAATAATTATTTGCGTTACGGCATGTGCCTCGACTGGCTCAATCGCGAGGCCGAGGCCGCGCCCTTTTTCAGCCGCGCCGACCAGCTCGATCCCAACGGCTATTTCACCGCCGCCAACATCGGCTGGCATTACGTTCAAGTCCGCGATTACGCCGCCGCGCGCGAATGGTTTTTGCGCTCCCTGCAATTGCAATGGTCCGCCAATCCCATCGCCAAATCCTATCTCGAATTGACCGAACAAAAACTGGCGGACCTTGCGAGCGGCAAAAATAATTCGCCGTTCGATTTTTGATTTCCCTTGGAGAAATTTTTTCGATCAAATTTTAACGGCTCGCGTTTTTCCGATTGGCGCCGGCGTTTGCCAAAGGCGGAATCCACCGCGAAAAGCATTGTCATTATTTCCCAAACGCGCTCCCGCCGGAATTTTTTTTAGCACTTTTGCATTGCCGCCACCGAGAACGACATATTCGGCCTGCATCGCCGTTTTGAGCCGCGCCACCACATCGTTCACATGATGACGCCACGCTTTTTTCCCGAACCGTTGCAACCCGGCCGCTCCGACATAATCTTCATACGTCCGATTTTTTTTATAAGGCAAATGCGCCAGTTCAAGCGGCACTAGCGTTCCATTCACGACCAGCGCCGAACCCAAACCCGTGCCCAGACCAAGAAAAAGCATTTGTCCGCCTTCATAACTGCCGAGCGCCTGCATCGCCGCATCGTTGACCATTTTTATCGGACAACCAAATGCCTTTTGAAAATTAAAACCAACCCAGCCGCGTCCCATATTGTGCGGCTCGGCAACCAGCCGCCCATGCAGCACCGGACCCGGATAGCCCATTGAAATGCCATCAAAATTCCAGTCCGGAATTGCCGCGCGCACGGCGACGACCATTTTTCTTGGCGTGAACGTCGGGCCGGAATCAATGCGGATGTGATTTTTTTGCCCGGACGCGAGCAATTTTACATGCGTGCCGCCCACGTCAATGACCAGAATTTTTGTTTTAAGTTTTGTGTTCGTCATTGATTAAAATTTAGTTTTAGTTGAGCGGGCAAAAGTGTCCGCTGGCCAAATAACTTTGGCAAGATTGATTGAAAGCGGAATTTTAACGCTGCACAATTCGTCTCGAAGTGCGCCGGTTTTGATTTAATCTTCGCGCGATGTTTGAACTCCTCAAAACCGATGCGCACACCAAAGCGCGTCTCGGAAAACTGACCACCGCGCACGGTGTCATTGAAACGCCTGTGTTCATGCCCGTCGGCACGCAGGCCAGCGTGAAGGCGCTCGATCTGCGCGAGCTGAACGAGATGAACACGCAGATCATTCTCGGTAATACCTATCATCTGAATCTGCGCCCCGGACTCGATGTCATGCGCGCCGCCGGTGGCTTGCACAAGTTCATGAATTGGGACAAACCAATTCTCACCGACAGCGGCGGCTTCCAAGTTTTCAGCCTTGCAAAAATTCGCAAGGTGAAGGAGCACGGCGTAGAATTTCGTTCGCACCTTGATGGCTCGCTGTTGTTCATCGGCCCGAAGGAATCCATGGAAATCCAGCGCGTGCTCGGCTCGGACATCGCGATGGTTTTCGACGAATGTCCGCCGCACGACGCGCCCGCCAAGGAACAGCGCCTCGCCGTCGAGCGCACCATCCGCTGGGCGCGCGAATGCCGCGAACAGCCGCGCGCCGTTGGCCAGAAAGTTTTCGGCATCGTGCAGGGCGGCAGCGATCCCGCGTTGCGCGAGCAATGCGCCAAGGCATTGGTCGAAATGGAATTCGACGGCTACGCCATCGGCGGCGTGAGCGTCGGCGAACCCGAACCGGAAATGTTCAAGGCGATTGAACTGGCCGTTCCATTTTTGCCGGAAAAAAAAGCGCGTTACGCGATGGGCCTCGGCACGCCCGCACAGATGGTCGAGCTGATCGCGCGCGGCGTGGACATGTTCGACTGTGTGCTACCCACGCGCATCGCGCGCACCGGCACGGCGGTCACGCACACCGGCGCGTTCGGCCTCAAGGGCGCGAGTTACAAAACGGATTTCGACCCGATTGAGGAAGGCTGCGAATGTTATGCGTGCCGCACGTTCACGCGCGCGTATCTGCGCCACTTGCTGCGCGCGAATGAAATTCTCGGCCTGCGCATGGTGAGCGTCCACAACTCGCATCTGTATCTGAAAGTGATGACCGAAGTGCGCGCGGCGATCGCGGCGGGGACGTTCGCAGATTACTACCGCAACTTCATCGCCAACTACAAGCCGTCGCAAAAAATTCTTGCAGCGCGGAAGCTGGCGAGTGATGAGCGGTGAAATTTATTTTGACCAATGGCCGAAACGGTTTAGATTTTCGCCATGAGTTTCGCGGAAGTTTTGCAGGAATTGCCAACGCTCACGTTGAACGAACGGCAATTGCTCGTCCGCCGCGCGTTGGACTTGGACGAACCCGCATTATCGCAAGCTGATGAAATGCTTGTGGAAAAACGTCTCGCTGCGCATCGAAAAAATCCTGCCTCCGCTGTGCCGTTGGAAGAAATGAAATCCCGCCTGCGCTCGCAATTCAAAAAATGAACTGGCGGGTGGAATTCCGGCCGGAAGTCGAATCCGACGTGGCTGAAGCCGCGCGCTGGTATGAGTCGCAGCAATCCGGTTTGGGCACGGAATTTGTGGAAGAAATTATTCAAGTCTGGGATGCGCTGGCGGAAAATCCTTTGCACAACGCGCGCCGCCATCCGCGCAAAAACATCCGCTGGCGTTACCCTGAACGATTTCCCTACCGCGTCATCTACGAAGTTTTGGAATCGGAGCATTCGATTGTAGTAGCGGCAGTCTTGCACGCCGCGCGCGACGACAAACATTGGCGAAAACGGATAGGAGATTAATCACCGTCGCAAAAAATTCTGGCCGCGCGGAAACTGGCGAGTGATGAACGGTGAAATTTTTTAGCTACGGATGAAACATGGATTTTTCCGGCGCAAAGGCGAAAACACTTCAGAAATTTCGCCTCATTTTTTGAAAAGGATTGGAAACGAATTCAAACCGCTAGTGAAAAACTGTCGCCCACATTTCAAACAGTGTTTTAGTCCTTCTGCCGGCGGCGGAGAATTTATGGGGACATAATCAGACATAGTTTCGCAATGGGGGCAAACGATATAATCACCAACCTTTGTATCCATCAAATTCTGCTGTTCAAGGGAAGCGTTTGTTTGTTGTAAATTCTGAACTATTAAATTATATTCGTTCATTTCTTTTCTGAAATTACGAAATACAAAAAATGGAAAAAGAGAAAGCAGTCCCAATATAACAAGACCTGCTATGCCAGAGCCGACACTCTCGTAGTCATGCGCATACGCCGCTGCCAAAATCACCAAAAAAATGAGACCGCCAAACGACCACAACAACACACAGAAAATCAGCCCCAAATTCTTTATTGTTTTTTTCCGCGATGCCTGACGCTGATGCACTGTGATTTTGAAGGCGTTATCTGCAATTTGTTTTCCAAAGTAATTGGGGTCGTGCTCAATCATCTTGACCATCTCGGGAACTGGCGGCTTGGTATTTGCGGCATCCAGTTCAAAAGTAGCCTGTCCCTGTATGTGAACATTGCTCTGAACAAACGTATGGCTAGGTTGCATGGGTGCGAAAACAAACTTGTTGCCGCATCTCAAACAAGACCACTTCTTCTCATCGTATTCTGTGGCTTGTCCGCCGCATTTCGGACAAGCCATATTGACGATCATAATAAAATTTTGGTTGGTTGGCTGGCTACTCGAAAAGATATTCGTCGTTCTGTCCGGTGAATGAGGCTGCGATGGCATGGTGGATGACCCAATCTTTTTTCTTCCAATGATTGTATGCTCCGGTGACAACCCTTCCCATTCCGAGTCCACCTCCATAATCCGCGCCTTTGTCGTTCAGAATTTTTTGAAGCGCCGTGAGACGGATTTTGATTCGCTGGGTGTAGAGGACGATGGGAAGCTGCCCGATAAAATCGTATGCTTCTTCTCCTTTGTTCATAATATTTGTGTTGGTTGCAATTAATTTTTAGACTCAAATTTAGGCAGGTTGATACCCAATTTTGCCTTCGCATCCTCTAAAGTTCCTCCTTCAACATCTTTTACCTTAAACCCTTTTTCCAAAAGCGTTTTGATGTAGGTTTTGTTGTAGATAAACGCGAAGATTATGTTGGATATGCAGCCAGTGAACATACTGACTATGACCTGAATTAAAAACCATCGGAAGTATAAACTTAACGCAAGGGCATCAATTCCCGCGCAATTTGAATGGAAGTTCTGGAAATTCCTTGCCCAATCTTTTTGCCCTATATTGTGGATAAACTTTTAGAAAAGCAGGCTGCAAGATATAAATAGCCGTGTTCGTTTGTTTGCTTGCCGCTTTGAATGAGTCTTGAAGATCACGTTCCTTTTGAGCCTTCTCTTTTGGCTCGCAAAATTCCGCCTCAAAAATCTTGGCTAGAACGTCATCACGTTTCATTGAAGGCTTTTTTAAGCACGTCATCCGCTTCGCCATACGACATTAACACGTCGTGAAACATTTTGAAGTTGTTACGAAGCAGTCTTGTTTCAGCCTCAATGCTTTCGACTGACAGGCCAACCGCAGATAAATTTACTTTTGTTTGTCTTGCGAAATTAGTTGCAAACTCTCCAAATGTAATGAGAGCGGAACAAACCATTCTGTGACTTGCCAAATCTTCTTCCGCTGGCGAGTCGGTCAATTTATTCGCTTCAAAAAATCGAATATGCTTCGCCGCAAAAAACCATTGGATAAGATGCTGTCTGAAAATTTCAATTGGCGACGGCTCTGGCTTAAATTCTTCGGTGTAAAACTCCAATATATTTCCGCCACGGTGTCCGCCGTATTTTGTTTCCGTTGGAAATGGCGCATTCATACGCACAAATATAAACCAAAACGACATGGCGGCAACAGTTTTTTTTGCTGTAAAATCAATGGTTTTTACAATTTATCAAAGAAAACTTAATTTATTTTGTTGACAAGTCATTGCGTTATGTTTAATGTAGTGGCATGAAGATTAACACGGCGCATTTGGAAAAGTCTGAAATCATCGAAGGCATCCCGTTGGCCTGCGCGGATGAAACGACGGCGGTTGAATTTTTCGAGGAACAAATCTGGCAGGGCAAGCCAGTTTGCCCTCACTGCAAATCTGAAAAGGTTTATCAGATGAAGGCCGCGAGCGGCCAGCGCAACAAACGCTTTCTCTGGCGTTGCCATGACTGCAAAGACCAGTTCACAATTCGCATCGGCACGGTGCTTGAAGAATCTCGAATCCCGTTGCGTCATTGGGTGTATGCTTTCTGGCGCGCTTCATCTTCCAAAAAAGGCGTGAGCGCGTTGGAAATAAAAAGGCAATGCCAGATCAGTTATCCGTCAGCTTTATTTTTAATGAATCGGATTCGTTTTGCCATGACGCCAGAAAGCGGCAAGTCGCCCATGCTCGCGGGAATTGTCGAGTGCGATGAAACCTACATCGGCGGCAAGCCGCGTCACGGAACGGGCTATCACAAGCCCGGACGCGGCACTAGCAAGACGCCGGTGTTTGGAATGGTAGAACGTGGCGGCAACATCCGTCGTCGTGTTGTGGCGAACGTGAGCGGCAAGACATTGAAGGGCGCAATCCGTGAGTGCGTTGCCAAGAGCGCGACGATTATGACGGATGAATGGCCAGCCTATCGCGGCGTCGGAAAAGATTTCAGCGGCGGGCATCATTTCGTGAATCACGGCACAAAGCAATATGCGGACGGCGCGGTTTCAACGAACACGGCGGAAAGTTCCTTTGCAATTTTGAAGCGTGGCATCATGGGAATTTTTCACGCGGTCAGCAAAGAACATTTGCACCGCTACATTGGCGAGTTTGATTTCCGTTGGAATACCCGTTTCTTGAATGACGGCGAGCGGACTGTGCTTGCCATGCAGGGCGCAATAGGCAAACGTCTCGTAATACCAGCATGAATAAATTGCTTTTCGGCGACAATTTGAAATGGCTGCGCGACACGAAGATTTTTCCAGATGCCAGCGTTGATCTGATTTATCTCGACCCGCCGTTTAATTCCAACGCCGATTACAATCTCTTGTTCCGCGAAGATTCCGGCGAAACGAGCCAAGCGCAATTTCACGCCTTCACAGACACTTGGAATTGGGCGGACGCGGCGCAAACGTATCGGGAATTTATTGAAACGTGCGACAGACCTGCTGCGGTGGATATGCTGGAAGCACTCCAATCATTTTTGAAAACTTCGCCAATGATGGCGTATCTGGCGATGATGGCTCCGCGCTTGGTGGAATTGCATCGCGTCCTCAAATCCACCGGCTCGCTTTATCTGCATTGCGATCCGACCGCCAGCCATTATCTGCGAATGTTACTGGATGGAATTTTTGGGAAGCAGAATTTTCGCAATGAAATTATATGGTATTATTACAATAAAATGCACGACCGCCGAAAAAAACTTTTCCCAAAGGCAACGGATACAATCTTTTTTTATGTGAAAGACGTAACAAGCGATTTCACGTTTCATCAATTAAAAGAAATGCGCGACGAGCCGGTTAAGCAACTTCTCCGCAAAAAAGTTGCCGGTGTCATGGTGAATGTTAAGGATGAGGCAGGCCACGTCATTTATCGCATGAAGGAAGATAGAACGCTGGACAATGTTTGGCGAATCCCTTGCCTTCAACCCGCCGCCGCCGAGCGTCTTGATTATCCGACCCAAAAACCGCAAAGGTTGCTTGAACGAATCATTGAGGCGAGCAGCAATCCGGGCGATTTGATTCTTGACCCTTTTTGCGGTTGCGGCACAACCGTTCACGCCGCGCAAAAATTGAAACGGCGATGGATTGGAATTGATGTCACTTATCTTGCAATCAATCTCATAAAAATCCGTCTCCAAGATGCTTTTGGCGATGATATTCAGATTGAAGAACGCGGCCAGCCGACAGATTTTAAGGGCGCAAAGGCGTTAGCGGAATTGGACAAATGGCAATTCCAACAATGGGCGCTTTCGCTGATTCGCGCACGTCCGCTTAAAGACGGTGACGGCAAGGGTGCAGATCGCGGCGTGGACGGATTTCTGGCATTTTATGATTATCCGGTGGAAGCGGAAAAAATTAGCGCAAAAAAAATCGCCATACCGCGCCGGAAAATTTTGGTTCAAGTCAAAGGCGGCCACGTCGAGCGCGGTGACGTGACGAAATTGCTTGGAGATGTAAATAATCAGGGATTCGCCAGCGGTGTTTTCATCACATTGGAGCCGCCGACAAGACAAATGCGGATTGAGGAGGCTGACGCCGGAAATTTCAAGGTGCATATCCGCGAAGATGGCATCGTCACGGAAAAATCATTTCCAAAAATTCAAATCCTGACAGTTGAAAAACTGATGCTTGGCACGGAGCGTTTGAATGCGCCGCCGCGCATAAATCTGTTTGCAAAGGCGGAAGTCGAAAACATTTCAGGCAAACAAGAGGGATTGAATCTCTAACTTTAATATGAGCAAACCAAAGACACCCAAGCGGACGGCCAAAGGCCCAGAACCGGAACGGCTGAAAATAAACGGTGACTGGAAAGCCGCCGTGAGAATGGCGATGCAGAAACCAAAACCGGCGGCGGGTTGGCCGCGCTGACAAAACCGCGTCCGTCAAAAACTCAACAAATCAATCACCCTTGCGTTAAGTTTATACTTCCGAAAACCATTTTATATCACCTCGAAATAATGCAGGGAAACCGCTAAAAAACAGTGTTGTCCATGAAAATCCTGTTGGTGCTGTTTTGACGATGCCTGTGTGTGGGTTTTCTACTTGTAATTTCATACATTTTTGATTTGTTCGTGTATTGTTGTGCTGTTTGTTTGATTCAAACCACGACATTACGCCCCATTAGGCCGTGTCGGTCAATCTCGAAATACGCCTCAATAGGGCGTGGCACTGGATAAGCAACAAGCAGCAAAACTAAAAAACTTTGGTGGCAAAGTTCGTCGTGTTCGCGTTTCAAGAAACGTTACGCAAGAGCAATTGGCAGAGTTGGCAGACCTTAACATAAGAACCGTTCAAAAAATCGAGGCTGGTCACATAAATATTTTGCTGACCACAGTTCTGCGAATTAAAGAATCGCTTCGTTGTGACTGGAAACAACTTTTAGGGTAATTCTTTTGAAAATTTTCTCTGGGTTTCTGCGGTTGAAAATCCGTGTTTCATCTGTGTTCAATCTGTGGCTAAAAAGTTTTTACGCGTCTAAAAAATTTGCCCTGCGCTTTTGAATGTGGCATTATGTTGCCATGAACAAACCAAAGATTGTTGCCTATTTGAAACCCACTTGCGGCTGGAGCCAGGGCGTGCGCGCCGTGTTGCGCAAATATGAGTTGCCGTTTGAAGACCGCGACATCATCAACGACCCGTTGCAACGTCAGGAAATGATCGAGAAAAGCGGCCAGATGTTGAGTCCGTGCGTCGAGATCAACGGCAAAATGCTCGCCGATATCAGCGGCGAAGAAATCGAAGCGTGGATGCTCGCGAACAATGTTGTGTCGCAAAATAATCGTGCGCCCGACGCGCCGATCAACCAGCCCTGCGCCCACGAAATGCCGCAAAGCGCGCCGCTGAATTTTGCCGCGCGTTAAGTTGATTTTGAAATTTCAAGCCGTGTTGGAAAATCCAGCACGGCTTTTTTGCAACCACGGATTTCGCGGATTGCCGATTTTTTAATCCGCGTAATCCGTGGTTTCTCAATTGATTGTCGTCCTTGCTTAAATCATTTTGTATCCATGCAAATCGTAAAATTCGTCAGCGCGATGCAACGACTCGCAAAAAAATGGCAGCGCGCCGGAATCAAAATTGGTTTCGTGCCGACGATGGGTTTTTTGCATGAGGGACATTTGAGTTTGGTAAAACGCGCGCGACAAGCTGTCGGCAAAAATGGCAAAATCGTCGTGAGCGTTTATGTCAATCCGACGCAATTTGCGCCGACGGAAGATTTGTCCAAATACCCGCGCGATTTGAAACGCGATTTGAGACTTTGTCGCGCGGAAAATGTGGACGCGGTTTTTACGCCGCGTGACGAGGAAATGTATTCGGCTAGTGGCGCGGGCGTCTCGCCCGTTCGATTCAAACGGAAACTCACAGGCGAGACGCCTGTGCCACTAAAAAATTTCAGCGCTTACGTTGTCGAAGAAAAATTATCTCGCACGATGGAAGGCGCATCGCGTCCGACACATTTTCGCGGCGTGACGACCGTTGTCGCAAAATTGTTCAACATTGTTTTGCCAGACGTTGCCGTGTTCGGCCAAAAAGATTTTCAGCAGGCGACAATCATCAAACGCATGGTTGCCGATTTAAATTTCCCAGTGAAAATCATCGTCGCGCCGACGTTGCGCGAACAGGACGGCCTTGCAATGAGTTCGCGCAATAAATATTTGACTGGCGATTTGCATCGGCAAGCAACAGTGCTTTGGTGCGCGATTCAAATTGCGCAAGCCACTTTGAAAAAATCCAAAACATTTCCAGCGGCAAAATTGAAAGTTGCGATCACAAAATTGGTTGAATGCGAACCGGACGCAAAATTGGATTACGTCGAATTTTTTGAGCCGGAAACTTTGTCGCCGGTTTCAAAAATCGCACGCGGAACGCAAATGGCACTCGCAGTTCTCATCGGCAAAACGCGGTTGATTGATAACGCGCGACTTTAGTAATCCGGAAAGATTAAAGGAATGACTTGCCGTCCATGGCGGCGGTAGATTTTGAAATCGTGGTCGAGCGTGAACACGCGCGCGTTGGGATGTGTTTCGCTCAAGCGCAGGAGGCAGGCATCGGCCAGGCTCATCGGCACATTGGCATAGCGTCGCCGCAACGTGACAACGGTTTGAATTTCCTTTTCAAGACGGAAAGGAATTTTAATGATGCCGTCTTGAAGAAATTCAAAAATGCGGGCGCTCTCACCGCCGCGCGATTCAACAAGATAAACGGCCTCGGCAATGGCGGCTTCACAGGAAAGCAACGGCGGCTGAAGCGATTCAAATTGCTGAACGCACCACGCGTGGTGTTTTTCACCCAAGTCGAAGTAGGCTACGAGCGGGCTGGCGTCGAGAATTACCGTTTCCATTCGCCGAAGCCTTTCAAGTGGTTTTTATTGGTGGCGAGATCTTTGACACCGCTGCGCAAGCTGCCGCAGGCGGCCTGCATCAAATCATGGCAGGATGGCGCGGCCTTTTGTTTGCGGGATTTTTCCAGCGCATCGCGGGTAATGGCAGATTTGCTTCGCCCTAAAAACTTCGAGCGTTTTTCCAGCCAGCCATGGAGATTGGAATCAATCTTTAATGAAATTGTCTTCATCGCTAAAAAGTAATACCGCCTTGACTGATTGACAATACAAAAATTAGCGCGCAGACTTTGCCCTGTTGAAGCAATTCGATTATCTCGTTCTCGGCAGCGGCATCGCGGGGCTGACGTTCGCGCTGAAGGTCGCGCCGCGCGGGCGCGTGGCCATCGTCACGAAAAAAGACCGCGCGGAGTCGAACACGAATTACGCGCAGGGCGGCATCGCGTCGGTGACGAGCAAGGAGGACTCGTTCGAGCTGCATGTGCGCGACACGCTCGAAGCGGGCGCGGGTTTGTGCAAAGAAAATGTCGTCCGAACAATTGTCGAGGAAGGCCCGGCGCGGATTCAGGAATTGATCGAGCTGGGAATGAAATTTTCCGAGCGCGAAATCCCGAAATCGGACGGCGCGCATGAATTGGATTTAGGCCGCGAAGGCGGACATTCCAAGCGGCGGATTCTTCACGCGAAGGACGTGACCGGCCATGAGATCGAAAGCGCGCTGCTCAACGCGATTTCCAGGCAGCCGAACATTTCCATTTTTGAAAATCATCTGGCGATTGATTTGATCACGAGCCGGAAACTTGAGCAAAGTAGGACAGGCGTCGCGCCTGTCTCAAATTTGTCGGAACAAATTTCAGAATCAAAGAAACAGGCGCGACGCCTGTCCTACGAAAACCATTGCCTCGGTGCCTATGTTTTCGACAAAAAATCAAATCGTGTGGAAACTTTTTCCGCGCGGGTGACGCTGCTGGCCACGGGCGGCTGCGGCAAAGTTTATCTTTACACGACGAATCCTGACATCGCGACGGGCGACGGCGTGGCGATGGCGTATCGCGCGGGCGCGAGCATCGCAAACATGGAGTTCGTGCAGTTTCATCCGACGTGTTTGTATCATCCGAAGGCGAAATCGTTTTTAATTTCCGAAGCCGTGCGCGGCGAAGGCGGCATTTTGAAAACGCTCGACGGACGCGAATTCATGGAAGGCGTTCATCCGATGAAATCACTCGCGCCGCGCGACATCGTGGCCCGTGCGATTGACAGCGAGATGAAAAAAACCGGCGCGGATCATGTGCTGCTCGACATCACGCACCAGCCGGCGAAATTCATCATCGAGCGGTTTCCGAACATTTACCAGACGTGCCTGCGCTGCGGCATTGACATTACGCGCGAGCCGATTCCGGTTGTGCCAGCGGCGCATTATCAATGCGGCGGCGTGGTGACGAACGTGGACGGCGAGACGGACATCGCGGGACTTTTTGCCGTCGGCGAAGTCGCGTGCACGGGCTTGCACGGTGCAAACCGGCTGGCGAGCAATTCACTTTTGGAAGCGTTAGTCGTTGCTCATCGCGCGGCGGAAAAAACCTTCAACCTTCAACCTTCAACCTTCAACCTTCAACCGATTCCCGACTGGCAATCCGGCAACGCGACGAACGCGGACGAACTCGTCGTCGTCTCGCACAACTGGGATGAAATCCGACGGCTGATGTGGGATTACGTTGGCATCGTGCGGACGAACAAACGATTGCAGCGCGCGCAAAAGCGCATCGCGAATCTGCAGGAGGAAATTCACGACTATTATTGGAATTTTATCGTGACAAGCGATTTGCTGGAGTTGCGCAACATCGCGACGGTGGCGGAATTGATCGTGCAGTGCGCGTTGATGCGTCCCGAAAGTCGCGGACTGAATTACAATTTGGATTTTCCCAATTTGAATTCGGATTGGGCGCAGCGGGATTCGATTGTGCGCCAAATTAGAAACTGAAACTGGCTTTGAGGCCGGCGCAGCCCGGTTGCTCATAATCGGAAACTTTTGCCAGAATGATGCTGTCCTGCCACGGGGTTTCGTAACTGGCCGAGACATTTAATTGACGATGGATCCATTTTTCATGAATCAGCAACAAAGGATCGTGGAACGTATTATTATTTTGTTTTTCAACCATTGTGGAAATATTTTGGACGGCGGCGGCGGCGGTCAAATCCCCCGCGTGCGAAAAATTCAAAAGCCCGAGGGAAAAAAGCAGGCTGAAAAAAACCTTGGCGGTCGCGCTCGAATATAATTTTTTGCCGTTTTGCATGAGATGATGAAAGCAACCAATGTGCCAATGAAATTTTTGAAAAATCCCGGTCTGGAAATGAACAAAGCTTGCGAAATTTTTCGCGCGCGATAGTTTGAAACCACGCGCGGTTAGCTCAGTGGTAGAGCATTTGCTTCACACGCAAGGGGTCGCAGGTTCAAACCCTGCACCGCGCACCATGTCCAAAATTCAGCCGGCAATTCTCAATTTTGGACAGTCGGTATTCCGACGCGCGGCAACAATTCGTCGCCGGCAAACGTCGGCACGGGCCGCGATTGGACGCTCTTTGCGCTCGTGGACGGCAAGGTGAAGTTCGACAAGAACAGCCGCCGCGTGAACGTCGTGGCCGAGGCCGCCGCCGCGAAGAATTAAATTCCGGCGCGAACAATTTTCAAAGCGAGGTTCACGCCTCGCTTTTTTTGCTTTCGGGAAAGATAATTAACGATTCTGACTCTCTTTGATTTCCTGTGCTTTATCGCGATTAGTGCAGGCTGCTGTCAAATCGGGTTTAAGACTAATTGCCTTTTCGTAGTCCTCCAACGCATTATCTAAATCACCTTTAACTTGTTTTACCATTCCGCGATTATTGTATGCGACGGCGAAATCGGGTTTTAGATCAATCGCCCGGTTGCAATCGGCAAGTGCTCCTTCTAAATCGCGTTTGGGCAGCTTTGCCAAACTACGATTGCAATAATAGATAGCTGAATCGGACTTGATCTCAATGGCCTTGTTGTAATCCGCCAAGGCTCCGTCTAAATCGCGCTTACCTCTTTTCAATTCACCACGATTATTGTAGCTGGCGGCTGAATCAGGTTTAAGTTCAATTGCTCTGTCGTAATCAATCAGTGCGCCATCCAAATCGCCTTTATCTTTCTTCAAAAGACCACGATTGCTGTATGCTGCTGCTAGATCGGGCTTGAGTTCTATCGCCTTATTATAATCAGCCAATGCCCCATCAAAATCACGTTTTGCTTTCTTTGCAAGGCCACGATTACTATAGGCTTTAGCCGAATCAGGTTTAAGTTCAATAGCTTTGTTGTAATCGGCCAACGCACCATCCAAGTCGCCTTTGTTTCGCTTCAAATTGCCACGATTATCGTATGTAGCAGATGAACTGGGTTTGAGATCAATGGCCTTATTGTAATCGGCTAATGCCCCATCCAAATCACCTTTGGCCCGTTTCGTTTCACCACGATTATTGTAAGCCTCAGCCAAACTAGGTTTGAGTTGAATCGCCTGATTAAAATAGGTTAGCGCACCGTCTAAATCGCCGTTGGCACGTTTCGACTCGCCACGATTATTGAAGATTACAGCCAGTGTTCCGTCACGGTCACTTTTGGCAAGCTCTACACGGCCACGATTATCATAGGCGACAACGAGTTTAGGGTTAAGTTCAATCGTCTTATTGAAATCAACCAATGCGCCATCTAAATCGTCTTTAGCCAGTTTCGCCTCGCCGCGATCATTGTAGTCTTCAGCCGAAGTGGGTCGATTTTCAATGCGAATGAATTGTTTCCAGCCTTCGATTTCATCTTCATTCCAGTCTTCTGATTGAAGATAGTCGTAACTACTCGAGGCGTTCGACAAACCAACCAGTTTAACGAACTGCGCCATGCGCTCCGACTCAAATGTGAATTTGTCGGCAGTGATCAGGGTTTTGAGCTTACCCAGAGATTTTGGATCGCGCAGCAGATCTTGGAAAAGTTCGGGACGTCCCTGACATTTCTGTTTCTCCGCCTCGGAAACTTCTTCAAAAGAATCAGGCCAGGAATTGTATTCATCAATCAATTGACCATTGCGATAAAAACAATAAATAAAAATGTCATCGTCATGGACAATCAGATGAAAAACATCATCGGGAATGAGCTTGGCAATTTTTGCACAGATTTCGTCATCCTTTCCGCTGTCACTTGGGAAAATACTTGTCCATCCGTTGAGTGCCGGGCCAAGCAGGAATTTGCAATCGGCTTCTTTGGCGATTTGCTCAAGAGCCTTTTGAACGGAATCAGGATTTTCAGTTCTGACATGGATTGAGTCAAAAAATGCGCCCATGTGGATTTTTTACCAGAATTGTGAATGTTTGACCAACCGCAAAAAATTCATTAGATTGTCAGCATGACGCTGACATTGCCGGAAACAAAATTTAGCGAGGGCGAGTTGAAACAGGAACTCGCGCTGTCGCTTTATGTGGCGCGCAAGGTGACGCTGATCCAAGCGGCGGACATCGCAGGCGTCGGTTTTTTTGAGTTTCAAGGTTTGCTCAAAGACCGGAAAATTCCGCAGAATTACGGCATCGAAGATTTGGAACAGGATATGCGCGCCATTCGAGAGCTTCGCGAACTAAAAAAGCGATGATTGTCGTGGCTGATACTTCGGTAATTCTGAATTTGTGCAAAATTCAGCACGAACATTTGCTGCAAAAACTTTTCCCGCGCGTTTTAATTCCAACCGAAGTGGCCGATGAATTTGTCCGGCTGACAAAAGTTCAAAAGCGGTTTTCCGGTTTAACCCTGCCAAACTGGATTGAAATTTTGCCCGCGCCAAAATCATTTCCAATTGAAATTATCGAGGCGGAGCTTCACGCGGGCGAAGCTGCGGCCATCGCTTTATTTTTGAATCAAAAAGCAGATGCACTATTGATTGATGAAAAGGCGGGGCGGGAAATTGCGGCTAAACTTGGAGTCCGCACTGTCGGCATCGCAGGCATTTTAATTGATGCTCGAATCGAGAAGTTGATTCCCAGCTTAAAAAATTTGCTCGACCGTTTGGAGCGCGAGGCCAATTTTTGGATTTCCGCTGAATTCAAACTTCAAGTCCTGCAACTGGCCGGAGAATGATTTCATGTTCATCGACGAAATAAAAATTTACGCGCAGGCGGGGCACGGCGGCAAAGGCTGCGTCGCGTTCCATCGCGAGGCTTACATCACCAAGGGCGGGCCGAGCGGCGGCAACGGCGGGCGCGGCGGCAGCGTCATCTTGCAGGCCGACCACGACCTCAATAATCTCATCGGCCAGTATTACGTCCCGCGCCTCATCGCGCCGGGCGGCGACGCGGGCATGGGCAAGGGCATGGACGGTCACGCCGGAAAGGATTTAATCATCAAAGTTCCCTGCGGCACGCTCGTGTGGAAATTGCCGTCGGCCAAACCGGTTGAAAAAATCGAGGACGAGGATGAGGATGACGAAGCCGAGCAGGAAAATAAAAATCCGATGTTCAGCACGAGCACGGGCAAACGCCCGTTGCTGCGCCGCGCGGCCAGCGGTCGCGCGATGGAAATTGATCTGTCCAAGGACGACGCGGACGCGGAAAAACTTTCAGTGATTTCCGCCAAAGGCGAACTCGTCGCCGACCTCACGCAGCACGGGCAGCAATTTATTTTGTGCAAAGGCGGACGCGGCGGACTGGGCAACCGCAATTTCGCCACCGCCGCGCGCCAGACGCCGCGATTCGCGCAACCGGGCGAGCCGGGCGACGAAGGCGATTTTCTACTGGAGCTTCGCATCGTCGCGGAAGTCGGCCTCGTCGGTTATCCGAACGCGGGCAAATCCACTTTGTTGACGGCCATTTCCCGCGCACGCCCGAAAGTCGCGCCGTATCCGTTCACCACGCTGCATCCGCAGATCGGCATCGTCGAATACGCCGACTGGAAACGGCTCACGGTCTGCGACGTGCCGGGTTTGATCGAAGGCGCGCACAAAAACGTCGGCCTCGGCCACAAATTTCTGCGCCACATCCAGCGCTGCAAAATCCTCGTGCTGCTGCTCGACATGGCCGGCACGGACAACCGCAAGCCGTGGGACGATTACAAACAATTGTTGAGCGAACTGGAACTTTACGATCCAGCGCTGCTCGAAAAACCGCGCCTCGTCGTCGCCAACAAAATGGACGAAGCCGTCGCCGAGAAAAATCTGAAGGAGTTCAAAAAGAAGATCAAAAAAGTTTCGCTCCTGCCGATTTCCGCCGCGTTTGATCAGGGTATGGAAAAATTTCGGGACACGATTCGTAAAGAAGTGGAAGATTGTTAAAAGTTAATGCGTCCTCTCGAAAAGTTTCTGCAAGGCGATTAAAACTTCGCGTCAGCCGTCGAGAAGTCCGTGCGTCCTCCTGAAAAGTTCGTGTCATCTGCCAAGAAGCTTGTGCGAGCCGCCCAAAAGTCCGTGTAAGGCGTGGAAAAGCTCGTGTCAGCCGCCGAAAAGTTGGTGTCAATCGCCCAAAAGTGCGTGTCAGATGCTTGGAGTTTGGTGTGAAACTACCTGAAAATGAGCAAGTTGCGGATTCAGTCCGTTTTTTCATGCTTTTACCCGCTTGACTCCGATTTTGAATTTTGCAAATTTTTCCGCGAACCCCCCAACGGAAAGGAAAACAATTATGAATAATCGTGAGACTCGACGTTATGACATGTTCGTTCGCGTGCAAACTTTCGGCACGGATAACTCCGCCGATTTTGCGCCCGCCAGCACCGCCGCCACAAACCTCGCCACCGTCACCACCGTCGTCAACGGCCTGGGCACGGCCAAGGCCGGGCAGAAACCCGGACGCGACACCAGCAAGGAAGTCCTGCTTGATGCCATCCGGCTCGACATCCAGAACATCACGCGCACCGCCGCCGCGATTGACCAGACCACGCCCGGCTTTGCCGACAGCTTCCGTCCGCCCGCGCAATTCAATCCGAACGCATTGCTGACCACCGCCGACAAATTCATACAGCAGCTCACCGCGCAACCCGCGCTCGTCGCCCAATTCGTCGCGCACGAAATGCCCGCGAACTTTGTGGCCGCCCTGCAAGCCGACCGCGCCGCCTACGGCACGGACACCACGCAACGCGAAACCAAACGCGAAGCCGGAGTGGGAAATACGGCGACGATTGGCACGCTCATCGCGCAGGGAATGAAAGCTGCGACCACGTTGGACGCCATCATGCACAACAAATACGCCAGCCAGCCCGCAAAAATGGCCGCATGGCTGACCGCCGCCCACATTGAACGCGACGCGCAACGCGGAACAACCCCGACTCCGCCGCCCGCCACACCGCATCCGTAAAATCAAATTTGAAAACGCAAAGCGGCCTTCGGAAACGGAGGCCGCTTTTTATTCCGCTTCGTCAATAAGCGGACAGTCCATTCCGATTTCAACGGTGACGCTTCCGGTATCCACAAGCACGTCGAGACGTAGAAATGGATAAAGCCGATCACCGTCCATCTGATAACTCGGCACGGCTTTTTTTATGGTCAGGCTCTTGATGCTCGACCAGTCAATGTCACCCACGTCCTGCGGAGCGGGGCCACGGATCGCGTCACCTTTGCGCAAGAGATTTATAACTTCTTTTTGCGAAATCACTGAATGCGACTTGCTGCGCTGTAGGTTTGGCCAAGCAATTGAAAGCCTCGTAATTCTGCCATGTTCCCCCACATTGAACCCATAGAACTCACCCACGATTGGCATTCCATCTACCACACGTCTGAACAAAACTGACCGATAGGCAATGTTTGTAATCGTCAAATCTCCGACATAATACATTGTCAGGACGGGTTCCGAATAATCAATGCCATTTGTGCTAGCCCAGCCAGTAATGTCAGAAAATCCAATGTGAAGTTTGCGCAAAACATTCGTTGCTATGGGAGGCAGTTCATTCACTGTGGGGACGTTAGCGGCTAAATTTGTCGGACTGTAGCGGGGTTCAGGAGTTTCATAATGAATGTTGCCAGAAGAGAATGAAATGGACAATTTTCGGGCATCATCTGGGCTTTGAAAATCAATTCCGTCCGCGTGATGCACTGCAATAGCTTTTTCATTAAAAGAACACAATGCCATCACGTTGGAGATCGTTTCCGCTGAAAAATTGTTTGGCAGAAGCTGATAGCTCCAAACCTTGCGCGGAAATTTTGTCGAATCCTGCCAATGCACAATCAGGTCAGGTCGCGCTGAAATTGCCTCGCCATTTGCCTTCCACGGCGGGCTTTGAGAAAAGCCCGCCGTGAGGCAAAGAGTTTGAATGAGAATAACAAAAACCTTTTTCATTGCAGCAACGGATAAACCTGTTTTGTTTCATAAAACCAGCTTCCACCCGGTGCTGAATTTGTTTGTAGCGTGTCGTCGTGACAAGCATTGTCACCCGCAACCGCATAATTTATGGTCGTGCCACCTGCAAATGGAACATTATGGTAGGCATCGTAGGCCGCCTGATACCATGCTGTGCGAATAGCTAATGGACTGAAGGAGGCTGCATTTGTTCCAGTTCCAAAATTAATGTATTTGGCCCAATACCATCCGAAACTCGAACTGGTGTAGCCATCGGTATTTTCACCCATCAGCAGATGCAGATTGCCATTGTAGGGCTTTATTCCTGCGTTTTTCATGCTGTTCCAGTTCGCCTGATAAAGGCTGCGGCAAGAATTCAAGGCCATCCATTTCAAACCATTTGTCCCCGAACCGCCCAAATTCATTTCTGACAATCGCAAATACTGTGCGCCGCCACCCGAAGTTATTGGAAAATACATTTGCTTGCAGCCATTCGCGGTGTAGTCAAGGGTTGTGCCATAACAGCCATGAGTAAAAAGCACTCCGATATTGGCATTGTTAAACGGCGTTCCACTGCCTCGGAGGTCGTTAATATTCAATTGGTCGTCCACTTTTAGAAATGAATTGTTCCACCCCCAATGTTGCATTTGTGAAATAAAATTATTCACCTCGCGTTTATATTGTGGCAGCGGACCAAAAGGTTGTTGAGTTGATGCGCTATTACCCTGCATAGAAATATGCCCACCTGCACCTAAACCATCTACAAGAATAGCGCAGTGGACTGGATTTGTGCCGTTTGCGGTATATGTGTCATAAGCTACGCCGAATGTTCCAGCAAATCCTCGCATCGGATTACTTGGCGGACGTAGCGGGGTAGCCGGAGAACCTTGAGAACCTGCTGATGAACCGCCGCCGGAAGCGTCTGGAGAAAAACTGCCGCCACTATCCATAGCAACACTGGATTCAGAACGAGAAGAAGATGCGGTTAAAGATTCCACTTCGGATGGCGTAGCCCGAAAGACTGTCAAACTGTTCGTGTCAAATCCCGGCGGATAAATCGCAAACGGCACGACATTTTCTGAATCAGGAGCAACAGCCCACAATTCAGGCGACTCGGAGCGGACAGCCGATGAGCGAGCAAGTGAACTTGAACCACCTGACAACATTGCATCCGAAGATTCGCCGTTTGTCTCGGCGTTAATGTAATAATAATAAATTCCGTTTGGAAGATTCGTGCCGTTAGAAGTGCCGTCCCAATTGTAGAACATGGATGTTCCGCTACCCGATGCCGTTTGCACGACATTGCTATAAACGTCAACGATGTTCAAAGTCCAATCGGAATTGTTAGCGAATACCGCGCTGACTTGTTGCGTTTGTCCCGACGATGGATCAAAAGATGGTTGTGAGAATGAAATCCTTGTGACGAGATTGCTGAAAAGAACAGGAACAAAAGGAGAAACGCCATGACCGCTTGAAACTGGCCCGCTACCAATCACGTCGCCGTAACCAGACTCATTTTCAGCAGTTGCAAACAGGGTGTGCGTTTCATTTCCCCATTCGCAGGTATTGATGCTGTAAGTGTCCATTTCATAATTTGTTGAACCAACAGTGTAATTTGTGATGCTGTCCGCCATTTGCATTTCCTGACCGTCCACATAAAGTTTTGTCCCTGAAAGAATCGGCTGGTCTGTGCTGGCAACGACGTTAATCGTCAATTCTCCGACAGCAGCAGAGCCGTTCGTCGGCGAGATGATTGACACAATCGGCTCATCAGAAGCAAGACTGTCCTGCCCTTGATCAAGAATTCGGTAAAATCGCATCGAGGAGTTTTTTGGATGCACAACCGCCGGAGCAAGAATGTAATTTCCAAAATCGCCAACGAAAGTATTTGTGCCTTGCGATGGATAATTATCGTAGAGCGTTTGCCAAGCCGTCGTGCCGTCCGTATTTGTGGCAAGCGCATTGGCGAATTGAATTTGATAAAGTTCGCTGTTGGTGCTCGCCCACGTTAAGCGGATTGCGTGTTCGTCTGTAACTGTAACTGCGGTGAATTGCAGGTTGGTGTTGATTTGTGCAAATACGTTCGTGGTGAGAGCCAAAACAAGCGCGCCCGCCATGATTATTTTTTGAACTGTTTTCATGGATTTTAGTTTTTGTTTGGCCGGTTGTTTTCCCCCAGAAATCAGAGAGGCGGACACCCGCGCTCCCCGGTAGGCAACCCGCTAAGGCACCCGCATAGAAAACGCAAGGCGCCGCCCGTTTTGGGCGTGCCTTGGCCGTCGTCTATGCTTATGCCTTGAAAATTTAGCGGGTTTTTAAGGGCTTTGTGTAGCGGCCACGCTACGCAAAATTTGGTTTGTTAAAGAACTGTCAAAGGTTTAGCGGATTGCCAAAAGAATGCAAGTGACGATTTGAATTTCCTGATTCGCGCCCTTCGCGCGACAAATTATTAAATTGTTGCCGCTTACAATTCTAAAAACCGCATCACGGTGTCGCCGTGCTTGAGCATTTTCACTTCCGTCCACGGCGCGACGATTTCCAGCGTGTCGCGTTTCGTGTGGCCGAGCACAAATCTTCCGCCGGACGCGAGCAGCTTCGGCAGGTTTTTATCGTCGAGCAGAAAGGGGTCAGTCCTGATTTGCAATGTTGCGGTGAAGATTTTCCAAAAACCGCATCACGGTGTCGCCGTGCTTGAGCATTTTCACTTCCGTCCACGGCGCGACGATTTCCAGCGTGTCGCGTTTCGTGTGGCCAAGAACAAACCTCCCGCCGGACGCGAGCAGCTTCGGCAGATTTTTATCGTCGAGCAATTGCTGCGCGAATGAAGTCGAACGGCGGTTCACATTTTTTTCACCGTAAGGCGGATCGGCGAGGATCAAATCAAATTGCCGTCCGCTTTCCGCCAGTTGATTCATCACCGGAAAAACATCCTGCGTCCGCACTTCGAGAATTTCGCCGTAGCCCGCCGCGTCTGCGTTGCCGCGGATAAATTCCGCGTGCCGATACGATTTCTCCACGCACATCACCGCCGCCGCGCCGCGACTCAAGCATTCCAGGCTCAACGCGCCGCTGCCCGCGAACAATTCCAAGACCTTCGCGTCGACAACCCGCGTGCCGAGCGAATTAAAAACCGCCTGCTTGACCAAATCCGGCGTCGGGCGAACGTCAAGTCCTTTGGGAACTTTTAAAATCCGCCGAGCCGCGTCGCCGCCAGTGATGCGCATGAAACAAATTTAGCTGGAACCATATGAAAAACAATCACATCAGTTTTTTCTGGACATATGTGAATATCTGGCCACAACTTTTACTGAAAATGATAAGAATATTTTCAGTAATTTTGGCTTCAGGTTTTTTGTTTTGTGGCTGTGCTTGGAACCAAAATTTGTCAGAACGCGAACTTTTCCGTCCAATCATTGGTCAGAGATTAATCACGCAACGCGTGACTTATATTTACCGTCACAAAGCGATTGGGCCTTACGAATTGTGGGATAGTCCTCATGAATATGGAGAAGTTAGTAGAAGCGGTGCAATCACATGGATGAAGGAAGAACCAATATATGTAATTCCGATTGGTTCCATTATAACAATCAATAAAGTAATTAGGGAAAATTCAATTGATAACCCGCCTGCAATTGAAGCCTGCGGCACTCTGCAATTTGAGAGCAAAGATATTCCGATTACATATCTATGGGGATTAAAAGACCAAATTCAGAAAGCGCCTTGGGAATCTCCAACATTTGATGCACAAAATACCAGAAGCATTAAAAGTGGAGATTAAATCAATTCTCACTTAAAAATTTCCGCGAAGAAAGTTTTCATCGCCTCCCACGAACGCTTGTCGGCCTTTTCATTATATTTCGCACCCGCATTGACGAAGCCGGGATCGGGCTGCGTGAAGGCGTGAACCGCACCGCCGTAGAAAACAATCTGCCAGTCCACTTTGTTGTCGCGCATCTCGCTTTCAAACGCGGTCAAATCTTCCGGTTTTTGGAACGGATCATCCGCGCCCGCGAGCGCGAGGACTTTGCATTTGATATTTTTCCCATCGGCAGGCGTCGGCGAATCCAATCCGCCGTGGAAACTCACGACGCCGTTCAAATCCGCGCCGCTGCGCGCGAGTTCAATCACCGTCGTGCCGCCAAAACAATAACCGATGGCTGCGACGCGCTTGGGATCCACCAGTTTATTTTTCTTAAGTTTGTCCAGTCCGGCGTTCACGCGGGCGCGTAAAAGCTGGCGGTCATTTTTATATTTTCCCGCGAGCGCGCCAGCTTCGCTCACATCTTTTGGACGGATTCCTTTTCCGTAAATATCGGCGCAGAAGGCGACGTAGCCAAGTTGCGCGAGCATCGTCGCGCGATGTTTTTCGTAATCGGTCAGGCCGAGCCATTGATGCACGACAAGGACGCCGGGGCGTTTGCCGGAAATGGAATCGTCGTAGGCGAGAAATCCTTCGAGCGTCGTGTCGCCTTGCTTGTAGTCAACGGTTTCGGTGTGAATTTTTGCGTGAGCGGCGGATAAAGTTGCCATAATCAGAAAGGTTGGAATTAATTTTTTCATGGTCAGCAATTCATAAATTGCCGTGGTCTAAAACACCAGCGCTAAAATTAGCTCATAATTTTGATTCTTCAAAAAAATTTCAACGCGCCGTTTTCCAGATTGCAATCAACCCGCCGAAACCGCACAGCAACAGCGCGCTCACGGCGATGGTGCCGCTGTTTGGGATTCCCGGCAAAAATTGCAGCGACAACGCGCCAATCGCCGGGCCGAGGCAGTTGCCGATTCCAATCGCCGCTTCGTGAATGCCGCCGTGCTCGCTTTTCGTGTCGCCAGCGTCCATCGAATAAAACAGCGACGAATAATAAATCAGCCCGATGGCGCCGCCGAAAAAAATTTGCGCGACGATGAGCGCGTAAATGTTCGGCGACATGAGAATTGCCGCGAACGACGCGATGAGAATGGCGAACGACGCACCCAGCCAGCGAAATTGGTAATGCCACTTCGTCCAATGCCAGAGCGCGATGAACGCGCCGAGCCGCACAAAACACCAGAGCGAGCAGATGAATCCCGCGAACATCGGCGAGAGATTGAATTTGTGCGCAATGCCGGGAATGACGGCGATGAGCGTGTTGATGGCGACGTAAGCAAACGGATTGGCGAGCCACGCCATTTTCAAAAATGTTTTTGCGCGCGGCGACGCCGGGCGATGCGGTTCGGACACTGGCGCGGCGATTGATTCATCGGATTCGCGCGCGATTTCAGTTGTCTGCCGTCGCAGCCAAAACGTCAGAGCCAATTGCAACAGCATGACGGCCAGCGGCAAAATAAAAATGATTTTGAACCCGAAATTTTCAATCAAGGTTCCGCCGACAAAAAATGCCAGTGCATTGGTGACCGCCCAGACGACGTTGTAAATGCCGACGGCGCGCGGCAATCGGGCCGCCATTTCGCCTTCGCTGACCAGCGCTTCGAGCGTGGGCCAGATGCAGCACGTTCCAATCGTGACCAGCGCGCCGACGAGGATTTGCGCGAACAGGCACTTGAAAATCAAACCGGCGGCGAACGAAATCGCCATGAGGCCGAAGCCGATTTTGAGCGTGTTGAAATGGCCGCGCCGTTGCGCGAATTTTCCGGCCTGCCACGCGGCGAGCATATAAACAAAACCCAGGAACGCCGCGAGCGCGAGATTGCGTTTGTTGCCGAATCCAAAACGGTCCCGCATGAAAAAATACAGGTAGTTGAAATAAAGAACGGTCGCGAAGGAATTCAGTCCTTCAAGAGTGAAGCAGGAAAATCTGGTTTTTTGGCGCGCAGTCACGTGGATTTTTACCATCAAGCCGCCAAGACACCAAGTTCACTTTTCGCGGCGTTGGTTGATTGTTATCGCGGCTTGCGCAAACCGCCGCGCGCGCCTAGCGTTGAGAAATCAAATGACCGAACAATATGACGAAGCGATGTTTGATTTCAGTCGCGGCGAATTTGACCGGGCGATTGAAAAATTGAAAAGTGTTCTCGCGCAAGAGCCGGAAAATTTCGACGCGCAACTGGCGTTGGGAATGGCGTTTTATCGCCAAGGCGATTTTGCCACCGCGATTGTCGAAGGCCACAAGGCGGAAAAATTGCGCCCGAAGGAACAGCTCGTTCACACGAATCTTTCGCTTTTTTACATGAAATCCGGCGACAAAGTGACGGCGGAAAAACACGGCTTGCAGGCAAAAATCGAATCGTGGCGCGAAGACGCGCAAAAATCGCCGCCGGAAAAAATGGAAGGCGAATCCGAATTACAAATCGCCAAACCCAAGCTGGCGCCGATGAAATTTCCAAGCCAGCCATGGAAGAAAAAAGTTAATGGTGGATAGTTGATAGTTGATGGAAAAGTTTCGCGCGTGCGAACTTAAAATTCAAAACCTAAAATTTTATGAAATCATCTTACGAACTTGCGATGGAACGGCTGAACAAAAACACGCCGACGAAAAAATTGACGGACGCGCAGAAAAAGGAACTGGCCGAATTGGATTCCAAATACGTCGCAAAAATTGCCGAGCGCGAAATCGCATTGGAAACAGAAATCGCCAAAGCCGCCGAGGATTTTGCCAAAGAAGAGTCGTTGCGCGAACAACTCGCGGCCGAGCGCAAAAGACTTCAAGCCGAGTTGGAAGAGAAAAAAGAAAAAATCCGCTCCGCAAAGTGATTCCGAAAATTGGTGCGCGCGAGAGGACTTGAACCTCTAATCCTTGCGGAACCAGATCCTAAGTCTGGCGTGTCTGCCAATTCCACCACGCGCGCCGCCGCGCTAAAATGCGGCGCGCGCCGCAAAATCTCAAGCGCGCTTTTGCGTTTTCCAGCCGCGAACCAGTTCGGGAAACCGGCAATCATCGCAAACGGCGTTTGAATGTTCGCAAAAATCGCGGACAATTTGCAGCAAGCCCTGCTGCGCCGCCGCGCTTTTCAAAAGGCGGCTTTGATTCATTCCGAGCAGGCGTTGCCGCGCCAGTTTCAAAACGGAATTGTCTTCCGCCGCCGGCCATGCGAAAAATCGCCGCTCGATTTCATTTTGAATTTTTTTATTTTTGCCTTCGCCGGCGCGGATCCAAAGCCACGGCAAAATCACGTTGATCGCCAAATCCGTCACGCGCGCGACGCCGAGCAACGGCTGCGATTTTTTTAAGCGCGCGGATTTGAACGTCCAATGCCACGACCAAAATTCATCGGGCGCCACTTGAAAAATTTCGAGCAAAGAAGCCAAAAGTTTTTTGTCTGAAATTTCTGCGGCGCTCCAGTTTTCAATTTTTGAAAGGAAATTTTTATCCGCGAGCCAGTGCGAGGCGAGCGCAAGCCGCCGTTGCGGATGATTGGCCGGGCGCAGTCCATGAAATTTCCAAACGGCGCGCGGCAAAATAATCTCGGCAAACCGGTCGCGTTCGCGCCACCACAAATCCCAGGCGCGGCGCAAATAACTGTCCGAATTTTTTTGCGCGCGCGTCAGTTCTGCGGGAAGCAAACTGGCGACGCCGAGCAAACGCGCTTGAATTTCAAAGGCACAATTGGCGCCGCGCGACCAGCTTGATTTTGTTTCCGCGAGATTTTGCATCGGCCAGACATTGTGCTTGTAGCCGAGCGCGCGAAATAAATTTTCCCAGAGCGTTTGCTCCCAGCCGGTGTTTTTTGCGCGGGCGAGAAATTGCGCGGCTTTGCATTCAAAACGGACGCGCGCGGCTTCGCGCAAAAGTTCGGCGAGTTGCGTTCCGTCCAATTCCTTCAAAGGCGCGCAGCATTTGCCGCGCAAATTTTCCGGCAAAAAACGCAACGGCTCGTTTTCAAGCGACAAGTTTAATTCTGCGAGCGGCGCGTCGAGAACATTTTTCAAACATAAAATCAAAGGCGCACTTTCGCTGGCAATCGATTCTGTTTCGTCCCAGACGACGTGAAGGATCACATTTTGGAAATTTTTATTTTGATCGTGGCCGTGCGCGCGCCAGCCGTTCGCACGCAAATCAATTTCCACGTCGCCCGAACGCGGCGGCTCGTCGCCGATTTGCAAAACGGCGTTGCAAAAATCCGGTCCGCCTTCGACGCTGACGAAGCCGGGATGAAAAACGCGGACGTTTTTTCCATCGGCGGTTTTTAATTGATCGCGGCGAAGGCGTTGATGTTGCCAGACGATTTGCAGCAGGCGTTCGCCGGGAAAATCATTCGTGTCGCGCAGAGCGTTGGCGCCGGCGCGCGCGCGCCAACGGGCGTAAAAATTATCGGCGGAGGAAAACACTTGCGTTGCTTTTGCTCGGATTTTTCTGCAAAGTCAAGTTCGCCGCTGGAAATTTTGAACGCATCGAAAGGTTGTTTTGACTGTTAATACAATGAGCGATTTGACCCGCCACAACTTTCGCTGGCGGGAATCCGGATTTTTCGGCGGGAATTTGCGATGATTGAAGTGACCAATTTAACGAAGCGCTACGCGGGTCATACTGCGGTCAGCGGCATTTCGTTTTCGGTCGCGCGCGGCGAGATTGTCGGCCTGCTCGGTCCGAACGGCGCGGGCAAAAGCACGACGATGCGGATTCTTTCGTGCTTCATGCCGGCGACGAGCGGCACGGCGCGCGTGGCGGGCTACGATGTTTTTCATGAATCGCGGGAAGTGCGGCGGCGGATCGGTTTCATGCCGGAAAATAATCCGCTTTATCCCGAAATGCGTGTGCGCGAATATCTGAAATTTCGCGCGCGACTGAAAGGTTTGGGCTGGAAAAATTCGCGGCGGCGCGTCGGCACGGTGATGGAGCAATGCGGTTTGACGGAGGTGAGCCACCGCATCATCGGGCAACTTTCCAAAGGTTATCGGCAGCGCGTCGGCCTGGCGGATGCGCTGGTTCACGAACCGGATTTGATCATTTTGGATGAACCGACCATCGGTCTTGATCCGCATCAGATTCGCTCCGTGCGGCAACTCATCAAAAGTCTCGCGGAGAAACACACCGTTTTGATTTCAACGCATATTTTGCCGGAAGCGGAAATGATGTGCTCGCGAATGTTGATCATGTATGGCGGAAAAATCCTGGCCGCCGATACGCCGGATAATTTGCAACGGCTCATGGCCGGCAGCAGTCAAATTTTTGCGGAAATTGCGGCTTCGCCGGAGGAATTGCGCGAGGCGCTCGGCCAGTTGCCGGGCGTCGAACAGTGTGAAGTCTCCGCCGGTGAAGGCGCGTTTCAACGCTGCGCGCTCACGCCGCGCGACGGCTTTGATTTGCGCTCGGTGATTTTTACGCTGGCGCGCGAACGCGGCTGGACGTTGCGCGAACTGACGCGCAGCCGCCATTCGCTCGAAGATATTTATGTGCAGGTCACCAGGCCGGACGAGGAGGAAGAAATTTAACGCATGAAAATTTTCTGGACATTGCTGCGGCGCGAACTGGCGGCGTTTTTTCTTTCCCTCATGGGTTACGTCATCATCGCCGCCGTGACGCTGATCATCGGCGCCAGTTTTGCGATGTTGATCCGCAACCTCGGCAGCGCGCCGTTTTTGATGCCGGTCACCGAATTATTTTTCAACAGTTTTTTATTCTGGATCATCGTGATTTTGGCCGCGCCGATCATCACCATGAGATTGTTCGCGCAGGAAAAAGCGTCGGGAACTTATGAAACCTTGATGACCACATCCGTCGGCGACACCGCCGTGGTCGCGGCCAAATTCATTGCCGCCCTGATTTTTTATTTGATCATGTGGCTGCCCACGCTCGCGTGCCTTTTCATCGTCGCGCATTTCACCAATCAAAGAAGCGCTTTGGACGCGGGCACGCTCGGCGGAATGTATCTGGGCATTTTTTTGAGCGGCTGCCTGTTTCTTTCGATTGGCTGCCTCGCCTCTTCGCTGACGCGCAATCAAGTCGTGGCCGCCATGATCAGCCTCGCGCTGGGAATCATTTTATTCATCGCCGCCTTTCTGGCCCAATCCGTCATCACCGCCGGTTCGGCGCAGCTTCACTTGCTCAATTTTTTCAGCCTGTTCAAACAAATTGACGATTTCACGCGCGGCGTCGTGGACACGCGCACGGTGATTTTTTACACGAGCCTGACTTTATTTTTCCTGTTCCTCACTTTGCGCGTGGTCGAAAGCCGCCGCTGGAAATAAAATGCCGCCCCGCCCACAACCCAGTTTCTCGCCGCGCCGCCGCTGGAAAATCGGCTTCGACGTTTTTTTGCGGACTCTTTTCGTCCTCGCCGTCGTCGTGATGGTCAATTATTTGGGCGCGCAATTTTTCCATCGTTTTTATTTAAGCTCGCAAACACGCGTCGGCTTGTCCTCGCGCACACTTTCCGTTTTGCAATCGCTCACCAATTCCGTGGCCGTCACGCTTTATTACGACACCAAGGACGAGGACAATTTTTATCCCGACATCGTGGCGCTCTTGAATGAATATCGCGCCGCCAATCCGAAAATTACCATCAGGACTGTGGATTACGTCATGGACGCGGGCGAGGCGGAAAAAGTCAAAGAGAAATATAATTTGAGCGGCACGGAAGCCAAAGACCTCGTCATTTTTGACAGCAATGGCCGCATCAAAATTGTTCCCGGCGACGCGCTGGTTCAAACCACGCTCGAACAAATTCCTGACGAAAAGGAACGCCAGTTCCGCCGCAAGCCTGTCGCGTTCAATGGCGAGATGACTTTTACTTCCATGCTGCTGGCGTTGCAAAATCCGCAGCCGCTCAAGGCTTATTTTTTGCAAGGCGACGGCGAACCTTCGATCAACGACTCCGGCAATTTCGGCTATTTGAAATTCGCAACCGTTCTGGCGCAAAATTATATTGCCGTGACCAATCTGGAATTGAGCGGCAACAGCGACCTTCCAATGGATTGTAATTTATTGATCATCGCCGCGCCGGCCATTGCGCTGGCGCCAAATGAACTTCAAAAAATCAGCGATTATCTCACGCAAGGCGGACGGCTTTTTGTGCTTTTCAATTACGCCTCCGTCAAGGAACCGACCGGCCTCGAACCGATTTTGCAGCAATGGGGAGTCAACGTCGTGGATGATGTCGTCAAAGACCCGAACAACACGATGACCGGGCAGGATATAAAAGTCCGCCATTTCGCGCAGCATCCCGTCGTGAATTCGCTGGCGCAATTTTCGCTGCAAATGATTTTGCCGCGCCCTGTTGAAAAAGTGGACTGGCAAAATCCGCCGGCCAATCCGCCGGAAGTCACCGAACTCGCTTTTTCAGGATCCAATTCCACGCTCGAAAATGATCCAGCCGCCCCGCCGCGCAGCTATTCGCTCATCGCCGCCGTCGAGCAAAAACCTGTCGCGGGTATTTCTCATCCGCGCGGCGCCACGCGCATCATCGTCGCAGGCGACTCCATTTTTCTCGGCAATTATTATATTGAAGGCGGCGCGAACCGCGATTTTCTCGGCGACGCGGCCAACTGGCTGCTTGACCGCGCGACCTTGCTGCAAGGCATCGGCCCGCGACCCGTCACCGAATTTCGATTGCTGATGACGCAACAACAACAGGCCAACGTCCGCTGGCTGCTGCTCGGCGCGTTGCCCGGCGCCATTTTATTGCTCGGCGGATTGGTCTGGCTCGTGCGCAGAAAATAATGAATTCAAGAACCACAGGCATCTGGTTTGGGCTGGCGGCGCTGCTATTCGCGGGCGTTTTTATTTTCCAGCATTACTTTCGCCCGGTCGCCGCCGCGCCAACGCCAATTCTTCCGGGACTGCAATTACCTTCGGTCACGAGCATCCAAATCATTCCGGCGGGCGCGCTGGAAATTCGCGCCGACCGCACCAACGACATGTGGCTGCTGACCAAGCCCATTTTGTATCCCGCGCAATCCGCCGCCATTGAAACGTTGCTCGACGCGCTCCAAAAACTTGCGCCCGCCACGCGCATCAGCGCGGCGGAACTTCGCGAACATCACAATGCCGAAACGGAATTTGGCTTTGATTCGCCGCAAATTTCGCTGGTCATCGAGGCGGGCGACCAACGCTGGCAATTGCTCGTCGGAAATAAAACGGCTCCCGGCGACCAGGTTTTTTTGCGCGTCGTCGGCGCGGACGGCGCGTTGGTGACCGACGCCGCGTGGCTCAAATTCATTCCGCGTTCGGCCAATGACTGGCGCGACACCGCGCTCGTTTCCGCAAACGAAAAGGAATTTGATTCCATCGTGCTGACCAACGGCGCGAAAGTCATCGAACTGCATCGCGACGCGACCAATCATCTGTGGCGCATGACGCGGCCATTGCAGGCGCGCGCCGACAGCGAACGCATTCTTACCGCGTTGGAACAGCTTCGCTCCGCCCAAGTCGCGCAATTCGTCACCGATGATCCGAAAGCGGACTTGGCCGCGTTTGGTTTGCAGCCCGCCGATCTGGATTTGTGGCTCGGGCGCGGCACGAATTTTTCCACCGGCCTGCATCTTGGCAAAAATCCCACCAACGATCCGACATTGGTTTATGCCAAACGCGAAAGTTGGAATGCCATTGTCACCACCGCCAAAGACCCGTTCGCGCCGTGGCACGGTTCGGTGAACGATTTTCGCGATCCCTATTTGCTCGAACTGACCGCGCCGGTCGCCGAAATCGAAATGCGCGGCGAAAATAATTTCACCTTGCAACGGCAAAGCTCAAACGACTGGAAAATTGTCGGCGAAAAATTCCCGGTGGACGCCGGGAACGTCCAGCAATTCATCAAGGTCCTCGCCAGTTTACGCGTCGCCGATTTTGTCAAAGACGTGGTGACGGCGGCGGATTTGCCGGCTTACGGCCTGGCGACGCCGCAACGCCAGATCACTTTGCTTTCTGCCATTGGCGATACAAATGCCGTCATCGCGCAACTTTCTTTTGCCGCGCAAACCAACGGAATTTTTGTGCGCCGCACTGACGAAGATTTTATTTATTCCATCACGACGAATGATTTCAACCGCCTGCCCGAAGCCGGCTGGGAATTTCGCGAGCGTCAAATCTGGAATTTCAACGAGACCAACGTCGCGCAAATCACGCTGCGTCAAAACGGAAAAACGCGCACGATCATTCACGACGGCCTGAACAAATGGTCGCTGGCCGCCGGTTCGCAAGGCATCGTCAATCCGCCCGCGCTTGAAGAAACCGCGCATCGGCTCGGCGAATTGACCGCCGCCGGCTGGGTGGCGCGCAACCTGACCGCGTCCGAAAAATTGGGATTCAACACGAACAATTTGCAGATCATCGTGGAACTTAAAACCGGCGAAAAATTAGCCGTGGATTTTGGCGTGGAACTGCCCGGCGCGCAAACCGCGCTGGCTTCCGTCATGCTCGAGGGCGAGCGCTGGGCGTTCGTATTTCCGCCCGTGCTCTATCAGTTCGTCTTGAGTTATCTCACCATTCCGGCCAACGTGCAGTGATATGCGTTTGAGCACCTGGCGCAAATGCCGCGTCTGTTTCCGCTGGCTGCGCATCAGCCTCCTGCTGGTGCTGCTCGCCGCCGTTTGCGCGCTGCTTTGGTTCAACCAAATCGGCCTGCCCGATTTTCTAAAAAATGAACTGGTCGAAAAAATTCGCGCGCAGGGAATTGAACTGCAATTTTCACGGCTGCATTTGAGTTTTGTGAGCGGCCTCGTCGCCGACAATGTGCGCCTCCAAAATTTGCAAAATCCGGCCAACATGGTTTTGACTGCGCAACAAATCCGGTTGCATCCGAATTTTCACGGGCTTTTGCGCGGCCAGCTCGAATTGAACCGGCTGGAGGTGGAGAATGGCAAATTTGTCTGGCCGGTTTCGCCGACGAATGCACTCGCGCTGGAAGATATCCAGGCCGCCGTGCGTTTCCAAAAAAATGACGACTGGTCGCTGGACAATTTCCAGGCGGATTTTGACGGCGTGAAACTGGCCGCTTCCGGCGACGTGGCGCACGCGCGCGAAATCCGCGACTGGAAAATTTTTAGCGGCAAAAAAAATCGCAACCGCGCCCGGTTGCAGGCGCAATTGCAGAAATTTTCCGACACGCTCAAACAAATCCATTTCGCCGGCGCTTCGGAATTAAGCCTGACCATCAATGGCGACGCGCGCGACCTTCATTCATTTGCCGTTCGCATCGTCGCGCAGACGCCTTCGGTCCAAACGCCGTGGTTCGCCGGACGCCAGATTCAATTGCTCGCCAAAATCACCGCGCCGGCGGCCATTGCCGCCACGAATGCCGATTCTTCCTGGGGTTTTTGGACGAATCTGGAGCCTTATCGCATCCAATGGTCGGCACGCCTGCAAAATTTGGAGTCAAAAAAATTGAAGGCGGATTCTGTTTTGGGCGACGGCTTCTGGCAATCGCCGGAAGCGAGCGTCCGCAAATTATCCGTCAAACTGGCGGGCGGCGGGTTGGAAGGTGGCGCCAAATTAAATGTGGCCACGCGTGAACTGACTTTTACCAATGTCGCCTGTTTTGATTTTCATGCCGTTGCTAATTTGCTGTCGGAAAAAACCCGCGCCCGGCTGGCGGAAATTTCCTGGGAGCGTCCGCCGTTGTTGCATGTCAACGGCTCGCTGATTTTGCCTGCGTGGACCAATCGCCCGGCGGATTGGCGCGCGGAAGTGCCACCGACCATTTCATTGGCGGGTGAAGTTGCGGTCGGCAAGGCGCTGGTTCACAAAATGGAGATTGATCGGGCGCAAACGGATTTTACTTATCAAAAACATATCTGGGATTTTTCCGATTTTTCCATCGCGCGCGGAAACACGCGGCTGGAAATTGACGGCAGTGAAAATGAAGTGACAAAAAATTATCGCGCGCGCCTTCGCGGGACGCTGGACCCGGAAATTGCCCGGCCATTTTTGACGGCCAGCAACGTGGCGCACGGTTTCGCCATGCTTAAAACGACGGAGCCTTTGGCTCTGGATATGAACGTGAGTGGACGTTTGAATGATTATAAAAATGTTTCGGCGCAGGGCCGCGTGGCGCTGACGAATTTCGTCGTTCGCGGCCAGCCTTTTGACGACGTCACGGCGGCGTTGGCTTATACCAATCGCGTGCTGGAATTTAGCCAGCCAGTGGCGCACATCGGCGCGCAAACGGCGACGGCGGATAAAATCGTTTTGAATTTCAACACGCGGTTGATTTTTTTCACCAATGGTTTGACCCAAATGGATGTGGAAAAAATGGCGCGCGCGATTGGGCCGAAAGTATTGCACATCGTAACGCCCTATCATTTTTTGCAACCGCCCAGGGCACGGGTGAACGGGCAGATACCGTTGCGCGACCTGGGCGAGGGACACAACATGGAAGCAGTGGACATGCGTTTTGATATTTGGCAGCCGGCGCCATTTAGGTGGCTCAAACTAAAAACGCCGGCCATCATGGGCACGATTCATTGGCAGGGAAAAACCCTGGCGTTGACCAATGTGACGGGAGGTTTTTATGGCGGCAGCGGAAACGGTTTTGCCAATTTCGATTTTCGTCCCGCGCACGCCGGGGCGGATTATCAATTTACATTGCAAGTGACGAACGTGGATTTGCATCTGCTCGCAAAAGATTTGGCGGCGCACACCAATCATCTGGAAGGCACGCTGGCCGGAAAAGTGGTCGTCACTTACGCGGACACGCGCGATTTGGATTCATGGAACGGCTTTGGCCGCGCGAGCCTGCGCAACGGAATGCTCTGGGACATTCCCATTTTTGGAATTTTGTCGCCGATGCTCAACGGCGTTTCGCCGGGACTCGGCAACAGCCGCGCCCGGGCGGCTTCCGCCAAATTTGCGATCACCAACGGCGTGATTTTCACCGACACGCTGGAGATTCGCTCGCTCATCGCGCGGTTGAATTTTGTCGGCACGGTGAATTTTCATGACAACGTGAATGCCGTCGTGACCGCGCAATTGCTGCGCGATACCTGGGCAATCGGCCCGCTCATCAGCACGGTATTTTGGCCAGTGAGCAAATTATTTGAATATCACATTACCGGCACTTTGAAAAATCCGAAAGCCGATCCGGTCTATGTGCCGAAAATCCTGCTCATGCCGCTGCATCCCCTCCGCAGCCTGGAACAAATACTTCCTTCCGGCGGCAATTCCACCAACGCGCCGGCGCAGAATTGATTAATACAATCCTGTGGCCGGATTGGGTTTGGGCACCGTGTTCGTATCAGTCACCGCCGGATTTGAGGGTTCCACTGTGAAGACCCCGGCATTATGTTTTCCTGATTTGGCCGCCTTGATTTCGGCGGCGCGCTCGGCGTCAATCAGTTTTTGCGCCTCCCGGTCATCGTCGGCTTCCGCATGGGCGATGCCCGGCAAGCGCTGTTCTTCCTTGATGGCTTGCGCGGCGGCGACTTCCGGCGTGCGCAAAACGGTCGGGCGCATGAGAATCAACGTTTCGTTACGGTGTTTGTCGCTGTTGCGCTGGCTGAAAAGCGCGCCCAAAAGTGGGATGTCCTGCAAAAATGGAACGCCGCTGCGACTATGACTTTTGTCGGCGCGCACAAATCCGCCGAGGATGATTGTATCCCGATCCTTGACGGCAATTTCCGATGAAAACGTGCGTTTATCCGTATTAGGAACATCATTTCCATCAATGGATGTGAAACCACTGACGTCATCCACTTCTTGATTAATATCCATCACGACCAAGCCATCGGGATTGATGAACGGCGTCACATCCAGTTCAACACCCACCGAAAGCTGTGAGTAAGACGAGCTGTTGCCAAATCCAGACCCGCCATTATAGGTGCTGGTGATGTAAGGCACGGTCTGGCCGACAAAAAACGACGCCGGTTTTGCCTGCGAAGTCTGGATGCGCGGACGCTGGATGATGGTCGCGGAATTATCGGATTCCGCCGCCTGCACGGCCACGTCGAAATTTGGGCCGATATTGCCGAAATAACTCAAGCCGCCGGGCAATGAATTGGCAAAAGACGAACCCGCATTCGTTCCCACGGAATTTATATTGTTGAGAAAATTAGCGAATGGTTGTCCATTATTGAACCCACCGCCTCCGATGATTCCATTAGTAATATTTCCGAAGAAAGTTTTCGGATTTTGCGCCGCAGAGACGCCTAAATTGAAGGTGTGCCCAAAAGTCACATCCATGATGACCGATTCGATGAGCACTTGCGAAAGCAGCACGTCCAGTTTTGCCACGACCGCTTTGATCCGTTCCATGTCCGGTTCCGTTGCAAAAACCAGAATCGCATTGGCGCGCTGGTCGGCAATAATTTTTGCCTGGCCAAAAACCTGGATTTGATCCGCTTGCCCGCCAGTGGACGCGCGCTGGATGATGGAGTTCAACCGTTGCTGAAAAGTCGTGCCGCCAGTGGGCGTGCCGTTCGGCGTTGTGCCGTTGCCACCACTGGTGCGTTGTTGCTGATTGAAACCATTTCCCTGCATGCCGGTGGTGCCGTTCCGGCCGGAGACGCCGCTGGTGGTTGAATTCTGGGATGGCGCCGTGCCGAAACTCACCGTGCTGCTGCCCGAACCGCCCAGGCTGTTCAACGCATTGGCGATGTCTTCGGCCAGCGCATATTTGATGGGGATGACTTCGGAAACATAAACCGCCGGCACGCTGACATCCACCTGGTTGATCATTTCCAACATGCGCTTCACATTTTCGGCATTATCGCGCAATACTAAAATTCCATTGTCATCAATCGGCAAAATGGCGTTCGGCAATTTTGCGAACGGTTGGATCACCGGCACCATGGCGCTGGGCTTGACATATTTTAATTGGACGATGTGCGTCACATAAGTTCCCACATCCGGCAATTCGCTCGCAGGCAAATTGTTGAACGGCGCGCCTGCGGAATTCGCCTGGTCCACCGGCAACACTTTCACAAATTTATCACCGACGTTGACGACGGAAATTCCGTTGAGCGACAGCACGGCCTGCAAGGCTTCTATCGCCTCGCTTTTGGTGAGCGGCGATTCCGTTTTCAAGACAATCGAAGCCGACGGCAGACCGGCGCGCAAAGGCGTTCTGCCGATCAGTTGCGCATAAATATCCAGCACTTGATTTACGTCCACGCCTTGAAAATTGTAAGTGTAGGCGGGAACTTCATTATGATTGCTGGATTCGGCGGGCGCGGCGTTGTCCGAGGTGTTGTCGGACGCGCCAGTCGTCGCCGGCGCGGCTGGCGCAGGCGTCATTGATGCGGCGGCTGGCGCAGGCATCGTTGCCGGAAGCACGGAATTTGTCGGACGAATACGGCGCGGCACTTGCCGGATGTTCGGCTCGGTTTGCGCCCACAACTCAAGGCCGGTTAAAAATAAAATCAGGAAGAGTAGGGTCGTTTTCATTTGGAAATTTTGATGGCGGACTTGGAATGGGTTTTGACGATCACATGCGTCGTGGGCGCGGACGTAATTTTTTTAATGTTTTTTGGCGGCGTTGCGGCAGCGGACGTCTTTGCCGGCGCGGGCGCGGACAGATTTTTCTGATAGCTGGCGACAAGCTGCATGTTCGCGTTCAAATGCTGGCGCGCGGCGTCGGGTTGCAATTCCAGATCGCGCACGCGCACCATCGAAGCGTCATTGCCGAGCTTGTAGAGAAAATCAATCAGTTGCGAATCCGTGGCCACGACCGTGATGTTTTGCACCTCCTCGGTGAAAAATTCGTTGGTGTGCGTCACCTGCCGCGAGGAGTTGACGATCCCCACGCCGCTTTGCAGTGATTGCGATTGGATGGTGCGCATCATGTTTATGGCTTGATCCGCCGGCGCAACCGCTTCGCCTTGCGTCTCAAATTTTTTCATCGGCGCCTGATAATCCGCCGATTGGTCAATCGCGGTTTGGTATGATTTTAATTTGCGCTGCGCGTTTTCGCGGCGGCGCTGCAAATTTCCCCAATCCGAAAAATGCGGCCAGATAAAAACCCAGTTCAACACCAAAAATAAAATCACGGCGACGCCGACGGCCAGCCGTCGTTCCAGCGGACGCAATTGCTCGAAATACTTTTTCACGGCTTTTCGTCCTCCGCATGGCGCAATTGCAGCGCAAAATTCCAGGTCGCCGCGTTGCCACTGTTGCGGTAGACCAGCGGCTCGCCGCCTTGCATGCTGAACACCGGTTGCTCGCCAATTTTCGCTTTTTGCAGCGCGTCGTTGAAATCAATGATCTTGCCGATGTCCGTCACCGGAACGGTTCCGTTTAGATTCAATCGCTGCCCGTCGGCAAAACTGAACCGTTGGATGGAAATGCCGGCGGGCAATTCTTCCGCGACGAGCTTCCAGCAATCCAGCGCGGCGAATTTCAAATCCTCCCGTTCCTTGAGCACCTCATAACGCGCCTTGAATTGCAGCGCGTTGGTGTAAGTGCCGCTGATGCCTGCGACTTGCTGCTCCACTTTTTGTGTTTGGACGCCCAGAAACCACGTCGCGCAAAAATAAATCACCACGCCGATCACGTATAAAATTCCCGTGGCGAACAGTCCGCGCAGCCACAGACGATCAACGAACTGCTGGCGATAACGCGCGGAAAAATCTCCCGGCAATAAAACCGCCGTGGAATTTTCCGTCGTCGCGCGTTGCGCCGTGCGCGCGGCCAATTCGACGGTGGACAACGGCGCGGTCACTGGCACCGGCTCGCCCAAACTGTCGCGCAAAAAAGTTTCCCATTCGCCTGCCATTGCGCCGTCCGCCGCCAGATGCCATTTGGGTTGCGCCGTCAGCCAGCCTTCCAATTCGCCCGCCCACGCCAACTGCGTGATCTGGTCTTTCAAACTTTTTGCGCGGTCACCCGTTGCGGGCAGCACGATGAAACTTAAATTGCGCAACGCGCCGCCGAACCACCAGGCGATGAGCACGGCATTTTTTCCGCCGGAATTTTCTGGAAAAATCCACGCGCCGTCTTCCGTGGCCGGCAGGGATTGCAATTGATCCAGCGCCGGCACTTCGAGCCGGTCGGCGAGATAACCTTGCGCTTCCAGTCTGCCGAGAAATTCTTCCACCGCGCGCCGCTCGACAATGACCACGATCAACGTCTGCAAATTTTCCGCCGAAGCCTGCGCCAAAATCTGGAAGGTCCAAACGCTTTGCGCGACCGGCAGCGGCGAGAGTTTTTCCAACTGGAATTCGACCATCGAGCGCGTTTCTTCCAGGCTGCTTTTGGGCAGTTCAACGACGCGCAAAAAAATATTTTCCGGCGGCAGCCACGCGACGTTCAATTTGGGCTGCCAGATTGAAGTCCATGATTTGGCGACGAGCTTGGGCGGCAACGGCTGGCCGGGCGCGCTGCCGGCTTCGCGGGCAAGAACATAGCCGCCGCTCTTCGATTCAAACTGCCAAAGGCGATTCGCATCGGCGGCGGCTTGCACAACATTGCAGGAATTCCAGCGGGGCATGGGAAAATTTTACGGTGATGAAATCAATCGGGTTTCGTCCATACGGAAGTTTTTTCGTCGCCGACGAGCGCCTCCATGTGTTCTTCCATTTGGGTCACGCGCAAAACTTCTTCAATGGTCGTCTCGCCGGCTTTGACTTTATTCCAGCCGTCACTTCGCAACGTGCGCATTCCGGCTTCCATCGCGCGCTGCGCAATCGTCGTGGAAGACGAGCGGTTCATGATGAGCGGGCGAATGGCTTCGCTGACGAGCAACAATTCGTAAATGCCTTTGCGTCCCTGATAACCCAATTGGCGGCACTCTTCGCAACCCAGACCGTGCCAGACTTTTGCCGTCTCGATGTCCGCCACGGGAAAACCGATGCGCCGCAAATAATCTGCGTCCACTTTTTGCTCCACCTTGCAATGCGGACAAATCGTGCGGATGAGGCGCTGCGCCATGACCGCCTCGACCGATGACGCCACGAGAAATGGTTCAATGCCCATGTCAATCAATCGCGTGAACGCGCTCGGCGCGTCGTTCGTGTGCAGCGTGGAAAAAACCAAATGCCCGGTGAGCGACGCGCGAATCGCGATCTCTGCCGTCTCGGTGTCGCGGATTTCGCCGACCATCACGACGTTCGGGTCCTGGCGCAAAATGTGGCGCAAACCCATCGCAAACGTCAGGCCGATGTCCGAGCGCACGGCGATTTGATTGATGCCTTTCAATTCATATTCCACCGGCTCTTCAATCGTGATGATGCGTTTGGTGACCGAATTGATCGCGCTTAAAAACGCGTAGAGCGAAGTGGATTTGCCCGAACCCGTCGGGCCGGTCACCAGAAAAATTCCGTGCGGTTTGATGATGATTTCGCGGATGGCATTTTCTTCCGCCGGCGCGAAACCTAATTTTTCGAGGCTCAAGAAAATTTTTCCGCGCGTGAGCAAACGCAGCGAAACGCTCTCGCCATAAACCGTCGGCACGGTCGAAACGCGGATGTCAATTTCCTCGCCCTTGATGCGCACGTTGATGCGCCCGTCCTGCGGCAATCTTTTTTCCGCGATATTCATTCCGCTCATCACCTTGATGCGCGAAATCAGCGCGGCCTGAAATCGTTTCAACTGCGGCGGCATCGGCGTCTGATGCAAAATGCCGTCAATGCGATAGCGGATGCGCAATTCGTCTTCCGCCGGTTCAAAGTGAATATCCGTCGCGCGGTCCTTGAACGCTTCCCAAATAATCTGGTTCACGAACTTGATGACGCTCGCTTCCTGATCGTCCTCGGTGATTTCCTTGTCGTTGGCGATTTCGAGTTCCATCGTGTCGCCCTCGCCCATTTCATCGAGGGTTTCGGCGCCGACGCCATAATATTTTTTCAGCGACTTCTCGATTTCCGGGCGCGGCGCGAGCGCGAATTGCACCGGCATCCGCGCGTCAAAACGAACCGCGTTCATCATCGCCGCGTCAAACGGATCGCTCGTGACGACTTGCAACGTGCCGTCATTCATTGCCGCCGGCAAAACGGAATATTGAAACGCAACTTTCGTGGAAATTTTATTGCGCGCCTCGGTTGAGATGGAAAGTTTTGGCAAATCCACATACGGCCAGCCGAGCGACGCCGCGAGGCGCTGCGTAAAAACATCCTCGGCCACGCCGCGTTCACGCGCGATGAACGTCAGCAATGGCTCGCTCGCGCCCGCGTCCGCCGACGTGCGCCAGGCTTTTTGCCAGTCGTCAAACTGCGTCGGCGACGCTTCCGCGACCGAGGCGACCAGATTTTTTACCGAGGTAAATGCCATTTGTCCTAATTTTAACAGCCCAAGACCCGAAAAGTTGCATTGGATAACAGAGAATTTTACTGCGGGCAAACCCAAAACGGATTGATTTGGCCTGGTTTTCTGTTTTCCGAATCCGCTCGACAAAATCGGCTGATGAATTAATATGCGGTTGCAAAGACAAATAAAATCTAACCAAGGAAATCAAATGCATCTTTTACTGGCTCCAATGTTGGGAAGCGTGCTCGTGATCGGCGGCAGCACACTGGGACTGATTGTGCTCATCGTGATCATCGTGCTCATCGTTCGCTAAAATCAAACTTTCACTTCTATGAAAAATTTCAAGAGGGTCGCGGCAATTTTTTTGGCCGTTCTGTTCACGTTCCTTTCAGGCAGCGTTCGCGCCGATGACACGAACTCGCTGGCGGCGACCGCGCCCAAACCGGATAATTTGAAAACCTGCCCGGTTTCCGGCGATAAGCTCGGCGAAATGGGCAAGCCTTACGTTTTTGTTTATCAAGGCCAGGAAGTCAAACTCTGCTGCCCCGATTGCAAGGAAAAGTTCGATCAAAATCCGCAAAAGTATTTGAAGAAAATTCAAGCGGTGGCGAAAAAGTAATTTTTCCGCGCGAACTATTTTTTCCCGCGCTGGCGTTCCACGCCCAGCCGTTTTTCCAATTCCGCCACGCGCTTGAGCAGTTCGGGCAATTGCCGTTGCGCGATGATCTGGCGTTTGATTTCCCGGTCCGGCTGCGCGGGGTAGCCAAACCATTTTTCGCCGTCGGCAATGTCATTCATCACGCCGGATTGTGCGGCGATGGTGGCCTGGTTGCCGATTTTCAAATGGCCCCCGATCCCGACTTGCCCGGCGAGCACGACATAATTTCCCAGTTTTGAACTGCCCGCGATTCCGGTTTGCGCGACAATCAAACTGTGCTCGCCGATTTCCACGTTGTGAGCGATTTGGACGAGGTTGTCAATTTTTGCGCCTTTGCGAATGATGGTTGAACCGAGCGCGCCGCGATCAATCGTCACGTTGGCGCCGATTTCGACGTCATCGCCGATGACTACATTTCCGACCTGCGGAATTTTGCGGTGAACGTCGCCGTCGCGCACATAACCAAAACCGTCCGCGCCGATCACCGTGCCGGCGTGAATGCGCACGCGATTGCCGATTTGCGATTGCGGATAAAGAACGACGTTCGGAAATAAATTTACGTCATCGCCGATTTGAGAATCGTCGCCGATAAAATTTCCGCATTGCAAAACCGTTCGCGCGCCGATTTTGACGCGCTCGCCGATCACGCAATGCGGCCCGACATGAGCACTGGCGTCAATTTTTGCGGAAGTTGAAACAATGGCGGACGGATGAATCCCGGCGGCGAAATTTTTTTCAGGAAAAAAAAGCGCCAGCGCTTTGGCGAACGCCACGCGCGCGTTCGGCACTTGAATGAGAATTTTTTTGGACGAAGTGAAGCGCGTGTCCGCGATGATGGCAGAAGCGTTGCTCTGCTCGGCGCGGGCAAAATAAATTTCGTTTTCCGCAAAAGTCAGGTCGCCGGATTTCGCATTGTCGGCGGGCGCAAAACTTTTCAACGGCGCGCTGGCGTCGCCGATCACTTTTCCTTGCAGATGTTTTGCGATTTGGGCGGCGGTAAAAGACATGGGATTGACTGATTGTCGCCGCTTACTATAAACGCGCGCGATTCCAGTTCAATCCCAACTTTTTTGCAGAAAATTTACGGGGCCGGGCGCGAATCATTTTTTGCGCGTCAATACTTCGTGAACGGCTTCGAGAAGTTGTTCGTTGGTGAATGGCTTGGCGACGAAGGCTTCGGTGGTGACCTGGCGCTTGGCTTCTTCGACTTCTTTTTCCGAGCCGCTGGCAATGATGATTTTGATGTCGGGCCGGATTTTTCGCAAAGAAACAATAGTCGCCAGGCCGTTCATGAACGGCATGTCCAGGTCAGTGATGATGAGATGAATCGCGTCGGGCTTTTTAGCAAATTGAATGACGGCTTCGAGTCCGCTGCTGGCCGTCGAGACGGCGTATCCGTAATTTTCCAGCGCGGCGCGCGTGATGGCCAGGATGCCTTCTTCGTCGTCTATGACCAGGATGCGTTCGCCTTTGCCGGAAGGCGGCGGTGTTTTTCGAATTGGAATTTCTTCGCGTGGCGCGGTGCTGACGGCGGGAAGAAAAACTTTGAATTCCGTGCCCGAACCCATTTTGCTCTGAACCGTGATAAAGCCGTTGTGACTTTTGGCGATGCTCTGGCAGGTGGAAAGTCCGAGGCCGGTTCCTTTGCCCGGGGCTTTGGTCGTAAAAAACGGCTGGAAAATTTTTTCAATTTCCCCGGCGGAAATGCCGTGGCCGGTGTCGCTGACGCTGATGCAAAGATAATTTCCCGGCTTGAGGTCTTTGGGAACGGCGTCGGCGGAATAAAGTTCCACGTTTTCCGTGGCGAGCGTCAGCGTGCCGCCTTTGGGCATGGCGTCGCGCGCGTTGACGCAAAGATTGAGCAATATCTGGTGCAGTTGGGTGGGCAGGCCGCAAACCGGCCAGGATGATTTGTCCGCGCGCACCCGGCATTGGATGGATTTTGGAAACGTGTCGGAAATGATTTTATTCATTTCCTTCAACAACTGGTCGGCGCGAATAATGGTTTTGCTCGCCTCGCCGCCGCGCGCAAAAGTGAGCATCTGCCGAACCATGTCGGCGCTGCGCCGCGCGCTGGCTTCCATCGTCTGAAGCATGACTTCCGCGTCTTCGGAAATTTTTTCGGCGCGCAAAATATCCACGCCGACGATGATCGGCACGAGCATGTTGTTTAAGTCATGCGCGATGCCGCTGACGAGCACGCCGAGACTTTCCAGCCGCTGCGCGCGGAGAAATTGTTCCTCCAGCTGTTTGCGTTCGGTGATGTCGGTGCTGATGATGAGATGCGATTTGGGCTGATTTTGTTCGTCGCGGATCAAATTGCACCGACCCTGCACAATGATGGGTTTGCCGGCTTTGGTCGTTTCCCGAAGTTCGCCGGCCCATTCACCGCGTTCGTTGACAGTTTTGATGACTTGCTCCAGTTGCGGCTCGCTGACGCCGCGAAAAATAAGGTTCGCCGTGCGTTTGCCCATCACCTCGTCCGAAGTCCAGCCATAAACCCTCTCGGCGCCTTTGTTCCAATAAATAATCGAACCGTCCAGGTCCAAAACGAGAATCGCGTCCTGCGCCTTGTCCAGAAATTCAATCTGCTCGCGAATTTTTCCCTCGGCTTTTTGCAGGCGCGAGCGTTCCTCCGCGTTATGCAGCGCGCTGCGGATTGCCGGAACAAGGCGATGCGGCCGCTGCTTAAGAATATAATCCACCGCGCCATGTTTGAGGCTGTCCACCGCCACTTCCTCGCCAATCGTGCCGGAAAAAAAGATGAACGGCGTTTGCGGAGAAACTTCGCGCGCAATCGCCAGCGCGCTCAAGCCGTCATAAGAAGGAATCGAAAAGTCGGAAATGATGAGGTCGAATTTTTTTTGCCGGAGCGCGGTTTCAAAATCATCCCGCGTTTTGACCGCCGCCACATCAAACGACAAACCATCGGAGCGCAACATTTCAAAAACGAGAACTTGATCGTTTTCATTGTCTTCCAAATGCAACAGGCGCATCGGACGTTTGAAAAATTTAGTGGACATGATTTTTAACTGTTTCGTTTCATCGCTCCGGGCGGCGGTTCGTTGATGATCGCCCAGAAGAATCCGACCTGCTTGATGGACTCGATGAATTTCTGGAAATCCACCGGCTTGACGACGTAACCGTTGACACCCAGCGCGTAACTGCGAATCAAATCCTGCTCTTCGCGCGACGAAGTGATCATCACGACCGGCACGTGTTTGAGCTGCGGATCGTTTTTCATCTGCTGCAAAACTTCCAGCCCGTCCACCTTGGGCATTTTCAAGTCCAGCATCACAACGACCGGCAGGCCGTTGGCGTGGCCGGCGAATTTTCCGCGCCCGTAAAGATAATCCAGCGCCTCCGCGCCATCACGCGCCACGACGACTTCATTCGCCAGATTATATTCCTCAAGCGCCGCCAATGTCAGCTCGACGTCGTGCTCATTGTCCTCGGCGAGTAAAATGCGTTTCAAGGGAGCCATAATTTTTATTCTTTCGTTTCAGTTTTGGTTTTCGGCAGGGAAAAGAAAAAAGTCGCGCCGCTGTCAATTTTTCCCTCCGCCCAAACGCGCCCGCCATGACGATTGACAATGCGATTGACGTTGGCCAGTCCGATACCCGTGCCTTCAAAATCTTCCGAACGATGCAGCCGCTGAAAAACGCCGAACAATTTATGCGCGTATTGCATGTCAAATCCCACGCCGTTGTCGCGCACGGAAAAAATAAACTCGCCGTTGCCGGAATCCCGGCAACTGACTTCGATTTCCGCCGGCGCGCGCGGGCGCGTGTATTTGACGGCGTTGCCGATAAGATTGGCCCAGACCTGCCGCAACATGGCGGCGTCCGCTTCCACTTCGGGCAACGAATTGATTTTCCAGACGATCTGGCGGTCTTTGGTTTCCATTTGTAACGCGTCTACGGCTTCAGAAAGCAGCGAATTCAGTGCCACTTTCGATTGCCGCAGCTCCGTGCGGCCCATTCGCGAAAAAACCAGCAAATCGTCAATTAAAACGCCCATTTGGTGCGCCGACCCGGCGATGATTTTCAAATAACGGCGGCTGCGTTCGTCCAATTTTTCGACAGCGTGTCTATTTAACAAATCCACAAAGCCGTCAATGTGCCGCAGCGGCGCGCGCAAATCGTGCGAGACCGAATAAGAAAACGCCTCCAGTTCCTTGTTCGCAATTTCGAGCTGCCCCGCCCGCCGTTCCAATTCCACGTTCAACTTTTCAATTTTTTCCTCCGCCTGCTTGCGCAGCCTCAAATCGCGATGGATCAAAAAAATTGCCAGCAATCCGATCACACAAGCCAGCACGCTGCCGATTAAAATAATGGTCTCACTGGTTTTTGCGCCGGCCTGCGCTTCCTGTTGGCGTTGGGCGAGCAGGCGATCTTCCGCCGCGTGCATTTCCGAAATTTGCCGTCGCACCTGATCCATCGCGTTTTTTCCGTCGCGCAACGCCACCGCCTCGGCGGCGGCTTGAAGCCCGTGCTGTTGCCGCAATTGAATCCGATTGTTCAACACCGCCAGCCGCTGCGAAATCAACGATTTCAATTTCTCCAGCCGCTGCACTTGTTCGGGATTGTCCGCCGTAAGTTTCTGCAAATTTTCGCCCCAGCCCTTGAGCTGCGCCTGTGCGTTCAGGGAATCCTCCAAAAATTTCGCGTCGCCGGTCAGGAGATAACCGCGTTGTGAAGTTTCGGCGTCAGCAAGAATCGCCAGTCCGCTTTCCAGAGTGGCGATGACATCGCGCGTGTGAGACACCCAGTTTTCCGTCGCCACCAGATTTGTCGTCGTGCGATACGACAGCCAGCCGATGCCCAACAAGGCCGCCAGTGAAATCGCAAAGCCGAAAATGATTTTATTTTCGACGGAATTTTTCATGCCCGGTCTGAAAGGTCAAAACGCTTAAATTTTTACACCTGTGAGACTTGCAGGGAATGTAACTGCCAATCGCGGAAATGCAAATTGGAAACTTTGCAAAAGATTTCAACTCACAATCCAATCGGATGCCACGCGGTTTTGAATTCCACCGTGTCGAGAATCCAATCATGGGTCTTCCACTTTTCCAGAAAACCAATCGGCAGACGCCAGCGAATGGTTTGAGTAGCGCTTCAAATTGATGGCCGTGCCGCTTTGCAATTTTGCGCTGATTTCAAAATCACCCGCGCCGTCCACAATCGCATTCACATCCATGTGCGCGGCGACGTGCGGGACGAGTTCGGCGCGTTTGCCGGTCAGAATGTTCACCACGCCGCCAGGCAAATCGATCGTCGCCAGAATTTCGGCGAACGTCGCGGCGGGCAAAGGAAATTTTTCGGACGCAATCACAATCGCCGCGTTGCCGCTCAAAACGCGCTCCCAAAATGCGGGGCGAGCGGCGCGGCGGTGCGTTTCCAATGATTATCCAACTTGAGCAGCGGTGCGGGCGATTCGAGCGAAAGCAATTTGAGCGCGTGATCCAGGCGGCCACGCGGAGCGTTTAGTTTGATTTGCAGTTCGGCAAGCGTCAGTCCGTCGGGCGCATCGTCCAGTTGCACGAGAATCTTTTCAACCAAGTCGCGCGGCGGAAATGCGGTCTCGATGAAATGATCCGTGATGTCGCTGTCGCCGCCGCCGCCGAGCAGCACAGCGAACGCATCCGGCAACGCGCGTCCGGCGCGACCTACTTGCTGATAGTAATGCACGACCGAACCGGGAAGTTGATAGTGGATGACGAACGCGAGATCGGGTTTGTCGAAACCCATGCCAAGCGCAGTCGTGGCGACGAGCGCTTTCAATTCGTTGCGAAGCAGCCGCGTTTCCAGCCGCTCGCGCAAACCGGGTTGACCGAGTTCTTCATCCAGCCCGCCCCAATACGGCTCGGCATCAATTCCATTTTCGCGCAACCACGCAGCAACAGTGCGCGCATCGCGGATGGTGAGTGTGTAAATCACGCCGCTGCCGGGAAGTCTCGGCAAAGTGTGCGCGAGCCACGCCAGCCGCGCGATTTCGCCGGGAACAGAAATGTTTTGCAGTTGCAAACTTGCCCGCGCCAGCTTGCCGCGCTGGACGGTGAGCGCCGCGCCGAGTTGAGATTTCAAATCGGCCACGACGCGGTCGTTCGCCGTGGCGGTGGTGGCGAGCACGCGAATGTTTGGCGACAACGATTGCAGAATCCGCGTGATGCGGCGGTAGTCCGGGCGGAAGTCGTGACCCCAATCCGAAATGCAATGCGCCTCGTCCACCACGAGCAGGCCAATGCGCGTAGCGACGGGCTGCAACATGGTCTGCACAAATTCCTCGTTGCCCAAACGTTCCGGTGAAATAAGTAAAACATCCACGCGATCGGCGAGCAGTTCATCACGGATGCGCGCCCAATCCTCACGATTCTTTTCCTCCGACGTTACTCGAACCGCCCGGACGCCCGCGCGTTCAGCGGCGGCGATTTGATTTCGCATCAGCGCCAGCAACGGAGAAATGATGAGCGTCGGCCCGGCTTGTTGTTCGCGCAGAAGTTTTGCGACGATGAAATAGACGTTGCTCTTGCCCCAGCCGGTGCGTTGCACGACGAGCAACGGACTGCGCTGCTCAATCAAATGTTCGATTGCTTCAAGTTGGCCGGAGCGGAAGGTTGCTTGTGAGTCGCCAGTGGATTGATGGAGAAGCGCGGTTGATCTGTCTTGAAAAGATTTTTCCATGACTGCGTTTCATTCACCCTTCACGGCAGCGAAAAATAATCCGCGCCCTGATAATTTCCCTCGACGTTTTTCACGATTTGCATGAGCACATTGTTGACGAGCATGCTCGCGCCGAAACAGAACGGGAATAATTTCGTTTTCATCGCTGATAACAATAAGTTTCAGCGTAGCAGCCGGAGAAAAACGCGCGAGAAAATTTATTGCTGCGTAATAAGAATCCGCAGGAAATGCGCTGGCGTGGAATTGATGGGGGCGAGGTCGGTGACGACGACGGTTTCCGTGCCGTCGCCGTTGTCGGTCACGGTTTGCGAAGTGAACGTGGGGCCGGAATTCCAACTGCCGGAAGCCAAATTGTCCGTGACTTCGGGAACATAAGTGATGTCCGCCGGCGTGGGATGCGGGCGTTTGAAGGTGACGGTGAGATGGCCGTTTGCGATGGCGAAGGAAATCGGGTTGGCGCTGGGAACATTCGGGTCGGTGTCAAAGGCGTATTCGAGAATGTTGATGATGCCGTCGTGGTCCGGGTCGGCGTTGTCGGCGGCGTTGCCGGAATTTGCCGTGGTGCCGAAGTGCATTTGCCGCCAGCTATCCAAAGGCGACAGGATTGTGAATGAAACTGGAAAATTGGTGACGGGCAGTAACGAATCGCTGGTGTCCATGACAAGCGTGGCGTTGTAAGTGCCTGCGGCCAGACCGGCTGGATTAAATTCCAATTGCACGATTTGCGCGCTGGTTTTTGAAACGTAATCGTTGGTAGAAGACAAGCTCAACCAAGCGTGGTTTGAGCCGGTGACGGAAATTGAGTAAGCGAGCGGCAGTCCGCCGCTGTTCGTAATCGTCAGCGGCAAAATGAAAGGCGGCGAATTCAAGGCGGCACTTTGAGTCAAATTCGAAGCGGTGATGGCAGCGTGCGCCGGAATGCCGACGTATAAGGCGACGGAGCGCAGAATCGGCGGGGTGGCGAGCGTCACCGGCACGTTGGCATCCGTGACCGTGAATATAAAATTATTGATGACACCGGCGCCGAATGTGTCCCACCAGGTGCCAGAGTAAGTTCCCGGATTCAGGCCGGCGACTTGCACCGTTCCGGCGACTGCGCCGCTGGCATTGGTTGCAAAAATATTATTGCGATTCCAAATCCAGGTTGCGTTAAAATTGGTGTTGCCAATGGCGTAAGCGCTAAGCACTGGCACATAGGGATTGAGCGTGATGTTGCCCAATTCAACCCAATCCTGCGAACTGGGATTGTATAATTGGACGCTGTGCGTTCCCGCAGGAACTGAAATGCGAATAGTTAAATTTGTGGCCGTATCATTTGCCGTGACCGGAAAAGTAAGATTCGTGACCACATTGTCATCCAGGAACATTTCAAAACCGGCGCCCGATAAGGCGATCTCAATGATTTGAACCGAGAAGGTCCCCGCTTGAGTATAATTAACATTGAACGTATAACCGTTCGGCGTGTAGGAGCGATGATAATCGCCTTGCAAAAATGGCGGGGCAGTGCCCACGCCGTCGGGCGCGCCATCGCCGACAGTAAATGTATCTTGCGACGCGGCATTAAATCCGCCGCCCAACGCAAACATGAGCGGACCATTGGCGCCGCCAGTGATTGGCGGGGAAGATTTTGTAAGTTCATCCTGATCCGCCAGACCCGACACGGTGACAAAATCAGCGGCGGCTTGAATCAAAAAATAGTCATTGTTCGGATCAATCGTGTCCCAATACCACGGCATGGCGTCGCCGGATTGTCCCGCCATCAGGCCGGCCCAAATCGGCGGGCTGATACCGACGTGCGGCGTAAAATTAATCCCGCATTCACTGCTGTAATCTGGCGCGACCGGTTGCGAGTCGCTGATGTCTTGCGCGTCGCGAATTCCTGAAATCAAGTCGGATGGATAGTCGTGATGCGTGTAATAATCGGTCTTGTCCCAAATCGGTTCGTTCAACACCGAACTGGTTGTGATCAAATGATGATAGGGGTCTTGCGAACGAATAAACGTCGCCATTTCGTCGTGCCATGCCTGAATGATGTCCCATTCTCCATCACGGGCGGCGTCGGTGTTTTCCACTTCGTTGAAAAGTTCCCAGCCCATGATGGCGGGTGAATAACCCCAGCGCGCCACGGCATAACGGAGCTTGCGCTTGGTCAGCGCTTTGGCCGTCGCATCGGTGAAAAAATTTGTCGGGTCGGAAAGAAATCCGCCATTGGCCGTGTTGTAGGGATTGTCCGACCAATTCGGATCCACCGTCGTCGAATATTGCCCGTGATGTTGCAGCGTCATTTGAAAATGAATCCCCGCCTGATCCGCCGCCGCGACAATCGCATCCCAATTTTGCGCGTTGGGCAAACTCAATTGCCCGAAAGTATTGTTGACCTTCGGCCAATCCAGATTCAAACCAAGTCCCGAGCCTTCGTAGAAATGCGTCATCCACACGCGCGACCAGTTTTCATGCGCCGCGCCCATTTTCGGGAAAATGTTCAGTGCATTCGCGCTCGGCGAACTCCATGCCATGTTTTCTCCAACCGGAAAAAATCTTCGGCCATTGCTGGTGATAAAACGGCGCGGATTATTTGTGTCCACGCGAACATAACCGGCGCTGGTCGGAAAACCCGTGACCGTCCACGATGAAGGCGTCAGTCCAGTGACAGAAATTGTTCCTCCGTTCAATGTAATCCCGCTAATGCTGTAAGTTCCTGCCATCGTCGGCGTGTGGCGAACGCGCCAAGTCGTGCCGCCGTCAAAAAATGCCGGCAGCAAAATGATGGAACCGTCCGGCTGCAAAATTCGCACGCGCACATCGGTGACCGTGTAATCGAATGGGTCCGTCGCCAGGCTGGTTATGTTGAATGAAGCTTCGATTTTTGGGTAAGTGCCCTCGGCAAAAATTTTATCCGTAATACCACACAAAAAAATGAGAAGAATTGCGATTTTGCGAAAGAGCAAAACCGAGCCGCGCTTTTTAAGGAAATAAGGCATGAATTTAATTTTGATTTCCAACAAACTAACACAATTAAGATAAAAGTCTTGAAGTCATAATTAATTACACAAAGCTTTCAACTGATTCATGAAAGCGAAAAATAATCCGCGCCTTGATAATTGCCTTCGACGTTTTTCACGATTTGCATGAGCACGTCATTAACGAGCGTGCTGGCGCCGAAACGAAATAAATCCGGCGTGAGCCAATCGTCGCCAAGCGTTTCCTTGACCATCACGGCGTCAACGGTTGGAACGGGGGAATAACGAATGCCAGATGACGAATGACGAATGGTAACTTCCCGCCGCTCCTTTTTCGACAACGCGGATGCTTTCATAATTTAACATGGATTTTGACGGCGAGACGGCGCGGCGTCAATGGGGTTTCACGGACGAGCGTTTGCAGAAATTTTTAAGCCGCCGCCGATTCGACCCGCGCCAAGGCAGCCTCGAATGCGCGGAGAAGTTTTTCCTTTTGACGCACGACGGCATCCGCCGGGGCAAGTTTCTTTTCCAAAGACAAACCGGATTGCGCTTCGGTGAGGCGCAGGATGCGCTCGCCGTTCAGCAGCTTGATGAGGTCGAACTGAATTTTATCGCGGTCAACCATAATTTCAAACCTGCAACAATTTAATCTGCTCGCCATCGCCAGCGGTCAGCGCTTGCGGCTGCGCTTCTCGTGAGCGCGCGCCTTGGCAAACAAGCTGGTCACGGTTTCACCGGCGAAGAGTTTGCGGCGGTCGGCGGTGTAATCGCCACGGCCAACCCGCCAGATGGACAGCAGCCGGGCAACCTTGGACGGCGGCAGATTTTTCGTCAGCACGTCCAAGCCTTCCTGCACGGTCTCCTGTTCGGTTTCGACAACGATGCTCATGTTTGTTCCTTGGTCAAGGTTAGTATCAATTCCGGCGGTGTCAACGCCCGCAGCGCACTGCGGTATTTGCGGATCAATTGATCGTCGCAGGTGATGAAGAACTCGGCGTCCGCGCTTTCAGCAGCGGCAAGATGCGCTGCGTCGAGAGGTTTCAGCCCGGCTTTTGCAAGCTCGTTGGCGCGTTGTTCCATTTCACTCGTGATGCGCGCGGTGTGCGATGCCAGATTCAGGCAAGCCTCCACCCATTCCCGTCTTTCAACCGCGCGGCTTTCGTCATTTTCCAAAACATGGAAAGGGGAACGGACCAATTCCGCCTCACCTTTTTCCACCATTTGAAGAATCAGCACGAAGCAAAGGGTTTCCAGCCAGACACGCGGTTGCCGTTGGTCGTCATAAGGACGGTTCAACACCGAGTTGTCCAAATAAATTTTCACACGCTTCAAACCTGCAACAATTTAATCTGCTCGCCGTCTTTCTCCACGGCTTCGCCGAGCGTTTGCGTGGTGCGGCGGCGGCGTTCGATGATGTGTTTGTCGAGCAACGGATCGTAGGGCACGGGATAATTTCCGTCGTAGCACGCCATGCAAAATGAATTTTTCGGCAGGCCGGTCGCCTTCACCAATCCGTCCTGCGACAGATAATAAAGCGAATCGGCGTTGAGATATTTTCGGATCTCTTCGAGCGAATGGTTCGCGGCCATCAGCTTGCTGCGGTCGGGAAAATCAATGCCATAAACGCACGGGTTCATGTGCGGCGGACAGCTCACGAGGACGTGAACTTCCTTTGCGCCGGCTTCCTTGAGCGTTTTCACGCGCGTCTTGCAGGTCGTGCCGCGCACGATGGAATCGTCCACGATGACGACGCGCTTGTCCTTCACGAGTTCGGCGATGAGATTCAGTTTCACGCGCACGTCGAAGTCGCGGATGAGCTGCGACGGCTGCAAAAAACTGCGCCCGACGTAATGGTTCCGCACGAACGCCATCTCGAACGGAATTCCCGATTCGAGCGAGTAGCCGAGCGCGGCGCTGTTGCCGCTGTCCGGCACGGGAATCACCAAGTCCGCATCAACCTTGAATTCGCGCGCGAGCTGGCGTCCCATTTCGACGCGGACTTTGTAGACGTTGCGGTCGGCGATCGTGCTGTCGGGTCGCGCGAAATAAACGTATTCAAAAATGCAGAACGCGCGTTTCGTCTGTTCGGGAAACGCCTGAAAGCTGCTCAAACCTTTTTCGTTGATGACGACGATTTCGCCCGGCTCGACGTCGCGGACGAATTTCGCGTGGATCAAATCGAGCGCGCAGGTTTCGCTGGCGAGCACATACGCGCCGTCGAGCTTGCCGATGCACAGCGGGCGGAAACCGAACGGGTCGCGTGCGCCGATCAATTCCTTCTCCGTCATGATGGCGAGCGAATACGCGCCCTCGATTTTTCGCAGCGTGTGCGAAAGATGATTTTCGCCGCCGTTCAAACCCGGCTGCGCCATCAAATGCAAAATGATTTCGCTGTCAACGGTCGTCTGGAAAATCGAGCCGCGCGATTCCAGTTCGTCACGAAGTTGCGCCGCGTTCGTCAAATTTCCGTTGTGCGCGATGGCGATCTGTCCGCGCGCGCAATCCACGGTGAGCGGCTGCGCGTTTTTCAATTGCGACGAGCCGGTGGTGGAATAGCGCGTGTGGCCGACGGCGGTTTTGCCGACGAGGCCGTGCAGAATTTTAGGGTCGTTGAAAATCTGCGGCACAAGGCCCATGCCGTGATGCTTGTAAAATTTCCCCTCGTGGCTGGTGACGATGCCCGCGCTTTCCTGTCCGCGATGTTGCAGTGCGTAAAGTCCGTAGTAAGTCAGTTCGGCGGCGTTCGGATGGCCGAAAATGCCGAAGACTCCGCAATAATGTTTGGGATAGTTTTGCATCGCGCGTGCGCTTAATTCTCGCAGAAGAAAATGGGGCGCGCAACTTGGAACCGCCGATTGCGCGGGTAAAAAAGTTTCTTGAACTTACAATCGCCAGAACAAGTTAAAGCTTTTCACCCGTCAGTTTTTCATACGCTTCCAAATACTTCGCGCTGGTTTTGGCGACGACATGGTCCGGGAGTTTCGGTCCGGGCGGGGTTTTGTCCCAATCGAGCGTTTCGAGGTAGTCGCGAACAAATTGTTTGTCGAAGCTCGGCTGGCTTTTGCCCGGCGCATATTCGCTCGCCGGCCAAAAACGCGAGGAATCGGGCGTCAACACTTCGTCAATCAAAATCAATTTGCTCTCGAACAAACCGAACTCAAATTTCGTGTCGGCGATGATGATGCCGCGCTGGCGGGCGTAATCGCGTCCGGCTTGGTAAATTTTCAGGCTCAAATCGCGCGCCTGTGTGGCGAGTTCCGTGCCGACAATATTGCACGCCTGCTCGAAGTTGATGTTTTCGTCGTGGCCTTCCTCGGCCTTGGTGGACGGCGTGAAAATCGGTTCCGGCAATTCAGCAGATTCGGTCAAACCGGCGGGCAACTGGATGCCGCAAACGGTCTGCGATTTTTTGTATTCCTTCCAGCCGCTGCCGGAAAGATAGCCGCGCACGATGCACTCGATGGCGAGCGGTTTTGCCTTTTTCACGATCATCGAACGGCGCGCGAGTTGCGCGGCGAACGGCTGCAAGTTTTTCGGCAACGGATCATCCGCCTTGGCGAGCAGATGATTCGGCACGAGCGCGGAAAATTTCTCGAACCAGAAGTGCGAGATTTGCGTGAGCACCTCGCCCTTGCGCGGAATGCCGTTGGGCATGATGACATCGAACGCGGAAATGCGGTCGCTGGCGACGAGCAGAAAACTGTCGCCGAGATCAAAGACTTCGCGAACCTTGCCGGAGCGGACTTTTTTGATGCCGGGCAAATCAAGTTGCAAAATTGGTTCATTCATGGCGCGGAAAATAAAGTCCGCCGGACGAAGTTCAAAGTTAAAAGTCGTTTCAATCGTAGGAGACGACGTGAGGAGTCTCATTATTTTCGATTTACGATATGCGATTTACGCGGCATTCGTGGATTGCAAGCTGCTCGCATAGCAGATGTCGTCGTTTTTAGTCAGAGCCTCGTCACCTCGGCTCCTACGCGGAAAATTCACGCCACCGGGCGTTCGACCAATTTGACCGAGAGCGGAATATTTCCCTGTGATTTGTCGTCGAGCCGCACGTCCACGGAATACAGACCGGCCTCGGCAAATTTTAATTGCTGGATGTTCACGATGAAATTGCGCGTGACGAAATGGACATCGTCCGGCAGCGCGACCGCCACGGGAATTTCAATCGGCGGCATGATGGCGCGGCCGTCGGCGTTGACGAAATTGAGCTTGAGCTGGCGCGCGCCTTCATCACCTGACATGAAGGTGACGCGCAGGGCGACGGCGCACTGCGGATGCACGGCGGGCAGTTGCGGCGCGTAGATCGTGTCGAACGCGCCGAGGAGGTTGAGCTTGCCGTTGTCCTCCGTCGCCGCGTCGCAGAGGACGGCCACTTGAATGTTCATGCGGAAATAAAGGCAGGAATTTGGGGAAATGGCACGAGATTTTTAACCTTGATTAGCATTTCAGGAGTTTGCTTACTTGATCTGTGCTCGATCTGTGCTCGAAGATAAATCCAAAACAATTCGGGTTGCGCGTCTGCAAGCAATTGGAGTTGGTCTCGCAGCGGTTGGCGCGATGTTGTTATTTTTTGGAATTCCCCGAATTTATGAGGCATCGAAAAGTTCCAGTTGGCCATCTACCGAAGGATATATCACGCATTCCGAAGTCGGGCGTTTTCGGTCTGGCAATGGTCGCACATTCACAATCAATTACGCTGCCATTATTGAATACCAATATCAGGTTGGTGGTCAGAATTACACTGGCAATCGTGTGAGAGAAGCGCGAGATAATTTTCCTTTCGCATATTTTGCAAACCGCACTGTTAATTCTTATCCCGTCGGAAAAAAGGTGGCAGTTTTTTATTTGACTGATTCTCCTTCGCTCGCGGTTTTGGAATCAGGTATTCACTGGGCGGATTTTAATGTCATTTTTGTTGCACTTGTCCTTTGTATCGCTGGCGTTTGGATGTATAGAAGCCTGAATTAAACCTTTAGAAAACTTGCTTCATGCTACTTGGTTCCAGTCCGTGCTTCCAAAAACTTTTTTAATTCCTCCGCCGCGTTGCCGCCAGAAAACCGCGCGCTTGCGCAAAACCAATTGCCAGTTAAACTTGTTCCATGAGTTTTGAACAACTCAAACACGAAGTCGCCCGCCTGAACAGCGATGAGCAGGCCGAGCTCATTTCCTACACACTGCAACTTCGCCACGAACACGACGCGGAATACCGCCGCGAAGTCACCGACCGGCTGGATGACCGCGATAAATCGCACTGGCTGACGCCGGAAGAATTTGAACGCCGCCTCGATCAAAATTAATTCATGCGGCCTTATGCGATTTACATCAATCAGGCCGCGCTGAATTCCTCGCCCCGCGCGGGCGCACAGCGTGAACGATTGATGAAATTCATCTGCTCGCTCGCTGACAATCCTGACGCACCGGGAGATTTTTCGGAAAAAGACAACGTCGGACGGCCGGTTCAAGTGAAAATCATTGGCCGTTATGCCGTGACATTTTGGGCTGACCATGCGGTTTCGGAAATCAAAGTGACGCATATCAAACCGGCGGATTGAAAATTAAATCGTGCGTGTTTCCAGAAATTTTTTCAATTCTTCCGCTGCTTTGCCGCCGCAATTTTCGTCCCGAAGGGACATCGGAAATTAGAGCAAATTAAATAAAACTATAGCCGCATGAGGCGAACCAGTTGAGGGCATCTTGGCGGGTGACGGTTTGCAGTGCGTCGGCGATGGCTGTCAGGAGTTCGGCGCAGGTGCGGGCCTGGGCGCTGCGGAGAAATTGTT
>DATCEV010000003.1:0-83125 GCA_036509895.1 Verrucomicrobiia bacterium
CAAGTTCCGCGGCTTGAGCCGCTCGACCTTGCGCCTGCACCTCAAAGAATGTGAGTTCCGTTTTAATCATCGCCGTGATAATCTCTATTTGTTGCTCTTGAATAATTTCAAAATCAACCCGCTTAACTAGTCTTGAACCTAAATTAAATATGAGCGCAAAAACTTTATCCGCCTCGCGCGCGCGCCAAATTTTGTCCGCCGCGACAAAAACCCGCGTGCTCGTCCTCGGCACCGTTTTTTGAATTGAACGAACGGTTGACTTGAAGGCGGACTGGTGACAATTTTTATTTATGACTGCGACAATGATTCTGAAAGAGATTCACGCACTTCCGATGCGTGAAAAAAACAAGCTGTTGAAACAGCTCGTCCGCGAGCGCGAACAGTCCGAAGAACTGGATGATGTCCGTTTGTTTGACGATGCAAAGCGCGAAACGGCCGGCGAAAAACCGTCCGGTCTCCGGCAATTTCTCAAACAGGCTAAAATCAAGGTGTGAGTTACGCGGTTGACATCCACGCTCCCGCGAAAAAAAGCCTTTGCCGGCTGCCGGAAAATATTCAAACCCGCATCGCACGTTCCATGCTTGGCCTCGCTGAAAATCCGCGTCCGTCCGGGGTTGTCAAATTAAGCGGGCGTGAAGCGTGGCAGATTCGCATTGGTGATTACCGGGTGATTTACACGATTGACGACGCCAAAAAGGAAGTTGTCATTTACGCCATCGGCCATCGCCGGGAAATTTATCGCTGAATCATGAACTCACAAAAGCTTTCCGCAACGCGCGCACGGCAGATTTTGTCCGCCGCGACCAAAACCCGCGTGCTCGTCCTCGGCGACGTGATGCTCGACCAGTTCATCTGGGGCGGCGTCTCGCGCATCTCGCCGGAAGCGCCCGTGCCGGTCGTGGATTTTGAGCGCGAAAGTTTCATGCCCGGCGGCGCGGCCAACGTCGCGCGCAACCTGACGGCGTTCAAAATTCCCACGGAACTTTTCGGCGCGATTGGAAATGATCCGGCAGCGACGCAATTGAAAAGACTTTTAGCCGAACAAAAGATCGGCTGCGCCGGATTGGTGGCAAATTCCTCGCGTCACACGAGCGTCAAGACGCGCGTCGTCGCGGGCAAGCAGCAAATCGTGCGCATTGACCGCGAAACACGCGAGGGTCTCGACGAAAAATTTACGGCGCAATTGCTCGGCGCGGTGAAATCAAAATTGAAAAATGCCGACGCGCTTATCATCGGTGATTACGGCAAAGGCGTCGTGACGCAACTGTTGCTGAACGAAATAAAATCGCTGTGCCGCGCACGCGGAATCTGGTTGAGCCTTGATCCCAAGCCGGTTCACCATTTGAATTTGTCGAATCTTTCGCTCATCACGCCCAATCGCAAGGAAGCATTTGAACTCGCCGATTTGCCGGATGAAACAAAAAACGCGAATCCGCTCGCGGACAAAAATCTTTTGCTCGTTGCCGAAAGGCTTTTGAACGAATTGCGTCCGGCGGTTTTGCTCGTGACGCTCGGCGAACTCGGAATGTTGCTGTGTCAGCGCGGCCAAAAACCGTTTCACATTCCAACCGTCGCGCAGGAAGTTTTTGACGTTTCCGGCGCGGGCGACACGGTGATTGCGACTTTTACTTTGGCGATTGCGGCGGGCGCGTCGCCAACGGAAGCGGCCATTTTGTCAAATCACGCGGCGGGAATTGTCGTCGGGAAAATTGGCACGGCCACAACTTCGCCGGAAGAATTGCTGCGAAGTTTTAGCCACAGATGAAACACAGATTGAACACAGATAAAAACATTTTGGCCGGGCAAAAATTGCGAAGGGAAATTTGCTTCGCAGCCTTTGCGCGACAAAATCTGTGTTTCATCTGTGAAAATCTGTGGCTCAAAAAATGAACCCTTCAAAAATCACCGTTGAAAAAATTCGCGCGATGAAACGTCGCGGCGAAAAAATTGCCGCGCTCACAGCTTACGATTTTCCGACGGCAAAATTGTTGGATGAAATTGGGATTCCATTTTTGCTCGTCGGCGATTCGCTCGGCATGGTCGTGCTCGGTTATCCTGACACGACGCGCGTGACGATGGCGGAAATGGAGCATCACGTCCGCGCCGCCGCGCGCGCCAGACCGAACGCGTTGCTCGGCGCGGATTTGCCGTTCAAAAGTTATGAAACTATTTCCGACGTGGTTGCGAACGCAAAAAAATTAATTTCCGCCGGCGCAGAGTTTGTGAAGGCGGAAGGCGGTGTGGAAATTTTGCCGCAAGTGCGCGCGATTTTGAAAAATGGAATTCCGTTTTGCGGCCATCTCGGAATGTTGCCGCAGCACGTTTTGGAAGAAGGCGGTTACAAAATCAAAGGCAAGCTGGACGCGGAACATCAAAAATTATTGGCCGACGCAAAACTTTTGGCGGACGCGGGCGCGTTCGCCATTGTTTTGGAATTGGTGACGCCGCCGGTCGCCAAAGAGATTTCTGAAAAATTTTCCGTGCCGACCATTGGCATCGGCAGCGGCGCGGATTGCGACGGACAAATTTTGGTGACGCCGGATTTGATTGGAATGTTTCCGTGGTTTCGCCCGCGTTTTGTAAAACCATTGGCCGATTGCGCGGCGCAAATCAGGTCGGCGGTTTCAGCCTGGAAAAAATCCGTGGAAAATCCTGCAAAATAATTTTTCGGGCGCTGCAACTTTTTTTGGGACATTGATGTTAAATTCGCAGATGAAATTTTTGGCCGTCATGTTGGTTTTTGCATTTTGTGCGAGCGGTTGCACGACTCATTCGCGCGAGAAAGAAAAGGAGCACGAAGCGTTTTTGGCCGGCCAAAATGCGGCGTTGCGTCGGGAATTGCCGCAAACTGCCGGCGTCACAATCCGCGGGCCGGTGCAAAATCCGCAGGTGCCGTGGGTGGATGGGCTGACGCTGGCGCAGGCGATTGCGACGGCAGTTTATCTCGACGCGCATGAGCCAAAACAAATCGTCATCACGCGCAACGGCGAAAGCGCAGCGATTGATCCGAGTGTTTTGTTGAACGGCACAAAAATTCCGCTGCAACCGGGCGACATCATTGAAATTCAGCCGCAATAGCTTCATTTTTTCCTTCTTAAAAAATTTTTAAGAAAATTTTTGGCTGGACAGCATTTGTCCAACCTTCCCTGTCAGAATGTCGCGCAAGAAAGGTTAATTATGACAACGATCAATGCGACTAACGAACAGCTCGAACTTGGATTCAACGGCATTAAACCGCGCGCAAACGCGGCGCGGCGCGAAGGAAAAATCGCCCGCGCCAACTGGTGGTTTCATCAAATGCGCGACATCGTGGAACGCGCGATGGATTGGGAAGCCGCCGGCCAGCCGAGGCCGGAGCAAACATGGATTCCCGGCGCGAATCGCGAAGTGAAAGTTTGAACTTCTCAAATCCGCGTGCCTGCGCGGTTTCATCAACGCGCCGGTTGTCCGCCCACAACCGGATAACCGGCGCGCACAAATTCACGGATGGCGGCGATTTCTTCCTGGCCATGAATCGTGTGCGCTTTGGGAAATTCGCGCCACTCGGTTTTAAGCCCGGCGGCTTTTAATTTTTGAACCTGTTCGCGCACGGGTTCAAAGGGAATGACTTCATCGAACGGCCCATGTGTAAAAAATAAACGCTGTTTCCGCGCGCACGGCGAAAGTTCCCGAAGCAATTGTTCCACCTCGAATACCCAGCCGCTCAAGCCGACCAATCCGGCGAATTTATGCGGATAACGCAAGCCGACATCCACCGTCATCAGGCTGCCTTGCGAAAAACCGGCCAGCGTGATTTGTTCCGCCGGAAAATTTTTCGCGCGCAAATCATCAAGCAATTCAAAAAGCAATTTCCGGCTGCGCAAAATTCCCGGCGTGATGGCGTTCGGATAATCGAACCACGAAAAGCCGCCAAAATACTCGTCCGGCGCGTTGACGAGCAAAAAATTCAGCCACGGCAAGTCCAACGCTTCCGGCAGCCAACGATAGCCCGCGAGGCTGTCGCCCAAGCCGTGCAACATGACCATCAATCGCCGTGAATTTTTTTCGGCGGCGGGAATAAATTCGCTGTGAAGCATAAATTAATTTTTTGTTGCCGCGATGGATTTCAGGCGCGCGGCCTGGGCGTCCAGCCAATCTTCCAATGCCTGACGCTCATTTTTCGTCAGCCGCGCGCCGGCGTGGATCAAAGTATATTTTTTCAACGGCATTTCGCCGTATCCAATTTCTTCGCTCATGTCTTCCATTTTTTTTGCCGCGCGTATCGGATTATCATTCGGCCAGTCGGAAAAATTCAAGTTCTCGCGTCCGTCATTCACGTCTTTCGAAATCTGCCATGAGAAAGGCGCAATGTGCGAATACCATGGCCAGCGCGTTTCGTTGGAATGACAATCGTAACAAGCCGCGCGCAACAGCGCCGCCACGCGCGGCGGGGCGTTCGTCACCGGAAAATCATTTTTGATCGGAGGATTGGTGAACGCGGGATTGGTCAATTGCAACAACGCAAACAAAACGACGAGGGCGGCAAAAATCCATTTCAAAAAAAAATTCATTCCATCGCGGCCCATTTTTAATATCGGATTTTGTCCGCTTTTTTCTTCCATTCCGCAAAAACTTTCAACGCTTCCGCGCGCAAAATTTGTTTCATTTTGATTTTTCGGCGCGCGACCGGGCGTCTCATTTCGCGTTCGATCCATTCATCGTCAAAACCAATTCGCGCCGCGTCCCTTTTGGTGTTGGCGAAATAAACCTTTTTGAAACGCGCCCAATAAATCGCCGCCAGGCACATCGGGCACGGTTCGCAACTGGCATAAAGCTCGCAATCATCCAGCAGAAATTTTCTTAATTTTTTGCACGCGTTGCGAATGACGACGATTTCCGCGTGCGCCGTCGGATCGTTCCCCGAAATAACGCGATTCCAGCCGCGCGCGATGATTTTATTTTTGCGGACGACCAGCGCGCCAAAAGGCCCGCCGCAATTTTTTCGCATTTTTGAAAGCGAAAGCCGGATGGCCTCGCGCATGAATTTTTCTTCCATGAAAAATTATCCGGTTTTATGGCCGCCGAAAAGCAGCCGCAAACTGTTCATCACGACGACGACCGTGCTGCCTTCATGGCCGACCACGCCAATCGTCAGCGGAATTTTTCCGAGCATCGCGAACGAAACCAGCACCACGACGGTGCCGAGCGAGATGACGAGATTTTGCCGGATGACGCGCCGCGCGCGCCGGCTCAAACGAAACGCCGCCAGAAAATTTTCCAGCCGGTCGTTCATCAAAACCACGTCCGCCTGTTCGAGCGCGGCGTCCGCGCCGCGCGCGCCCATCGCCACGCCGATATGGGCGGCGGCCAGGCTTGGCGCGTCGTTGATGCCGTCGCCGATCATGGCGACTTTTTCGCGCTTGCTCAATTTGCGGATCGCCTCGACTTTTTCCTCCGGCTTCAATTCCGCGCGCACATCGTCCAAATGAAGTTGCGCGCGCAAATGTTCGGCGGCGGATTTGCGGTCGCCGGTCAAAACAACCGTTGTCAATTTTTCGCGGCGCAATTCGTCAATGACTTCGCGCGCTTGCGGGCGAATGTCGTCGCGCAAAAGAATCCGGCCCAGCCGTTCACCGTAAGCAATCCAGATTTCAGAAACGCCGGTTTTGGTTGTGGCGACGGTTGAAATAATTTTTCCGTGCGCCGTTTCCGCAAACCATTCGCGCCGGCCCAACAAACAAATTTTGCCGGTGCAACGCGCGCGCAATCCGTGGCCCGTGATGGATTCAAAACGTTCAAATTCCATCGGCTCAAGCTTTTGCCGTTTGCCGTAAAGCGTGACGGCGCGGGCGAGCGGATGCGTGGAAAATTTTTCAAGCGAATAAGCGAGGCGTGCGATTTCGTCTTCGTGACCGGGCGGAAAACTTTCGATTTTTTCGACGCGCAATTCGCCGGTCGTCAGCGTTCCGGTTTTATCGAGTGCCACCGTTTTTATTTCCGCCAGTTTTTCCACCGCCGCACCGCCGCGAAATAAAATTCCGTGCCGCGCGCCGAACGCAATCGCCGCCAGCACTGCCGATGGAATGGAAAGCACCAGCGCGCACGGCGACGAAACGACGAGCAAGGTTATCGCGCGATAAAATGCGCTGTGTTCTTGAACGGCGGATTTGAACGGCGTCAAATGAAAGCCGAGCCACCAGACAAAAAACATCGCCAGCGAAAGTCCGATCACAAAATAAGTGTAAATCCCGCCGAACTTGTCGGTGAATTGTTGCGCGGGCGCTTTTTGCTGCTGCGCGTTTTTGATCAACTCGATGATTTTTTGCAGCGCACTTTCGGCGGCAGGTTTGGTGACGGTGACTTCAACCGCGCCCCACAAATTCATTGTCCCGGCGAGAACGGAGTCGCCGATATTTTTCTCAACGGGCGTCGCTTCGCCGGTGAGATTCGATTCGTCGGCGGACGTGCCGCCTTTGGTGATTTCCGCGTCCACGGGAAATTGCGAGCCGGGCTTGATGAGCAACTTCATGCCCGCGCGAATTTCCTCGACGCGCACTTCGCGTTCACGGCCATTTTGGTCCAGAACAGTGGCAAATTTTGGCGCGTCGCGGAACAGCGAACGGATTTCCTTTTGCGTCCGTCCCAGGGCAAAATGTTCGAGCGCGCCGGAAAGCGAAAATAAAAACAGCAACGTCGCGCCTTCGCCCCACGCGCCGATGCAGGCTGCCGCGACGGCGACAAAAATCATGAGGAAATGCACGTCAATCGCGCGCTTTTGCAGCCGCTCCCAAACTTCTTCCGCCGGATAAAATCCGCCCGCGAGGTAAGCCGCGACAAAAAATAAAATCCTGAATGGCGCGGGCGAAAAAACTCCGGCGATTCCCAAAACCCCGCACAAAATCGCGGCGGCCAGTTGCAATTTCCATTCGTCAACGCCGTGATCGTGGTCCTGCAAATCAATCTCGCGGGGAACAATTTTGGGCAGCGGAAAATCCCGCCAGCGCCAGAATTTCGGCGCGGTCGGGCAAGTCGCGCGCGAGATTGTCGTGCTCGCGCCGTCATGCAGGATCGTGATTTTTTTGCGCTCCGCTTCTGAAATCGGCGTGCCGCAAACTGCGCAATCACTTTTGCCGCTCAACAAAGAGCAAGCCTGATCAGCGGCGGACGTTTGGGCGAATTGAAATTTTTCCGTGAGCCGTTCCGTCAATTTTTCCACATCGGCGCGGCCAAGCGTGGCGACGGAAATTTTTTTACGTGACGGATCAATCGTCACCGCTTCGAGCGTCGGCTCCTCGGCCAGCGTGTCCACCACCGAACGCGCGAGGCAATTTTCAGCCTCGGCGCGATGCGCATCACGTTTGTCGGGCGATAAACTCATCGGTTAATTTGTAGCATATTTCCGACCATTGCGCACGGAAAAGGCAGAAGGCAATTCCAAAGATCGTGTCGCAACGATTATCGAACTCTTAAATCCTAAAGAAGAAATTTAACCGAGTAACGTTTTGGCTTTCGCCAGCGCTTCGTCAAGTTTGCTCGCGTCTTTGCCGCCGCCGCGCGCGTTGTCCGGCTTGCCGCCGCCTTTGCCGCCGACAATGGGCGCAATCGTTTGAATGATTTTTCCGGCCTGAACTTTCGCGGTGAAATCGGGGGAAACAAATGCCACTAATGCAACTGCGCCATTCGCCACGCCAACCAGCACGACCACGCCTTTGAACTGGCTCTTCAAAACATCAACAACCATTTGTAAATAGTCCCCGTCACTTCCATCGCAACTAGAAATAATTGCCGGAATGCCGTTGATTGGTTCGGCAAATTCCAACAAGTGATTGGCTGCGCTGGCGGCTTCTTTTTGCTGCGCCGACTTGATTTGCTTCTCCAATTCCTTTTGATACGCCAGCAGCGACTCCACTTTTTTTTCCAACTCGTGGACCGGCGAATTGACCTTGCCGGCGAGATTTTTGATCAAATGCAATTCGTCGTTCGCGCGCTTGTAGGCTTCCAAGCCGGCAACCGCTTCAACCCGGCGAACGCCTGCCGCAATCGCGCTTTCGCCAATGATGCGGAATAAACCAATTTCGCCGGTTGCGCGCACATGCGTGCCGCCGCACAGTTCCATTGAGTAGCCGTTGAGTTTGTTTTCTTCGCCGCCGATTTGGACGACGCGCACCGCGTCGCCGTATTTGTCACCGAAAAATTGCATCACGTCTTTCCGATTTTTCACGTCGGCATGCGGAACTTCCGTCCACGAGACGCCGGCGTTTTCGAGGATGCGTTCATTGACGAGCTTCTCGATGTCGGCGACCTGCGCGGGCGTGAGCGGCGCGCTGTTGAAGTCGAAGGTCAACTTGTCCGGCCCAACGAACGAACCTTTCTGCGACGCCTCCTTGCTCGCGACTTCGTGCAACGCCCAATGCAACAAATGCGTCACCGTGTGATGCCGCTGAATTGCGTTTCGACGATTTTTGTCAACCGTAAGCGTCACTTGCGAATCAACCGTCGGAAGGTCGGACGAATTTACGATTTGCGATTTACGATTTACGATTTCTTCCGCAGTTCCCAAGTCGTTGATGAAATGAAGCCAGGTATTTCCAGATTTTTGCGTGTTTGAAATCCGCCAAAGATTTCCGCCAGCAGAAATTTCGCCCGTGTCGCCGACCTGGCCGCCCATCTCGGCGTAAAACGGCGACGTGTCCAGCACGACGGCGGTTTTGTCTTTGACGCTGACGACTTCGAGCACGCGCGCGGGCGATTCCAATTTTTCAAAGCCGGTAAATTTTGTCGGCGCCGTCGTTTCGATTTGCGAAAGCGAAATGACTTCTTTTTTCTGCGCGGCGCGGGCGCGGGCGCGCTGTTCTTCCATTAACTTTTCAAAACCGTCCTTGTCCACGGTCAAACCGCGTTCGCGCGCCATCAATTCCGTGAGGTCGAGCGGAAAACCGTAGGTGTCGTAAAGCTTAAATGCGAATTGACCCAAAATTGTTTTTGTAATTTTTCCTTCTTTGTCACAATAAATTTCACCTTCGTCTGAAAACGCAACGTCAGTTGGAGTTATTTCTCCCATGTCTTCTTCGGTTGATTCAAACCATTTGCCAACTGCATTGAACAATTCTATTCCTCGATCCAACGTCTTGTTAAACGCCTCTTCCTCGGTGCGGATGGTTTCCTGCACCTGCTTCTTGCGCGCGCGGATTTCGGGGAAGACGTCGCCCATCGTGTCGGCGAGCACGTCCACGAGTTTGTAGAAGAACGGTTCGTGGAAGCCGAGCGTGCGACCGTATCGCACCGCGCGGCGCAGGATGCGGCGCAAAACGTAGTTGCGGTCGGTATTGCCGGGCTGGATGCCGTCGGCAATCGCAAAACTCAACGTGCGGATGTGGTCGGCAATGACGCGGAAGGCGATGTCAGCCTGAATTTGTTGCTGGTTGAAAGTTGCAGGTTGCAGATTTTCATCCGACGCCGATGGTTCCCAACTTGCCGGTCCGGGATGCGGCGACGTTTCGGGCACTTCGAAGATTCTGCCCTGCGCTTCGCCGGAAGTTTTGAGCGGAGCATTTATTTGAGGAGCACTCCCAAAAATTTGCGGAAGCGTTGAATCATATTTTTTCCCGCTCAATTTTTCCAGCTCGTCGAAAATCGGACGAAAAATATCCGTCTCGTAATTTGAAATTTTGGCGTTGGCGAAATCGGAAAAATTCTTTGTGCCTTGAATGATGGAAGTCACGCGCTCGAAACCCATGCCGGTGTCAACATGCTTGGCGGGCAGCGGCGAGAATGTGCCGTCGGGATTCGCGTTGAACTGGATGAAAACCAGATTCCAGATTTCGATGCAGCGTGCGTCACCTTTATTGACTAAATTTCCATTTGTATCGCCAAGCGGCGTCAAATCAACGTGCAGTTCCGAGCAAGGACCGCACGGGCCGGTTTCGCCCATCATCCAGAAATTATCTTTTTTGTTGCCGTGAACAATGTGAATTTCAGGATCAAGTCCGGCGGCGTGAAATTTTTCCGCCCAAAAATTCCAGGCTTCCTGATCAAATTCGCTCGGATCATTTTTGGATTTGTCCGGCGAATAAACGGTCGCGTAAAGCCGGTTCGCGGGAAATTTCCATTTTTCGACAATGAGTTCCCACGCCCATTCGATGGCCTCTTTTTTGAAATAATCGCCGAAGCTCCAGTTGCCGAGCATTTCAAAAAAAGTGTGGTGATACGTGTCGAGGCCGACGTCGTCGAGGTCGTTGTGCTTGCCGCCGGCGCGAATGCACTTTTGCGTGTCGGCGGCGCGACCGGGCGTGTAGGGACATTTGGTTTGCCCCAGAAAAATCGGGACGAACTGATTCATGCCCGCGTTGGTAAAAAGCAGGTTCGGCGAATCGGGCATCAGCGAACTGGACGGGACGATGGTGTGCGCTTTCGATTTGAAAAAATCGAGGAACGATTGCCGGATTTGCGCGGATGTCATCATTTGAAACGAGCGGAGAAGTTAATGAAAAACCTGCGCGCGGGCGAGCGGAAGTTTTTGTTTTCACGCCTAGTCCGGCAACTGTGAATTGTCAACCGGAGAAGGCGAAATTTTTCTAAAAATTTTTCTTGAGAAATATCCCGCGCGGGAGGATAAAGGTTTTGTCAGCACGCTCTTTGGACAAAAAATTTCCCTGCCCTGTTCGTGATTCGCAACTGTCCTTGAACCGTAGTTAAACGAATCCCGGAATGAGTTGCGGCGGTGGCCGACATGCCTTCACTGGAAGTCGAAAGCCCTCGCGCGAGTTCCACTTGTTGTAAAACAAGTTCAAAGGATCAAGTGGCACACGGCAATGGCGGGGGTTCTTTCAAGATGGCAGGTTTGCTAGTTCAAGCCTGCAATCAAAGCCCGCCACCCGTTGCGGGCTTTTTTTTGGGGGAAAATCTTTTTCCGGTGCTAATTTCCATGAATGCCGCGCGACGATTTATTTTCCGCGCCGGTTGAAAAGCAGCCGGAGGAAAAACTTTTTTCCCGCAGGATAATTTTTGCCACCCGCCGTTCGCGCTAAAAATGAAATTCCCAGGTCAGGGCAATTGCACGCGATAAAAGTTTCGCGGCCGTTCGGGAGCAATGCCGTTGGTGAAATCAAATGTGCCGTCGGCGCTGAATTGATTCGTGGCGATGCGGTTCCACTGCGATGGATCCAGCGCCAGGTTGGTGGTCCGGATCACATAGTAGTTGCTGCCCGGAAATCCGTTGCCGCCGCTGAACATAAGGTTGGCGCCGGATTGATGCGCCGAAGAAATGGCAATGATGGGCGTCACCGTCGCGTTCGTAATGTCGTAGATGAAGTGAACGTCATCATCAGACGAGTCGTCCATTTGAAAATAACAACCGTTCACCAGGCTTAACGGGCCGGAGCCATTAAAGTTGGAAGGGTAATACAATGTCAAAGTTGCGCCCCACTGGGCGTTCAGAGTGATCAGAATTTCGATCAATGAATTCGTCAGACCCTGGCCCGGTGTGTATTGGATTTGCATGGCCTGATAAGTGGTGAATGAATTAAAACCGTCCGGCAACGGATCGGGATAGGTGCCCTGAATCCAAAAGGGATTTGTATATCCATTCGCTTCGTCAATGAAGTCTGCGCGAAAATCAGAGCCGCCGACGAACGCGGCGGTGTTCGGGCCAACCCCGCCAACGTCAAATTTCAGCGAGAATCGGCCGAAGATCGGGGGTGCCAAGAACGTGCTGCTGCTTTCCAACCGTCCGATTTGGCCGGTGATCTGATAGGAAGTAATCGCGCCGGAGGCGGCAAACAACGGCAGCAATAATATTCCCATCAACAACAAGGCCGCGCCCCAGCGCCGCCGTGAGGCATTCAAATAGACACCGCGATTAAAGGTGACCTGGTAAATAAGATTCTCCCCGGAAGTAATCATCTTTGACATCGGGAACAACTTACAACCAGGTGAACCAAGCGTCAAGGAATGCAGTCTTGCCGATGTCTCGCCACGCTAGGCAATCGTTGCGGCCGATGATATTCTTGCTTCATGTCGCGCGATGACTTGTTCAATGCCGTTCCAACCTCCGATGAAAAATCGGAACCGGAACGTGAACGTGAACGCGCGCCGCGCCACGAACCGCTCGCCGCGCGAATGCGTCCGCGCACGCTCGACGAATACGCCGGTCAAACTCACATTCTCGCGCCCGGCCAACTTTTGCGCCGCGCCATTGAAGCCGACCGGATTCAATCGCTGATTTTTTACGGCCCGCCCGGAACCGGCAAAACTTCGCTCGCACAAATCATCGCGCGCCAAACCAAAAGCAAATTTGAAAGATTGAGCGGCGTCGAATCAAACGTCGCCGACATGCGCCGCGTTTTGTCCGGCGCGGCCAATCGCCTTGAAAACAAAGGACAATCTACGATTCTGTTCATTGACGAAATTCATCGTTTTAACAAATCCCAGCAGGATGTTTTACTGCCGGATGTGGAAAGCGGAGTTGTAAAATTGATTGGCGCAACGACGCACAATCCATTTTTCTTCGTCAACTCGCCGCTCGTTTCGCGTTCGCAAATTTTTGAACTGCGTCCGTTGAGCGAGGAAGATTTGTTTTCACTTTTGCAACGCGCGCTCGCCGACGCAGAACGCGGACTCGGTTTCCTGAAAATTTCCGCCGACGAAAACGCGTTGCGCCATCTTGCGAAAATTTCCGACGGCGACGCGCGCAAAGCGTTGAACGCTTTGGAAATCGCCGCGCTCACGACTGCGCCGGAAGTAGTAGGACAGCGCGTCCCGCCTGTCCAGGGCCAGAAGGAAACTCCCAGCACACAAATTCCCTCTCAACCCGGACAGGCGGGACGCGCTGGCCCACTACCGAATGGAACCATCCATCTCACCCTCGCCATCGCCGAACAAAGCATTCAGAAAAAAGCGATTGTTTATGACGGCGATGGCGATGCGCATTACGACACGATTTCCGCGTTCATCAAAGCGATGCGCGGCAGCGATCCCGATGCCGCGCTTTATTGGCTCGCCAAAATGATTCACGCTGGCGAAGACCCGCGTTTCATCGCGCGCCGAATTGTCATTCACGCCGCTGAAGATGTTGGCCTCGCCGATCCGATGGCGCTCGTTCTGGCGAACGCGGCGTTCCAAGCGGCGGAGTTTATTGGCTGGCCGGAAGCGCGAATTCCGCTGGCCGAAGCGACCATTTATATTGCGACCGCGCCTAAAAGTAATTCCACGGTCATGGCGATTGGCGCGGCGATGAAGGACGTGGAATCCGGCCGCACGCTGGCCGTGCCGGAACATTTGCGCGATCCGCATTATTCCGGCGCAAAAAAACTCGGTCACGGCGAAGGCTACAAATACGCGCACGATTTTGAAGGTCATTTTGTGCCGCAAGATTATTTGGGCGCGGACAAAATTTATTACGAACCGACCGATCAAGGCGTTGAGAAGAAAATCAAGGAGCGGCTCGAAAAATGGCGGGCGCAATCCGCCGGATTCAAAAAATCAAATTCAAAGCCATGACGATTCAGGAAGAAAAAGCGGCATTGCGCCAGCGAATGTTTGGACAGTTAAAAAAAATAACGCCCGAATTGCAAATGCTTCATTCCGCGAACGCGTGCCTGATTTTGGAAAACGAGGAAATCTGGAAAAATGCGCGCTCCGTTTTATTTTTTGCGCCGTTGCCGGAAGAGCCGGACATCTGGCCGCTGGCTGCGGATGCTCTTGCCGCGAAAAAAAAAGTCGCGCTGCCGAAATTCATTCCCGAACGGAATCATTACGCCAGTTGCGAAATCCAGAATTTTTCAAGCGATGTTGAAATGGGTAAATTTGGAATTCGCGAGCCGAAAGCCTCTTGCGCGGAAATTCCCCCGATCGAATTCGACCTGATTTTGGTTCCGGGAATCGCGTTTGATTTGCACGGCAACCGGCTGGGGCGCGGCCAGGGTTTTTACGACCGTTTGCTTGCCGAATTTCGCGGCACAAAAATTGGGATCGCCTTTGACGAACAAATTTCAACTGAAGTTTCGGCTGAAGCGCATGACGTGCGCATGGATTTTATTTTGACGCCGACACGCTGCTTGCAAGCGAGGGACTGAAAAACTATTCGTGCTGTCCCATGTCAATGGGCAAACCGCCTTCCCAACTTTGCGGCGCATTCCACGGACGGACGGAAGCGTTGGAGGGGTCATTGCTGGCGCAACCGTTCAGAAAAAATAGAGCCGCCGCCAGGATGAACAGAAAAAAATACTGAACTGCGCGAAATTTCATGTCAGGAGGCCGGATGCGCGGGCGTCACTTCATCGCCCTCGATGACCTGGCCCAATTCCCAACCGGGCACCACGTTTGCAATGCTGCGATTTTTTTCAACACTGCGCACGATGACTTTAGCCACCAATTTTCCATCGCGGCTGACGAGCAATTCGCCGTCATCAAGCACGCCCTGATCTTCGCCGATGTTCAGCACGACAAAATCCCATTTCGGATCCACGATCACTACTTTGCCACGCAAATCCGGCCGCAAAGTCACGACGTAATTTGTTCCCTCATATTTATTGAGCCGAACCGTCAGACGATTGACCGCGCGTTGCAGAACGGATTTTTCTTCATTGATGGCGGTAATCGCGATTTGATCGTCTTTGAGCGAACGGCTCAACTGGCTGACTTGCGCCGGCGTCAATCCACTCGCCGTGAAAGCGGCCAACTGATTTTGCGCGTCGTCGCGTTCCTGCGTAGCCTTGGAAAGCTGGTCGGACAAACTATCTGCGCGCTTGGATTGCGCGGTGGCCGTGGCGACCGCCTTGTCGCGTTCGGCCTGCGTATCGGCCAATTGCGTTTGCGTCTGCTTCAAATCATCTTGCGTCTTGGCCAAAGTTTTTTTGGTGCTGGCCAGTTGGTTTTGCGCCGTTTCCTTTTGCGACCGCTGCGTGTTGCGATCGTCCGTCAACACGCCGATTTTATTTTTGATGACCACGACGTTGAGCACGCCGGCGGCCAAAGCCGCGACAAGGGCCAGAATGAGACTAATGCGAATTAACATGGCTGTTTGAAATTTCGCGAACAAAATAAACCTTCGCGTCCAAAGTGTCAACGCCGCTTTGCATTTTTGCAAGACCGCAATTTCGTTTCATTTTCAGGCCAAAAACGGCAAGTTCATTGCCGCCATGAAATTAAACCACGGCCTGCATCTCGCCTATTGCACCAATATCCATCGCGGCGAAAACTGGCCGGAAACTTTTGATTCGCTGAAAAATGACACGCTCGCCGTGCGCGAAAAAATTTGTCCGCGCGCGCCGTTTGCCATCGGGCTGCGTTTAAGCCATCAAGCCGCGATTGAATTATCCGACCGCAAAACGCTTTTGGAATTTCAACGCTGGCTCGAAAAAAATTCTTATTATGTTTTCACGATCAACGGATTTCCGTTCGGAAAATTTCACGGCGCACGCGTCAAGGAACAGGTTTATCTGCCCGACTGGACTTCGCCCGCGCGACTCGCTTACACAAATCTGCTTTTCGATTTGCTCGCCAAAATTTTGTCGCCGGGAATCGAAGGCAGCGTCAGCACGTTGCCCGGTTCATTCAAAGAATTTATTTCAAGCCGCGAACAGGAAATGGAAATCCGCAAAAATCTTTTCCGCTGCGTCGAACACATTGCTCGTCTCGCGGAAAAATCCAAACGCGAACTGCATTTGGGACTCGAACCCGAACCGCTCGGCCTGTTTGAAAATTCCGCCGAAACGATTTCTTTTTTTGAAAAATTGCGCGCCGAACATAAAAACGATCCGCGCCTCGGCGAATTTCTCGGCGTCAATTACGACTGCTGCCATTTTGCGATTGAATTTGAAGAACCGCAAAACGCGCTCGCCGCGTTTCAAAACGCCGGAATCAAAATCAGCAAAATCCATTTAAGCTCCGCGCTCAAATGCAAACCGACAATCGAAACGCGCGCGCAACTGAAAAAATTTGCCGACGAAATTTATTTACATCAAGTCATCGCCAGCGATCCAAACGGAAAATTAAAATTTTTCCGCGACCTGCCCGACGCTTTGAACTTTCAACCTTCAACCTTCAACCTTCAACCTTTTGAAGAATGGCGGATTCATTTTCACGTTCCGTTGCATGCTCCGGCGATTTTACCTTTTGAAAACACCAGCGACCATTTGCTTGGCGTTCTGGATTTGCTCGAAAAAAAGCCGAAACTCTGTTCGCATCTCGAAATGGAAACCTACACTTGGGAAATTTTGCCGCCGGAACTGAAATCACGCAGCGTCGTCGAACAACTCGCGGCGGAATATGATTGGATTTTGCCGCAACTGGCCAAGCGCGGATTTTGTTGAATTTACGATTTACGATTTATGATTTACGATTTGTTTTGTGCTTCGGTCTATCGCCGATGCAATCATCAATCATAAATGCCACCACGCTTGCGAACTTTGCTGATTCTGGGACGGGTTTCAAATTTGCCGACCATTTGGTCGAATTGTCTCGCGGGCTGGTGGCTTTCGGGCGGCGGAAATTTTTGGAAATTGCCGCTGCTCTTTTGCGGCGTGAGTTTTCTTTACACCGGCGGCATGTTTTTGAACGACGCCTTTGACGTTGAATTTGACCGTCAACGCCGCGCGTCCCGGCCCATTCCTTCGGGGAAAATTTCCGCGCAAACGGTCTGGATTTTTGGCTGGACATGGCTGGCGCTGGGTATTTTATGCCTGCTTTTTTTGGGGAAATTCACCGGCGTCCTCGCCGTCGTGCTCGCGGCCTGCATCGTGATTTACGATGCCGCGCACAAGGCTGTCAATGCGTCGCCGTGGCTGATGGGCTTGTGCCGCTTTTGGGTTTATGTCATCGCCGGAGCCGTCGGCGCAAACGGCTTGAATGGAAATTCCGTCTGGTGCGGATTGGCGCTGGCGTTTTATGTCGTGGGCTTGAGTTATGTCGCGCGGCGCGAAAGTTTTCGCGGCGCGATCCCGCATTGGCCGTTGATTCTTTTGGCTATGCCGATTTTTCTGGCGATGTTGATGAACGCGGGCGCGGCGCGAAAAGCGGCGTTGTTTTTGGCGATCATTTTGTTGCTGTGGATGGTGCGCTGCGGGCGGACCATTTTTCAACCAGGCAAAGTGAACGTGGGGCGCGTTGTTTCCGGTTTGCTGGCGGGAATTGTTTTTGTGGACTGGCTGGCGGTCGCGCCGCAATGTCCGCGCGGATTGAGCGTCGTTTTTTTAATTTTATTTGGCGCGACGATTTTGCTGCAACGGTTTGTGCCGGCGACTTGAGCTTTAATTATTGTTGCCGCCGTTCGGATTATTATTCCCGCCGCCGCCACGAAAACCGCCGAAGCCGCCGCGTCCGCCGCCACCAAAAATTTGCCGCATATCCACCGGCTGGCCGCTTGAAAGCGCGTTGATGGTTTGCGTGAGGGCTGCCGAAAGTGTAGGATCGCTGGCAACTTGCGGTTCGGTTTGGATATTCTCAAGCAGGTGTAGTCGTCCGCTGATGACTTGCGGATCGGTCGGCGCGGTGGAACCAAACGGCCCAAAACCGCCGCCAGCCAGTTGAGCAATCGTGAACGCCTTGGCTTGCGGCGGAAGATCGGCATTATTGAGCGTGTCGGTGAAAAGTTGATTGGCCTGGGAATTTTGCCCGACGTAATTCATGATTTCGCGCCCAAGATTCATTTTATCGAATTGATTCGAGAGGCTGGAATTTTGATAAGCCGCATAAAGCGCGGAGACCGCCTGGTCTTTCAAAACGGTCGAGAGATAATCCATCGCGTCCTGGTCGAGCCGACCGTCCGCGCCGACCAAAAGTTGTTCTGCGTTCGGAACAAAAGACGTGTCCTTGTAAAATTCCAGAACGCCATAAAGATAGGATTTTGCCAGTTCATCCATCCGGTCGGGACTGTCCACGGCAGGCGGATTCATCAACAATTCCTTGGCAGCGGAAACGGCGGCATCACGATATTTTCCCGGCGCAATTTCTTCCAGTATGACCGTGAGGTAAGCGACTTCAACCCCGCGACCCGTGCTGCTCAACATTTCTGCCAAAGCCTGTTCCGCCTGCGATCCGCCGATTTCTTTCAAAGTGCCGACTAATCCCAAACGCAAGGATGGCGGCGCAACCCAATCCGTTCGCAAATTTTCAATATTTCGCGCGCGGCGCGCGGCGCCAAAATTACCGAAACCGCCCCGACCACGAAAACCGCGATTGCGCCGATTGTCGCCAGTTGCATTATTACTATTACTGCTGTTGTCTTGATTCGTGGTGGCATCAGCTTGAGGCTGGTTATTCTGATTTTGATTTTCGTCCTGCGCGTTGTAAGTCACATCCACGTCGCGACCAAGAAATGAGCGAATAGCTGGCACGGCGGCTGGCCCGCGTTGCGCCAGCGTTTCCAATTTGAAAACCACCAGTCGCAAAGCCGTATTGCGGTCGCCGCCCGTTCCCAGTTTCACATTGAGCAAATCATTAAGAATGTCTTCCGGCGATTCTTCGGCAGGCGCGGACGGCGCGGAAGCCATGATTATCTTTGTCGCCGGTGCCGGCGCGGCGGATTGAACAATGGGTTGAAGTTGCGGCGGCGGCGGCTCTTTTTTGAATTGCGCCTTTGCCACGACGTAGGCGGCAGCAAAACCGACGCCCAATGCCAAAATGACTGCGACCAAAGTTTTCATGATAAATTTTTTAGCCCGACAAACCAAGACGCTGCCAGCGCAATCACAGTTACAACAAATCTGCTTTGAAGCCGTGCTTGAACTCATGGCTGAATCCAGTTATTTTGACTGTTCGCTTATGAGCGCAATTGAAGCACCCATAAAATTAACGCACAACGAAGAAATCAAAACCGCCTTCCCGACTTTGGCGGGAACCATCGCCGCGACTCTCGCCGATGAAGTCGTGGATCATTTTTCGCACGACGATTATGAATTTTTGAAATTTCACGGTTGTTATCAGCAGGACGATCGTGACCTGCGCAAGACCGGCAAGAAATATATTATGATGGTGCGCAGCCGCATTCCCGGCGGCGTGATGAACGCCACTCAATGGCGCGCGTTCGATCATCTTTCCGCGACTTACGGCAATAATACTTTGCGCATCACGACGCGGCAGACGATTCAATTTCACGGCATCCTGAAAAATAATTTGCGCGCGGTCATTCGCGGCATCAACGATTCCTTGCTCTCAACGCTCGCGGCTTGCGGCGATGTGAGCCGCAACGTGCTCGCGCCGCCCACGCCCGCTTATACCAAAGCGCGCGAACAGGTTTATGACGATTGCGTCCGCGCGGCGATGGCCGTCGCGCCGAAAACCAAAGCGTATCATTCGATTTGGTATGACGGCGTGCAATTGGATTTGAACGCGCCGGAAAATAAAAATTTTTGCGATCCGCTTTTTCACCAGATGTATTTGCCGCGAAAATTCAAGGTCGCGTTCGTCATTCCGCCGGTCAACGACATTGACATTTTCACAAACGACATCGGCTTCATCGCGATTGTCGAAAATGACAAACTCGTCGGTTACAACGTCTGCGTCGGCGGCGGCATGGGCCGCAGTCACGGCAACGTCGCAACGTATCCGCGTCTCGCCGATGTCATCGGTTTCATCACGCCGGAAAAAATGGTGGACGTGACGAAGGCCACGATCACGGTGCATCGCGATTTTGGCGACCGCGCCGACCGCAAACACGCGCGCTTCAAATACATCGTTGAAGAGCGCGGCGTGGATTGGACGCGCGCGGAAATCGAAAAGCGCGCGAACCTGAAATTTGAGCCGGCGCGCGACTACAAATTCACGACGATGGGCGATCTTTACGGCTGGAATAAAACGACGGATGGAAATTTGTTCCTAACCTTGTTCGTCCAAACCGGTCGCGTGAAAGACGTGGAAGGTCACACGATGAAAACCGCGTTGCGCGAAGTCGCGGAAAAATTTCCGAACACCGGATTTAATTTATCGCCGAATCAAAATGTGATTCTGACGAACATTGTCGAAGCCGACAAAGCCGCGATCACTTCCTTGCTCAATTCGCACGGCGTCAAAACGGAAAATCAGGCGAGCGTTTTGCATTCGGCGGCGATGGCGTGTCCCGCCTTGCCGACGTGCGGACTCGCGCTCGCCGAAAGCGAACGCATGTTGCCCGGCCTGATTGACCGCATTGAAAAACTGTGCGCAGAAGTTGGTTTGGCGGGCGAAGAAATTATTATTCGTTCGACCGGTTGTCCGAACGGCTGCGCGCGGCCTTACATGGCGGAAATCGGTTTTGTCGGCAAAGCGCCGGGCCGTTATCAAATCTGGCTCGGCGGCAACACCGGCGGCACGCGCATGAACCGCGTCTGGCGCGACGTCGTCAAAGACCCGGAAATCGAAAACGAACTGCGCCCCGTGCTCGCGCGTTTCGCGCAGGAACGAAATTCCGGCGAACGCTTCGGCGATTTTTGCGAACGCGTGGTTTTGCAGGAGGCAACCGTGCCGTCCGCGCAGCCGCAGATGGTGGCTGCAAATTGAATGAATTCAATCAAGCGACATGAAAATTACCGGACGTTTGGCAAAATGTCTTTTGCCGAGGCGGACGAGGAGCTGCGCCGTTACTGGTGGTCGCGGACTCCCGATGAGCGGATGGAAGCATTGGAAGAATTGAGGATACGAGTTTATGGCGAAGAGGAAATTAACGCCCGAGTTTCGCGAGTTTTTGGAGTGCCTGAACCGCGCCGGAGTTGAATATCTTTTGGTCGGCGGATTTGCCGTGAACCATTACGGCTATCATCGCTTCACCGAGGATATTGACTTTTGGATCGCGGTATCGGACCTCAATTTCGACCATCTGCTGGCGGCAGTGCGCGATTTTTTTGGCGAGGATTTGGCAGGACTTGATCAACAGTTTCTGCAAAACAACGAATCGCTTTATTTGGGACGTGTGCCGAACAAGATTGAAGTGTTCCAGAATGCGAGCGGCCTGAACTTCGCCGATGTTTATGCCCGCCGGATAAACACGGAATTGGAAGGAGTCCCTGTAAAAATTATTGCACTAGCTGATTTGAAAATCAATAAACGCGCCAGCGGCAGGAACAAAGACCTCGCCGACTTGGACAATTTACCTTGAACATTTTTGAAATGACTGCCGAACAAATTAAAAACGCCAACGCCGAATTGCGAAACCAATCGCCGCTCGAAATCGTCAAGTGGGCGATTGCGCAAGCCAAAGGTCGCGCCATTGTCTCGACAAATTTCCGGCCTTACGAAGCGGTCGTTTTGCATCTCGCCACGCAAGCGCAGGCGGACATTCCGGTTCTCTGGGTTGACCACGGTTACAATCGGCCGGCGACTTACAAACACGCGGAGCAATTGAAAAAAATGCTCAAGTTGAATCTCCAGCCGTTTTTGCCGAAAATTTCCGCCGCGCATCGTGACGCGATTTACGGCGAAATTCCTTCGACCAATGACGAAGCGGCTTTGAAGAAATTCAGCGCGCAAATGAAGCTCGAACCGTTTCAGCGCGGCATGAAGGAACTCGCGCCGACGGTTTGGATCACGGCGCTGCGCAAAGTGCAAAATCCAAACCGCGCGGAACTGGACATTGTTTCGGAGGATAAAAATTTTGGCGCAGAATTGAAAATCAGCCCGGTTTTTTATTGGAGCGACGCGGACATGGAAAATTACTTGCAGCAAAATAATCTGCCGAACGAATGGGATTATTTTGATCCCGCGAAGGCGGATGAAAAACGCGAATGTGGACTCCATGCGAGTTGGGGTGGAAAAGCAATTTCATAAAACAGTTTTATCCGCAGAGGCCGCAGATTTTCACAGGTTCGTTTTTTATTTAATCTGCGTTAATCTGCGTTAATCTGCGGACAACAAAATGAGCAGTTATCACTTGGATCATTTACAGTTTCTCGAAACCGAGGCGATTCACATCATGCGTGAAGTCGCGGCGGAATTTGAACGTCCCGCCCTGCTCTTTTCGGGCGGCAAAGATTCCATCTGCCTGCTGCGCCTCGCCGAAAAAGCGTTTCGTCCGTCAGATATTCCGATGCCGCTGCTCAACGTTGACACCGGCCATCATTTTCCCGAACTGAACGAATTTCGCGACCGGCGCGCCAAGGAACTCGGTGCAAAATTAATTATTCGCAAAGTGGAAGACGCGATTGCCAAAGGCATTGCCGTGCCGACGCCGGGCGAAATCAGCCGGAACCGTTTGCAAATTCCGACGTTGCTTGCGGCAATGGAAGAATTTCAATTCGATTGCGCCATCGGCGGCGCGCGACGCGATGAAGAAAAAGCGCGTGCGAAAGAAAGATTTTTTTCTTTTCGCGATTCGTTCGGCCAATGGGATCCGAAAAATCAGCGGCCGGAAATCTGGAATCTTTTCAACGCGCGCGTGAATCCGGGCGAACACATGCGCGTTTTTCCGTTGAGCAATTGGACGGAAATGGACGTTTGGGAATACATCGGCAAAGAAAAATTGGAAGTGCCGACAATTTATTTCAGTCACACGCGTCAATGCGTGCGCCGAAATAATCAATGGCTGCCGGTGAGCGAATTTTTGCAACTCAAGCCGAATGAAGTTTCGCGCGAACTCGTCGTGCGCGTGCGCACGATTGGCGACATCATCAGCACGGGCCTGGTGGAATCGCCGGCGGATTCCGTGGACGACATCATCGCCGAAATCGCCGCTGCGCGCGTGACCGAACGCGGCTCGCGCGCCGACGACAAATCAAGTGAGGCCGCGATGGAAGACCGAAAAAAAGCGGGATATTTTTGATTTGGCAAATTTTGGAAAAGTGATTACATTTTTGGCAAATGAGTCAGACACTTACAATTCGTCTTAACGAGGAACTTTCTTCATGGCTTGAAGAAACCGCTTCGCGCACAGGTTTGTCGCAAGGTCAGATTGTCCGTGAACAATTGGAGAAGGCTAAAGACGCAAAAGAAGAAAAACCATTCATGCGCTGGGCAGGAAGCATCAAAGGTCTTCCCCGCAATTTATCAAGTCGAAAAGGATTCTCGAAGTCATGATCGGCATTGCGGACACAGGTTTTCTTGTCGCTTTTGTCAGCAGCAACGACGAACACAATGACTGGGCTAAAAATATTGCGGGGCAATTAACCGGACCGTTCTTGACCTGCGAAGCAGTTCTTGCGGAAACGGCTTTTCATCTCGGCAACTGCGCGCGGATTTTTAATTTGTTGAACGACCGGATTATCGCCGTGGCCTTTGATTGCAATGACCACTTATCGCAGCTTGAAGAATTGGCAGCGCGTTATGCCGACCGCAGACCGGACTTTGCCGATTTGTGTTTGATTCGCATGAGTGAATTATTTCCAAAACATCCGGTCATCACCACCGACCGCGAAGATTTCCGAATTTACCGCCGCAATAAGCGCGAGATGATTCCTTTGATTTGTCCGCCTGAATAATTTTCATGCCTCATACTCAACACCCAATCGAAATTTTGCGCTTCAACACCTGCGGCAGTGTTGACGACGGCAAGTCCACGCTCATCGGTCGGTTGCTTTACGATTCCAAATCGCTGATGGAAGATCAAATCGAGGCGCTTGAACGCAGCGCGGACATCACCGGCGGCGGACAAATTAATCTGGCAAATCTTACTGACGGTTTGCGCGCCGAACGCGAACAGGGAATTACCATTGACGTCGCGTATCGTTATTTTGCGACACCAAAAAGAAAATTCATCGTCGCCGACACGCCGGGGCATATTCAATACACGCGCAACATGGTCACAGGCGCGAGCACGGCGAATCTTTCCATCGTGCTTGTGGATGCGCGGCAGGGCGTCATCGAGCAGACGCGCCGGCACACTTATCTGGCGGCGTTGCTCGGCATTCCGCATCTGGTCATCGCCGTCAACAAAATGGATTTGGTGGATTGGGACAAGGAACGCTTTTTGGAGATCCGCGATGAGATCGAGGATTTTTTGCCGAAGCTCGACGTTTTTCGCGACGTAAAATTCATTCCCATCAGCGCGCTCAACGGCGACAACGTCGTCACCGCATCAAAAGAAACGCCGTGGTATGAAGGTCCGACATTGCTCGCGCATCTGGAAACGATCCACATCGCGAGCGATTGGAATTTGAACGTGTTTCGTTTTCCCGTGCAATGGGTGAATCGTCCAAACAATCCGATGGATCAAAAACTCCACGACTTTCGTGGCTTGAGCGGACAAATCGCCGCCGGCATCGTTCGTAAAAATCAGGAAGTGGTCGTGCTGCCCGCCGGTTTGAAAACGACGATCAAAGATATTTGGACTTATGACGGTTCGCTGGCCGAAGCATTTTGTCCTCAATCCGTCACCCTTTGTCTCGCGCACGATTTGGACGTGAGCCGCGGCGACATGATTGTTGGTCTTGAAAGTTTGCCCGGCCGCAGCGCGGATTTACACGCGCGCGTTTGTTGGATGCACCAACGTCCGCTGCAAGTGAACAAAAAATATTTTTTCAAACACGCAACGCAAACGGTTCAGGCCGTCGTCACGCAACTGGAAAGCCGCATCAACATGGCGACGTTTGAAGCCGAACCCGAGCCGACCGAATTAAAAATCAACGACATCGGCGTCATCCGCCTGAAAATTTCCAAGCCGATTGTGTTTGACGGTTACACGACGAATCGCCTGACCGGCTCGTTTATTTTGATCGAGCAGGGCACGAACGCGACGGTTGCCGCCGGAATGCTTTTTCCACCGACCGAGGCCGTGACGCCCGAATACACGGATTTTGCGATTTAATTTTGCCCCGTGCGCCGTGCGGCCTTGCGAATACCTTTTTATTTATCCGCATCAGGGGACTTGTTGAAAATTCTTTGCAAAAATTTATTGCTCCGATTTTTTATTCGCGTATATTTCACGTTCCATTTAACACAAAATGAGCGCAGTTTTAGAAACAGAAAAAACGAAATCGGTCAATTCGCCCAATCGTGAATACACGATGGAGCGCACCCGCAACATCGGCATCGCCGCGCACATTGACGCGGGCAAAACGACCACGACCGAGCGAATCCTCTTTTACACCGGCCTGATTCACAAGATCGGCGACGTGGATGACGGCAACACCGTGACTGACTGGATGGAACAGGAACGCGAACGCGGCATCACGATCACGTCCGCCGCCGTCACCTGTTTCTGGACGCAGAAAACCGCCAAGCCGGGCGAGGATAAAATTTACAAGGCGTTCAACAACATTCCGCATCGCGTCAACATCATTGACACGCCGGGTCACGTTGATTTCACCGCCGAAGTCGAACGCTCCATGCGCGTGCTTGATGGCGCGGTCGCGGTGTTCTGCGGCGTCGCCGGCGTGCAGCCGCAGTCGGAAACCGTCTGGCGTCAGGCGACGAAATATAAAGTTCCGCGCATCGCGTTCGTGAACAAAATGGATCGCATTGGCGCTAATTTTGAAAACGCGCTGAACGACATGCGCACGAAACTGCGCGCGTATGCGTTTCCGATTTTTCTGCCGCTTGGCACTGGTCCGAGCGAAGTCGAAGGCAAGGCGGTTGAGGGTGGATTTGAAGGCGTGATTGACGTCGTCAACCAGAAGACAATTTATTGGGGACCGGGCGAAGCCAACGAAGGTCTCAATTATGAGATCAAAGAAATCGCGCCGGAATATCAGGAACGCGCGAAGGCCGCGCTGGCGGAATTGATTGACGCCGTGTCGAACAAGGACGACGAGATTGCGAATCTGGTGCTCGAAGAAAAACCGATCACGGCTCCAGTGCTCAAAGCGGCGATTCGTCGGCTCACCTGCAAGATTGAATTGGTTCCCGTTTTGTGCGGTTCGGCGTTCAAGAAAAAAGCCGTGCAAGTTTTGGTGGACGCGGTCATTGATTATCTGCCCAGCCCGCTGGACATTCCGGCGGCGGAAGGCCATGAACTCGGAACCGAAGTTGTCGTCCACGTGCCGACGACGGACAACGCGAAGTTCTGTTCGCTCGCGTTCAAACTTTGGACCGATCCTTACGCGGGCAAATTGGTTTTCTTCCGCGTCTATTCCGGCCAGCTCAAGAAGGGCGACAACATTTACAATCCGCGCACGCGCAAACGCGAGCGTGTCAGCCGTCTGATGGTCATTCAAGGCAGCGAGCGCAAGGACATCAGCGCGGTGTATGCGGGCGACATCGCCGCGCTCGTCGGCCTGCGCAACATCACGACCGGCGACACGCTGTGCGATGAGGATTTTGACGTGACGCTCGAACCGCCGACATTTCCCGAACCCGTTATTTCAATGGCCGTCGAACCGAAGACGAAGCAGGATCGCGACAAATTGTCTGAAGGCTTGCAACGGCTCGCCGAAGAAGACCCGACGTTCCGCTGTTTCACGAACGAAGAAACCAGCCAGCTTATCATCGCGGGCATGGGCGAGTTGCATTTGGAAATCATTATTGACCGCCTTAAACGCGAATTCAAAGTGGAAGCGAACACTGGCGCGCCGCAAATTGCTTATCGCGAAACGATCACGAAAAAAGCCGAGGGCGAAGGAAAATTCATCCGTCAATCCGGCGGCAAAGGTCAATACGGCCACGCCTGCATCACCGTCGAGCCGAATGAAAAAGGCAAGGGCGTCGAAGTTCTTGACGAGATCGTCGGCGGCACGATTCCGAAGGAATATATTCCGGCGGTCATCAGCGGCATCGAAGAAGCCATCAAGGGCGGCGTCTATGCCGGCTACCAGGTCATTGACATCAAAGTTGAAGTCGTTGACGGCTCGTTCCACGAAGTTGACTCGAACGAACTCGCGTTCCGCATGGCGGGAATTTTCGCGTTGAAAGATGCCTTCAAAAAAGCCGGTCCGATTTTGCTCGAACCGATCATGAAGGTCGAATGCACGACGCCCGACGAATATCAGGGCGATTTGCTCGGCGACATCAACCGTCGTCGTGGCGTCATCAACAGCATCGAAGCGAAGAACGGCCAGACTATCCTCAACGCGCAAGTGCCGCTGGCCGAAATGTTCGGTTACGCGACGGCGATCCGTTCGCTGTCCAAAGGCCGCGCGTCGTATTCGATGGAGCCGTTGACATTCGCGCAAGTTCCGAACAGCGTGTTGACTACGATTTTGGATGCGGCTTCCAAAAAGCCCGCCGCGCGAACTTAATATGGTCATTTTGAAATTTTTATTTTAGTTGACGAATTCTACGCAAAGACGTATAAAGTTTAACGATTTAAGAGTTTAGAAAGCAATTGTTGGGCACAAAGCAAATCATGGTTCCTCACCAATTAGTTGTGCCTGCAACGGCAAAATCCACTCTATGTTGTGGTTTTTGCTTTACTTAAACCGGCAATTGTGATTGTCTAATCCGCGAGCAATCGTCGTCAAAATCATGTATCTCAAAAATTTGACCGTTTTCGGCTTTAAGTCTTTCGCAGACAAAACCTCGCTGAATTTTCAGCCCGGCGTCACGGCCATCGTCGGGCCAAACGGCTGCGGCAAATCTAATGTCTCCGACGCCATCCGCTGGGTGCTCGGCGAGCAATCCGCGAAAGCGTTGCGCGGTGGCGAAATGGCCGACGTGATTTTCAACGGCACGGACGGTCGCAAACCGATGGGCATGGGCGAAGTTTCACTCACGCTCGGCGGCGTGGACGGAAAAAATTTGCGCGCGGCGGGAGTGGAAGTTTTTTACGACGAAGTGACGCTCACGCGCCGGATTTTTCGCGACGGCGGCAGCGAATATTTTTTGAACAAAACTCCGTGCCGCCTCAAAGACATCCAGCAATTTTTCATGGGCACGGGCATCGGGCGCACGAGTTACAGCATTTTGGCGCAAGGCCACATCACGCAGATTCTTTCGAGCAAGCCGGAAGATCGCCGGATGATTTTTGAGGAAGCCGCGGGCATCACGAAATTCAAATCGCAGAAAAAAGAATCGCTCCGCAAACTGGAATACACGGAACAAAATCTTTTGCGCGTCGCGGATTTGATTCGCGAAGTGAAACGGCAGATCGGCTCGCTGCAACGTCAGGCTGGAAAAGCAAAACGTTACAAACAAATTTCGCTCGAGCTTCAACATCTGGAAACGCAACTCGCGCGACATCAGTTCGACGTTTTGCAATCGGAGATTTCGGAAAAAAATTCCGTCGCGGAAAATTTGCGCGACGAAATTGAAAATGGTTCGGCGGAAATTTTACGTTGCGAAGACGAAATCAAACAATTGCGCGAGCGGCTCACGGAATTGGAGCACGAAGTTTCCGCGCAGCAGCAACGTGGATTGGAATTGAAAAATGAAATTGACCGGCACGAAAGCCGGATTCAATTCAACGACGAACGCTTGCGCGAATTGGAATCGCAAAATTCCAAAGCGCTCGCGGACATCGCGCAAGCGGAAGAACGTCAACGCACGGCGGAAGAAGAATTGGCGAATGTGCAGCAACATTTGTCCAAATCCGAAAGCGCGCTCGCGGAACACAAACTCGCGCTCGAGAAAAAACAGTTTGCCTTCGCGCAAGTTGAAAGTGATTTGAAACAGTTGCAGGAAGATTTGCGCGCCGCGCAATCCGCCGCGTTTGCCGCCGCGCAGGATTTGTCTCGAATCAGAAATGAAATCACTGCGCTCGATTTGCAAAAACAGGGCAACTCGATTCGTCTCGAAAAACTTTCTGCGGAAAAAGTTTCGCTCGAAGAAGAACGCGCGCGACTCGAATCGCGCTTGCAGGAATTTACCGCGAGCGTTGAAGTTGAAAAATTAAATGTCGCGACGACGCGCGGCTCGGTTGAGCAGCGGCAAAATCGTTTGCGGGAATTGCAAAACGAATTGCAAAATTCGAGCGTCGAGCAGGATCAATTTTTACAGCAGCAGGCTGAAAAACGTTCGCGCCTCACAGTTATTGAGCAGCTTGAACATTCGCGCGAAGGTTTTGACGCGGGCGCGGTCGCGGCGTTGCGCCAATCGCGTTCGGTCATCGGCTCGCTTGCCGACAAAATTCGCGTGCCGGAACAATTTGTCGTCGCGGTTGAAAACGCGCTTGGCCATCACTTGCAACTTGTTTTGACCGAGCAGCCGGAATCCGCGCAGGAAATTCTCGCCGAATTGAGCGCGAATAAATCCGGACGCGCGAGCGTCGCGGCACTGGCGATTCAGCGCAAAGACGAAAATCAATTGGCGTTCGACGGCGAATTTTCAGCGGCGCAAAAAAATTCTGCGGAAAAAATTTTGCAGCCCGGCGAAATTGTTCCCGCGTTAAGCATCATTCAATCTGAACCGTCCGTCGAAAAACTTTTGCGTTCGTTGCTCGGCCGCACTTTTATCGCGTCCGACTTGCCGACCGCGACGGCGCAAATTCAAAACGGCCACGCGGGCTGCGATTTTGTCACGTTGACTGGCGATTTGTTGAGCCGTCACGGAATTTACACCGGCGGCTATTTGAACGGACACGGAAATCCGAAAGCGCCCGCGTCAATTCTCGGACGCAAAAATCAAATCACCGAACTGCAAACTGAATTGACGGAAATTCAAAATCGCGTTGCCGAGGCGAGTCGCAAACGCGGCGCGCTGCTCGGCGAACAAACGGAATTGCAATCCAGTTTGCAAACGGCGCAAACGGAATTGCGCGAGCAGGAAGTGGCGATCGCGACGCGCGAAGGCGAATTTAACGCGCTGCAAAATTCTTCGCGCTTGCTGAATCAAAAAATCGAGACGGTCGTTTTTGAAGTTCAAAGTCTGGCCGCGCAGGAACGCGAAGGTTTGGAAAAACGAAATGTGCTCGCGACAAAATTAGCCGAACTGGAATCGCGCGAGAAAAGTGAGCAGGAAAAAGTTTCCGCGTTCACGATGGAATTGGAAAATTTGCGCCAGCAACGCGACGCGGCAAATTCCACGCTGACGGAAAGCAAAGTCGCGCTCGCGGCGGAAGAACAACTGCTCGTTTCATTTCGGCAACAACAAAACGCGCTCACGCAGCGGATTTCTGAGTTGAAACAAATTGTCGAACAGCGGCGCGGAGAAATTTCTTCAGTCGTCACGCGCAAAGAAAATGCGGAATCGGAAATTTTGGAATCGCGCGCACAAATTGAAAAAGTTTCGCACGAACGCGAACAGGTCAACGCGCAGGCTGCTGAATTGCTCGGACAAAAAAATTTGCAAGAAACAGAAGTTTCTTCGCGCGAGGAAAATTTGCGTTCGCAGCGCAATCATTTGACGGAAATTCAAAATCAACGCGGCGGAATTGAAATTGAATTGGCGCAAAAAAATATGTCGGTTCAAAATTTGCGCGAAAAGATTCAGCAAAAATATCACGTCAATCTGGACGACGTGCGCAGCGAGTGTATCACGATCACTTACGCGGACGAAGGCCCGGCGAAAGTGCAAACGCTTTCGCCCGAAGAAATGGCCGCGAGCGGCGCGGCGACGGATTGGAATTCGGTCGCGCAACAAATCGAGGCGTTGCAAAAACGGCTGGATGAAATTGGGCCGGTGAATCTGGTCGCGATTGAAGAATATGAAGAGACTGAACAGCGGCATCAATTTCTCACGACGCAACACGACGATTTGGTCAACGCCAAAACGCAATTGCTCGAAGTCATCAATCGCATCAATACGCAGACGCGCGAAATGTTTTTGCAGACGTTTGAAAAAATCCGCGACAATTTCCGGCTGATGTTCACTGAAGTTTTCGGCGGCGGCAAAGCGGATTTGATTTTGTCGGACGAAAACGATGTTCTCGAAAGCGGCATTGAAATCGTCGCGCGTCCGCCGGGAAAACAATTGCAAAGCATTTCGCTTTTGTCCGGCGGCGAGCAGACGATGACTGCCGTTTCACTTTTGTTTTCGATTTATCAAGTCAAGCCAAGTCCGTTTTGCGTGCTGGACGAATTGGACGCGCCGCTGGACGAATCGAACGTCGTGCGCTTCGTAAAAATTTTGCAGCGTTTTCTCGCGCATTCGCAATTTGTCATTATCACGCACAACAAGCGCACGATTGCGATGGCCGACGTGCTTTACGGTGTGACGATGGAAGAACACGGCGTGAGCAAAATTGTGAGCGTGAAATTTCATAAGACGGAAGAAGTGACAACGCAAACCGCGCCGTTGGTGAAATCGAACGAAACCGTTCCTGAAATTGCCATGGCGTAATTTCGCCGCCTAATTATTTTTTGCGGCGCGCAATAATTCTGAAATCAATCCGTCCGTCGTATGTTCCTTTGCTTCGAGCACTGGTTCAAGATTCAATTTGCGAATGGCTTTGCTCGTCTCCGGCCCAATGGACGCCAGCTTCATTTGCGGAAATTTTTTTAACAACTTCGACAAATCAAAGCGCGCATGGAAAAATTCAACAGTCAAACCGCTGGTGAACGTGAGCCAATCCGCGCCGCGCCTCAGGAAATTTTCCGTCACGCCAAAAAAATCTTCCGTTTCGGCGATGGTTTTATAAATCCCGATGTCATCCACGATTGCGCCCATTTCTTCCAATGCTCGCGGCAAGTCGGGATTCGCATTTTCGGCGCGCAGCAAACACATTTTCAGATTTTCAATGGTTTCAAACCTGGCAAATGCCTCGGCGATTTTTCGGCCAATAAATTCTTCCGGCATCAAGTCCACCTGCAAATGCAGTTCGCGCAATTTGGCGGCGGTGGCCGGACCAACGGCGGCGATTTTCGCGCCGCCGATGTCGCGCAAATCGTGAAAGCGCCGGAAAAAATAATCGAAAAATGTGGCGACGCCGTTTGCGCTGGTGAAGATGAGCCAATCATAAGAATTCAACGAAAGCAGCGCGTCAACCAGTCCCTGCTTGTTGTCGGGCGCGATGCTTTTCACGGCGGAAATTTCCAAAACGTCCGCGCCGAGTTCGGAAAGTTTTTGGGAAAATTTCGCCATTTGTCCGCGTGAACGGGTGAGAACAATCCGCTTCCCAAACAACGGCAAATTTTCAAACCAGTTTAATTTGTCGCGCAGCTCGACGACTTCGCCAAGAATCGTGAGCGCAGGCGGGGAAATTTTTTTATCGGCGGCAAGTTTTGCAATCGTCGCCAAAGTTCCGGCGAAAGATTTTTGTTTCCCCAGCGTGCCAGATTGCACAATGGCGACGGGCGTTGCCGGCGGCATTCCGTGCGCGATAAGCGCGCGACTCCATTCTGCCAGATTGTCCGTGCCCATCAGCACGATTTTCGTTCCCGGAATTTTTGCGATTTGGTCGTAGCGCAAATTATTTTTTGCATCTTCGGGATCGTCGTGGCCGGTTAAAACGGTGAAGCTGGAACAGAAATCGCGATGCGTGAGCGGAATCCCCGCGTAATTGGGCACAGCGACAATTGAAGAAACGCCGGGCACGACTTCAAAATTTATTTTAGCCGCCGCGAGCGCTTCGGCTTCTTCGCCGCCGCGCCCAAAAATATAGGGATCGCCGCCTTTGAGCCGCACCACAATTTTTCCTTCGCGCGCTTTGGAGATCATCAAGTCGTTGATTTGTTCCTGCGAAAAATCCGTTCGTTTGCCGCGCGAAATGATTTCCGCGTCCGCGCGCGCGTGCCGGAGCAAAACCGGATTGATGAGCAGATCGTAGATGACCACATCTGCGCGCCGGAGCAATTCCGCGCCGCGCAACGTGAGCAGTCCCGCGTCGCCCGGCCCGGCGCCCACGAGATAAACTATGCCTTTGGATTTCATTTCCCGCCAATGTTACCGAACAAATTTTCGCGTGCAAAGCGTTTGAAATTCTTTCCAGACTTTGCGCTTTGAACTCGCGCGCTTGCCGAATATAAATTGCGCGTGTCTCAACCGGCCCAATTCATCAGCGCCTCGACCCGCCTGTGCGCGGTGCTTGGCTCGCCCGTCGCGCATTCCGCGTCGCCCGCGATGCACAATGCCGCGTTCGGCGCGCTCGGTTTGAACTGGCGTTACCTCGCGTTTGAAGTCGAACCCAAAAATCTCCGCACGGCAATCGAAGGCGCGAAGGCGATGAATTTTGCCGGCTTGAATCTGACCGTGCCGCACAAATTGCTCGCTTTGGAAATGATGGATGAACTGGATGAATCCGCAAAAAACTGGGGCGCGGTCAATACCATTAAGTTTGTCCAAAGTCCAAAGACCAAAGTCCAAAGTCCAGAAGTGCGCGCCATCGGTTTCAACACGGACGCCGACGCAATCGCAAAATCATTGCGTGAAGATTTGAAATTGGAATTGCGCGGCGCAAAAGTTTTGTTGCTTGGCGCGGGCGGCGCGGGTCGCACGGCGGCGTTGAAACTTGCGGCGGAAAATGTCGCGGAACTTTTTCTGGTCAACCGCACGCGGGCCAAGGCCGAAGAAATAGCGAACGAAATCAAAAATAAATTTCCATCGGTAAAAGTTTCGCCGGGTTATCCAAAAAATCATGTGGATTTGCTTTTGAACGCGACTTCGCTGGGCTTAAAAACAGACGACGCTTCGCCGCTGGACGAAACACAATTTTCATTGAGCCAGACGCGCGCGGTTTATGACATGATTTATCGTCCGGCAGAAACAAAATTGCTCGCCGCTGCAAAAAAATCCGGCGGCAAAACGGCAAATGGTCTGGGAATGCTTTTGCATCAAGGCGCCAAAGCGTTTGAAATCTGGACGGGAAAATCCGCGCCGCTGGAAGTGATGCGCCGCGCGCTCGCGGCAGTTCCAAGTCCGGCGTCCAAAGTTTCGTTCCGCGAGCATTGACTTTGGACATTGGACTTTAGACTTTGGACATGATTCATGTTTCATTCGATTTTTAATCCTGAAAATTGGTCGCTCGTTCCGTTTCATTTCTGGTCGCTGTGCTTTTTTGCGCTCGGCTGCATCGTCGGCAGCTTTTTGAACGTCTGCATTTATCGGATGCCGTTGGAATTGAGCGTCGTCTCGCCGCCGTCGCATTGTCCGCATTGCAAATACGCGATTCCATTTTACCTGAACATTCCGCTCGTGACGTGGCTTTGGCTCGGCGGCAAATGCAGAAATTGCAGCGCGCCCATTTCGCCGCGCTATTTCATCGTGGAATTGCTCACGGGAATCGCCTTTCTCGGTTGCTGGCTGAAATTTGGAAATCCAAATCATGCGCTGCCGACGATGCCCCTCGCTTTGGTGTATGCCATTTTTCTGGCCGGCCTCATTTGCGCGACGTTCATTGACTTCGAGCATTTTATCATTCCCGACGAAATAACTTTGGGCGGCGCGGTGGCTGGTTTTGCGGCGTGCTTTTTCCTGCCGCAATTGCAGGACGCCAAATCGCCGGGCGCTGGAATGCTCCGAAGTTTTCTCGGCGCGGCCATCGGCGCAGGAATCGTCTATGCCATTTTACGGCTCGGCAAACTGATGTTTGGCCGTCAAAAAATAAAACTGGCGGCGGAAACGAAAATCATTTTATCCGAAACGTCCCTGCATCTGCCGGACAAGGAAATTCCCTATGAAGAAATTTTTTACCGCAAATCCGATGCGATTGTTTTTCAAGCGCGCACGGTGGAACTCATTGATCGCGGCTACGAAAATATGACCGTCCGGCTTTCTCCGGCGGCGTTGAAAATCGGCGACGAAGAAATCAATCCCGACCGCGTGCCGTTTTTGGAAGCCGAATGCGCGGAAATCATTTTGCCGCGCGAGGCGATGGGTTTGGGCGATGTGAAATTCATGGGGGCGATTGGCGCATTCATCGGCTGGCAGGGCGCAGTTTTCTCGCTGATGGTCAGCTCGATGATTGGCGCGGCGGTCGGCGTGCTTTTGATTTTGCTGCGCAAACGCGCGTGGTCATCCCGGATGCCTTACGGTCCCTACATCGCGCTGGCGGCGGTCATCTGGATTTTCTGCGGAAAAAAAATTGTCTCGGCCATGTTTCGCTGACGGAAAGCCGAAGCCGAAAATTATTTTTTTAGTTTCCAACCGTCCCGTTACCTTTTGAAGTTGTTTTTGCAATCGGCCTGAAAATGCCGCACCTTTCTCATATAATTTATTTCTGTTAAAATGGCCACGAAAGCGCAACTCGACATCGGCGGCAAAAAGATTGACGTGAGCAATCTGGAAAAAGTTCTGTATCCCAAAACGGGTTTCACGAAAGGCGATGTGATTGATTATTATGTGCGCATTTCAAAATATCTTTTGCCGCATCTGAAAGATCGTCCGATCACGCTCAAGCGTTATCCCAACGGCGTCGAAGGTTTTTTCTTTTACGAAAAAAATTGTCCGCCGCATCGCCCGGCCTGGATCAAGACGGCCAAAATACCGCGCACCGAAGGCGGCGAGACCAATTATTGCGTGATGAACGATTTGCCCGCGCTGGTTTGGGCGGCAAACCTGGCGGATTTGGAATTGCACACTTTTTTGCATCGCGCGCCAGTGATCAATCGCCCGACGGCGCTGGCGTTTGATTTGGATCCGGGAGCGCCGGCGAACATTTTGCTTTGTTGTCAGGTGGGACTGTGGCTGCGCGATTTTTTTGCGGCGATGAAATTAAAATGTTTTCCAAAAACTTCCGGCTCAAAAGGGTTGCAGATTTATGTGCCGCTCAATTCGCCGGTCACTTATGCAAAAACAAAACCGTTCGCTCACGCCATTGCGGAACAGTTGGAAGAAAAATTCCCGGAAATCGTCGTTTCCAAAATGCAGAAATCATTGCGCGCCGGAAAAGTGCTGATTGATTGGAGCCAAAACGATGTTCATAAAACGACCATCACGGCTTATTCCTTGCGCGCAAAGGAGCATCCGACGGTTTCGACGCCGGTGACCTGGGATGAAGTGGAGTGGGCGCTCAAAAAAAGGGACGCAAAACTTTTAACTTTTGAGACTGATGACGTTTTGAAGCGCGTCAAAAGGCACGGCGATCTTTTTGCGCCCGTTTTGAAGCTGAGACAAAGGTTGCCGCGTCTCGCATGAACTTCCGCTGGCCGATGCGCCGAAGGCTTGCAAAAATTTTGACGCGCGCAAAAATGGCTGGACGAAAGTCATCTTAAAACCGGCGAAGTAAAATCTAAATTACGCTTTCCGGCATTTCAGCAGCGTGTGGTAAAGTCCAACTTGGTCGCGATCTTCAACAACTTTTAATCCACTTTCGGCGAGACAACGCAAAATATCCGACGAGTGATACATCTGGCTGTTGCCATTGGCGATGCAGGTGAAGTAAAGCGAAGTCTGTTGCAAACAAAACGCCGCCGCTTCGTTCGGCTGGCGGTCCCAAAATAATTCGAGAATGTAGAGCGTGCTGTCCGCGCTCATGGCTTGTGCCGCGCGTTTCAAAATGGAAACGATTTCCGCTTCCGAAAAACAATCAAGAAACTGGCTCATCCAGATGGCATCAAAATTTTTCGGCAATGATTTGGATTCGTCCAGCAAATCGGTCGCAAAAAATTCCACGCGGTTTTCTAAATTATTTTTTCGGATAGTTTCATGCGCGAGTTCCAATTGTTGCGGCAGGTCGGCAATCGTGATTTTCACGTCGGCGTCAAATCGCGCGCAGGCAATCGCCCATTTGCCGGTGTTGCCGCCGACATCGAGCAGGCGTTTCGGTTTGTCGTCGAAAACGATTTTTAACGCGGCGGGAAACGCGGCATCGGAATAAAAATGGTCGAACGCCAGCCAGCTTTCGCGCGCACGCGGCGGCAACGACGACAAGCCTTCGTAAAAAGTTTTCCAGTCGCCAAGCGTTTTGAGGCCGACGGGTTTGCCTTGCTCGATGGATTTGTCCAAATCGAATAATCCGCGATAACAAATTTCATGCACAACGTCCATGTTCACGCGCGTCATTTCATCGCGAAACATGAAATAGCCGAGCTTGGTGAGCGTGAAACGTTCGTCGTTCAGGCAGAACAATCCGATGCCAAGTCCGGCTTCGATCAAAACCTTAATTCCATAATGCGGCAAATTTATTTTCGCGGCGATTTCGTTCAATGTCATTCCCGTCGCACCGCTTTTTTGCACCAATTCCAAAATGCCGGAGTCGCGCAAAATCCGACATGCTTGAAACATGACGGGCGCAAAGGCGATACGCTGCGCCCCGACTTTCGCGTCGAAAGCGGATTGGTCATCTTCCTTGAAAAAATTCATCGCGCGGCAATTTTATTTTTCGACTGGACGATTTGGGCGAGCAACGGCAGCGCGCGTTCCGGCTGCGCGACATAAGGATTTGATTTGTCCCAGACGTAACCGGCCAGCACGGAACAAATCTGCCGCATGATGTCGGGATTGGATTGCGCGGCGAAAAAAATATTTTCCAGCGTGCCGTCATACCACGCGGCAACGTAGGCGCGAAACGTGTTGATGCCCTGCATTACGTGGTCGGCGTAATCCACCTGCCAGTCCGGCGATTCGCCGCGCAGATGGCGCGTCAAAACTTTCGCGGCGCGGTTCGCCGAGGCGAGCGCGAGCGTGACGCCGGAACTGAAAACCGGGTCAAGAAATTCCGTGGCGTTTCCCATCAGCGCGAATTGCGGGCCAAAAAGTTTTTTGATGCCGCACGCATAACCCGTGATGCGCCGCGCGGGCATGGCGAACTGCATTTTGCCCAGGCGCGCGGCGACGTTCGGATCGGCCATTAAAATTGTGCGAAGCTGCGCGTCCGGTTCGCCGGGATGGCGCGAAAAAAATTCCGGCGTGGCCACGACGCCGGTGCTGGTCCTGCCGTTGGAAAAAGGAATGATCCAAATCCACGCGCCCGCCGGATGGCTGCACACCCAGATTTTCCCTTCTTCATTTCCAGCGGGACGCTGGTCGCCCGTGACGTGCGTGAACAAGGCCTCGCGCGCGGGAAACGTCGTCGGTTTTTCCAAATCCAGCAAACGCGGCAGCGTGCGCCCGTAACCACTGCAATCCAAAACAAAGCGCGCGGAAATCTGGCGCGTCGTTTTGTCCGGCTGTTCAATCGTCACAACCACGCCGTCATCATTGAACGAAACTGCGGTCACGCCGTGGCCGTAAAGGATTTCCACGCCGCGCGCGGCTACGGCGTCGGCGAGCGTTTTGTCGAAATCGGCGCGCGGGACTTGAAAAGTATATTTCCAGCCTTCCGTGAACTGGTCGGAGAAATCGAAGTTGCAGGTTTCCTTGCCGCGCAAAAAAACCGCACCGCGCTTTTTAATAAAATTCTGCGCCTCGACCGCCGGCAGCAAACCGGCTTCCTGAAGCAAGTCCATGCAGTGCGGCAGCAAACTTTCGCCGATGACGAAGCGCGGAAAAATTTGTTTTTCCACGACGAGCAGTTTGAAACCTTGCTGGTGCAGGAGCGCGGCGGCGGACGAACCCGCCGGCCCGGCGCCGATGATTAAAACATCAATTTCAGTTTTCATTGGATTCAGTTTTTGAAATCAAGGAGCGCACGCGTCTCGCGTGCAAATTTGGGCGTCGCGCCCAAATTCTTTTTTACATTTTTTAGTTTGGCGTATCATAAGTTTGTGGGACGAGTTTTCGGCGGCACGCCGAAAACCGCACGCGAGACGCGCGCGCTCCCCTTTTCAATTGGCTTCGTCATTTTTATCAAATCCGAAAATTTTCTGCGCGTTTTCAGATTGCAATAATCCGGTCACGCGCGCGATGTCTTCGTTAAGCGGACGGTCGTTTTCCAGTTTTGGCGAAACGGCGCGGACTAAATCGTAAAGTTTTTTGAAATCGCCGCCGAGAGTTTTTTCACGTCCGCGCAAATCCGCCGCCTGTGCGAGCGCGAGCGTTTCGATGGCGAGAATTTTCCAGACGAGCGGCAAAACGGCGCGCGTCATTTTTGCGGCGTGCAATCCCATGCTCACGACATCCTGATTGTTCGCATTGGTCGAAATAGTTTGGATCGAAGCGGGCGTGCCGAGCAATCGCGCTTCGGCGGCGAGCGACGTGGCGAGCAGTTGCGCGCCCGAAAAACCTGAATTCAAACCGGGCGCGCCGCCCGCAAGCATCGGCGGCAGGCCGCGACTGTAACGCCAGTTCACAAGCCGTTCGAGTTGCCGCTCGGCGAGCAGCGCCAGTTTGATGAGGCCGATGCGTTCGTAATCGCTGACCATCGCGATCTGCTGGCCGTAAAAATTTCCGCCATGGATGACCATGCCGCTGTCGGGAAAAATCAGCGGGTTGTCGGTGCTGGCGTTGAGTTCGCGCGTGACGACTTCCTCGATGTGCCAGTGCGCTTCCTGAAACGCGCCGAGAATTTGCGGCGCGCAACGCAGCGAATACGGGTCTTGAATTTCCGCGCCGCCGTCCATCGGCTTGGCCTGCGAACCCCATTGATGTTCGTCAATGCGCTTCGCAAAATCGGGATGCGTGCGGAGCGAATCGCTGATGCGCCGCGCGACCAGCGATTGCCCGCGAAACCCGCGCGCCATGTGAATCTGCTGGCAGAGAACTTCCGGTTCGCCGTCGAGCGCTTGAAACAAACACGCCGTCAATAATTCCAGCCAGCGCAATTGTTTTTCTGCTTCGTGCGCGGACAATGCAGCGAGTCCAGTCATCACGCTCGTGCCATTGACGAGCGCGAGACCTTCCTTGGCTTGCAATTCCATTGGCGCGAGGCCGAATTTTTTCAAGGCTTCAATCGCAGGCAGACGTTCGCCGTTCATACGCGCGTAACCAAGACCGACGAGCAATCCAGCCATGTGCGCGAGTGGAACCAAATCACCGCTCGCACCAACCGAACCTTCGCTCGGAATTTCCGGCAGAACATTTTTGTTCAACGCCGCGAGCAAAAGTTCGAGCAAATTTTCGCGGATGCCGGAAAATCCGCGCGCCAAGGCATTCGTGCGCGCAAGCATGATGGCGCGCGTTTCATTTTCCGAAAACAATGCGCCTTGCCCGACGAATAAATGGTGCAGCAGATTTAATTGATGCTGTTTCTGGTCTTCGCCGGAAACACGAAAACCGCTCAACGGGCCGAAGCCGGTGTTGATGCCGTAAATCGCGCGTGGTTGCGTGGCAAGTTTTTCCACGAGTTCGCGGCTGCGGCGGATGAGCGGACGCGCGTCGTTGGCAAGTTCGCAGGAAATTTTAGCCGACGCGATGCGCCAAAGCTCCTCGATGGAAAGTTTGTGTCCGTTGAGCGTGATCATTCGGAGGCGTCACCGGTTAAAATTTCAACCGCAAACATGGTAAAAAACGCGGCGACATTTCCATCCCGGAAACGCGCCGCGACAAATTTATTCAAACGGTTCAATTCAAGATTTTGCCTTGAGCGCGAAAATGGCGTCCTGCGCGTCCTGTTGCACTTTTGGATTCGGGCTGCTCAAAAGCGGTTCGAGGGAGGGAACCACGCTTTTATCGCCGAGCACGGCGAGCGTGCGGCAGGCGTCGCGGACGACGTTGGGCGTGGGATTTTTGAGCACCGGCAAAATTTCCGGCACCGCCGAGGGCGCTTTGAGGCCGCGCAACGCTTTCAATCCATCGGTCACGGTGTCGGGATCGGGCGATTTGAGGAGCGTGCAAATGGCCGCGATGTCCGATTCGCTCACGTCCGCATGAATGACGCCGAGCACGCGCGCGGCTTTGCGTTTCACTTTGATGCGGTCGTCGGTCAAAAGTTTTTTGATCGCCGGAAGGTCCGTTGTGCTTGTCGGATATTGCTTCTCCAAATTCTGCAATGCGTCATAGACTTTTTTCTCGTCGGACGAACTCAACTGCGCGATCAATTCGTCTTCGTTCATTTTCGCGCGCGCAAAAGCCGGCAACGCCAGCGTGAGAATCGCCAGAACCAATATTCCGATAAAACTGCGTTTGTATATTTTGCTCATAATTTTTTGAGGGTTATTTTTAAAATCTGCGGGATTAAAATTGAATGACCTTGCCCCGCGCGTCAAACTCAAATAATAGTTGGCGGCAAAGTCCGCCGTTTTGATTCGTTCAACTAAAAAATGCCATGTCACCAAATTATGTTCTCAACCCTGCTAAATCCATTCGTTCGCAAATACATAAAAACTTTTGAGATGACCGGCGTGTTGATGCGCATCGGCAGTTTCAGCCTCGTGAGCTGGCTTGGCCCGCACAGCCCGTTCATGCTGGTCTGGATCGTCAACACCACCGATGCCATCATCCTGACGTGGTGTTCCCTGCTGCGACGCGATTGCGCCTATACGGTGCTGAACGGTTTTTGGATTCTCATCGGCATCATCGGCATTTTGCGCGCGGCGGGTCTGCTGCATTAATATAATCCATGCCATCATCCGGTCATTGGTCGGGAACGGGTCAACTGCGCGGCGGACGCTGGGGCATCTGGTTTTTTATCACCGCGTTGCGCGCGCTCGGTTTGCGCGCCGCTTATTTTTTCGCCGTGCCGGTGGCGGTTTATTTTTCCTTTGCCTCGCCGGATGTGGCGGCCACGATGGATTTTCATCGCCGCATTTTCGGAAAATTGCCGTGGTGGAAACGTCGCTGGCTCGTCTTCAAACATTTTTTTTCGTTTGGCCGCGCCATCATTGACCGCACCGCGATTCTCGCAGGTAAGACAAAAGAATTTTCATTTTCGTTTGACGGCGAACATCACGTTCACAGGGCGCTTGCCGAAGGCCACGGAGTTTTATTATTGACCGCGCATCTCGGAAATTGGGAAGCCGCCGGGCAATTGCTCACGCGCCTCGATGTGCCGATCAACGTCACCGGCTTCGACAAAGAATCCGCCGAAATCCGCGCGCTGCTGGCAAAATCTTCGCGGGCAAAATTCCACCTTTTGCCGCTCACGGGCGCGCCGACTGATGCCATCCCGCTCGTCGCCGCGTTGCGTCGCGGCGAAATCGTCGCCATGCTCGGCGACCGCAATTACGGCAGTCCGTCGGCGAGCATTCCATTTCTCGGCGGCTCCGCGCGCTTTCCCATCGGCGCGTATGTGCTCGCGGCGATGGCCAACGCGCCGCTCGTCATGGTTTTTAATCTGCGCGAACGCGGCGGCCATTATCGTTTTTTTGGATTCACCGCGCTGCATCCGCAAATGCCGCCGCATAATGAACGCGACGCCTACTTGAAAAAGTGCGCCGTTGAATTTGCCAAAAATCTGGAAACAATTCTTAAACGCGACCCGTTGCAATGGTATAATTTTTATCCGTTCTGGGAAAAATCTGAATTGCCCGCTCAATCAAAACCGCCGTTAAAAACCGAACCATGTCCGTCGCCATCGAAAATTTGATTCCGCACCGCGCGCCGATGCGTTTCATTGACGCGCTGACGGAATGCACGGAAACGACTGCCGTGGCCACAGCTTTTTTTCCCGCCGATTCGTTTGCCGTGGCCGCTGGATTGGTTGTGGAAAACGCGCTAATCGAATGCGTCGCGCAAACCGCCGCCGCCGCCCTTGGCCAGCGCGCAAAAAATCGCGGCCAGTCGGAAAACGCCGGCGGCGGAATGCTCGTTGCGATTTCCCATTTCAAAATCCAATCGCCACCGGCGGCGCAAAAAAAACTGCGCATTGAAATCCGGGAATTGCGCCACCTCGGCCAGATTTTTCGCATTTTTGGCGAGATTTTTTGCGATGAAAAATCAATCGCTTCGGGAGAACTGACATTGTATGCGTGAGCCAAATGTTGTTATTGCCGGTTGCGACGTCATCAGCGCGGTGGGTTGCGGCCTCGAACCGCTGCGCGACGCGTTGAAAAAAAACTTGAGCGGTTTGTGCGCGAACGAAAAATTTAATTCTGCGCGCTTTCAATCCAATATCGTCGGCGCGGTTTCCCGGGATTTTTTCGGCGACGGATCCGACGATCCGGCCTTTCAATTGGCGGCTGTCGCGCTGAACCAGGCGCGCGAATCTTCCCGGCACATTTTGGAAAAAATTCCGGTGGAACGAATCGGACTGGTTTTATCAACGACCAAAGCCAACATCATCGCGCTCGAACGGATTTCTGAAAATCGTTCGTGCTCGGATATCGCACGCCGGCATTTGCAGGGAAATTTTCTCGCGGAAGATTTGGCAGCGGAGCAGAGCGCGCGCGGTCCGGTTCAATGTGTTTCCACAGCTTGTGTTTCCGGTTTGATCGCGATCCAACAAGGCGCAAAAATAATTGAGCGCGGAGAAGCCGACGCCATGTTCATCGTCGGCGTGGATTGTATTTCTGAATTTGTCATGGCCGGATTCACGGCGTTGAAAGCGCTTGATCCAAACGGCTGCCGTCCCTTTGATGCGAACCGTTGTGGCTTAAGCCCGGGTGAAGCCGGCGCGGCAATTATTTTGGCGCGCGAAAATTTTGCGACGGATTCCACCATTAAAATTCGCGGCTGGGGCGGCAGCAACGATGCGAATCATCTCACCGGCCCGTCCCGCGATGGCTCTGGTCTCGCGCAGGCGATTCGTTGCGCGCTGGCTTCGGCAAAATTATCGCCGCAAGAAATTGATTACGTCAACGCGCACGGAACCGGCACGCCTTACAATGACGCCATGGAATCAATGGCCTTGCGCTCGGTGTTCGGCGGCGCGTGTCCGCCGTTCAGCGGCTTGAAAGGAATGCTTGGCCACACGCTCGGCGCAGCGGGCGTCCTCGAGACCATTTGTTGCGCGCTGGCGATGCGGGAAAATTTTCTGCCCGGCACTCCGCGACTGAACACGCCGGCCGATGGCGTGCCCGCGAGCATCGTGCGCGAATCGCGCGCGGTCCCAAAATTAAAACACGTTTTGAAACTTAACACCGGCTTTGGCGGCGCCAACGGCGCGCTCATTTTGAGTCATGGATAAAATCAACATCGTTGCCAGGAGCGAAGTGACCGACGCCGATCTGAAATCGGCGCGGCTGGGAACGCGCTTTGGCCGGCTCGATTTGCAAAGTCGCCTGGCGTTGCTCGCCGTCGAATTGCTCCGCATTGATTTTGAAAAATTTTCGCGCGAGCGCATCGCGATTTGTCTCGCCGCGAGCACAGGTTCGTTGGCCACCGATTTTGATTTTTGGGAAGGACGCAATGCCGTCGGCGGTCCTAGCCCAACTTTATTTGCCTACACCTTGCCGAGCGCAGCCATTGGCGAAATCGCCATTCGCCATCGCCTGACCGGGCCAAATCTTTGTTTTGTGGGCAATGAAAAAATGTTGTTGCCCGAAGCCACCGACCTTATTCAACGCGGCGAAGCCGATAGTTGCGTCTGCGTTTATTGCGCAGTTGTTAACGCCAGCATTGCAAAAATTATTAAGTCTCCGGTTGCCGCTCGCGCCCAGGCATATTTTATGACACGACGCGATTAAAGCATCCAGTGAAATTGCCCGGTTTGATCCAAGTCAGCCATGATCCGCATTCATCTGGATCTGATGTGGGTCATCGCCACGCCACGCGCTTTTGATGGTGCTGTTGACCATGACCTCTTGTATGAGGAACTGAATGGATTTGTGGGAGCGGCGCAAAGTTCTTTTTCGGGTGCCAACCCATAAAATTCGGAAAAAAATCTTTTCGCTGACTAAAATGCATGTTAAACATATCAAATGTTTTCAAAAGTCGTGTTTTTTCGTCGTTGGCCAAGGGAAATATTTATTTTGAATCATTGGACTGCTTGTCCGGCATTCTTTTTTGCGCTCTGGCTGGTTGGCATGAGTGCAGCGACGCCAGCGGCGCGGGCGGATTCATTGACGATTCATTTGAACCCGGATCAAAGTTTGAATTTGCAGTTGCAAGCCGCCACCAACAAGGATTACGCCCTTCAAACCAACAGTAACCTGGTTGAAGTTAATGATTGGACTAATGTGTTGACAGGGGCGACGGATGCGGCAGGCCAATGGACGACTAACGCGACGATTCCTGTCTTCAGCCAACTATTCTATCGTTCCATGAGTCTGCCGGAATTATCCGCCACCACGACTGCGGCCACCGGCAATGGGAATACGACTTTTCCCATTACGCTGGGCGGCACCGACCCGCTTTTTACCAACAGCACTTTGCAGGCGGTCATCACGCAATTGCCAGCGCATGGACAATTGTTGCAAAAGAATAACTCACTCATAACTACTATCCCTACTTTGGTGAGCGATGCGTCGAACGTGGTTCTATTCAAGCCGGAAACCAATGTGGTGGCTACCAATTACGATACCTTTTCCTATCTGGTGAAGCGCGCGACCAATGGCGTAACTTCGCCGGCGCAAGCGGTGGCGGTCTCGGTGGCCTTCGCGCCGCTGGCACCTATTCTGCCTTTCTTCACGCTGCAAACAACGGAAGACGTGGCGATTATTTTTTCTATAAAAGCCTATGATCCTTCGCCGCCGCCGGGCGCGGAGCCGTTGACGAATATTATTGTCAGTCCTTGCGTGGTCGGACGGCTTTATCAGGTTTTGCCGGATAATGTGAGCCAGGGGTCGGTCATTTTAAGCACGGAGGTAGTCGTGGCCAACACGAATCAGTTGGTGATGTATGTGCCGCCCTTGCATCTCTCCGGGCCGGACTATGAATCGTTTTACTGCCAGACTGAAAACCGTTACGGGCAGCTTTCCGAAACACGGGATGTTCCGATCAGCATAACGCATGTGAATCATGCGCCGGTGGCCGATAATGAAAATGTCACCGGCAACAATGACGACCCATTCACTGAATTTAACGTATTGGCTACCGACATTGATGACGGGGATAAGCTTTCCATTTATTTCACGCAGTTGCCGACCAATGGAACGCTTTATAAACGGAAACGATATGACTCCGGTCGTTGTCGGGGTGGGTTATACCGTGAATGATTTCGAGTTTGTGCCAGCTTCTGACCTTGATAACTGTGTGGACATTTACAGTAAAACCGGCACTAACCTTGCGCAGATTCCGTTCTATGTGGAAGATGGCGACGGCCTGACTTCCAACGTGGCTACTAACACGATTAACATCCTATATATCAACACTCCGCCGGAGCCGAACGGTCCTACTAATGTGATAGCTGACGTCAATCTGGAAACGAATACGGATGAAATCAATCCGGCGGCGACGAATATTACGCTTTCCGCCACCGATGTGGATGGAGACTTTCCATACTTTTCACTGGCCAGTATTCCGCAACATGGCACGCTCTACTATCTGGGTGTCAACATCAATCAAAGCGTGCAGGACGGCGATTTTGGTTTGCCCGTGGATTTGACTTCTTCTTCGGGAACTCCGGTCTTAACTTATGTTCCCTATTTTGGTTACAATAGCGGGCAAGGACTTGATAGCTTTACTTACGTGGTGCGAGATAACGATCAGAACCCCTGCACGTTCACCGTGACCTTGACCGTCAACGGCCCGGTCATCAGCACGGTGCCTACGATCACGGTGGTGGTTGATTCAAATGGAAATTACGTCACCAATGGCGTGATCACCGGGTTCAAGGTTTATCCCGATGAAACTCAGCTTGGCAACGAACTCCTGTCCTATGCGATCATGCCGGTGAATGTCACTAATGGCGTGGCAACGACCGCCGGAGGAGACATTAGGCTGGTGGGCCAAGGCAGGGGCATCCAAAACCTGGTATTTACCAACGGTGGCATTACCCTCAATGCAGTCGCGACGGGAATGAATCTCAATCTCACCACTTCCTCTTTTGGCTATGAAGGCTCCTCCACCAACGGCGCGAGCTATTTGTCCTTTGCCATCACCGAAACGGGTGGAAGCAAACTCTCCACCACCAACTATCTGCCGGTGGTTTATGTGCCACAATAGTGATTTGTTTGAGGAATTCATTAGCCAGTAGATTGTGGGCCGTGATAACACCGTTCTGATTTGAACTGTGACAAAATAGCGCCATTTTTAACCATTTGGACGTTCAAGCGTGAGTATGTTGAGTGCTACCACCAATCAGCTTTATTCCAAAAGAAATAACAATGTGACAGCTTGGCAAAAAATCAAGTCTCAAAAAAATATACAAAAATAAGTCGTAAACGGTTTTGATGATTGGAGATTCATCTCAAAAATATTTTCCCTGACGAATTTCTGGCGATGGAATTTCCTGCCATAATTATTCCAAGTCCAGGTCGTTAGAGCCATCAAACGAACTTCGTTGAAAGGCCCATTTTTATCGACGATGTCAAATGCTCCTGTTCAGCCAATCGCAGGCGTCATCGAACCGTTGCATCTGCGCATCAGTCAGGAATTCAGTGATGGCACGATGGCGAGCCGAATTACATGATATTTTACCTACTGCATTTTAATTCGATAGAAGCTTGACCCGCTACTTGAAATCGCACCTAACACGGTCCAGTTGGTCGTCGTCGTTCCGTTGCCCATTATCGCAATAGCCGGACTTAAATCGCTCCAAGCTGACAGGAGATTGGTCTTGGATTGAATCCAATTAGTAGTGCCACCTGCCGCCTGCCATGTCAGCAAAAGATTATTTCCCTGCCGGGACACGGCAGTAAATTGAGGTAGCCCGTCTCCGGTCGCCGTCGCAAATGGCAAGAAAATTTTTGTGAATTCAAAAGATGTTTGCGTCACGCCCGAATCGCCGGGTTGATCGCGATTAAGCGACCAGAATCCAATCATGCCGATATTGGTGGATATGGCAAAACCCATCAATTGCGTCGCCGCAGCCTGGTCGAAGATTTCCTGCGCGTCATCGTTAACACCAATCATGGGCGTGACGCCGATCATTTGCCAAAGTTGTGCGTCCGTTTTGGAAATGCCAGCGGTTTGGTAAATGGATTTGAGTTGATTGAAAAGATTGGTGGCAGCCATGATCGCATACTCACCCATTTTCCCGGCCGGCGTGGGAGTATCCCAGCTGCCGTAATAATCCATGGCCATGATATTTACAGTGGAAATTGCGACACCGTTGCTTACGGCGGATTGCAGAATATAAATGCCATTTGGATCCAGTCCAGAAGGTTGCACCTGCAAGGTGAAAGATACTTCCAAAGTTTTGCCGTTGGCCACCGCATTGGTTTGCAGCGCGGCAATGACCGGCGAACGCCGATTGATCGAAGGCAAATCAGCCGCCCATGAGCCTTCAATGTCAAAATCAATTCGCGTTGCGTTATAGACATCAATTGCCGATTGATAAGCTTGCTGTAGTTTTACCGTGTTAGTAATGTAGCCGGCCAATTCCGTGCCGGATTGTCCGCCGAAGGAAAGCACCACGTCGCCGCCCAATGCACGAAATTGATTGATGTCACTAAGCCGCCAACCACTCGCTACGGAATATGCGGTGTAGCCGCCCCAAGCCGGAATGTTTGCCGGGGAACTGGTATCGGGATTTTGAGAAAGATCTGCGACCAAAAAGGCAACGGAAATGTCACGCAGCCCTGTGTTCGTCGCTGCGCCCACGATGTCATAGGGAGGCCATGCTGAGAGATCAACATAAGGTGCCAAAAGATGTGCCGGCCAAGTAACTGCCTGGGCACTTCGGATGCAAAATGAAATTATTAGCGCTACAAGAAAAAGGGCCAACTGACGAAATGTCGTGCTCATATTTATCTAAAATAAAATTGATGCTGAATCTGAATATTACCACAAAAGTGCCTGAATGAAATCTTAATTTTTAATCTTCAGGAAAAATCAAAATGCCAAGGCGACCGGCAGTCTTTCATATTTCTGTTATCGGAAGTATAAAGATAACGCAAGGATGATAAATTTGTTCGGTTTTGACAGCCATTGTCATTTTTAACGCGGCCAGCCGCCTGCCGGTTTTGGCTTCTGCATCGCCATTCTGACGGCGGCTTTCCAGTCACCGTTTATTTTCAACCGCTCCGGTTCTGGACCTTTGGCCGTCCGCTTTGGTGTTTTTGGTTTGCTCATAAAGATTTTTCTCTGTTGGTAAGTGGGGCTTTACTAAAGCCCGGCCATCCTAAAACAAAAACAAACAAATCTTTTTCTGAAATAAATTGAATCAATAGCAATTGCCATCCCTCTTTCAATGCCTCATTCACAGAGTATTCAGCACTCTCGGTTCGGCACTGCTTAACTTGAATTTTGCTGATGTCTCTGAATTGCTGCTGCATTTGGTTTTCAAGATTTTTCATAATTGGAATTTTTACATTAAACCAAATCCTGCTGTTCCGCATTGGATTCGGCTTTGGCGGCTTTGTAATTCACGTCCGGCTCGTAATCTGGATGCTCGGCTCGTTCCGTTTTATTCATCAAACCTTCTATCGTCAGGATTTGGATTCGCTGGTATTTTTTACCGTTGGGCATCTGATAAAATCCGGCGGTGGCTGCTTCCGTAATCATTCCAGAAGTCGGCTTGGCGAGCGTGACAAACAAGCCGATCTCCGCACGTTCGCGGGAAATTGTCGCAATCAAATCTTTCACCATCGTCGGGCTGACGTTTTCGCCAGCTTTGACGCTGATGATGATTGTGCCGATTTTTTTATAGTCCGGCTTTTTGAGCGCGTCGAATTTTGCCTTTGATTCGTAAATGGTGAAATGCTTGACGCCATCAATGCCGCCGTCACCGCCCTTCTTTTTTCCATCGCGCAACTGTGCGCCCAAAAGCCAGCGGACAACCCACCACTGGCATTGATATTTCCCGTCCGGCTCACGCGCGGCCAGATTTTTTGCGCCCTCAAAATCTTTCGGAAGTCCGTCAACGATGTATTTCAAACGCCGCTGGCCTTTCGTTCCTGCATCTTCTGGAAATGCTTTTTTCAGCCTGTCCTCAATCTGCGCGATTGCAAAACTTGTAATGTCTATGCCAATCCAATTGCGCCGTAATTTTTGAGCGGCGTGAACTGCCGTGCCGCAACCGCAAAATGGATCAAGCACTAAATCGCCTTCGTTGCTGCTCGCGGAAATAATCCGTTCAAGTAACGCCTGAGGTTTTTGTGTCGGATAGCCGAGACGTTCTTTGGACACTGGGTTTAGCGAATTGATGTCGCACCAAATATCATCAATTTGTCGTTCGCCGCTACTTTCTTTCAAATACTGTTTGTAAGACCATTTTGCTCCGGCTTTAACGGGCGCAACTAAACGGTTCTCTTCTTTCAAACGGTCAAATGTCTCTTGAGAATATGTTTTCAAAAGAGTTTTGCGATAAGTTCCGCGACCATCGTTGTCATCCCACTTGAAACGCTTTAGATATTTTTCTGAATACGGAATGCTTGGCGTGTTCCAAGTTAAATTCTCCGTTTTTGAATAAAATAAGATGACATCGTGAGAACGAGGATATTGTTTCGCCCGCGCCTTACTGCTTCCAGAAAAAGGAGTTCGCTTCCATGAAATTTCATTGCGAAAATTTTCCTTTCCAAAAATGCAGTCCAAAACTATTTTCAAATAATGGCTGGCGGTCGGATCGCAATGGAGATAAAGAGAGCCGGCAGGTTTTAGGACGCGATGCAATTCCAAAAGGCGATTTGTCATCATGGTCAAATAGGCCATCATGTCATTCACGCCTAGCAAACCGCGAAACGCTTGAATCATCGCGGCAGCGTCTTGGTTTGTTTGCTGGATGATTTCGTCAAATTCCCGCTCGGCTTCCTGTGTCCAATGCCAAGTATCTTTGAACGCCTCGGCTTGCGCTTCGCTGTCATAACCTTTTGGCGATTTGAAAATGACGGCGTAATCGCGCTTGGAATTGAACGGCGGGTCGAGATAAATCAGGTCAACGCTGGCGTCTGGAAAAATCTCGCGGTTGCGAAGCCAATTGAGATTGTCGCCGAAAAGTAATTTGTTCATGCTGGCATAACGAGACGTTTGCTGATTGCGCCCTGCATGGCAAGCACAGTCCGCTCGCCGTCATTCAAGTAGCGCGTATTCCAGCGAAAATCAAACTCGCCAACGTAGCGGTGCAAATGTTCTTTGCTGACCGCGTGATAAATTCCCATGATGCCGCGCTTCAAAATTGCGAAGGAACTTTCCGCCGTGTTCGTTGTAACATTGCCGTCCGCATACTGCTTTGTGCCGTGATTCACGAAATAATGACCGCCAGTGAAATCTTTGCCGACGCCGCGATAAGCAGGCCATTCATCCGTCATAATCGTTGCGCTTTTGGCAACGCACTCTTTGATTGCGCCCTTCAATGTCTTGCCGCTCACGTTCGTTACTACGCGACGATGAATGTTTCCGCCACGTTCAACCATGCCAAACACCGGCGTCTTTTTTGTGCCGCGTCCGGGCTTGTGGTAGCCCGTTCCATGGCGCGGCTTGCCGCCGATATATGTTTCGTCGCACTCCACGATGCCCGCGAGCATGGGCGACTTGCCGCTTTCCGGCATCATGGCAAAACGAATACGATTCAGTAAAAATAAAGCTGAAGGATAACTGATTTGGCATTGGCGTTTGATCTCCAATGCGCTGACGCCTTTTTTGGACGATGAAGCGCGCCAGAAAGCATACACCCAATGACGCAACGGGATTCTGCTTTCCTCTAGCACCGTGCCGATGCGAATTGTGAACTGCTGTTTGCAATCATGGCAACGCCAGAGAAAGCGTTTATTGCGCTGACCGTTGGCGTCTTTCATCTGATAAACTTTGGCGGATTTGCAATGCGGACAAACAGGATTGCCCTGCCAGATTTCTTTCTCGAAAAATTCAACCGCAACCGTTTCATCCGCACACGCCAACGGGATTTGCTCGACGATTTCTGACTTCGCCGTATTTGCTTTTTCGTTTATCTTCATGCCACTACATTAAACATAGCGCAAGTCTTTGTCAACGAAAAATCGAGGTTATTTTCATCTTTTTTTAGCCATTGACACCAATGTTTTTTGAGCGTTTGATTTACAAACAGCTAACGATTAACCCAAACAAAAACTATGGCACAATACGATTGGATCAGCGGCAGTGAGTTTCAAACACTAATCCGCACAAGGCTGGAACAACGCCTTGCCGAAGCAAAAATTGAGGGCTATCCGCATTCAACGGCTGAAGCACTTGCCAATATAGCGAAAGCAAATCAGCCCGAACTTGAGGAGCGTCACAAACGCTCATTGGCGGCGGTGCGAAGCATGAATGATGCTCTAAATTCATTGGACACGATTGTAAGGACTGCAATTACCAGCGCGCAGGCTGGAAAGCGAACAGCGGTCACGATAGACGACATGACGGCATCAATTCAGGCGCATTTTTGCAATGTCTGGCCGTTTTGCAAGTGACTCGCGCCTATTGTAGATTGATATATGTCTGATGAATATAAACAAAAGGCTGCTGAACTTGGATTTGACTTAACCAAGCAGTTTTTAACTCTGGCATTTGGTGGCATCGCGTTTGTCGTCGGCATTTCATTTTCAACACCGTCGGCTGTCTCTACCGCACTTCTTTGGTGGGCTATTGGTTTATTTTCCGCTTCCTGCATTGCGGGACTTCTTTTTCTCATGTGCGGAGTTAGTCATTTGAATGAAAAAAAGAATTTTGACATTTATGCCATGTCATTGAGGACGCTTTCGGTTTTACAAATTATTTTTGTCATTGTAGGGGTCGTCATGCTTTGTCCAATAGTCAATCATCGGCCAGCGCATTTGCAGGATTCAAAAAGCTCTTCAATTGAGATTCATGTGAACGGACAGTCCATGACATATCCAATCGAATCCGAGAAATATGTTACTATTCAATTCAGCGGCTCAAATTTTACATTCTCCACTAAAAAGCCTTAAATCAGTCACCTTGCGTTAAGTTTATACTTCCGTCTGTTATTATCCAAATAATAATTTTAACTTGGGGAAGTTCGTGTTATAAATAATGGATGTTGTTAAAAAGTTGCAAGCGGGGAGATTTTTCAAAAAAAATGGCAGGGGCGAATCGCTGGCGGCGTCAATTATTGTTGCCGCTTTTTTTATGCGCAGTCGGCGGGTTAACCTTCAATGTGCGGGCAGATTCATTGACGATCCATTTGAACCCGGATCAGACGCTGAACTTGCAGTTGCAAGCGGCCACTAATAAAGATTATGCCATCCAGACCAACGGCAATCTGGCCAGTCTCAATAGTTGGACCAATCTGCTGACAGGTGCGACCGATGAGGCCGGCGGACTGGCAACAAATTCTGCCATTCCTGCCTTCAGCCAACTGTTCTATCGTTCGATGAGTCTGCCGGAATTATCCGCCACCACGACTGCGGCCACCGGCAATGGCAACACAACTTTTCCGATTACGCTGGGTGGCAATGATCCGCTTTTTACGAACAGCATTTTGCAGGCGGTGATCACTGGCTTGCCCGCGCACGGACAATTGTTGCAAGAGAATAACTCACCCATTACTACCATCCCTACTTTGGTGAGCGCTGCGTCGAACGTGGTTCTATTCCAGCCGGAAACCAATGTGGTGGCTGCCAGCTACGATACCTTTTCCTATCTGGTGAAGCGCACCACCAATGGCGTGACTTCGCCGGCGCAAGCGGTGGCAGTTTCGGTGGCCTTCGCGCCGCTGCCACCCATTCTGCCTTTCTTCACGCTGCAAACCATGGAAGACGTGGCGGTTATTTTTCCCATAAAATCCTATGATCCCACGCCGCCGCCGGGAGCGGGACCTTTGACGAATATTATTATCACGCCCTGCATCCTCGGGCGGCTTTACCAAGTTATGCCGGATAATGTTAGTCAAGGCGCGGTCATTTTAGATTCAAAGGTAGTCGTGTCCAACGCAAATCAGTTGCTGATGTATGTGCCGCCGGCACATGCCTCCGGCAACAACTATGAGCCATTTACTGTTCGCACCGAAAATAGTTACGGACAGTTTTCCCCGTCACTGGAGATTCCGATCAACATAACCCATGTGAATCATGCGCCGGTCGCCTATAATGAAACCATCCTCGGCAACAATGACGACCCGCTCACTGAATTTAACGTATTGGCCGGCGATCTTGACGGGGATGCGATGTCCGTTTATTTCACGCAGTTGCCGACCAATGTAACGCTTTATACCGGACAAGGTTTTGTTCCGGTCGAAGTCGGAGTGCCTTATGCCCTGAATGATTTCGATTTTGTGGCGGTCTCTGATCCTGATAACTGCCTGGACATTTATAGTAAAACTGGAACCAACATTGCCCAGATTCCGTTCTATGTGGAAGACAGCAGCGGCCTGACTTCCAACGTGGCCACCAACACGATCAGCATCCGCTATATCAACACGCCGCCAGGGCCGGATGGTCCCACGAATGTGACCGGCGGGGTCAATCTGGAAACGAATACGGATGAAACCAATCCGACGGCGGTGGACATCACGCTTTCCGCCACCGATGTGGATGGAGATTTCTTTTCTTTTTTCGTGACCAGCCTGCCGCAACACGGCTCGCTTTACTTTGAGAACGTCAACCTCAATGAAAGCGTGCAGGCAGGCGATTTTGGGCTGCCGGTGGACCTGACAACTTCCTCGGAGGCGCCGGTCTTAACTTATGTGCCGGATCCGGGCTACAACAGCGGACAAGGACTTGATAGCTTTGCTTACGTGGTGCGAGATAACGATCAGAATCCCTGCACGTTCACCGTGACCTTGACCGTCAACGGCCCGGTCATCAGCCCGGTGCCGAACATCACGGTGGTGGTGGATGGCAACGGAAATTACGTCACCAATGGCGCGATCACCGGGTTCACGGTTTATCCCGATGAAACCCAACTTGGCAACGAACTCCTGGCCTATGCGATCATGCCGGTGAATGTCACCAATGGCGTGGTAACCGCCGGCGGCGGAGACATAAGACTCCTGGGCACGCCCAAGGGCGTTCACACCTTGGTATTTACCAACGGCGGCGTCAACCTGACTGGGGTTGCGGCGGGAATGAACGCCAATCTCACCAATTCCGTCTTTGGCTATGAAGGCTCCTCCACTAACGGCGCGAACTATTTGTCCTTTGCCATCACCGAAACGGGTGGAAGCAAACTCTCAACCACCAACTATCTTCCGGTGGTTTATGTGACGCAATAGTTCGCTTGGGCCAAGATTCTGGTTTTGGAGTGGACTCTTTGGATGGGACGAATCAAATTTTCACTCCCAAACCCGATAGGGAAAACCTTCCTGTTCCATGAACGCCCGGCAGCGCGGGCAACGCCCGGGGTCTTTCCACGGTTCGATAAAATGTTTTGCCGAGACCGGGCAGGCCGGCTTCATTTTTTGCCATTCAAACCGGCGCGGCGCGGCAGGTTTGGGGACGAACAAACTGTCCCGCAAAATCACCGGCGGAATTTCCGGGCGCGCGAACGCGGGAAATTTGCGGGCCAATTCTTTGCGCCCAACCACGCGGCGCACTCGCGTAAAAACATCGAACAATTCCCGGCATTCGCGGCAGGCAATCGTTTGGACGTCGCAATTAACTCCTTTGTCCGCGCCGCCGGAAACATTTGTGCGATACCCGCAATGCGCGCATTGGTAATGATAAGTCTTACCCATTCCTCCAGTCTCGCCGGAAGTAAAAAAAAATCAAGCGCACGAAACCTCGGCAGCATCCTAAAATTTCTCGACAAATTTTGAAAATAGGCGTATTAACAAGTCAGAAACTTTAGCCCATGAAAATCACTATTCAGAATTTTTTCCTCACGCTGGCATTATTGTCCGGCATTTATCCAGCCGCCGCGCAAGACACCAGATTTTTCCGAATTGCCGGCCCGGCGACCACGACCATCACGGCCTTTCGCCCGGACGGCTCGATGGTCTGGAGCAATGCGGAGCCGGGCACAAACTATATTGTCCAGACGGCTTTATCTTTGTCCGAAGGAACTAATTGGACGGACTATGTTCAACTTCCCGTTGCCAATAGGGTGAATACCAATCAACTCGTTGATTTTAATCCGCCCGGCGGCATGGTTTTTATTCCGGCAGGCATATTCACGATGGGAGATGTTTTAGATAATGAAAGTGACGCCAAGCCTACTAACACAATTGTATCGGCATTTTACCTGGATGCGAATTTGGTAAGCTACTGGCAATGGCAGCCTGTCTATGGTTGGGCGACAAATAACGGATATAGTTTTGCCAATGCCGGTTCCGGGCGGGATACCAACCAGCCTGTGCAGACGATAGATTGGTATGACGCGATCAAATGGTGCAACGCGCGCTCGCAAATGGCTGGATTGACGCCGGTGTATTATGCGGATGCGGCGTTCACCCAGATTTTCACCAACGGAGAATCCATACCGTTTGCGAATTGGACGAATAACGGCTATCGGTTGCCGACGGAAGCGGAATGGGAAAAGGCAGCACGCGGCGGATTGATCGGACAGCGATTTCCGTGGGGCGATACGATTTCCGAAACACAAGCCAACTACTATGGCAACACGGTCCTTGATAGTTATGATTCAGGGCCGAATGGTTACAATGCAGCCTTCTCGAGCGGGGGAAAGCCCTATACAAGTCCAGTAGGCTATTTCATGCCGAATGGTTATGGACTCTACGACATGGCCGGAAATGTGTTTGAATGGTGCTGGGATTGGTATGGAACGCCGTATGCCGGAGGCACTGACCCGCACGGCGCCGATTTGGAAACCTACCGCGTGATACGCGGTGGCGCTTGGAATGGTTATGCTGGCAACGATCGTTGCTCCGGGCGCGCGGGCGATTATCCTTTCGCCGCCAACGGCTACTACGGTTTTCGGTGTGCGAGAGATTTTTAACTATCGGTGAATTAAACCAAACGTCCTGAATGTTATTGCTTCGTCTGCGACGTTTCCTGAATCACTTTTTTCTTCTCCAGCTTTTCAAGCTCGTGAAATTTTTTCACCGACACAATTTCCGTCACAATCGGATGCTTCAAAATCCTGCTGCGTCGCGAGTTGATTAAAATTCAAAAAATGATTTATAAATTATGCTATCGGAGGGATGCGCTTGCGTTGTCCTTCTTCCTGCATCGGCAATGATTGATCAGTGCCGGGAATGGGTGGCTTGGGCAGATGAGCGGCCTCGTAGCGCGCCAACGCGAGCGGGCCGCTGGTGTCCGGCAAAACCGGCGGTTCGGCGGCATGGTCGTCGAAACGAAAAACGGAGGTCAGATCGCCGAACGTCTGCCGCCGCCAATCACTGATGTTGGGTTCGCGGACGCCGGTGAATTTTTCCAGGAATTGCAGCACGGAAGTGTGGTCGAAGGGCTGGCTGCAAACCCATCCGCCCGCCGTCCACGGTGAAATAATGATGCACGGCACGCGAAATCCGCTGCCAATCGGAACGCCTTTCACAAATTCATGGGCCGTGCCCGGCGGCGGCACCAAGGGGGCAACGTGATCGAAGATGCCGTCGTTTTCATCGTAATCCAAAATGAACACGGTTTTGGCCCACACCTCCGGGTTGGCGGCGATGGCATCCAGTTTTCCGGCGACAAAGACGGCGCCATCAGCAGGCATGTAGTCAGGATGCTCGCATTGATAGCTCGGCGCAAAAATCCACGAGACGGCGGGCAGCCGGTCATTCATCGCATCGTATTCAAACTGGCCTGCGAGACCGCGCGCCATGCCTTTGAGATAGAGCGGAGAATCTTTCGGCGCATTCCTGAATTGATTGAAAAACTCCAGCACGTTTGTGCCGTAATTATCTTCCTGTTGATAGGCTTTCCAACTTACACCCGCTTTTTCCAAGCGCTCGGCGTAAGTCGTCCAACTGAAACCTTCCGGTGGAATTGTATTGCTGATGACCGGCCCGCCATTTTTTCCGTCCGGATCAATCGTGCCCGTCATCCAATACATCCGGTTAGGCCAAGTGGGTCCCATGAGCGAACAATGATACGCATCGCAAATGGTGAACGCCTCGGCCAGCGCGAATTGAAAAGGAATATCCGCGCGCGTGTAATAACCCATCGTGTAAGGGCCGTTGGCGCCGTCGGCCTGGCGATGGGCCGAAATCCATTGATCCATCTTGCCATTATTCCAGGCCGCGTGCTGCACCGGCCAACTATGATTGGTGGAGGGGATTTTTTGCGCGCTACTCTTGCGCGTGTTCAAATGAAACGGGAGGAGATAACCATCGGGATTTTGCGGGTCGGGCTGGTGGAAAACGGAACGGCCATCGGGCAGCGTCAGCGCGGCAGGATCATTAAAACCGCGCACCCCGGCCAGAGTGCCGAAATAATGATCGAAGGAACGGTTCTCCTGCATGAGAAGCACGACATGTTTGATGTCTTTCAACGAGCCGGTTCGCGGCGGCTCGGCGGCCAGCGCCCGTCGGAGATTGGGCGGCATCAGCGTGGAAGCAAACGCCGCTGCCGCCGCGCTGGCCGTCAAGCCCAGCATCCGTCGCCGGGTCATTTTGTTTGAACTTAAATTGGTGAAACTTCCTGTTTTGGAATCTTGCATTTTTCCAGAAAAATTATTTTGTCTGCGGTGTTTCTTGGATCACCTTTTTCTTCTCCAACTTTTCCAGCTTCGGCGTGATCACGACCTGGCAATACGGCGCGTTGGAATTGTTATCGTAGTATTCCTGATGATAATCCTCGGCCTTGTAAAATTTTTTCAACGGCACAATTTCCGTCACAATCGGATGCTTGAAATCTTTTTGCGCTTCCAGCTTTGATTTCTCCGCTTCGAGTTTTTGCTTTTCAGTGCGATATAAAATGATGGAGCGATAGGACGTGCCCACGTCTGCGCCCTGGCGATTCAACGTCGTCGGGTCGTGCGCCTGCCAGAAAACTTCCAGCAGCTTGTTGTAGGAAATTTTGGCCGGATCAAATTCGATTTGCGTCACCTCGGCGTGGCCGGTCGTTTCGGTGCAAACTTCCTGGTAAGTCGGATTTTCCGTATGGCCGCCCGCAAATCCGCTGGTGATGGAAATGACGCCGGGCAACCGTTCAAAAACGGCTTCCATGCACCAGAAACACCCTCCGCCCAGATCGGCGATTTCAGTTTGGTTGGTCAAGTTCATAGCTTTTGTAGATTGTGCCGGCGCGGAAAAATTCAGCGCGCCCGCAGCCAAGAGCAGATAAAGGATTTTTTTCATGGTTCAATGATCCGACAAGCCGGATGCCCGTTCCACTCAATCGTCTTCCGGTTTGTCCAAATGTTCGCCCGGCGGCAGATCGGCGTATTTCTCAAAATGCTCCGGGCGCAACGGCTCGGAAATCACATGCTCGCCGCCAAACCATTTTCCTAAATCAATCAACTTGCAACGCTCCGAACAAAATGGCGCGAACTTGCCCGCGAACCAATCGCCGGATTTGTTGCACGCCGGCCATTTCACCGGCGAAATTTTATTCGGTTTCGGCTGCAATCGTTTTAATGCGGTTGACCGCGTCCGCAGTTTTGTCTGGCGAAACGCCGCCGCTTTCCAGGATTTTCTGCACCTCGACAAAAATCATTTGCTGCTGGTCCGCCGAAAGGTGCGAACTGTTGAAAATGGCGTGAACGTCTTGCGCGAGTTTCTGGCTTGGCGCCGCCGACAATTTTTTTCCGGCGAGCGCCGAAGCCAAACTGTCCGCGAGTTTGGAAATCGAAGCCGATGACGGTTTGATGCCCTGCGCCGCGACCGTCAAATCATCGAGCAACGATTTTTTTTCCGGCGAACCGGCTTTGACTTCGGACAATTTTCCAAGCGCGTCCAAATCCGCGCGCAGGCTGGAGATGTTTCGCAAGGTGGCTTCGAGCGCCGGATTGGGCGGCGGCGTTGCGGGAACGGCTGGCGGTGTTTGCGGTGGCGTATTATCGCCAGGCTGCCGGCCGACGGCAACATTTCGGGCCTGTCGCATGGCTGCGGAATAAATATCGGCGACCAATGTGTGCGCCGTGAAGACGATGCAAAAAAACGCGACCGACGTTTTCATAATTCAATGGTTTGCTATCAAGGTATCACTTTTTTTCATCAGCGAAATATAATCTTCCAGAATATTTTCGGTTTCATTCAACATAGGATCCGGCGGCAATGTTTTTACTTCGGTCCTTATTTTGGCTTTCAAATTTTTTGAAGCGGCATTGGTTTCAAAATATTTTGAAAAATCGGAATCCACGTTGAAAGCAATTCCGTTGGTGGTCGCGATATAATTGGTCGTGGTCAGCGCTTCAGGCGCAGGCAGACTGGATTCCCCCGCGTTCTCAACGGTGATGGCGTAAATTTTTTCGTCGGGCGCTTTTCGGGCGGAACGTTCTTTATCACGCGCCTTTTGGCGGGCCTCGTTGGTTTGGCGCTCGGTCAACGCTTCGTGCTCGTTGAGCGTGGCCGTTTCATCGGCCTGCAATTTTTTGAACTCGGCAATGTCCTGGCGAATGTAAATAAAATCCTGGTTGGTGGCGACGCGCGCGTCCGAACGTTCGCGCAATTGAGTGACGTAAGGCTGCACCAGATTAAGCTTGTCGTAACTCGCGCTGGGAATGGTGTCCCACGGCAATGGATTTTCCAGCGAGGCTTCGCCGATGTCGGGCGAATAATTCAGCACGTCCGGCAAAATAATATTCGGCACGACGCCTTTCAATTGAGTGGACGCGCCGCTGACACGATAAAATTTTCGGATGGTGATCTTGACTGTGCCCGGATCATTGGTCGCGGCAGACAGGGCCGGCCAAAACGGACGGAGCGGGTTGAGGTCTTGCACGGTGCCCTTGCCAAACGTGCTGGTGTCGCCGACGACGAGCGCGCGCCCATAATCCTGCAAGGCGGCCGCAGCGATCTCGGCGGCGGACGCGCTGAAACGATTGATCATGATGACGAGCGGACCGGCGTAAAGCACGGAAGGATCAGGATCATTGTCCTTGGAAATTTCTCCGTCGGGATTTCGCGCCAGCACTACCGGACCATCCTTGATGAACAAGCCAGTGAACCGCACGGCTTCTTCGAGCGAGCCGCCGGGATTCGTGCGCAAGTCAATGATGATGCCCGCGACTTTTTCCTGCTTCAATTTGTTGATGAGTTTGGTGACATCGGCGGTCGTGCTTTTGACGGAATGATTGGAACTGCCGGGCAAATCAATCGTCGCGTAAAATGACGGCAAATCAATGTAGCCAATGCGGTTGGTGCCGCCTTTGCCGTCGGGCAATTCGATCAGCCTGGCTTTGGCTTCCGAATCTTCCAGTTTAATTTCATCGCGCGTCAGCGTCACAATTTTCCGCAGAGCGCGGTCTTCCATCGGGCTGATGGTCAGGCGCACTTGCGTTCCTTTCGGGCCGCGAATGAGTTGCACGACTTTGCCCAGTTCCATGTCCACGACGCTCACGGCGGCTTTGCTGCCTTGCGCCACGGCGACGATGCGGTCTTTTTCATGGAGTTGATTGCTTTTATCCGCCGGGCCGCCGCGAATGAGCGAATTGATGGTGCAATAGCCGTCGTCTTCTCCCAGTTGCGCGCCAATGCCAAAAAGCGAAAGACTCATGTCTATCGAAAAATCCTGCGCGTGTTCGGTGTTGAAATAATCCGAGTGCGGATCGTAGGCGTGCGTCAACGCTTCCAGATACGCCTGCAAAACGTCGGTGCTGTCCCAATTTGTCACCATGTGAAAATTCCAATTGTAATGATGCGTCAGCGTGTCAACGATTTTGGCATCGGCATTTTTTGGCAAAGGAAGGATGGCGTCATTGGTCGGCGAAATTTCCTTGCTCAATTTTTCCTGTAAATACTCGTAGCGCAAACGTTCGTCCCAGAGTTTTTTTGCTGCCTCCAGATTTTTGGGATAAGGCGAATGACGGCGGTCAATCAAAATTTTATCGTCGCCGGTGAACTTGAATTTGTCGCGCTTCAAAAGTTCGGCCACATAAGCGTCGTGTTGCTGGAGACGTTCCACGAAACGTTCGTAAATCTGGAAGGCGGGCGTTAAATCTGCGGTGCCGCGCGCGCCGATGGTGAGCGTGTCAAGATTGGTGCGCCAGTGGGAAAATTCGGCGAGGTCCGCTTGCAAAAAATTTTCGTGGCGCGGATCGAGCGTCTCCAGATAACCGTCAAAAAACTTTTTAGACATCTCCTCGTCGAGCGGCTGCTGGGAATAATGATATTCTTCCATGAGCCGCGCGGTGACATACGCGATGCGTCCGTCATTGGGGCCGGGCACCAGCGGCGCGGCGTGGGTGGAAAATTGTGAGAGCGCAAAGAACGCGGCCAGCACTGTCGCTTGTATTTTTATAAATCGCATTTTGACGAAATTAGTTCGACCCATTCTAGCGCAAATCGTTCAGCAAGGAAAACAATTTGCAAAAGGCGTTTGATCAAACGCGGCGGCGCGTTTTGATGATTTCAAAAGGCGGGAACCAATTTTTGAAATTCCGGCAGATTGCGGATCGAATTAAATCGCGGGTCCTGGCGGATTTGCGGCAACAGATCGCGCGCGGAAGAATTGGTCAAGAGCCGGCGGTTGTTCAAGACAACCGATTTCTGCAAATTTTGGAGCGCGTCGTTGGTTTTGCCCATGATGGCGTCCAGCGCGGCGAGGTCGTAGAAAGCCTCGGGCTGATCCGGTTTGAGCATGACGAATTTTTCCAGCAGGATTTTTATTTCCGGCAGGTTGCCGAGCCGGGCCGCAATTTGCGTCATGGCGGCGACGTTGTTCGCGCTGACTTTTGGATCGGCCAGCGTTGGGTTGAACCGTGGAAGCGATTGGCGAAAAAGCGCGGTGGTGCGGTTGGTGTCCTGCATTTCAGAATAAAAATTGCCGAGCTGGAGAATGTTCTCAAAATTGGTCGGGTCGGCGGCGGCTTCGCCCTGCAATTTTTGCAATTGATCCTGGAATTGCGAGCGTTCGGTGGACTGTTTTTTGATCTCTTCGATGTTGGTGATGAGACCTTTGAGCTGGTCATTGTAAGGATCAAGTTTCTGGCAGGTTTCGGCGACAATCAGCGCGTCGTCAAAACGTCCCAAGGGGATCAGGAAATTGATGTAGCGGAAAACGGCTTCGGGACTGTAAGGGCAAAAGGCAAACGCTTGTTTGAAAGCAAAGTCGGTTTCGCGAATCAGCGCGGTTTGTTCCGCCTGGGTTTTGGGACGATATTCGGACGGGCAGGATGGCCCCAGCCGCCACGCATACATTCCGGCAATGGAACTGCGCAATTTGGAAAATGCTTTTTGCGCGTCCTCGTCGCGAATGAATTTGCGGTCGCCTATGTAACCTTCGTAATTATTGCCGAGATAAACTTTTTGGGCAAAGTCGGCGATTTGCTGGAGGGTGGTGTCGTAAGTGATCCAATTGCCGATCAGCCGCTCCGAATATCGGGTCCAAAATTCGTGGTCTTTTTTGAAGACGTCGGGCGGCAGCGAGGGCAGGGGATTGCGATTGATTTTCATGATGATGCCCGCCGGCGTTTCGTAGGGATACATCCAGTCCAAAGGAAAACTTTCTTCCACGTAAAATTCGTTGGTGGGATTATGGTCGAAAATTACTTTGCACAGCAGGCCGTTGATGTTCATCACGTCCACTTGCCCGGAAATCTCGATGCGGCCGTCGTTGGAAGCGAGTTGTTTTTGGCGCGCATATTCCTGGAAACAATCCTGGGAATCCTGCGGCGAAGGAATGTAAATTTCATTAGGCGGATAGACGCCTTCGCGCCGCCAGCGGGCTTCAACCTTCGCGCCCAAGGCGGTGAACCATTTGTCCAGGGTTATGTCGAGCAGATGGGCGATGCCTTCGACCAGCGGATTGCCGGTGTCTCCTTTGCCCACGTCTTCGCTGTTGACATCCATGACGACATTTTCCGAATTGCCGAGGCCGACGGTGGCGGCGATGAACCTGAAGAAGCGGCTGAAAAACGGCGGGTCGGTTTGCTGGCTGCGAAAGTATTGGGCGCGGAGATAATCCAGATAAGTTCCGTCGGCGAGCGCATTTTGGGTGATGAGATAAACGTCGCGGCGATCAAAGGTCTGATCCTGTTTGGGCTGGCAACGGTGTGGAATAAAACTTTCGCAAAAAATCATGTAGGTCGGGCAGAAGCGTCCGGGATCCGTGCCGCCAAAGAGGATCGTGTTGCGCGCCATTTTAGGATAAATGCCGAAAGGCGGCGTGAACATGTCGTGCCCGAACCAATAACCGAACCAGTGATTGCGCTGCTCGCTTTTATACCAGTTCATCAATCCCGAATAAATCGGCACGGTGCAAAAAATGCACAGCGTTATCAGAAGCGGCGCGCGGTTGCGGTAGACCAAAAGTCCAATGATGAAAGTTATCGGCATGGCGACCAGGATCAAACTCGAAACGACCGGCAGACCGTATTGATTTTTGGAGAAGGCATGGACGATGCCGTAAAAAAATTCATGCACGGTGCCAATGGTTCCGGCGGGGCCGAAATAAAGCCGGCCCATCCGATCCACCAAACAATAAAGCGCGAGCAAAATGGCAATCGCGCCGCCGAGCAATCCCCAGCGCCGGAATCTCTGATAATTGGTCGCCATGTAAGCGGTCATAATCGCCAGCCCGTAACCGATGAGAATGGCGACGACGGCATGGGAAGCGGTGAAAAATACTTCGGTCAATTCCGCCGAAGAACGTTCGGGGCTGGTGTTCATGATGATCGTCAACAACACGCCGATGCAGAGATAAATCGAGCCCAGACCGATGATCCACGCGCGTTCTCGATTTTTCATTTGCCAGAGAAAGAAAAACGGCAGCAACGCGATGAGGAGATAAACCCAGCTAAAAGAATCCGCCAATCCCGTGATCAACAGGCCGAGTTGCATCATAAAACGCATCGGGTCGGCAAAGATGTCCGTGGGATTGGACTTTTCATATTGTCCGCGCGAGAGCGCATGGAAAAATCCGTCCACCGTGCGCGGATAGCCCCATTCCATCGGCGGATTCATCATGCCCGCAATGGGTTCATAAAAATAAAATGCCGCGCCCACTGCCCAGAGCAATCCCATGAAAAGAACGGCTTTCCATTCCGTGCCGATTTTTTTGGTCTTGAGGCTCAACCAAACGCAGGCGGCGATGGAAGCGACGCCAACGAAGTAAAAAATGCCTTTGAACATCGGGGCCAAATCATTCAGTGCTTCCACCCGGTTCGTGGCCATGCCAATCAGTCCCAGGACAAAAATGATGCTGTTGCCCAAAAATAAATCGCGGCCAAGTCGCGGAAGCGCGATGGCGATGCACACCTCAATGCCCATTGCCGCCACGAGCATCGTCTGGTGAATCGTCGCGCACAGGCCGAAGAAAAACATGCCGATGTAAAGATAGCGTCGTTGGTGCGGCGCATAAATCCATCGCAAAAGACAGAGCGCCACGATCATGATCCACGGCACGTCGAACAGCGAAATGCGGTTGATGACGACGGACTCTTTCCACATGTAACGGTCGAAGCCCAGTATGAGGCCGGCGACAATGCCCGTGACGATGCAAATGGCGTTTTCCCATTTGCGCGTCAGATTTTTCAGGGCGTCAATGCCTTCGATCAACATGCTGCTGCCGCGCGAAACCATGAAGCCGACCAGTCCGCACGCCATCGCGGCGGCAAAAGATTCGCCCACTTCCACGCGCCAGGCGACATTGCCGATGGGCAAAATCACCGTCCACAGCCACGAATAAATGGACCAAAAAGGATAACCCGGAGGATGCGGAATGCCCGCGTAATAGGACGCCGTGCAAAGCTCGCCGCAATCTTCCAGCGTCAATTCCGGCGCGAGCGTGAGCAGGTAGGCAATCCAAACGACGGCGAAACAAAAAATTAAAACGAGCCAGTCAATTTTTCGGAACAGCGGCGGAACTTTTATCGGCGCGGGTTTGGCGACGGGCGTTTTGGCGGGTTGCGGTTTGCCTTCGGGATTTTTATTTTTGTCTTTGCTCATGTGCTAAAATTCAAATCAAATCATCGGTTGTGTGAAAATGGAGCCATACTAGAAGTGAAACCATTGCGGTTTGTCCATTCAAAAGTGACGGACGACAACGTGTTTTGCGCGCCCGAAAAATTGCCCGCTGCATAAGCCGCGTCATTTTGGTTGCTCAAAATCATTTCAGTCACGGGTTGCCGCGACAATAAATTGCCGGAGTTTCCCGAATCAAAAATTGAAAGCGTGAGCAGCGCGCACGCCGCCGCCGGCGCGAGCGAACCGAGCAGCCACGCGACTTTGTTTCTCGCGCGACCGGTCGCGGCAAAAAGCCGGCGCTTAACTTTCGCCGAGGCGCGTCGCGGTTGCCAGGAACGCAAATGAGCTTCCGACGGATTCGTCTCTTCCATAAATCCTTCCCAGTTGAAATTTTATTTTTTGCAAACCGTAACGGTATCGGCCCGCTGCCGTGTTCGGCGAAATTTCCAGCAAGCCGCCGATTTCCTCGAACGTAAATTGGTGCCAAATTTTCAGCACGATGGCTTCGCGCTGTTCCTGCGGCAATTCCGCAAGGCAGCGCATCGCGTCGCGCTCCGCCGGACTTTCCGCCGGCGACTTTTCAAACCAGCGGTGCGCCTCCAGTTCGCGTGTCAGCCGCCGCCACAGCGAGCGTTTGTAATTCAGCGCGCGATTTCTGAAACTGCGCACGCAATAATGTTCCAGCTTGCGCGCCGGCGGCGGATTTTGCATGAGCGCCAGAAACGTTTCCTGCAAAACGTCTTCCGCTTCGCCGTGGCTCAAACCCAGCGCGCGGCCATAGAGGATTAATCCCGCCGACCGCGCCGCATAAAATGTTTCAAACCACTCGAAATGTTCTTCGTCGCCGTTCACGGTTTCATGGGATAGACACTGTGGCCGGCAAATTTGTATAATTTTTTTGGCGAATGTTGATTTGGCCAGGTTTTTATAGACGGCGGAAGTCGCCGCCTGGTTCAATTTGCGGGACTTGGAAAAACATTTTCTTCAGTCGCGCGTTTTTTTCGCTTGTGATAACGCGCCGCGAAATAGGAACCGACGACCAGCGCGGCGGCAATCGCCTGCGCCGCCAGCGTCTGCGCGGTTGGGAACACCGAGAACCATAAACCGGCCCACGCGGGAATTTTATTCGCCAGCCAGCCAATCTGCGTCGTGCGAATCCAGCCGGCCAATTGCATTTCCTGCGCCTGCTCGCCCACCATCACCAGCAAAACAATTCCGAGCAAAACACCCGTCGCCACCAGCATTTTGCGATACGGCAACCGCCGGTGCGCCACAAAGGTCAGCGCCGCGACGATGCCCGTGAAAAAAAGTCCGAGCAATGCGCCGAGCAAAACGATTTTTCCGCCCATTTGCAGAAAATAAGTTTGCAGAAAAAGAACGACTTCAAAACCTTCGCGGTAAAGCGAGGCAAAACCGAGCAGCACCAGTCCCCACGTCAATCGTCGCCGGGAAATTTCCGATTCGCTCGCGCGGTTCAGCAGATTTTTTTTATTGCGATTGTGCATCGCGATCCAGCCGCCCCAATAAATTTTGTGAAAAAACCAGTTCATCACCACCAGCAAAACGACGACCGCCAGCAGACCGGTCGCCGCCTGCAAATCCAGCGCCGGAATGCTTTCGCCCAAATTCGTCACGATTCCCACCGCAACAAACCAGGTGATCAAAGTCGCGATGAATGCCACGCCCGCGCCCGCCATGATCGGACGCCGTTGCGATTGATTTGCGCCCACCATGCTCGCCATGATCGCCGCGAGCACTAAAATGGTTTCCAAACCTTCGCGAAAAACCAGGACGCCAATGTCCAGCACCGCAACGGTTGGGCTGGTGTTTGGCGCCGACGGATTTGGATTGCCGCCCGCCGTGAGTCCTTGCCACACAAAAATTCCCGCGATCAAGATCGCTGCCGCAACGAGAAAAAAGCGGAACGCCCCGCGCAACGGTTTTGTGGTCGGAGCTTTGCCGGCCCCGGACATGAAATTGTGCAATTGGCGAACGGGCAGGGCGAGCGGCGCAACGAGGATGGCTTCGGCCAATTCCGCATTCAGATCAAGTTCCGCGTTGCAAACTTCGCAGACAAAATTCGCCTCGCGGCTCAATAATTTCACTTCTTGCTCCTCGCAAAAACCGCGCGCGCGCAATTGGTCGCGCACTTCCGGCGAGGCCGCGAATGCCTTGATGCAGACCGTCATGCCGATGGGCACGCGGCTCAACGGGCAAACGTCCGCGCCCGCGCAACTGCCCTTGGCGATTTCCGGCGATGTCTTCAGTTTATCCACAGACAAAAGAAACTAGATTAACGCCGCTATGGGTGCAAGTTTCGGTTTCTATTAAAAAGCGTAAATGGCTTTAATCATTTGCGCTCGTTGAATTAATTTTTGAGTCACGCTTTCGGCGCCATTTCCTGATCGCGTTCTTCCATCGCGGCTTTGCGCGACAAGCGCACGCGGCCTTTTTCGTCCACGCCCAGGCACTTGACCGTGATGTCGTCGCCGACTTTCACGATGTCTTCCGTGTTCTTGACGCGAAAATTCGCCAGTTCGCTGATGTGAACCAAGCCGTCCTTGCCCGGCAGAAATTCGACGAACGCGCCGAATTCCTTCACCGTGACAACTTTGCCACGATAGATTTTTCCAATCTCGGCTTCCGCAGTCATGCCGGTGATGGCGTCCTTCGCGATCTTCATGCCTTCGGGCGAAACGGAGAAAATATTCACCGTGCCGTCGTCTTCAATATTAATCTCGCAACCAGATTCCTCGACGAGACGTTTAATGTTTTTTCCACCCGGCCCGATGAGCGCGCCGATTTTTTCAGGATTGATTTTTACAATCTCGATGCGCGGCGCGTATTTGCTCAATTCCGTGCGCGGCGCGGCGAGCGTCTTGGCCATTTCCGCGAGAATGTGCATCCGAGCGACGCGGGCTTTTTCAACTGTCTCAACCATGAGCGCAAACGGAATGCCTTTCAGCTTCAAATCCAGTTGGAAGCCGGTGATGCCTTTTTCTGTTCCCGCGATTTTGCAATCCATGTCGCAGTAATGATCTTCCCAACCGATGATGTCGGTGAGCAACTGGTATTTGGAAATCTTCTCGCCGCTGTATTCGGCGCAAATGCCGACGCTGATGCCGGCCACCGGACGAATCATCGGGACGCCTGCGTCCATGAGCGCCAGCGTGCCGCCGCAAACGCTCGCCATCGAGGTCGAACCATTCGACTCCATGATCTCGCTCGTCACGCGGACAGCGTAGGGATAATCCTTGGGCAGCATGGATTCAATCGAACGCTCGGCGAGTGCGCCGTGGCCGATTTCGCGGCGGCCCGGACCGGAAATTCTTCCCGTTTCACCGACGGAAAAATTCGGGAAGTTGTAATGCAAAATAAATTTCTTTTCGGTCTCGCCGCCGGTGTAAGAATCAAATTCCTGCGTGTCGTCGCCCGTGCCGAGCGTGGCGAGCGTGACGGCCTGCGTTTCGCCGCGCGAAAAAATCGCCGAGCCGTGGGCGCGCGGCAGAATTCCAACTTCGCTGGAAATCGGACGCACGACATCGAAGGTGCGACCGTCAAGACGTTTGCCGCTTTCCAAAATCAATTTGCGAACGGCTTCCTTTTGGATGTAGTAAAAGGCGTCCTTGATGACGAACTCGGTCACTTTTTCCGCGCCAAATTTTTCGACGAGCTTTTTGCCAACTTCGTCTTGAATTGCTTTGACGGCAGATTCGCGCGCGAGCTTGCCGTGCGTGAGCAAAGCGGGAACGAAACGATCTCCCGCGAGATTTTTGGCTTCGTGCAAAATTTCGTCGGGGACGATGTTCAAGGTGATTTCGCGTTTTTTCTTGCCGGCTTTCGCGACCAATTCTTTTTGCGCGGCGATGACCGGCTGAATGGCTTCCTGCGCGTATTTCAGCGCGGCGTTGAAATCAGCCTCAGTGATTTCCTTGGCTGCGCCCTCATACATCACGATGTCTTTGTCGTTGCCGACATAAACCAAATCCAAATCGCTCTCGGCCATTTCCGCGTGCGTCGGGTTGGCGACAAATTTTCCGCCGATGCGGCCGACGCGAACCGCGCCGAGCGGCCCGGCCCACGGAATATCGCTGACCATCAACGCCGCGCTCGCGCCGATGATGCTCAAAATGTCAGGATCGTTCTCGCCATCCGCGCTCAACAGAACGGTCTGGACTTGAACTTCGTTATACCAGCCTTTCGGAAACAGCGGACGGATCGGACGGTCGGTCAAACGGCAGGTAAGAATTTCCTTTTCGGTCGGTCGGCCTTCGCGCTTGAAGTAACCGCCCGGAAATTTTCCGGCGGCGGCGGCTTTTTCGCGGTAATCAACGGTCAGCGGGAAAAAATCCTGGCCGGGTTTGGCCTTCGTCGCGGCGACGGCGGCGACGAGGATGATGGTTTCGCCGAGTTGGACGGTTACTGCGCCGTCGGCTTGTTTGGCGAGTTTGCCGGTTTCAATGATGATCTGCTTGTCGCCCAATTGAGCGGTTATTTTTTCTGGCATAATTTTCTGCCCGCCGCCGCCCGAGGAACTTCAGTGAACCCCGAAAATGTTCGGAGCTGATTGAAATTTCCCAGCGACAACGGAATTTATTTTGTTCGCGAATTGTGGTTTTGAGAAGCGGGCCGTTCGCGTTTCCGGCCCGAATCTGAAGCGGTGGTCAGCTAAAAACAAAAGCCGCGTCCGCAAAATTTTTAATGGCGCAGCTTCAACTTCTTGGTGACCGATTGATAACGGGTCAAATCAATGTTCTGCAAATATTCGAGCAGGCGGCGGCGCTGGCTGACCATGATCAAAAGCCCGCGACGCGAGCTGTGGTCTTTCTTGTTGGTCTGCAAATGCTCGGTCAAATGGTTGATGCGGTGCGTGAGCAGCGCGACCTGCACGTCCGCCGAACCCGTGTCCTTGGCGTGCGTCTTGAATTGTTCAATCGTCTTTGTCTTCGCTTCCATAATCAATAGCCGCGAATTCTAGCCAGCCGCAAATGCCGTGTAAAGGATTTTTCCAAACGCCTTTGGAACGCAAATTAACGCCGCCATTGCCAGATCAAATGCCGATTAGTCGTTGGCGTGATTTTGAAATTCTCGGAAATGCGCAAACCCTCGACCCAAAAAATTTCACCGCGACTGGTTTCTCCCAAAATCAAATGACGCCTTTGCGTTTGCGGAATTTTTGCGTTCGTGAACAAATCCTGCAACTTGACCGGCGACTTCAAACCAATCGGCCAAAAACGGTCGCCCGCGCGCCAATGGCGTAAAATGATTTCTCCGCCAATTTTGTCTGCGTCAAAAAATTCATGTCTAATTTTCGTAGGAGCCGAGGTAACGAGGCTTTGACTTTTGAATTTGAGACCCGTCGCGTCGTTTCCCGCAAATTTCCAGCTAAATTTTACGCCGCCAAAAATTGCTTCCCTTGCTCCGCGCGCCAGATTTACTTCAAGTTCATTGGCATTGAACTCCGCCGATTGCTGTTCTTGCAGTTTTAATTTGCCGGTTGCGTCGCGTGAAATTGACAAGCCGGAGCCGACGCTCACAAATTTTCCAGAAGTTTCTCGAAGCTGTTCCACCAATTCAAAATCTGCACTCACGCCAAGTTCCACAAGTTGCGATTGCAAAATGCGCCGTTGGATTGCGACCGGCAACTTTTCAAAACCGCAGGAAACGAGGTAACGAGTCTCTAATTCATTTCCATTTTTGATTTGAGACTCGTCACCTCGTCTCCTACAGAGTTTCGCCGCCGCTTCGCCAACAAATTCCGATTCCGCGCCGACGATTTCCATGAGCCGCAAAACGGTTTGGTTCAGGCCGGGCTGATATTTTTTTCGGAGCAACGGCAAAAGTTCGTTGCGAATCCGGTTGCGCAAAAAGTCGGTGGAAAAATTGGTCGCGTCGTCGCGGAAAGGGATTTTATTTTCGCGCGCAAAATCCTGCAGTTCGCTTTTTGAAAAATCGAGCAACGGACGGGCCAGCGAAATTTTTTTGTCGGCGGGCGAAGGCGATTTCCATTTCATTCCGGCCAGACCTTCGCCGCCCGCGCCGCGCAAAAGCCGCAAAAAGAAAAGTTCAACCTGATCGTCGGCATGATGCGCGAGCGCAATGATTTTGATTTTTTGTTCGCGCGCAATTCGCGCAAAAAATTCATGGCGCAATTTGCGCGCGGCCATTTCCACCGAAAGTTTTGATTTTTTGGCAAACGCTTTTATGTCGGCACTTTCGACGACAACCGGCAATTTTAATTCTGCCGCTGCCTGGCGGACGAGTTTTTCGTCCGCATCACTCGCGCGTCCGCGCAGTTGGTGATTGAAATGCGCAATGACGATTTTACATTTTTGACTCGCAGAAATTTTTTCCAGCGCGTGGAGCAAAGCCATCGAATCCACTCCGCCGGAAACGGCGACGAGGATTTTTTGGCCGCGCGCAAAGAGGCGGCGGTTTTGGATTGACGATTCAAGGCGTGGAAGCAAACCGGTCACGCGGCCATATTACTTTATCGAAGCGGCGCGGCAAGGCGGGGAATCATTTCACGATCTGGATGCGATAGAATCTTTGCGGCGAGTTCAACATGGCGTTGGTGTCGAACGTGGAAATGAGGGAGCTGTTCGCGTTGATGGTTTGGCCGAGATTGAGCCAGTTGGTTTGCAGCAAATTGGTTTTGTATTGAACTTGATAGACCAAACCGGTCGTGGCGTTCCAGGTAAAATTGAAGGCGTTGTTGGTTTCCGTCGCGGTTTGAAAGGTCGGCAGCGTGATGGGAGAAACGCTGACATCGTCGAGGCCAAAATAGTAATTGTCATTTCGCGCGCCGAATTGCACGGTGCCCAGGGAGTTTGTGGCGGCGACGATGAATTGCAGATTGGTCCAGCCGATTTGGGCGATATTGGTTTGGTCGAAGAGAGTATTTCCGTTCCAAGCCACGTTGAATTCATTGGGGGTGGTCAGGTATTTATTATGGGTGTTGGGACTGTTGAGCCAGAGCGAAAGTAAATAAGGTTGCCCATCAATCGTGGGAACAGTTTTTGAAAGATCGGCAACGTAACCGACTTCGCCCAGCGCGGCATAATAGGTTCCAGAATGCGGCGACATGTAGGGAATGGTCGTGCTGGTGGCGACAAAATTATAATTGCCAGGATCGCCGGTGAGCGTCCAGCCGGTGAGATCGCCGGTTTCAAAACCGCCATTTTGCGCGAGTGATTCTATCTGCAATATGAAATGGCGGCTTTGCACGACGCCGCTGCTTTGGTTGATGAAGGAAACGTCGCCGGCGTAGGTTCCGCCAGCCAGATTGGTGGCGGTGGAATTCAAGCTGATGGTCAAATCGGTCATTGAGTCCGGTTCCAACGTGCCGTTGGCAAGCGAAGCCGTGAGCCATGCAGGTGTGCTGACCGACCAATCCAGCGAAGTTTCACCGGCGTTCGTCAGTGAAAAAATTTCGTCGGTCTCGCTGAAGGGCGTTCCAACGATTGAAGTAACGTCAAAACCTGTGGCCGGAAAAATTCCGAAATTGTCCGGCGTGGCGAGGTCGGTGATTAAATTCATGCCATTGGGCGTGCCCCAACCCGTGCAAAGATCGTAGCCGGAAACGGCGGGAAAATTTGCCGGGCTGCTGCTGTTAAAATTATTTCCGACGGTGGTGTCGTGAAAATCGGCGGTGTAATTCGCGCTTTGGCCAATCGCATAAATTGCGGGATTGATAAAGCCGACCGGCGCATGGCCGTTGGCCAGAGATTGTTCATTGACGAGTGCGATGAAGCCCGCCCAAAGCGGTGCCGCGCAACTGGTGCCGCCGACGGCGGCGCTGTTGCCGTTGCCATAGAGAACAAAAACATTTTCCGCCGTCAGCGCGACATCGGGAATGTTTCGATTCGTCATCGAGCCGTGATTGGCGCTCATGTCAATGACGGCCTGCCAGGCGGGAATCAAATTGCTCGAACTGATGCCGCCGCTGCTGCCGATGTTGTTGCCGCGATTCCAAACCGTTTCCGATTGCCATGAACCGCCCGGCCCGCTCGTTGTCAACGTCACGCCGCCAACTTGCGTGATGAACGGACTGCTGGAAGGCGAGCCGTCGTTCGATGGATTGTCCAATGCGCCGCTGGCATACGCAGCGTCATCGCCCGAAGCATTAAAAAAAGACTGGCCGTTCAAAATCATCATCTGAAAAATTTGCGCGGTCGTGGCATCAGGTCCGCCGCTCCAACCCCAGGAACAACTGATTTCGCTGGCGGCATCGTCCGTGGCGATCCGGTTCAACACGTCGTTGGGAATGAAATTATTCAAGTTGCCTTCATACACGATTATTTTCGAAAGGCCCGGCGCCATGGAAATCATCATTTCGATGTCCAAAGAAACTTCGATGTTCCCGCTGTTGGCGCCGGTCGTGGGAATGCCGTTAAAACCGTCCAGCAAAACATTGGTTAACATCATTTGCGGCAGGCCGGCGAGGTTTTCATAATTGGCAATGTCGTTGGCGTAGTAGCCGTCGAACTGCACCAGTCCGAGGGTTTGTCCCGCGCCGTCTAATGACACGCCTGGAACATACGCGGCGCGAAAATCATTTCCCAAATAAGTTCCGCCCGAACCCGAACCGGCGCGGGGCGTGGCAGTGGCATTTTTCAAAGGCAAAACTTTAACCTTCGGATGCGGCAGCGAAAAATTGTTCAAGCCGCTCACATCCAAAATCGGCACGTTCAAATCCACGGACGGCTCGGCATCCGGCGCGAAAAAAGTTCGATTTTCTTTTGGATGTTGATAGACGCGCAAATTGACGTGAAAAGCTTTTTCGATGGCCGAGACCGGAGCGTTCACGTCCAGCAACATGCGATTGGGATATTCCGCCGTGATGGTGAAACCGTTCGTCTTCGCGAAATCCGTGACCGCCTGATAATCCGATTCCGTCGGGCCGAACTTTTCCGCAAATTCCGCCGGGGTCAAATAATGCCGGTAATGCGGGCTGGCTGGATCGCTGACTGCTTCCAGCAAATTCGTCAATTCTTCCTTGTTTCGCAACGGCAGGCCGATGGCCAGATCCAAATGGCGCGTGGCGGAAAGCCGGCCGATCGGCGTCAAATGCTTCACGGCGGCCGGAATATGGCCGTGCAAAAAATGAAGATTCGCGGCGGAACTTGAAAAAATTCCATCGGATAAAAAAAATCCGCCCACGGCGGCGCTAAAAAGCCAGCGCCGCAATTTTACATATTGCCTGGAAATCATCTGCCCAAAGTCCGCAAGGTTTATGCCAAAACAACGATTGCCCGACATAATACTCGAACTTCCGCAAAATTCAAATTTTCCGCCAAAAAAGTTTGCGCGGCGCGCGCCGCATATTTAACGTCAGTCAGTGTCCGCCAAATTCACCATTCTGGGCAGCGGTTCCAGCGGCAATTGCGCCTATCTCGAAACCGAAAATTGCCGCGTGCTCATTGACGCCGGATTTTCTCCGCGCCAAATCCGCACGCGCCTCGCTTTGATTGGTCGCGCGCCGGAAAATTTGACCGCCCTTTTGATCACACACGAACATGCCGACCACATTGCCGGCGTGCTCGGACTCGCCGATAAATTAAAAATCCCGGTTTATTGCAATCGCGAAACGCAGGCAGCCACCGCGTGGGCGTTCAAAACCAGATGGAACAGCAAAAAACGCGACCCGCTTTTTGACGGCATCGAAAAAACCGCCGCCGATTTTCTCGCGCAACTCGAATGGCGGTTGTTTCAAACCGGCGACAATTTTGAATTGAACGATTTGCTCGTCGAAACTTTTTCCATTCCGCACGACGCGCAAGACCCGGTCGGATTTTTGATTCGCACCGCGACTTGCAATTTTGGTTTTGTCACCGACCTCGGCCATATGACGAAGCTCGTCATGGATCGCATCCGCGCCGCGAACGTCCTCGTCCTCGAATCCAATCACGACGTGAAAATGTTGCAGGATTGTCCGCGCCGCTCGTGGAGTTTGAAACAAAGGATTCTTGGACGCCACGGTCATCTCTCAAACGTGGCCGCCGCCGAAGCCGCCGCGCAAATCATGTCCGCCGGATTGAAACATCTTTACCTCGCGCACTTGAGCCGCGAATGCAACCAGGCCGATCTCGCGCAACACGTCATGGCCGAGCAACTCTTTCAAATCGGCGCGCGGCACGTCCAACTCCACGTCGCCGCGCAGGATGTGCCGTGTGAAACTTTGGAACTTTAGAAATCAAAAAAATTAACAACTCGCCGAGCCATTGCTGATGGTCGAAGGCGATGTTCGTGATGACGGCGAGCGGCGTGACGATGTTCGTCGCGTCGAGCCGTCCGCCGAGGCCGGTTTCCCAAATCACGAGGTCGCATTTTTGCTCCGCGAAAAATTTCAAAGCGATGACGGTGGCGAATTCAAAAAGGGTAGCGCAGCCGTCCCGGCTGCCGCTTGCAGGCGGGACGCCTGCGCTACTTTGTAACGCGTTGCGCAACTCTTCCACCAGCCGGACGAGTTCGTTTTCAGGAATCAACTGGCGATTGACCTGAATCCGTTCACGGAACGAAACGAGATGCGGCGAGGTGAAAAGTCCGACGCGCAATCCCGCTGCGCGATAAATGCTTTCGAGCATGGCGCAGGTCGAGCCTTTGCCGTTCGTGCCGGCGACGTGGATGAAGCGGGAGTTGGGTCTGCGGATTGCCGGCGAGCGCGGCGAGCTGGCGCGTGTTTTCCAGCCCGAAATTCGCGCCGAACATTTGGAGGCCGTAAAGAAACTGGATGGCTTCGGAATAATTCACGCGCTGATAGCGTCGCAAATCTTCAAAACCTTTGCCACTTTTCTTCCGACGGAAAATCTTTGCGAACCGCCGTTAAATGTCGGCCAGCAGCAATTGAACCTCGCGCTGTTTGAGAAATTCACTTGGAGTCACGACGCGCACGTTCTCATAACTTTTTCGGTCGAAGTGGCCGCGCGCGGTGTTGACGGTGATGAGGTAATCGGCCTGCACTGCCAGCGCGACTTCCAGAAAACGGTTGTCCGGCTCATGTTCAATGGCCGTTGCGGTGAAAAATGGATAACACAATTCGACGGCGGCTTGAATCTCCTCGAGGAACAACGGATGGTTCGCCAGCACGCGATGATATTCACCCAGCGTATCCGGGTTGCCAAAAATCTGAAACCTTCCGCGCCGGCAAAGCTCCCAGATGACCGCCGCCTTGTTTTCGGGATTGGGCAGCGTGGCGAGTTTCAGGACGCAGGTGTCAAGAATGACTCGCAAGGTAGGGGCTGGCTTGGCGCAAGGCGTGTTCGCGCCGTTTGGTTTCCACAAAACGGACGGCTTCCGTCTCGCTCATGTGCCGCCCCTTGTTTTGTTTCCAGGCGGCGGCCAGGCCGGGCGAGAGCTTCAGCTTGATCAACTTTCCGCCGACGATGGCGTTTACATTCATGGCCGCAAGATAAACCACGCGTCACCTTTCGACAAGCCCTCGCGCCGAACATTTGCAGGCCGTAAAGAAACTGGATGGCTTCGGAATAATTCACGGCGAATTCTGCCGATTATCGTTCGACGGTGAAAGTAATGTCGTAGTGTGTTTTGTCAGTGGACTTGATACTCATTGGTCGCTCGCGCCCGCCATTGTCTTCACCATCGCTGCCGATGCTATAAATCACATAACCTTTTTCTAAAAGATGATAACGCAAAGGCTGACCGTCGAATGGATCGGTAGGCACGGCGGAAAGAAATTGGGGAACGAGTCCATCGAGTTTTTCGGGCAATTTTCCATACGCCAATCGAAAACGTTCAACGGCAAGCGCCGTTTGCGCGGAGCGAACTTGCGCCAAACTGTTTGCCTCTTTGATAATTGTATTTCCCAGCGCGGGCAACAACATGGATGAAAGAATGTAATAATTATGCCTGCTGGTTTGGGAAATTTGCTCCTCAATATTTGTAATTGTTGAAATCTTTCTGGGAAATATTTCTGCGAGTGAAATATTTGTTTCCATTGCTTGCAGATAAAATCGTTGGTCGCGCTCAAAAAATCCGGTCAACCTAAAAATGAATGGTTGAGAACCCGGCAATGGCGGGCCACTTTGCTCGGATGAATTTTCATCGCTATCGTCGGCAAGTTTTTTTATTTCGGCGTAACTCATGCGAAAATATCGCATAAATGCTGCTCGTTCACCGATTAGTCCATTAGCCATTTGATTGGTCTTGGCCGCTTCGGCAAACAATTCGCTTAAATGTTTCATTTTCGCGTCATCCAAAGTTCCCACGGTCAAACGGCGCTCCAGTGTTATCTCTGCCATGTTCAACATGGCAATCCTGACAAGCTTTGAAATTACAACCGGCTCATCGTCCAGCGTGTGAGCCATGCCAATAATCGTTGAAATGTCAAAGGACGATTCATTGGTGTCCAAAAGTGATTGGAATTCCGCCGCACGGGACATCGCTTTGAGTTTGGCCAAATGCGGTAGCAACGTGGCAGCACCCCATGACAAATCCATTGGATAACGACAACGCGGAAATTTAACTGCTTCTCCGGCTTGCGCGAGCGCGTTTGAATTCATCGCACAATAGCCCGCGAGCAATTCCAATTGTTCCTGCGTCAGAGTATCTTTTCGCTGTGGAAATTTAATGGCATCCACTTCATTGGAGCGGCGGCCATTGTAGTTGGTCATCAACGCAAAGACCTTCTCCATTTTCAACGCCGCATTTTCCTCGTCGGGAACGGCGGTATAATAGTTATTTGCCTCCGCGCCATTCGTCGGCAAACCAGCGGCGCGAATCGCAGCCAATTTCGCATTCACCTCATGCGCCAGATTCACGCGCCAAATGATGAAGGCTACAATTGCGACAGCTACGAATGCGGCGCAAACACATAAAAAATAGAGAGTAAATTTTCCAGTTCGTGTCACAGCGGCTTGTGATGGATGTTCTGGTGCGCGGCGGCGATGAAGGCCTTGAACAGCGGATGCGGCTGGTGGGGCTTGCTCTGGAATTCTGGATGAAACTGGCTCGCCACAAAAAACGGATGGTCTTTCAGTTCGATGACTTCGACGAGCTTGCCGTCGGGTGAATTGCCACTGAAAACAAAACCGGCCTTCTCGAATTTTTCGCGGTAGGCATTGTTGAATTCGTAGCGGTGGCGATGGCGTTCGTTGATGACGAACGAGCCGTAAAGTGTCGCCGCTTTCGAGCCGAGCGTCAACTGGCAGGGCTGCGACCCGAGCCGCATCGTGCCGCCTTTTTTCGTGACGCGCGTCTGTTCGTCGAGCATCGCGATGACCGGATTGGGCGTGTGCAGATCGAATTCCGTCGAGTGCGCCTTGGGCATTTTCAAAATGTTGCGCGCGAATTCAATCGTCGCGATCTGCATTCCCAGGCAAAGTCCGAGATACGGAATTTTATTTTCGCGCGCGTATTGCGCCGCGAGAATTTTTCCTTCGACGCCGCGTTCGCCGAATCCGCCGGGCACTAAAATTCCGCCGAGGCCGCGCAACATTTTTTCCGCGCCAAATTTTTCAATTTCCTCCGCGTCCACCTGCACGATTTCCACGCCGCAATCGTTGGCGATGCCGCCGTGAATCGTCGCTTCATAAACCGATTTGTAAGCGTCCTGCAAGCCGATGTATTTTCCCACGACTCCGACGCGCACGCGATGCGCCGGCGCGATGAGTTTGCGGATGATTTCCTGCCAATGCGTCATGTTTGGCGCGGGCGTAGTCAACTGCAGCAATTCGCAAACGATGTCGTCCAACCGCTCGCGTTGCAACATCAGCGGCACTTCGTAAATGGAATGGTCAACGTCCTTTTCCTCAATGACCGCTTCAATCGGCACGTTGCAGAACAAAGAAATTTTTTCACGCAATTCTTTGTCGAGCGGTTTTTCGCAACGACAAATTAAAATGTGCGGCATGATGCCGATTTCGCGCAGCTTGGCGACGGATTGCTGCGTCGGTTTCGTTTTCAATTCGCCGGCGGCTTTGATGAACGGCACATAAGTGACGTGCAAAAAAATCGCGTTGTTGCGTCCGGCTTCCAAAACAAACTCGCGAATCGCTTCGAGAAACGGCAAGCCTTCGATGTCGCCAGTCGTGCCACCGATTTCCGTAATGATGACATCGGCCTTCGTTTTTTCGCCGAGCGCGTGAATGCGATTTTTAATTTCGTCCGTGACGTGCGGAATCACCTGCACCGTTTTGCCAAGATATTTTCCCTCGCGTTCGTTGTTGAGCACGGTCTGATAAACCTGGCCGCTCGTGAGATTGTTCATGCGCGTCAGCTTGACGTTCGTGAACCGCTCGTAATGGCCGAGGTCGAGGTCGGTCTCCGCGCCGTCGTCGAGCACATAAACTTCGCCGTGCTGATATGGCGACATCGTGCCGGGATCAACATTGAGATAAGGGTCGAACTTTTGCAGCGCGACCTTGAGGCCGCGATTTTCGAGCAGCGTGCCGAGCGCGGCGGCCGTCAGGCCCTTGCCCAACGAACTCACCACGCCGCCGGTTACGAATATGAATTTCATTTCAGAATTTTTCTAGCCACAGATTAAACACGGATGAAAATTAAGGCAATAAAACGAACGCGGAAAAATTGTTCAAAACTTGGGACTGCCCCCTTTAGGTTTCAGTTGCCACAATTGAATCAACCTTTGTAAATGTCATGCGTGCCGACAACGAGTGAGACAACGGTTTCGCCATCCAGATAAAACAACGAGCGCAAGTCGCCTTCAATTTCAACGGCGGAAATGGTGCGCCCGTTGCGGACAGACGATGGATTTTATGCGTCCGCAATCGTGCGTCAAATGGGTCTTCCTTGAATATGAGCCAAACCTTGCGCGCCGCTTCTTTTTGCGCGGGAGAAAGACGGTAGAAGATCGTCCAGAATCGCTCGACTGCGCGATAGCGATACTTCATTGCAGACGCGGCGGCGGAGTTTTGAACAGCGCGGTTTCCATGTCCACGAAACGGCCGGCCTCGGCGTCCTGCATGGCTTCCTTGAACTCGTCAGGAATCCACGAATCGTCGTGCTCCACGACATATTTCGTCACCTGCGCCCGTTCGTTGACGGGCAGAACTTTGAATTGCTCGATGATTTCCGTCGCACTCATGGTTTTATTATCCGGCAAAAATTGATTTTTAGCAAGCGCGTGAAAAGCGGCGCGCGAAGAACGCGAAGGAATTTTTTAGCCACAGATTGAACATAGATGAAACACGGATAAAAATTTATGATAACAATTTTCTCTTGCCTGCATCAAATTCTTCCTGCGATAAAATTCCTTGCTGCTTAAGTTCCGCCAATTTGCGAATTTCATCTGTCAAAGCCGGTGGAAAATTTGAAACAGGAGTTGCTTGATTCAAGTTTTGCATGAGCTTTTCAACTTTTGCTTTGAAATCAGCAACTTGATCGTCCTGTTCTCTTCCAAAAAGAAATGTGTCCGGGTCTTGAGTAGCTTCCCAAACACCGCCCATGAAAGGTTTGCTTCCTGCATACGAAAAAAGAATATATCCAGGGGTTAACAATCCAGCAGGTTTCAACTGCATCGCTGTAATTGATGAAATTAAAATCGTCCGGTCACCGTTCATGCCAGATGCAAGAGCATTTGCCCAACCGCGTTTTCGGAATATTACTTTATCAACGGCGAGTTCCAGTTCATCTTGATTGTAGTAAATCTTTGCTATGGTTTCGTGCCTTTTCAGAATATCTTCTAACGTTTTTTGATTTGCGTCTCGCGTAGGCTTTTCGACTTCAGATTTTGGCACTTCTGTCAATTGCGGGACAAAAAGTTTTGTTTCAAGCCCACAATGCGGACAAGGCACGAGAGAATTTTCTTCGGCGAGTTCGACGGCATTAAATTCAATTCCAGTGTCGCAATGCTGGCAGTGGCAAGTGACATAATTGGATGCCGGTTGACTTTGTTTCAACTTTTTGGATTGCTCTAACAGCTGGTTGCCTTCTTCCATCAATCTTTTTTCCTCGCTCATTAACGCATGGCCTTTGTCAATTAACTGTCTTGCTTCCGCAATTAATTTGGAACGACCAAAAAAAAACGCTTTTGCTTTCCGCGAAAGGTTGGTGGATTCAGTGAAAAGACGAGTCGCTTCTTCAGAGAGTGCGCCGCAACGATTGAAAATGGCGGTTGCCTCACGAGCCAATCGCGCTGATTCACTGTTCGATTGATTCATATTTCAAAAAATGGTTTTAGAAATTTGTGTTCAATCCGTGTTTCATCTGTGGCTAATAATTTTTTCCACTTTTGCGACGTCGTCTGGCAAATCAACGCCGATGCTATCGTAATCCACCTGCACGACCGCGATCTGGATGCCGTTTTCCAGCGCGCGCAACTGCTCCAACTTCTCCGTATTTTCCAGCGGCGACACCGGGAATTTCACCAGCCGCAATAGCGTTTCACGCCGGTAACCGTAAATGCCCAGATGCTTCAAAAAAGCAAACGCCGCCAACTGTTCGCTCGTCGAACCACTGGCGGCCTCGCGCAGATACGGAATCGTGCGCCGCGAAAAATATAACGCGCGGCCGGCGGCGTTGACAACAACTTTCACCACGTTCGGATTGTCCAGCTCGGCGGGATTCTTGATGCGCGTCGCGGCGGTGGACATTTCATTTTGCGCCAGCGCATTCGCCACCGCATCAATCACGTTCGGATTAATCAATGGTTCGTCGCCTTGAATGTTCACGATGGCGTCGCAGTCGCAGCGTTCACAAACTTCCGCGATGCGGTCCGAGCCGCTCGGATGTTCCGGGCGCGTCATTTCCACGCGGCAGAAATTCTGCGCCACTTCCCAGATGCGCGTGTCGTCCGTGGCCACGATAATTTCCGAAAGCGATTTTGCCTTCTGGCATTGCTCGACGACGTGCTGGAGGAGCGGCTTGCCCGCAATGAGCGCGAGCGGCTTGCCGGGAAACCGCGTCGAAGCAAACCGCGCGGGAATGATGCCAACGATTTTCATGCGAAGCGTTTGGTTGAAATCAAAAATTCCGACAATTGCCTTAACAGACGCCGATGCCGTTCCGAAGAAATTTCCCCGATGTCTCCAATGACTTGTTGTTGCGTGTAAATCGCCAAAAAACCGACGCGGATCAGCGAATCCATTTGCAGTCCGCTTTCCGCAAAATCTTTGTCGCTTCGCAAAATCAATTCGTCCAAACCGCGCACCTGCTGGCGCAATTGCGTGCTGACGCCGCAAACCAGAAAATCGCCGAACGGCGGAAGAATTTTCAAGATGATTGCCGGACGCGGTTTTCGCTGGCCATCCGCCTGCGGCAGCGGGACGAGGATTACGTCCCCTTCTTTCATTGGCGCGGCGGCGTTTCGCGCAGCACGGCGTTGGAATAATCCGGCTCGTCATCGCCGTAAGCGCGAACGAACGCGGCCTGCGACGCGGCCAGCCACGCCTGCCGCTCCTCTTCCAATGAATCGCCCGGCAAAACAGTTACGATAAGTTTTGAATTCACCGGAAATTCATAAGGCTCGTCCAGGCAAACCTGCTTGCCGTCGTAATGCGCTTTGAGAGTGATGACGCTCATGGTTTATTTTTACCTTATCCAAGCGTCATTCGCAAGCGACGAAAAGCAAACCGCGCGGGAATGATGCCAACGATTTTCACGCGGACATTTAGCCACAGATGAAACACGGATGAAACACAGATTTTTTAGACACGAATTTCACGAATTAGCACGAATATAGCGGTTCAAATCAACCTTGGCACATTCAGGCCAACGGCCTGAACCATCGTAGCCGAGGGCATCGCCCTCGGAATAAATATCCAATGTTCCTGCGCCCTGAAAGGGCGATCCCTATCCCAACCCGTGTTTGGTTTGCCCTTACAGGGCGAACGAAAATCC
>DATCEV010000004.1:0-9276 GCA_036509895.1 Verrucomicrobiia bacterium
AACAATTTCTCCGCAGCGCCCAGGCCCGCACCTGCGCCGAACTCCTGACAGCCATCGCCGACGCACTGCAAACCGTCACCCGCCAAGATGCCCTCAACTGGTTCGCCTCATGCGGCTATAGTTTTATTTAATTTGCTCTAAAGAACGGAAAATGGAAAGTTGAACTGACTCGCGCTTGGTCAAACTGGCTGAATCGCATTACACGCGGCACTCAATTCACGCCAGCGATGATACTCAAGGAATGTGTGAGTGTCTATAGGGTTAAATCTTAATGCACTGGCAGAATATAAACCTGCTTTCGCCATCGAATCCGCTTTGAAAGAAAGTGGTTTTTCCATTAAAGAGCCAGATAGTTTTTCAACGCGCTCCTGTAAATCGTCCGTTCGCCCCTGATATTTATCTTTGCGTTCATTCAAAGCCTGGACTAATGAATCTGTTTGTTGTTTGAATACTTCCCGTAGTTCATTGATTTGAAAGTCCCGAGATTTTCCAGTTGCGCCCTTAAGGGAATTGCGTTGGGTATCAGTTAAAAAATCTTCGGACTTCGCTTTCCCTGTTCGTGTCTGTATTTCGTTTTCATCTTTTGAAAAAATAGTTGGTGCGGCGGAATTGCGCGCGGAAATCTCCGCATTTAATCTTGGTATCTCGCCTGAAATTGCGGCGCGACGGTCGCCAATGGTCATCAAATCGCGTTGTGAATCGGCCATACGAAAGGATCGAGACTCTACCTGTTCGTCCAAGTCGTTTGTTTGATCTTGTGAGCGACGTTGCCGTTGTTTGTCAGTTTGAAGCTGTTCTTGTCTCTGTGCTTCTAATCGCGCGTCCATCGGGTCAACACTAAAGGCAGCCCAAAAATCTTTGGGCGATGACGGCGCGGCGGCGGCACTGGATTTTGGTTTTTTTCCGAAAAGCGAGCCTATCCAATCCATTATTTGAGTGACATAAGCGCCTTCCATGTCTTGAGAGCTAAAAATTTGCCCTGCGTGAACGATGCCCTCATTTTTATATTTCCCAAGCTGCTTTTCGTAACGGTCGGCATCGGCGGCGGCTTTTATGGCGTCAGGGTCGTAAAGTGGATTATTGATCGGATCGTTGACATGAGTTGCCGCATCTTCAAATTTAAGTCCGCGAGCCCCGATGATGTCCGTCAGATTTTGCCGCTGCTGATTGCTGCCTTTGGCGTTGGCAAGGGCGCGCTGCAAAAGCTGGTCAATCGAAAGTTTTCCGCTGTTGTAAGCGGCAAAATCTTTGTCGGTGATTCCAATCTTGTTCATGTCGGACCGCGCCTTCGGGTCCGTCAAGCCTTGCGTCATTTTCGAGCGCAACGCCTCGACCACGCGCATGAAACCTTCGGTGGATAGTCCAGCGTTGTCCACGGCGTTAGCCCATCGCTGCCATGAATCCGTTGACATATCCACTTGCTCGGCAACTTCCTTGATTTCCTTGCCGCCAGCGATGAAGCCTTGAATCGCATTCTTAATTCCGCCAACCGCCAGCGCCCCCGCGATCCCCGCCGTAAAAGACTTTCCAATTCCAGCCCACGATGAACCGACTTCGTTCGTGATAGAACTCGCAAATCCTTTCGCCTGCGTCCGCACGGTATTAAACATCTGCGTAACGCCGGTTGCATTTCCCGTCATGTCCACGCGCAATGCCATATTATTCTTGATTCTGTGGGTTAGGTTTGGCGTTTATCGCTTTAGCATCTTCCTGCGTATAGAAAATTTTGCGCCATTTCTTTTCGTCCTTGCATTTGGAAGCCCATTGAAGTTCGCTGACTGTATAATAATCATACCAGCGTGCCGGTAGATAGCCGTTCAACACTTCCGTCTCGGCATAACCCGCCATGACCAGCCGGTTTTTCAAAACCAGTTCCCACGGCGCGGAAAGCGAAATGCCGCCCTTGATGTCATGTTTCCATACCGGAGTCGGCTGATAACCGTCTTGGAGATATGCGCGGAATAATATCTCGGCGTCCTTAATCAAATTTTTATTGAACTTACGGCGGCGAAGTAACCGCGCCGCGAACGCGGAGCGCATATCTTTCAGCCATTTCTCAAACACCGCCGTCCACTCGCCCGTTAAAAACTGTTCAAGTGTTTTTTCATAACTTTCCCCCGCGCAGATCGCGATGCCGACGAGAATATCTTCCTCGGAAACATCCGCCAATGCGTGACCACAAAACAGCAATCCCAACCTTTTGAACAGCAGATGATGACCGAGGCAGAACGGCTTTAACGCCGTTCCAAGAACCTTACAAGGTTCCGGCACCGTCATGGCGGATTGTGCGTAAAATATTTTCATAGATTTTTATAAATTATTTGCAGGGGGCGAATCCCAACAATCCGCCCCCTGCGTTTTCCACGCGCACAGCTACGCGTTGTGTGCATCCTTTATTTGAATTTGAATAAAACAAAAATCCAAAACAAGGACGGGAAATTATTAAGGCGCTGCAAGCCGCTGTAGGGCATTCGCTAAAAATGGCGCATAACCATACGCGCTTTCAATCACTTCAAAATCACGATCAGCCTGGGCCGCGCCCCAATGACGGTAGTTAAGGCTGATACCGGTTGCGGTATCAGTGGCGATTTCATAAGCCACCAACTGTTGACGCACGCCCGCTGCCGGGTCAACCGGAGCAAAAGCCGCGCCCAATGCAGAAGCGTAAGCGATGACTCCTAGTAAATTTTCACCATTGTTCGGAAAATTCGGCATCCATGCGTAATCAAATCCAGACAGGTTAGGAAACGTGCCACGTTGAGTAACGCTAGGGGTGCCGATGTTTAAGGCCAGCTTGTAGTCCGGGTCTTTCGCCAGCGAATTGCCAATCGAACTATCCACAATCAGGGCGCGTCCGGCATCCGGCCAATTGAGATTGTCGGCGATTGTCTTGAGATCAACAATGTCGTCGCTACTATAACCTGCGGCTGGAATGTTTTTAACTGCCGGGCCATAATTCGCCGCAACAATGACGCTCAAAATATCTTTCAAAATGTCCACGGCGAGTTTTTCCGCGTTGATTTTTACGAGCCGCGCGGCGTCAAACCACGGCTGGCGGCGGAATTCGCTGCTGGAATAATCCAACGGCTGATATTTGCGTTTGTTGACCGTGATCGTTTTACTGTTCGTCTGCGTTGCCTGACCGAACTGATAACCCGTGCCGCCTGTGCCATCGCTGTCAACAAAATCCTGACTCGCTGCGGCCTGTAAAGGATAATAGGGAACAACGACTTGGTCGGTGCCTTGCAGCGGGACATTTTCAAACACGGTTGAAAATAACCGCAACGGAAGGACGCGGGTGGCAAAATCACGCACGGTTTCATTCAAAATCAAAACCCGTTTCAATCCCGCGTCAATCGTGTTCGCTGCCGCCGCGTTCAAAACTGGAAGAATTCTGTCGCGTGATTCAACATATACTTGGCTTGCGCGCCGGCTGCGTTCGGCTGCGTTGTAAAGTGAATCTTGACCGCCTTTGCCGACATTCTTCGTGATTTCCCCCAGCGCATTGCGGACGGAATCATTCGTCGTATGAACCGACGAAAAGTTCAACGGCGCGCCGCCCGGCAATACTTGCGGACGGCTCTGCAACTCGGCCAGATAGGTTTCATCCGCGAGAGCGCGAACAATTGCCTTGTCAGCCTCGCCCGCAGTCAATTGACAATTATAGACCAAATCATTGATTGTGGATTCAATGCGCAGCCGTCGCTCGATATTAAGCCTCGACTGAATCGTTTCAATTTTATTTGTTAATTCGGCGGTGATTTCAGCATTATCTTTAGGCATAGGTTTTGATGGGGTGACTTGTTTTAATGGGGCAACGTATTGAACTTCAAAATCTACAAGGTCTATTTTTGTTTTAGGCACAAATTTTGTGGTAATGTATTGGTGATTATTTTTTCATTCGTTATAGACAACGAAGTCGGCGATTACTTTCGGTGGTGCGCCGCTATTGTTAAAATGGCCGGTTTTTATGCGTTGTTCCACATAATCAGCGGCCTTGTAGATGCGAAGTAAATAATCACTTGGCTTCCACGGAATCCCAATCTCATCGCATTTTGATTGTTCGTTGTGAGCGATATTATCGGCCAAGTCTCGAACAAGGTCAGTATAACGTTGAATGTGGGGCTTTACTAACTCGAAGGTCTTATTGCCATAGGTCTTTGCCAGATTTTTTGCGCTTATCAATTTTTCACGAAATTCCTTTTCAAAATCATCGTAAATCCGCCCTTCGCATTTTTCTAGGGATTCATTTTCTAAAACGTGTGTGGCAAGACTTTCCGAATACTCACGATATGCTTCCCGCGCCTTTCGCGGAAGATGAGCCGAGATCAATTCATTTGCGGCATCAAATTTTTTTCTGCAAATCATCAATTTGCGTTCGCAGTTCGTCGGGCGTTTCAAAAAATGCTTTTTTCCCAATGGCGGCGATTTGTTGCGGCGAGGGTCGTTGTCGAATGTTTGACGGACAATCGCAATCGCACGGCGCCGGAAATCAGAAATTTATTCAAAGCCGGTTCGCTCGGACAGCCGGGCAGCGTTTCATTTTTTTCAATCATCTTGGCGTCGTTGAAGCCACGCACGCGGACGCGATTGAAACCGGCGCGCAAGAAATCGAGCCGCTCGAAGCCGCAGATTTTTTCCGGCGAATTCCAAAAACGGTTGCAATGATTCCAGCAATGGACATCAATGCGAGCGCGGAAGGTTCGGGCACGGGAGAAAAGGCCATATAAGTGGGTTGAGAGCCGGAGCCGAGGTCAAGATAGACGCCATCGTAGGAGCCGTTTTCGTCATATTGAAGAATTTCACCGTCTCCGCTGTCTCCCACGCCAGACACATAAAGTTTTCCATCCGGGCCTGCCACAAGATCGTTTGCGAAAAAAGAGCTTGTGCTGTAATTGACAATTTCCAGCGACAAGCCGGTGGTAGGATTCAATTGGTAAATGCCGCCGGTTGACCCGGATATATCGAGCACATATAAATTTCCGTCCAATCCGACTCCCACGTCGTGCGGGTCTGAAAATGTGGCCGGAGTGTTCACGATGGAAAAGTTACCGCCACTGTAACTTAAAATATTTGCTCCATCGGCAACATAAAGCGTGCCGGAAGAATCAAAACTTAAACTCGATGGATCATTAAGATTTATATCGGTCAGTTCGTTGATGTGCGCCCCGCCGGAATTGTTGTAGACGAGGATTTTGGATTGAAAATCAGCGACATAAAGATTCCCGCTTGAATCGAAAGTGATGCCTCCGGGATTGTTAAGGTCATTATCGCTGACGTGGCTGGTGAAAGTGCCGATTGGCGAGCCGGTGTTTGGATTAAAAGTTTCAATGGATGATCCATCATCATACGGCGTCGCCACATACAGATTTCCATCCGAACCGATGGCCAATCCAGTCGGTCCTGTGATGGAACTGACGCTGACCAGTGAGCCGGATGAATCATAATTATCCACAACATCGTTGTAGGAATCAGAAACAAAAAAGTCGGCCTTCGCCAGACAGGCGCTCAAACAGAAAGTAGTAAGAATGGAAAACGCAACTTTGCAACTGCGAAAGTTTTGAAGACATTTCATGGGAATGAAATTAAGATGGAGTTGATAAAAGTCAAGATAAGGGCATCCAGAACTCCTTTGTGACACAATTGCCACATCGCACGAGCTGAATTGCATGAATGACAACAACTTCCGTTGCCGGTTCGCGATTAAAACCTGCAAAAAATTCGTTTTACATTGAGTTTGCTTACGGTTGCGCTGGGTCTGGGAATTGATTAAATTTTCCGCTCAAAAAATATGGGCGCACAATGGAAACAAGCCGGACGCGAAATCAACGCGCACAAAAAAGGCCAGATGGTCGTCAAGCTCGTCCGCGAAATCATGGTCGCGGCCAAGCTTGGCGGCGCCGACCCCGATCTCAACGCGCGCCTGTTTGTCGCCGTCGAGAAGGCCAAGAAATCTTCCGTCACCAAGGACACCATCGAGCGCGCCATCAAAAAGGGCGCGGGCCTCACGGACGAAAAAGTGGTTTATGAAACGGTCGTTTATGAAGGCTTCGCGCCGCACAAAGTTCCCGTCGTCGTGGAATGCCTGACGGACAATCGCAACCGCACCGCGCCGGAAATCCGCAACCTGTTCAAGGCCGGTTCGATGGGCCAGCCCGGCAGCGTCGCTTTTTTCTTCAACCACCTCGGCGTCGTCGAGGCCACGCACGCGGACGCGAACCGCGACGCGGAGGCCGACGCGATTGAAGCCGGCGCGCAGGAGATCGAGCCGCTCGAAGCCGCTGAAATTCCCGCCGGACAAAAAGGCGCGCGTTTTCTGACCGAAATCAAAGACCTCGACCACGTTTCCAAGGCGTTGAAAGCGGCGGGCTGGAACGTCATCGCGTCGGAGATGCGCTACGTCGCGAAAAATTTCACGGAAGTTTCCGACGCACACCGCAAGGAAGTCATGGATTTTCTCCACGCGCTCGACGACCACGACGACGTGCATCACGTCTATGCGGCGATGAAGTAAAATTTATTTGCTGCTGAATTGGACGACTGCGGATTGTGTCGGATCCCGGCCGGAAATGATTGCCGCCGCCGGAGAAACTTTCACACTAAACCGTCCACTTCCGGCGTCATAATTCAAAGTGCCCACCGAACCGCTTTGTGCAGTCACTGATGGAGCGTGCGAGGCATAACCGAAAAGGCGCACGGATTTTTCACCGGCGGCAAATGTGATGGTGACAGTCAAACCATTGGGCGCATTCTCCAGCGCGGCAATGCGCTGACGGCCGTTGGAAACATATTTTCCTTCGTCACCAAAAAATGCCAGGCCGGATTGTCCAATCGGCGCAATGAGATAATACCCCGTCGCATCGGGATTCAACTGGAAGATAAATCGTTTTCCAGCGGATTGATTATGCGCCACTCCTGAACGCGCATTGAGCACGCAAACTTTTCCTTTGAAGCCAAGTTCCCTCGGCGTGAAACCGGTTTTAGAATTTACTTTCTGCCGATTGTAAGCAAACAAATATGCCGTGCGCAGCGAACCGTGGTCACTGTATGTCCACGCTATCATTGGTGATTTATGGCCGTTGGCTTCGGCAATATAAACTTCATCCAACGGCACCAATGGTTCATCGGGTTTGACGAGCACGCCGTCGGGACGCGCGACTCGCAGCAAATTTTCCTTGTGCTCCGCGCCGATGGCATCGCCGATGCCGACCATGCCGGCGGACAAATCGGCGAGCAAAAGATTATTCGTCTCGCTGCTCATGAAAACATCGGACCATGGCCAGATGCCCAAGGCGCTGGCGAGCCGCGAGGTGTGGAGAAAATTGTCCCAGCGGTCGCGTTGAAAACGGTCGTCGCTCACACGAATGGTCGTAAGACTGTCGTAACGCGCGCCTTGCAGGAAAAAGCGCGGCAACGCCATGCAGTATTGCAAACTCAAGCCGCGCGCTTTCGCCGCCGCCGCCATGTCGCCGGTAAAATCATTATCCGTGCCGACCGTGGCGGACAATTCAGATGAATGATTGTAAATGACATTGAGCCAATCTTGCTCGTAACAAACCACGCCGCTGTCGGCGATGTAGTTCATGATTTTTTCCCACCATAACGGATCAACGCTCGCGAAGCCGGAAATATTATAATGTTCGTGATAAGGGCTGGCCGGATCAATCCAGCGATTATGCGTGATGAGCGGCAGGCCGATTTTCTTTTGGAACGCCGCGAGCCCGTTGGTGAACAGCGCCGGATCGGCCTCATATTTCAGCAGGCCGCCGTAGCGATTCCATTCGCCTTCCGGCAGTTTGGAGTTTTTTGACTGGCCGGTTTTGCCGTCGGGATCGGTCAAGGTTTTGTCATACCACCAACTGTCGAGTTGCAGATAGCGAATGGGAATTTCATGCGCGCGATAATGGCGAACCAGCGCTTCCAATGTGCCCGCGTAACCCATCGCCGGATCATAATTGTAATAATAAAACGCGCCGTTGTCAGTCCAATAACCAAGATAACGCAATCCAATGTCCGCATCATTCGCCGGACGATTCCGGCCAATCCAGTCGGTGAACGCTTTGCCCCACGTATTCCACGTCGCGTTGATGCCGTCGCCAAAAGTCATCAGCGTGGCGTGCCGAAAGTGAGCGGGCAGATGGCGGACTTTTTCATTTAGCCCGCTCGTGATTTCATTCGAGCCATCGCCGCTCATGCGGGCGATCATGAAATTGTCCGCCGGTGAAATGATTACCGCATTGGCCTGATCATCATACAAAAGCCAAGGCGTGCCGTTCGGTTCCAACTTGAAACTCGGCGGCGCGAACACATCGTTCTTGAAACTGAAAGGGTGGAGTCCTGCGGGAAGGGAAGTGAATCGCGGAAAAACGGCTGGTAATTCATTGACAGCCTGATTGCATTCCCACATGAAAATCGCCACGCGCCGCGAATCGTAAACCCGAATGCTGCCGGTGAGCGAAATGTTTGTCCGCCAGTTGAAACGAATTTGCTGATATGCTCCAAGGCGGTCGTTCCCTTTTTCGACGACGACATTTCGCACGGGCTGGCCGAGTTCACCGGCGAACTTCCACGAGGAGTGCTGCTGCGCCAGAATTTCATAACGCCCGGAAACGTCATCGAATTGCGCCCTGATTCCAGCGGCGGATTTCACGCTGACAGTTTTCGCGACAACCGCCGTCGGCGGCAGCAGCAGTCCCAAGCCAAGACCGAAAACAAGGAGCCGTTGAAAATTCATATTGGTTGGTGTGTTGAAACGATTTAGGATTTAATCGAAACTGTCCAGAGAGAAAAACCAAATCGTGCGGCGAATGCGATTGACCTCGACTCGATTTTTATCGGCAGTCTGAAAGGCCAGACGACGTGCCTCGCGTTTATGCGGCGATGAAGTGAGCGACGAAACTAAAATTAAGCCACGGATTGAACCCGGATGAAACACGGAATTCAATAAACCAAAACTAAAACCGCCGCATCCTGCGCCGATTTCACCATGTCCTCAAACGATTCATCCTTCGTATTCGGCTCTTTAAGTTTTGCGGAAACGTCCGGCACGGATTCCAGGAAGCTCAAGAGCAAACTGCTCTTCACCGCGTAATTCACATTCTCCGGCAACGCCCCGCTCGCCGCCAGCGCCGCCGACGCATCCAGCTTGGCCGACACGATGCCGATGACGTTGCCCCGCTCATCCACCAGCGCCCCGCCCGAATTGCCCGGCTGCACCGGCACGCTGATTTGAAAATAGCGCGGGTCATCCCCCGCGCCGGACAGCGACGCGATTTC
>DATCEV010000005.1:0-4847 GCA_036509895.1 Verrucomicrobiia bacterium
CGCACCCGGCGCGGGCCGAAATAACTTTCATCAATCTCCACGATGCCGCCGACAAACGGTTTGGCCTCGGCTTGGGTCAAAGCCACCACCCGTTGTCGCAACAGACCATAAAGCCGGTGCGTCGTGTTCTGGTTGACGCCGCACATTTTGGCCGCCGTCAAGGCCGGCCAATCGTGGGCAAAGCAGCGCAATACCGTCCGAAAATCCCGCTCCAAAACGCGCGCACGGCGCAAATACTTGTTTCGCATTGTCATTCCTAGTGTTTCAGCAGGTTCACTCCCGCTCAACTAGGAAAGACCCTAATTTAATTCAGTTCAATCTGCGAAAATCTGCGTCATCTGCGGACAAATCTGAAAAATCTGCATTCATCTGTAGCTAATAATTTTCAGCTTCGATCATTTTCAATCCCGCGCGCAAAAATCCGAGCGCGTAAGCCATGCCCGCGTGCCAGGGCGCGGCGCAACTCATCTGCGGCGCGTGATCGGGAATGATCACGCCGTCAAAATTATTTTTTTTCAAAATGCGCAGCACGCGCAAAATGTCCACGTCGCCGTCGTCAATAAAAGTTTCTTTGTAAAAGGGAACTTTGTCGCGCACGTTGCGCAAATGAACGTAAGCCAGTTTTTTTTGCCGGCTGTAATTTTCCACCGCGTCATAAATGTTTCCTTCAGTCATTTCCGCCAAAGTGCCGACGCAAAATTCCAGCGCGTTGCGCGGACTTGGTTTTAGGTCAATCAATTTTTGGTAAAGTTGCGGCTGAAAAACCAATCGCGGTTGCGCGCGAAGCGTCGGCAACGGCGGATCGTCGGGATGCGCGGCCAGCGTGACGCCGGCTTCTTCGGCAACCGGAATTATTTCATCAAGAAAAAATTTCAGACGCGACCAAAGTTGTTCCGATGTTGCCGAAGGAACAATTCCCGGCGCGGCATTTTTATCATAAACCATGTTCCAAACCATTCCGTTGGGCAACGGTTTGTCGAGCGGGCCGTCCATGCCCACGGCTTCGGCCTCGCCGCGCGCAAATTTTCCTTTCACGCGCCCGGCGACTCCGGCGATTGAAAAATTGTAACCAAAAATCGGAATGCCCGCGCGCCCGGCGTTGCGAATCAATTTTTTTAGATTTTCGATCTGTTGAAATTTTTTCGGACCGTCGAGCAAAACGTCGTGCCAATGCGCAGGATCAAAATTTTCAATGGCTTCCAACTCAAGTCCGGCGGCGTTGATTTCTTTTTTGATTCCGGCGAGTTCCTCGAACGTCCAGATTTTTTCCGGGTCGCCCGCCAAACCCCAGCCGGAATCGTCGCCGACGGGTTGGTCGCCGGGTTGATTGCTGCGCGACGAGCGAAAATAATCCACGAGATGAATGACCAAATGCGTGCAACCACATTGCCTGGCGAACTGAAAATGTTCGCGGTTCAGTTGATGACGATAAAGTCCGAGGCCAAGTTTCATCGCCGGAATTATTGCGATAATTTTCCATCGCCGCAACTAATCGAATTTTGCCTGCGTCGCTTTTCGTTTTTTCAGAACCTTTAATGAAATATCCTGCCAAAACAATTCGCGCTGGAAATTTTTTTCATTAAACTCCGCCGCGTGCATCACGCGATCGTTCATTCAATTGAAACCAAAGGCCATTTTGCGCCGTGGCTGTTTCTGGCGCTGTTCGTGGCGGCGTCCGCGCTGATGATTTGGCGGCTGGAAGCGATGAGCGCGACCGGCTTTGAGGGCACGGTTCTGGGCACGCTCGTGATGCCTTATTGTTCCGGCCTCGGCAATTTGATCTTTGCATTCATTCTCGGCATTCATGGCGGCAACGGCGCGGACGTGATGATCAATTCGCTCGTCAACAACGTCACGAACATGACGCTCGTGCTCGGCCTGCCGGCGATTCTTTGGGGAATGCGCGTTTTGCCGAAACAAAAGCCGCCGCGTAAAAATGGCAAAGCAAATGTGTCGTTCAAAAAAATGAACGTTTCGCCCAAGAAAAAATCCAGCGCCGCCGGAAAAAAACACGAACTCAACCGGCTCTCGCTTTTGCTCACGCTCACGGCGGTTTTATTTTTCACCGGCGCAGTTTGGGCGCTGGGACGAAAAGGCAGTTTGAATTTCAACGACGGACTGGTTTTGGTCGGGCTGTTTTTGTTCTGGCAATGCTTCCATGTTTTTGACGTGCTCAAACATAACGTGCGCCAGGGAAAATCGCTCGGCTGGAGTTTGCCGTTTGATCTGGCGTTGCTGGCGATTGGCGCTTACGGAATTTATATCAGCACGGACTGGCTCGTGAACTGGCTTTCGCACATCCACACCGGTTTCATCAGCGCGAGATATATCGGCTGGTTGAGCGGCTGGCTCATGATTTTGCCCAACGCATTGCTGGCGGTTTATTACAGTTGGCGCGGTCAGCCGGAAACGGTTTATGCCTCGCAAGTCGGCGACGCGCACGTTTCCATTCCGCTCTGCCTCGGCGTTTTCGCGCTGTATCACACAATGCCGATGCCGAAAATTTTTCACGCCGGAATGTTTATTTTGCTCGGCGCGACGCTGCTGCATTTTTTCTTCGTGGCACTGTTCGGGCAATTGCCAAAATTCGCCGGCTGGATTCTCGTCGCGGCTTACGGAATTTTTCTGTGGAAAGGTTTGCTCGGCTGAAAAATTTCGCGCCGTCAGGAAGGCTTCGTGAAAAATTGTGTGTCTGAGGAAATGACCATCGGATTCATCCGCAATTGATCGCCCAACTCGGCGAACGGCACTTGCGCTTCCAGCCAGCGCGGGTCTTTGGCGATGGCATCCATCGTGTCGCGCGTGTTGTTGCAGATGAGATAAAAGCCCACGCCCAAAACCATGAACGCCTCGAACCGCGTGCCCGTGCCGTGGCGCGCAAACGCAAAATCGCCGACGCCATAATTTACATCGAGCAATTCCGCGCGCAACGCGCCGAGATCATTGGCAAAATTTTTCAGGAAATCGTCGTTGCGCGGGCCGACATAAGCCAGCACGCGCGCCTTGTTTTCCGCCAGCGAGATGACCGCCCATTCATCAAAAACCGTTTTGCCGTAACGCGAATCCATTAGCGCCGCCGAGGCTTTGATGAGCTTTTTAGTTTCGTCCAACGTCATAATGTCTTTTGCAGAAAAGCAGTTTTGCCGCCGCGAAACAAGGCAATTCCAAAAATTGCGCGCGGAGGATTGCCCCCCGCGCGGCAAATCCGTATTCTGCGGAAAACATGCGCCCGCAAACTTCGCCGGAAAATAAACCCGCGCCGTCAACCAGAGAAAATTTGGCGCGGACCCATTGGCTTGCCACCATTTTACTCGCCGCCGCCTTCGCGTCCGCCTTTGCGACATTTTTCTTTCCGCAAATTTCAAACTGGCTGGAAACAATTTTTATTTTGCTGCTGACGGCGGCGACACTGGCCGCGCTCGTGCGAAAATTGCCGCTGCAAAATGCGTTGCTCGCCGCCATGGTCATTGCGCTCATCGGCGGCGGAATTTCCGCGCTCGGCGCGAGCACGGGAATTCCCTTTGGCCCGTTCACTTTTGGCCTGGGATTCGGCCCGCAAATTTTCACAACGTTGCCGTGGGCCATGCCGTTGATTTGGATTATTGCCATCCTAAATTCGCGCGGGATGGGAAAATTGATTTTGCGTCCGTGGCGAAAAACCAAAACTTACGGCTTCTGGCTCATCGCGATCAGCGCCCTTTTAGTTTTGCTTTTTGATCTCGCGCTCGACCCTTTTGCATCGCATCTCAAACATTTCTGGCTTTGGGAACCGACAAATTTTCCCGCGACCTGGCAAGGCGCGCCGCTCGTGAATTTTTTGAGTTGGGCGGTGGTGACGCTTTTGATTCTGGCCTTCGTCACGCCCGCGCTTATCAACAAACAATTAAGCAAACGCAGTGCGCGCGATTTTCATCCGGCCATTCTCTGGCTCGGCACGATTTTATTTTTTGCCATCGCCGCCGCGTTGCAGAGATCGTGGCCGGTGGCCGGATTGGATGCCGTAATTTTTGTGGCTGCGATAATTTTTGCGATTCGCGGCGCGCGTTGGTGAACGATCAACGCGCGCGGCGTTTCGGTTTGACCGGATGCGGCTTCTCTCTTTGTTCGAATGGAACAATCGGCGGCTCCGGCGCGGCGCGAACGAGCAACACCACGCTGGCGACAAACCATGACATCAGCGCGGGATAAAGATAGCGCCCGCCGGTGATGCGTTCGCTGCCGATCAGGGAATTTGTATAGTCCAATGGATTTGAGCGCGCGCTGCTCCACACGACGCCGATGAAAATGGCAAAGACGACGAATACGACCGCCAATCGCAAAACCGTCCAGCGCAATTTGCCGCCGCGCAGCCACGCCAGAATAAACAAGATCACACAAGCCCAGCCCAAACCAAGCGTCGCTTGATCCACAAAAGATTCCAGCCCGACCCATTTTCCCTGCCAGACGGCATGTTGATTATCGGGCGAAGTCCAGTCGGCAAAATCGTTATTGAAAAACCGTCGCGTTAAAAATGCCAGGCACGTCATCGGCGCAATGCTTGAAACGGTTCCGAAATTTTTTACCAATTCGCCGAGCCACGCGGATTCGGGATGCGGCACGGGTTTGTGCAATCGAAAAATAATATAAGGCAGCCAGGCGACGATGCCGAGAACGCCGGCCAATCCCACGCGGCGCAACGGCCAAAAGGCGGCGCGACAATCTTTATCCAGCAATAAAAAAAGGGTCTTTCCTAGTTGAGCGGGAGTGAACCTGCTGAAACACTAGGAATGACAATGCGAAACAAGTATTTGCGCCGTGCGCGCGTTTTGGAGCGGGATTTTCGGACGGTATTGCGCTGCTTTGCCCAC
>DATCEV010000006.1:0-13730 GCA_036509895.1 Verrucomicrobiia bacterium
CGCCCTACTCGCCCGACCTCAATCCCATTGAACATCTCTGGGCCGCCTTCAAGACCCGCCTCCGCAAAGACCTTTCCACCGCCGTAAACCCCTTCCTTTTTATCGCCAATATGTCCCAATGTTATTGTTAATTGCTATATCTTCGTGTCGAATCGTGGCAACAACACGATTGAAAAATTCAATTCTGGCGGCAATGGAACGCTCTTTGCCACGAACAACTTGAACGACTTGAACCAACCCACTGGTCTGGCCCTTGACGGCAGCGGCAATCTGTATGTCGCGAATTCTGGCAACAGCACCATTTACAAATTCGATACGAACGGAGTCGGGACGCTTTTCGCGACGAACAAATTGAACGCACCCCTTGGGCTGGCTTTTGACAACAGCGGCAATCTTTACGTCGCAAATGAAGGCAACAACACGATTGAGAAATTCGATGCGAACGGAAACGGAACCACTTTTGCCACAAACAACTTGAACGCGCCTGTGGGTCTGGCTTTTGATAGTAACGGCTACCTTTACGCTGCGAATTTCGGTAATAACACGATTTACAAATTCGATTCCGGCGGAGATGGAACTCTCTTTACTACAAACAATTTGCACGAACCTTTCGGTCTGGCCTTTGACCGAGCCAACAATCTTTACGTGGCGAATTTGGCCAGCAGCACGATTATCAGATTCGACACGAACGGAATTGGAAACTTATCTTACAATCTAGACTTGAGAGAGACTGAAGGCGTGACGGTTGACAGCGTCGGCAATCTTTACGTCGTGAATGAGGGTTACGATACAATTGTGAAATTCGATACGAATGAAGTGGGAACGACCTTCACCAGTTCGAGCAGCCCGGCATTCATCGCAGTGCAAGCGGCTCCGGTTCTGCCTCCGCAGACTCTGTTCGTGTCGGTTGTTGCCAGTGGCGGCGGCAGGATTGAGAAATTCGATCCAGGCGGAAATGAAACCCTTTTTTTCTATCCGGGCTCGAGCAATCCCGCAGGTTTGGCCTTTGACAGCCTCAACAATTTTTATGAAGCGAATAGTGACATCAACACGGTTTATGAATTTTTTGGAACGACCTTTTCCACGGGCTTGAGTGCGCCTGCTGGCCTGGCCTTTGACAGCAGCGGCAATCTTTACGTCGCAAATGAAGGCAACAACACGATTGAGAAATTCGATTCGAACGGAAATGGAACCCTCTTCGCCAGTTCGGGCTTGAGCAATCCTGTCGGCTTGGCTTTTGACGGCAGCGGCTTTCTTTACGTCGCAAATTATGGGAACAACACGATTGAGAAATTCGATTTCAACGGAAACGGAACCGTCTTCGCCAGTTTGGATTCGTCGAGGCTCCCACAATTTATCGCGGTGCAACCACTGCTCGTGCCCATTCCTTTGAATATCCGATTGACGGGTAAAACCGTGGTGCTGACCTGGACGAATTCAGGCGACACGTTCTCCCTGCAAATCGCGACCACCGTTGCCGGCCCTTACACGACCATAACGGGAGCCGCCAGCCCCTACACCAACTCAATCATCGCGGCAGAGAGATTTTTCCGGCTCACATCAAATTGAGCGCAGATTGTTCAGGACTTCGCGTCATTTCCCGGCGCGTGGCAGGCCGACGATTGAAGGATTATTGAGTGGCAAAGAGCGCGTGGAAGCGCCGCCGCAAGTAAGTCCATTCGCCAAAGCGCAACGTGAAGGGAAAGGCAGAGAAGCGGAAGGAGATGATTGAGATTAAATGAACCTTGATCCGAAAAAGACGGCGTTGCTGACGCTGGATTGCCAGATGGGGATTTTTGGAATTGTCCCCGGTGCGGAGGCCGTCATCCCCATTGCGGCCAAAGCAGTGGAGTTTGCGCGGCAGCAGCGGTTTCAAATCATCCATGTGGGGCTGGGTTTTGCCGCTGGTCATCCGGAAATTTCGGAGGTGGAGTCGCCATTCAAGATGGTGAAGCAGAACAATCTTTTCGTCAAAGGCACGCCGTCCGCCGGGTTTCACAGCGCCATCGCGCGGCCCGGCGAGCTGGTGGTGCACAAGCAGCGGGTGGGCGCGTTTTCGGAGAACGAGCTGCATTTGATCCTGCGCGCGCGGGGCATCGGGAACCTGGTGTTCTTCGGCATCACGACGAGCGGCATCGTGCTCTCCACGTTGCGGCGCGCGTTCGATCTGGATTACCGTTGCGTCGTCCTCAAGGACGCTTGTTATGACCCGGACGAGGAAGTGCATCGCGTCCTGACTGGGAAAATTTTCCCGGCGCAGGCCACGGTGGTGACGGTGGAGGAGTTTGTGGCGGGACAAAAAGCGTGACATTGACAAGGCCATCCACCGCTAAATAGTGTCTGCTTGAATTGTCAGCGGGGTGGGATAAGAATCATTTTGCCAATGGAATTGCCGCCAGTTTTTCCAGAGCGAAAAATAATTTTTCCGCCGTCGCAAAATGTTTTTGTCCAGTCGTAGAAACCAGATTGAATCCCTTGCCGTAAGCCGGACCGTTTGCCACGCAAAAATCCGTCGCGCAAACGGCGATTTGTTTTTTCGCCGCGCGAATCGCGTCCACGCGCCAGCCGGCCGCCTCAAATTTCCAGCCGACGATTTTTGTTTTCGGAAACCAGCCGCGCAATTCGGAAATAATTTTCGGCGTCGGCAAAAGTTCCGCGAGCAACGCGCCGTCGCGCGTCGGGATTTTTTTGAAATTTTTCAACGCGGAAAATTCGCCGGTCTTTTTCTGCCGGAAAACTTTTCCGAACGCGAAATCACTCACTGCCGCCGCGTGAAAAATTGCGTCCACATTTTTGCGCGCAAAAAATTTCATTTTTGCGCGCAAATCCGCCGTCGTGGAAAATGTTTTTACCGATTGAGCGTTTCGTTCACCGGCGTAACTTGCGTTTTCGCCAATGAGCAAAGTCACTTTATGACCCTGCGCCGCTAAAAAACTCGCGAGTTCCGTTCCCAATTTGCCCGTGGAAAAATTCGTCAACCGCCGGACTTCATCCAGCGGCTCAAACGTTGGCCCGGCCGTGACAATGCAATTCACGCCCGAAGCGTAAGGAAAAACGTTGAACCGTTAAAGCGTTGAATCGTTGGCGCACCGATTATAAAAAATATTGTTGAACGCAGACGCTTAAACGCTTCAACTCTTCAACCATTTAACGAACCATGAGCACAATTGTCGGCATAGATTTGGGCACCACGAATTCACTCGTCGCCACGGTGGATTCGGGAATTCCATTTGTCATCGCAGACGCAAATGGAAATCGGCTCACGCCGTCGGTTGTCCATTTTTCGGCAAATGAAAATCCAATCGTCGGCCACGAAGCCAATCGCGTTCGTATTTTGAAACCGGCGGAAACGATTTATTCCGTCAAACGATTTATTGGCCGGCGCGGTTCGGAAATTTCTGATGAAGAAAAATCCGTGACGTTTCCGATCAATGCTGAAAATTCCGGCTCGGTCACAATTCCGATTCACGGAAAAAATTATTCGCCCGAAGAAATTTCCGCCGAAGTTTTGAAGAAATTAAAACGCGATGCTGAAAATTATTTTGGCGAAGAAATTTCACGCGCGGTCATCACGGTTCCCGCATATTTCAACGACGCGCAGCGCAATGCTACGAAACGCGCGGGCGAACTCGCCGGTTTCAACGTCGAACGGATTGTCAACGAGCCGACCGCCGCCGCGCTCGCTTACGGTTTGGACAAGTTGAAGGAAAAATCAAAAATCGCGGTTTATGATTTGGGCGGCGGCACGTTTGATCTTTCCATTTTGGAATTGAACGAAGGCGTTTTTCAGGTGCTCGCGACAAATGGAAATACAAAATTAGGCGGCGACGATTTGGACAAAAAGCTTGTTGAATTTCTGCTTGAAAAAATTAACAGAAGCAAACAAAGGGAACAAAGTTTGGAAGAAAAAGCCTCCGTTTCCTTTGTTTCCTTCTGTTCAAATTCTGCTTCTGTTTTATCGCGCATTCGCGAAGCGGCCGAAGTTGCCAAAATAAAATTATCTACGGAAACTGAAACAGAAATTTCGCTGCCATTTTTGACGCCGGATTTTTCATTCAGCTACAAACTCACGCGCGCGGAATTGGAAAATCTCACGCGTGAAATTATTTTACGCACGCGACAACATTGTTTGCGCGCTTTGGCCGATGCCAAACTGGAAGCGCGCAATTTGGATCAAGTCATTTTGGTTGGCGGACAAACGCGAATGCCGCTCGTCCGAAAATTTGTCGGGGAACTTTTTGGCTGCGCGGAATTTGCGGAAACTCACGGCAGTTTGCGAATTGGAAAAGATTTTCACAAAGCGAGCGGACCGCAATTGAACACGTCGCAAAATCCTGACGAAGCCGTCGCGCTCGGCGCGGCGATCCAGGCGGAAATTTTGAGCGGCGGTTTCAAAAATGTTTTGCTGCTGGACGTGACGCCGCTCTCGCTCGGCGTGGAAACTTTTGGCGGCTTGATGAACGTTTTGATTCCGCGCAATTCGACGATTCCAGTCAAGGCCGGAGAACTGTTCACGACGGCGATGGATGCGCAGCGCGAAATGTTGATCCACGTTTTGCAGGGCGAACGCGAGCGCGCGAAAGATAATTGGAGTCTCGGCAAATTCACAATTGATTTTGAAAGCGCGCCGCGCGGAGTTCCGCGCGTGGGCGTGCAGTTTGAAATTGACGCGAACGGAATTTTGCACGTGCTCGCGCGCGACGTAAAAACGGGAAAAGAAAAAATTGTGGAAATGAAATCCGCCGTGGACGTGGACGATTCCGCCGTGCAAAAAATGGTCGAGGAATCGGTCGAACACGCGTTTGACGATTTGGCCGCGCGCCGCTGGATCGAAGCGAAGTTGAAAGCGAACGAAATTTTGTCGGCGACAAAAAAAGCAACCACGGAAACAGCGGATGAAATTGGAAAAGATTATTTGCAGAAAATTGAAGTTGTCGTTCACGAAGTTGAACAAATTTTAGCGGAGGAAAATTCTCAAAATGGTTCCGGCGATTTGAAAAAATTGCAATCGGCGATTTCCGTTTTGGACGAAATGACAAAGCCGCTGGCGGAATTTTTGATGGACCAGGCGATGGAAGCGATGCTGCGCAAGCGTGGCTTGCTTCAGTGAATGGGAAGACTTGAGTGGTTCGCCAGCACAAAAATTAAAATAGTGATGATGATGATGATTAAAATGGACAGGCCCGTGAAAAATCGAATTTGTTTTTGATGGGGCGAAGGCGTTCGTTTGTTCATCTGTTTATCCTTGCGAAACATGGCTTTTTTTACCACGAACTCGCTCCGCCGACAAGTTCTTTCATTTGACGCCGAGCAGCCACGCCAAGAGCGGCGCGGTCGCGAGGGCGGCCAGAAAATTCGCCAGTTCGACTTTGCGGATTTCAAAAATCACCAGCGCGACGGCGCACGCGATGAAGCCGGCGGCGAGATTGACGGAAAAAATCAAATGCTGCGCATTCAAAAACGGCTGGGCATAAAATCGGCAGGCATAAGAAATCGCGCCGAAAAAAATGAAAACGGGAAAGGCGGAAAGCGCGCACGGCCAGCGAAAAATTTTTATGAAACTGATCATGGCCAGCGCGTCCATCACGGCTTTGACGGCCAGCAGGTAAAAATAACCGGACAATCCGTCCGTCACCGCGCCGACGATTCCGAGTGGCGCGGCGCAAAACAAAATCACGCAGGCGTTGAACCCGCCGGATTTTTGGGCGGGATTTTTTTGCGCGGTGACGATTGAAGTCCCGGCAATTCGTCCGAGGCGATTCGAGATTTTTTGCAGTCCTAAAATTTTTCCGAGCAAATTGCCCAGAATCAAACCGAGCAGCGCGACCAAAATTTGTTCGACGCAGGCCCAAAAAGTTCCGTCCAGGCCCGACCAAATTAATTGCAGCCCAAAAAAAACCGTGAACGCGCCGAGCGCGTTTCGGAAAAAAAATTGCGTCCGCGCGGAAATTGGTTGGCGCAGCGCAAGCCCGAAAATTCCGCCGAGCAAAATGCCGAGGGCGTTGAGAAACGGGCCGACTGGAATTGTCACGCGCCGATTGTGACGCGTGAAAGGCGTGAAGGAAATGAAGAAACATTTTCAATCTTCGCATTTCGGTCTAACCTTTTCCGATGTTTCGTTGTTTGATCATTTTGATTTCCGTTTGGTTCACGGCGTTTTCCGTTCTCGCGCAAGCGGATCACGTTCTGATCACGACGTTGAACTGCAATGCTTTTTTCGGCGGCAAGGAAACGAAAATGCAGCTCGGCCAACCGCGAACGGCGGAGGATTATCGGCGCAAGGCGGAAAATCTCGTCTGGCTCTGGCCGACGAACGCGCCGTTGTTTGTCGGCCTTGAAGAAATCGGAGGCGCGCGTGAGGCAATCTATCTTTCGCAAATCGCGGCGGCAAAATATAAACATGCGTTCGCGCCGATTTTCACGGAGACCAAAGACACCTACACAGAGGAAGCGGTCGGCGCGATCTTGGATTTGGATCAGGGCTGGAATTTCACAGGCAAGCCCGGTCGTATTTCGGATTTGGACACGAATTTGTCGAAGCATATCGTCGTGCAATTGACAAATAGTTTTCTGCGCACGTCGCTCGCGCTGTGTGTCGTGCATCTGCGCCGGGGCATTGGCAAGTATGGATTGCAGGAACAGCGCGACCAGGATGAAGCGTTGAAAAATTGGGCGGCGAAGCAACTCGCAAAAAATCCGCGCGAAAATTTAATTATTCTTGGCGATTTCAACGAATCCAAAAAGCCTGGCGATCCTGCTCAATCTCTGGCCGTTTTGCTCCAACCGAATTTGCTGCGCGATCCGTTTGAATCATTGCCGGGAAAAATCCGCACGCACGCCAACGGCAAAGCTTACGACCGGATTCTTTTTTCAGACGCGATGACCAACGGCGCGGCGGGTTTGAAATTTGAAAACATTTCCGTGCGCGAACATCCTTACGGCAAAGGCACAAACAAGTATTGGTTCACCGACCATTTTCCCGTGACGGCGACTTTTGTTTCCGTCCAAAGAAAATAAAATGCCCGGCGCAAAAAAAAATCGCAATCCATGGGTGTGGATTCCCACGCTCTACGTCGCCGAAGGTCTGCCCTACGCGCTGGCGATGTCGGTGTCCGTCGTGCTTTACAAGAATCTCGGCGTGTCGAACGCGGCCATCGCGTTTTACACCGGCTGGCTTTATCTGCCGTGGGTCATCAAGCCGCTGTGGAGTCCGGTCGTGGACATTTTGAAAACGCGGCGGCAATGGATTTGGGCGATGCAATTTTTGCTCGGCGCAATCTTGGCCGCCGTTGCGCTGACGATTCCCGCGCCGCATTTTTTCCAACTGACGCTCGCATTTTTCTGGCTGCTGGCATTTAGTTCGGCGACGCACGACATCGCGGCGGACGGTTTTTACATGCTGGCGACGACGGAACGCGAGCAATCATTTTTTTCCGGCATCCGCAACACGGCTTATCGCATCGCCACAATCCTGGCGCAGGGCGAACTGGTCATTCTCGCGGGAAAAATCCATGACCGCACTGGCGATTTTTCTTTCGCGTGGGAAATCGCCTTCGCGCTCGTCGCGGGAATTATTTTCTGTCTGGGCGTTTATCATTTTTTGGTTTTGCCAAAGCCGGAAACCGACCAGCCAAAAAATTTCGCTGCTTCAGGAAATTTTCTCGCCGAATTTTTCAAAACGTTTGAAACGTTTTTTCAGAAACCCAAAATCATCGCGTTGCTTTTGTTTTTGCTGCTTTATCGGCTCGGCGAGGCGCAATTGGTCAAAATGGTCCAGCCGTTTTTGCTTGACCCGCGCCCGCAAGGCGGACTCGGTTTGGAAGACGGGCAAGTCGGCTTGATTTACGGAACAATCGGCGTCGGCGCGCTGATGTTCGGCGGATTGCTCGGCGGATTTTTAGTCGCGCGCAACGGATTGAGATTCTGGCTCTGGCCAATGCTGCTGGCGATTCATCTGCCGGACGCAGTTTTCATCTGGCTCGCTTATGCCCAGCCGCAAAATCTTTTTGCGATTGGCGCGGGCGTCGCCATTGAGCAGTTCGGCTATGGTTTCGGTTTCACGGCGTTCATGCTTTATATGATTTACATCGCGCGCGGCGAACATCGCACGGCGCACTACGCGATCTGCACCGGCTTCATGGCGCTGGGCATGATGCTGCCGGGAATGGGGAGCGGCTGGTTGCAGGAACACCTTGGCTATCCGCATTTTTTCGTGTGGGTGATTCTGGCGACGATTCCGAGCTTCATCGCCGCCACGAAAATTCCGCTCGATGCAGGATTTGGAAAACGGACGCGCGCGAATTAAATTGCTTTGAACGCCCGAACTTTTCCAGAATCCAAGTTCCAATGAAATCAATTTATCTGAATCACCTTGCCCGCGCCTTCATTTTGCTGGCCGCGCTGCTCGAATTTTCCGCGCCCGCACAATCTTCCGCCGCGCCCGTCGCCATGCCGCGTCGTCCGAGCATCATTTTCATCCAATGCGACGGCCTGGGCTACGGCGATTTAAGTTGTTATGGCCAGACGAAATTTCAGACGCCGAACATTGACCAGCTTGCCGCCGAAGGCATCCGTTTCACAAATTATTCTGCCGCCGGTGCCAGTTCGCCATCGCAAGCCGCGCTCCTGCTCGGAAAAAATCCCGCGCCTTTGCGCCAGCGCGCCGACGCGGACATTTCTTTGGCGGCGGATGAAATCACCGTCGCGCAAGTTTTGAAAAACTCCGGCTACCACACCGGTTTGATCGGCGAATGGAATCTGGGCGATGAAAATTCCAGCGGCGTGCCGTGGCAACAAGGCTTCGATGAATTCGCCGGCTACCTGGATCACACCGGCACAAACCATTTTTACGCCGACTACGTTTTCCGTTACGCGCCGCGCAATTTTTTGAGCGCGACAAATGACGGACCGAAAAGTTTTGTGGGCCGTGAAATGATTTATAGGAACACCGGCGGCAAAAAAAATGAATATATTCCCGACTTGCTCGCGCAGGCCGCGCTGAATTTTGTCAAAAAAAACCAGCCCGATCCGTTTAATCGTCATCGCCCGTTTTTTCTTTTGCTCAATTACGAAATCCCGGATGGAAAAATTGAAGTGCCGACCGACGCGCCCTTTTCCGAGGAAGCGTGGCCGCAGCCGGAAAAAAATCGGGCCGCGCTGATTTCAAGATTGGACGGTTACGTTGGCGGATTACGCGAGCAATTGAGAAAAATCGGCATGACCAACAACGTCGTGATTTTCCTTTCCAGTTCGAGCGGCCCCAAAAAAACTGCGGAAATTGACCCCGCCTTTTTTCACAGCAACATTGCTTCCAACGATTTTCGCGTGCCGTTCATCGTCCATTGTCCCGGCAAGATTCCCGCCGGCCAAATCAGCGGGGCGAAAGTGGCGCCGCAGGATTTTTTGCCGACGGCGGCGGCCATTGCGCTGACGCCGGCGCCAACCAATATTGATGGCGTTTCACTTTTGCCGGAATTGTCGGGGCGGGAAAAATAATTATTTCACGCCGGTTTGGATCGGCGCGTTGAAATCGCGCTCCTGTTTTTCGCGATGAACGGCGTAACTCATCCACACGATCGCCAGCGCCAAAAACAACACAACCGCCACCAGCACAAACCACGGCCATTTGTAATTCCGTTTCGGCGGCGTGTCATTTGGTTCGCTCATCTTCATCCAATTGCAATCGCATTTTACTCCATTTCAACGGCGATTACGAGAAAGTTAAAGTGCGCAAAAACTCGACCGGCGAAAATTTTAAGTTAAGTTGGGCGCCGTTGTTTCATGCACGATCAGGAATCTCCAGAAAATTTGCCGGACGAGCCGATAATCCAACCCGTTGTCGAAAGTCCTTACGCCGTTTTGCGCAACGCGAATTTTTTTCGTTATCTCATCGGGCGTTTTGTCGCGTCGCTCGGCCAGCAAATGCTCGTCGTCGCGATTGATTGGGAACTGTATCAGCGCACGCATTCGGCGCTGTCGCTGGCCTTCGTCGGCCTCTCCATGATGCTGCCGATGATCCTTTTCACCGTGCCCGCCGGACATTTTGCGGACACGTTCAACCGCAAAAAAATTATTTTGATCGCTACGCTGGTGCTGGCCGCCGCCAGTGTGGGGCTGACTTTGGCGTCCGCCTTTTTGAGCAACGTAATTTGGATTTATTTTTTTCTGGCTGTCACCGGCGTGGCGCGAACTTTTTTATGGCCCGCGAGCGCGGCGTTTGTGACGAGCCTGGTGCCGCGAGATCAATTTTCGCGCGCCGTCACCTTTAACAGCGGCGCCTTCCAATTTTCATCCGTGCTGGGCCCGGTCATTTTCGGCGCGGTCATCGCGCTCACGCCGCACGCCGAGCAAAATTCGACGGCGTGGTCGGTTTATGCGCTGAATGCCCTGGCTTCGCTCGCCTGCTTCGCGCTCGTTTTGCCGATCAAACATTTGCACAAGGCGAAACCGGCTGAACCCATTTCTTTGCGCACCCTCGTCGAAGGTTTTAATTTTGTTTATCACAATAAAATCATCCTGGGCGTCATCACGCTCGATTTGTTTGCCGTGCTGCTCGGAGGCGCGGTGACGATCTTGCCGATGTTCGCCAATGACATTTTTCACACCGGTCCAAGTGGATTGGGCTGGTTGCGCAATTCGATGGCGATTGGCGCGGTCATTTGCGCCTTCATCATCGCCCATCGTCCGCCGCTGAAAAAAGCCGGGAAAACAATGCTTTGGTCCGTCGCCATTTTTGGCGCGGCCACGATTCTTTTTGGCGTGGCCAATAAAAATTGCCTCGGCCACTTGCTTCCGTTGCCGAACACGTTTTGGTTTTGGTTTGCGTTTGCGATGCTCGCGCTGGCGGGTTTTGTGGACAACATCAGCGTCGTGGTGCGGCAAACGCTCGTGCAAATTCTGACGCCCGATGAAAAACGCGGGCGCGTCTCGGCGGTCAACAGCCTCTTCATCAGCACGTCCAACGAATTGGGCGGAGCGGAATCGGGCCTCGTGGCGTGGCTGTTCACGGTGCCGACGATTTTGGGAAGCGCGCACGCGACCGGCGCGATTATTTCCACCGTCACCGGCGGCATCGGGACCATTTTAGTCGTGCTGGCCATCGCCTGGATTTGGCCGGAAATTCGGAAATACGGAAAACTGGCATGACGCAAAGAAAAATCTCCGCCGACACTTGAACTCAAAGTTTTTTCAATTCTTCGCGCAATAATTTCATCAGCGGCTGAATTGTTTTCGCGCTGAATTCAAAGTTGCAACCGGCGGCAGAAAATAATTCCGGCAATGGACGCGAGCCGCCGAGCGCCAAAGATTTTTTGTAATCATTCAACGCCTTCGCCTTGTCGCGCCGCGAATTCGCCCAGACCTGCAACGCGCCCAGCTCCGCGATGCCGTATTCGACATAGTAAAAAGGATGGATGAAAATGTGGAGCTGCCGATGCCACGAGTGCGCGCGCGCTTCCTCGAACCCCGTCCAATCCACTTCGCCGCCGAAACGATCCATCAATTGCAGATACGCCGCCTTGCGCTCGGCGCGCGTGTGATTCGCGTGCGTGTAAATCCAGTGCTGAAATGCGTCCACCGTCGCCATCCACGGAAAAAATCCGATGATGTCTTCAAGATGCCGTTTGCGCGCGCGATTCGCGTCCGCGCGGGAATAAAATTCCTCCAGGAAATCATTGCCGAGCAGTTCCATCGCCATCGAGGCGACTTCGCAAAACTCGATCGGCGCGCTGCGATACGGATACAAATCCTCGTCGCGCGTCGCCTGCGCGTGGAACGCATGGCCGGCCTCGTGCAAAAGCGTCTCCACATCGCGCTGCAAACCAATGGCGTTCATGAAAATGAACGGCACGCGCGCTTCCGATAAAGTGGATTGATAACCGCCCGGTGCTTTTCCTTTACGATTGTCGAGGTCGAGCAGTTTCAAATCCTGCATTTGCTGGAAATTTTTCGCGAGTTCGCCGTCGAGGTGATTGAAAATTTTCTGCGTGCGCGAAACCATTTCGCCGACTTGCGCGAACGGTTTGAGCGGCGGACGATTCAGCGGGTCAACGGACAAATCCCACGGACGCAATTTTTCGACTTTCAACTGCCGTTTGCGTTCGTTTTGCATTTCGTGGACGGCGGGAACGATTTCCTTTTCAATCGCGTCATGAAACTGCAAACAGTTTTCCGGCGTGTAATCGAAGCGCGCTTTTTGCCGAAATGCAAAGTCGCGATAATTTTCAAAGCCGGCGTTTTTCGCGATTTGAGTTCGCAACTTGACGAGTTCGTCAAAAATCTCCTCGCACTTTTCCGCATCCTGCAAACGGCGTTTGGCAACAAGTTCCCACGCCTCTTGCCGCAGCGCGCGATCCGGCTCTTCGAAATAACGGCCCATCTGCACGAGCGTTTTTTCTTCGCCGCGAAAATTCACCGTCTGCGCGCCGATGAGTTTTTGATATTGCTGAGAGAGTTTCGCGTCCTCGGTTTCCAATGCGACGTTTTCCGGGCGAAATAATTCGACGTGATTTTTTACATCGCGGTCAAAAACTTCAAAACGGAGCTTCGGCAATTTTTCGCGCTGCGGATGCGCGACGTAAATTTTTTCCAGCGCAAACTGGCGCGGCTTGAGTTGCGGCTCGACGTTTTCGACAAAATGCAGATACGCTTTTTCCGCGTCGGCATTATCCGTGTGACAGGTCATCGCGATATAACGGCGCGAAGATTCCTCGTCGAGCGCGGCGTTGAGTTCGCTCCAGTCGAGCAGCCATTTTTCCAGTTCGCCGGTGGCTTTGATTTGCGGCGCGCGTTTTTCCAATTGTTCAAACAGCGGCGCAATTTGCGGCCAGTCGCCGAGGTCAATATTTTCGGGAACAAATTTTCGCGGTTTTGCGGCGGCCAATTTTCCGAACGGCAATAAATTCATGCGCGCACTTTAATATAAATTCAAGCGCAGAAAAATGAATTTTACCGGGCGGGCAACTTTTTTGCACGTTGACATTGCATTTCGCGGGGCAGCGAAGAATTTTTTCGAGTAATTTCTCTAATTTTGTTGCGGCATAAATGTTGCTAAAAAATAGCATGAATCAAAAATCAAAACGCCCTGCAACGCGCTCGAATGCGCCGGCGGACGAACCAAATATTTTATCGTCCGGCATGGGCGCGCCGCCAGTTTCGCACGGGAAGAAAGTTGAAAATATTCTGCCGCACGACGACCTCACGACTGAACGTTCCGTGGAAGATGGGGTGGAGGATGCGGAAGAGGATTCAATGAAGCAGGCGGAAAAATACGGAACGCGCAGCGAAGGTTAAACGAACTCAACGCGCAATTTTTGTGGCGTCAAAGTTTCGTTTTAAGGCCGCACGCGCGCATAAGGCACCAGCCGCGAGCCGCTTCAAACAACGCGAATAACCCCGCTGCCATTAAAATGAATCCGGCCCGCCAAGAAAATTTTTCGCCGGCAATAATGCCGGCGGCGAGGCAAACCACGCCAATAATGCCGCGCGCGATGCGTCCGCGACGTTGAATGTTTGGCTTGAAAAATTGGCCCATAAAAAAAATTACCATGCTCCGCGCGAAAGTTCGCAAAAAATCCATTGAATGTTATCATAAAAATAAAGGTTCAAGACTAGTTAAGCACATGCAAACACGCTATAAAAGCAATAATGACAATGCGAAACCGGTATTTTCGGCGTTCCCGAATTTCTGCGAAGAAATTCCGGCTTTTGCTGCGTCTGTTTTGTCTGGATAT
>DATCEV010000007.1:0-41508 GCA_036509895.1 Verrucomicrobiia bacterium
CTTTGTGGCGGCGGTCGAACCAATGTCTTGCAAACCACGACGAACCTCGTCGGAAGCTGGTCCAACGTCAGCCCGAACATCGTCCTTGCGGGTGACGGCGACAGCATCACCAATTATCTGGACGCCGGAGCCGTCACCAACGCTTCGGCTCGTTTCTATCGAGTGCGCCTGCTTCCGTAAAACGCAGTAAGGGGTCAGTCTCAAGCATTGAAAAACTCTTCTACGCCTCTGCGGTTCAAAAAATCGGCGTAAAAATTTACTCCGCCGGCGCCAATTCCATGTCGCGCGTGTAATACAAAATCCGGCCGCAATTTGAGCAGGTCACAATCTCCTTCTGCGCTTTGCACGTCACGAGCAATTGCGCCTGCAATTTCATGTGGCAGCCGCCGCACACGCCGTGGTCCACGCCCACGACCACATTGTCGCCTTTGCTTTTCAAAAGCCGTTCGTAACGAGTGCGCGTGGCTTCATCCACGGCGGAGGCGATTTGCGCGCGCCCGTTTTGCAACTCCGCCAATTCCTTTTTGAAATTTTGCTCGCGCTGGCCAAGTTCGGCGACCTGGCTTTCGGCCAATTTTTTCGCCTCGTTCGCCTCGCCATTGGCGCGCGCGACTTCTTTCTGCCCGGCCTCGGCCTGTTCCATCAAAACAATTTCCGAATCTTCAATTTTGAAAATGGCTTCCCTGGCCATTTCGATTTCATGCGCGAGCGCCTTGTATTCCTCGTTCTTGCGTGTCTGCAATTGCTGGTTCGCGTATTTTTCAATCTGCAATTTTTTCGCCTCCACATCGAGTTCGAGCCGCTTGCGTTCGGACTCGATGTGTTTGACGCGATTTTTCGCGGCGTCGAGTTGGGTTTGCGTGCTGCTGGCGCGGGCGCGGAGCGATTCGCGTTCGGGCGCGATTTGGGCGAGTTCCTCTTGCACGCGATGAATTTTCCGGTCGCGATCCTGTAAAATTAAAAGTTTCTCAATCGTCTCCAGCATTGAAATTGAAAGCGTAACCGCCGTTCGCGCTCAAGTCAATGCGCGGAAATCCAAAAAGGAATTGTCGCGCGAAGAACGCGAAGAAAAACGAAGGCTAAAATTTTCTTCGCAACCTTCGCGGCCTTCGCGCGACCAAAAGTTTCAGCAGAAACAAAACTTGCAACCTGAAACTTGAAACTTGAAACTACGCAAATGCGTTTCATCGGCAACGTCATCGAAAAATTGCAGCGGCATCCCAAACGCGTCGTCTTTCCCGAAGGCGAGGAGCCGCGCATCTTGCAGGCCGCCCGGCAATTTCACGCGCTGCGGCTGGGCGCGCCGATTGTCCTGGGCGATCCCGAAAAAATAAAATCCGTCGGCGAAGCTTTGAAAATTTCGCTCGAAGGCATTCGCGTCATCAATCCCGTTGCCAGCGAAGATTTTGAAAATTTTGCGAATCGTTTTTACCGTTTGCGCCGCGAAAAAGGTTTGCGCCAGACCGAAGCGCGCGAGGCGATGTTGCAGCCGAATTTTTACGGCGCGATGATGCTGGCGATGCACCAGGCGGACGGCTTGATTTCCGGCGCCTCGCACATCACGGGCAGCGTGTTGCGTCCGCTGTTTCAGATCATCAAGGCCGCGCCGGACATCAAAACAGCGTCCAGTTGCATGGTGATGGAAGTTGAAGACACGCGCATCGGCGAAGGCGGCGTTTTGTTCATGGCCGATTGCGGTGTCATTCCCGATCCGACGGTGGATCAGCTCGCGGACATCGCCGTTTCCACCGCGCGGCTCGCGCGCCACTTGCTCGGCGTCAAACCGCGCGTGGCGCTGCTTTCATTTTCGACGAAAGGCAGCGCGTCGCATCCGAGCGTCGGAAAAGTTCAAGCCGCGACCGCAATGGCCAAACGCAAGGCGCAGCAATTATTTTTGGAAGCGGAGTTCGACGGTGAATTGCAAGTGGACGCCGCGCTCATTCCTGAAATCGCCGAGCGCAAGCTGAACGAAAGCCCCATCGCCGGGCGCGCGAACGTCCTCATTTTTCCCGATCTGAATTCCGGCAACATCGCCAGCAAACTCGTCCGCATCGTCAGCCGCGCGAACGCTTACGGACAAATTTTGCTCGGCCTCAATCGTCCCGCCGCCGACGTTTCACGCGGCTCGACGGCGCACGATATTCTTGGTGTCGCCGCGATTGTCGCCGTGCAATCCACCGATTATCAAAAACTTTATCCGGGCGCGGATGGAAAATTGCCGGGAGAATGAAATAAAAGATTGTTCAAACCTAATTGCGGGAAATGAATCGCGCTGGCCAAACCAGAAACCAATGTTAAAATAGAATCCATGAATGACCGCATCGTCATTGATTCGCGAATTTGCCACGGCAAGCCGGTGATTCGCGGCACGCGGATGCCCGTCGCGCAAATCGTCGGCAGCCTTGCAGGCGGAATGAGTTTCGAGGAGGTCGAGCGCGAATATGATTTGACCCGCGATGATATCCGCGCCGCGCTCAAGTTTGCCGGTGAATTGGTTGAGCAGGAAGAACATCATCCGCTTGAGACGGCGCGATGAAATTTCTGCTGGACGCAAACCTACCGCGTTCATCCGCAAAATTGCTGCGGCAGTTTCATCATGAAGTCCAAGACGCCCGCGACATTTTTCCCGACGCAACAGACGAGGCAACGATTGCCGGGTTTGCAAAAACAAATCAGTTGATTCTGCTTACCCGTGATTTTGATTTTGCCGACATTCGGAATTATCCGCCGCAAGACTATTTTGGAGTGGTTGTTTTGCAATTGCCGGATGATGCTCCGGCAACCCAAATAAATCAAACATTGGAATCATTTCTTTGCAACCAACAATTCCTGGATAAAATCCCGGGCCGGCTTGCCATCGTAGAATTTTGGCGCGTTCGTTTTCGTCCTGCTTGATTATGTCCACCAAAAGCCAACAACTCATCGCGGCGGCACAGGCACTTTGCGCGGACGTTGACCGCTTGAAATTCAAGCCGCCGGTCACGCACGTCTATAATCCGCTCGATTACGCCTGGGCGGCGCACGAAAAGTATTTGCGCAAATTCGGCAACGGCAAAAAGCGCGTAGTTTTTATGGGCATGAATCCGGGGCCGTTTGGCATGGTGCAAACGGGAATTCCCTTCGGCGAAATTGCGGCGGTTCGCGATTGGTTGAAAATTTCCGCGCCGATTGGAAAACCGGAAAACTACAATCCAAAACGTCCGGTGCTCGGTTTTGATTGCCCTAATTCAGAAGTGAGCGGGCGGCGGCTTTGGGGACTTTTCAAGGAACGGTTTGGATCACCGGAAAATTTTTTCAAGGAACATTTTGTCGCCAATTATTGTCCGCTGGCATTTGTGGAAAAGAGCGGCTTGAACCGCACGCCGAATAAATTGCCGCCGTCGGAAAAAAATCGGTTGCTAAAAATCTGCGACGGGCATTTGCATTGCGTTCTGGAAATTTTAGAGCCGGAATGGTTGGTCGGCATCGGCGGCTTCGCGGCGGAACGCGCAAAAATTATTGCCGAAGATTTGAAAATTAAAGTCGGACAAATTTTACATCCGAGTCCGGCGAGTCCGAAGGCCAATCGCGGCTGGGCAAAAATCGCGGCGCAAGAGCTTGAGCAGCTCGGCGTTTGGAAGTGATGCTTATTTTTTTTTGAAGAATTGTCCGGTTTCGGCCACGTTCAACACGGACAAATCCAGACCTTTGCCGGGCGCGCGGCGATGCGCCAGTTGCAACTGGCGCTCGACTTTTTTCACGGCATTGGCGGCAAAATATTTCACGACGCCGACGCCGGTTTGCGATTTGAAGATGACGACGAGCAGGCAATGTTCATCCACATTGACGACGAAGAGGCTGAATTTTTCGCCCTGCTGATAAATGCTGTTGAAATTGGTTTCGTTGACGAGGCCGGCGATGGTTTGATTGGCCAGAAATGCGCCGGAGCACAGCGCGGCGATAGTGGTCAGGTCAAAATCGCGCGCGTCGCCCTGATGCGTGATGAGAAATCCGCCTTTGTCAATGATGAGCGCCGCCGTCGCATCCGCCGCCGCGATAAATTCGTGGAGCGTTTCGTCGAGACTGCGAATGTCGCCTTCGATAAGTTGGGGCAGAGTGGTCATGTCAGGCGTATTGCGGGACGCTTTGGTTGATGTATTTCTGCAAGAGCATCCGCGTGATCATGTTCAGCGTTTCAAAAACGCCTTCGCATTTATGCGCGGTCGCAGAAAAGGACGGCACTTGCACGTCGCGATTGTTGAGCAGGAAATCCATGTATTCGGAAGGCGCGGCGTTCGGCAAATCGCGCTTGTTGTATTGAAGAACGTAAGGAATTTCGCCGAGGTTCTGCTTGAGCGAACTTAAATTCTCCATGAGATTTTGAAAACTCTCGACGTTCTCCGGCATTTTTTCATATTGCGAATCGGCGACGAACACAATGCCGTCCACGCCGCGCAAAACGAGTTGCCGCGTGGTGTTGTAAATCACCTGGCCGGGCACCGTGTAAAGTTGGAACTTGGTTTTGAAACCTTTGATCGTCATCGCTTCAATCGGCAGGAAGTCGAAGAACAGCGTGCGGTCGGAACTCGTCGCGAGTGAGACGAGCTTGCCTTTGTTGCCGGCGTTGGTCTGGACGTGGTCGTGGACTTGAACGAGGTTCGTCGTCTTGCCGCCCATCGCCGGGCCGTAATAAACGATTTTGACCTGAAGTTCTTTGGTCGCTTGGTTGATGATAGCCATAAAATAATTATTGTTTTTTGTGATCGAGTTCGGAGGCCAGCGCGGCCAGTTGAGCGGTCGGCAACGATTCATTGGCGCGGCCAAAGGCCGCGAAATAAACGGCGTTCACGCGGAAAATTTTCCAGGGAACATTGCCGACGGTGAAACTTAAATTATTCACGTCGCCCATGCGCAGTTCGCGGGAACTTTGGTTGACGCGCGCAAAAATTTGCGGAATGAACGCGGCCAGCGTGTCGCCGTTCAAATCGGCGGGAATCAGACTTGCCACTTTCAAACCGTCAGGCAACGCGATGACCGCGCCGGCGACGCCAGGCAATCCCATCGCCCGCGAAACGATGTCGGCGGGCGTGGCGCCGCGCGAAAGAAAATCCGTGCCGCCTTTGCGTTTGAATTCCGAATCACTCGTTTCCGGCTGGTTGCCGCGCGTGAAAAAATTCGTGTCCGGTAGCGGAACCCCGGCAACGGACGGCCTGGTTGGCTCCGGTTCGTTGGCCGGTTGCGGAAACCCGAAAAATAAATTCGGAATTTCTTCCGCCACCGAAACTTTTTTGCGTCCCGCGCCGTTTTGAGGGCGCGAGAAAAATAAAGGCGCGAGAACTTTCAAGGGCAGTTCCAATTCAACGCCGTCATGAACGGAAACGTTGGGCGGCGTCGGTTTGATCCAGGAACGCAAATCGCGCCAGGAAAAAATCACGCGCCCGCGTTTGAGCGCCGGTTCGACAAGGTTTGCCGGCAGCGCGATCCGGGCACTGGAAAGATTGAGTTGGGCGATTTCCAGCCGCAACGATTCCGGCCAGCTTTCGGCCAGCGCGTTGAGCGGCGCGAGAACGGGTTGCTCCAGGGAAATCTGCGGCGCACTGTTGATCATCCCGGAAAAGGCGGGGTCAAACGAACCGGCTTTATGCGCGCCGTTGGCGCCATTGCGCGAGCCATTTTCCGTTTGTGGTTTCACCTGGCGTTCATAAGTTGGCGTCACGGGAGTAACAGCGCGCGCGGTAAAGTTTGGCGCGGGACGGACGGGCAACGATGAAACCGGCTCTTCGGCAATGGTGGCGATACGCGGCAATGGTGGCGGCGGCGCCGGAGCTTTTGGAGCTTTGGGCGGCTCGCTGGAAATTCTCAACCCTTCGCCGCGAGTATCGAACGGACTCGAAACTTCATCGGTGACTTCCACTTTTTTTTGCGCGGAACGCCGCGCGAGCAGAGTCGGATTGATTTGGGCAAGAATCTGGTTCAACGGAAGCACCACGGCTTTGGCATCGTGTTCGCCGCCGGAATGGGCAAAGACGCCGGACGCAAGCTGGCGAAGTTCGCCAAAAGAAATTTTCACCGAGCCGGTCGCCAATTGCGCGAGAACTTTTTCCACGGGAATGGCAATCGTCATTCCGCTGGTGTTGACGCTCATGATTTTGGCGCGAAGTTCCATGGCCAAGGCAGCCAAAATCGGCTGCAATGGCAATTGGATTTCGTTTGGGTTGGCAGGAGTGGCTGGCGGAACAAAAATTTTCTGCGTGGAAGACGCGGGGCGTTCGGCGACCGTCTCCTGAAGAACCGGCGCGCGGGCGGCAACGGGGCGCGCGGATGCGGGCGCGATTTCTTTATCTTCAAAATAATGAAACCAACTGCGGAGCAGTCCGGCGAATTTAATTTTCATTGTGTTCGGCATGACGATTGGGGATTTAGCAGAAACTGCGCCACGTTGGAATTAGTTGTGAAGATTGGAAAAAACGATTTTTACGCGAAAAAAATGTCCCATCTTGGGACTTGATTGTCCGTTTGTGTCCAAAAATCACAACTTTGATTTTTTATCCGTGGGCATTTCGATTGCGGAACGGCGATTGCTAACTTATAAGAAATGGTTTCAGGCTTGAAATCGCAGGTTCAGCGTTAGCGGTTGAGGCCACAAAATGGACACACCGTATAAAATTTTAGTTTTGGACGACGATGCCGACTGGCTGGATTTGAGTCGCGAAATGCTCTCAAAATTTCCCAGCCAGCCGGACGTGCGCACGGCTTCTTCTGCCAAACGCGCGCTGGCGATGCTCGAATCCGAACCGTTCCGGCTGCTGATCTGCGATCTGAAAATGCCGCGCATGGACGGCCTGCAAGTGCTGGCGATTGTGCGCCGCCGTTTTCCCGAACTGCGCACCGTCGTTTTAAGCGGACTGGAAGACGAGGAATTTCGTTCCCGCGCCTATGCGCTCGGGGTGGATTTGTTCTGGCTCAAAATTGACATGCAGCGAAATATAAAAATGTTCGCCGAATGTCTCGAATCACTTTTGGGCGCAGCCACCGACGGCGGTTTTCGCGGCATCCAAAGCAAGGGACTCATGGACATCATCCAAATGGAATGTTTGTCCCGCAGCTCGACCGTTTTGCGAATCACGCGCGGCCCGCTCGTGGCGAAAATATGGTTGCAAGACGGTGAATTGATTGATGCCGAGGCCGACGGCGCGCGCGGCGCGGCGGCCTTCCAAAGAATTTTGGCGTGGAAATCCGGCACGTTTGAAAATTTGCCCGCCGAACCGAATCGTCAGCGCACCATCACCAAATCCGTCAATGCTTTGTTGCTCGAATCCGCGCAGGCGATGGACGAAAATGCCAATCCATCCCTCGAACCTCAATCCATTGAAGACGCCGGTCATCGAAAAACGATTTGGAAACTGGCGCTGCTCACCCGCGAAGGCGCAGAATTTGTCATCGCCGTTCCCGCCGAAGGCGCGGGCGAACCGGAAACCCTCGGCGTGCAATCCGCCGAGCAACTTGCCGTCTGGACGCGGCGCGCGGCGGCCATCGCCCGGACGCTGGGCGAAAAAATCGAAGCCGGTCCGCTCTCGCATGTCGCTGCGCATAATTTGGAAAAACAAGTGATGGTGCTGCCGCATGGCGACAAATCTTTTCTCGTCGGCTGGTCGCCCAACACGCCGGCCAATTCATTGCTGGGCAAAAGCAGAAAACTCGTCGCGTCATGGGATTCTTAAAAAAACTTTTTCGCATTTTCCGCTCGCGCGCGACCATCCAGCCATTGCCGGCGGGCAGCTTGAGCGTTGACCGCGACGGGCAAATCGTCACGTCCACCGTTTCTTCCGCGTATCCGCCGGCGTTGCTCCAGGAGATTGGCCGCGACGTTCTGGTTTTATTTCGTGAAGCCCGCGCGGCGCAAATGCCGCTGGCCGAAATCAGCCTTCACTTCGGCAGCCTGCGCATCACCGCCCGCGAGTTGCGCGGCGGCGCGATTGTTTTTCTTTTCCCGCAATCCGCCCTTTCGCCCACGCCAACCTGAAATGCTTATGACCGCCAAAGAACTCAACCAACTCGTCACCCAGATCGAAACTCACATCGAGTGCTGGAAACAATTCAACCACTTCGTCAACGTCGCGCGCGCCAAAAAATTCGGGCCGGCGGATGAAAATCATTTCCTCGAGACCAAAAGCATCATCGTGCAGGAACTCGAATTGATTTATGCGTCCGTCGAAGTCGCCTCGCCCACGCGCGAGGAAGTCCACGCCCTCATCGGCAACGCGCCGTCCCTGCGCTATTTGAGCGAATTGAGCGAAGGCGCCTTGCGCGGCCTCGAAAGCCAGTGGCATAAAATCTACATCGGCTGGCATTCGATCCTCGGCCAGCTCAAAGTCAAACAACGCGCCGAGGAAAATAAAAATTTCTGGGGAAAAAAATAATTGCCGCGTGTCCTTTTATTTTTTGCCGGCGATTTCAAGTCAAGGCGCGCGCCCATTTTTAGACCATGTTAAATTATTTTCAAATCCTGATCCTGGCGCTCATTCAAGGCGCGTGTGAACTTTTGCCCGTTTCCAGTTCCGCGCACGTCATCGTCGCGGAAAAAATCATGGGGCTGGATCCTTCGAGTCCCGAAATGACGATGCTGCTGGTCATGCTGCACACAGGCACGATGTTCGCCGTGATCGTTTATTTTTGGAAAGGCTGGCAGCGCGATTATTTTTTTGCCACCGGAAAATTTCGCTGGTTCGTCATTCAAATTATTATCGCCACGATTTGCACCGGCATCGTCGGCTACGGCTTGAAAATTTTAATCGAAAAAGTTTTTTTACGCGGCCACCCGCACGCCGAAATCGAAGACCTGTTTGATAATTTACTTTTGATTGCCGTCGCGCTCGCGACCGTCGGCATTTTGATTATCATTGCCGGAACACGCGAACAAAAAATTCCGCGCCAATCGGAAATTCAACCCGCGCATTCCATTTGGATTGGACTTGTGCAAGGACTTTGCCTGCCGTTTCGCGGTTTCTCGCGCTCGGGCGCGACAATTTCAACCGGCTTGTTGCTCGGTTTGCCTAAAAGAAAATTGGAAGAATTCAGTTTTGCGCTGGCCGTTGTTTTGACGCCGCCGGTCGTCGCGCGCGAAACCTGGCGTTTAATCAAAGCGCACGCGCTCAACGGCTCCGGTTCACTCGCCCACCTTTTTTTGCCGAGCATCATCGGAATGATTTTTAGTTTTTTGGCGGGCCTGCTCGCGCTCAAATGGCTCTCGCGCTGGCTCGAAGCCGGACGCTGGAAATTTTTTGGCTTTTACTGTTTGGTCGCGGCGGCGGTCGTTTTGCTGATTCATTTCAAATTCCCAGATTGAACGGTAGATTGCGCAGATTGAAATAAATCATTTTGCATTCGCGTCCGGAATAAAAATCTTTTTTCCCACGACCAAACTTTTTGGATCCAAACCCGGGTTCGCCTTCAAAATCTCATCACTGGTCACTTTGACGCCTTGCGCGCGACATCTCTTGGCGATTGCAGAAATCGTATCGCCGGAGGCAATCGTATAATCGTAACCTTTTTGCGGGCCGCCCGGAGCCGGGCTTGCATTATCCGGGGTCGTGGTTGAAACGACCGGCGCCGCAGCGTGATGCGAAACTGTTCCGCCGCCGGCCTTGGCAATTTTTTCAAGCTGCTTCAAAATCAAATCATTGTCGTCCTGCCGTTTTTTGTCAATTTCCTGGACCTGTTCGGCCAGTTTTTTCAGGTCGTCCGCGCTGGCAAAAGTATTTGCGTCCGGCTGGTTTAATTTACCGCTCAAATCGCTGATTTGTTTTTCCAGCGCGCTGATGCTTTTGTCCTGCGTCGCCTGCGCATCTTCGATGTCCTGGATTTGCCCGGACAACTTGTCAATCTGCTGCTGCGTCGCCGCGTCCTGCGCGCGCGCAAACGAAGCGGTGAAAACTAAAATAAAAAGCCAAAGCGAAATCTTTTTCATGCGCTGAAAATAAACCGAAGCGCGGCCGGGTCAAGTTGAAGTAAGCGATCAGGATTCACCCGCCGGCCGCACTTTTAATTGGATCAGGCTTCAATCCCGTAAGCCTTAAGTTTGTTGTAAAGTGTCTGGCGGCCAATGCCGAGGCGTTTGGCGGCGTCCAGTTTGTTGCCGTTGGCATCTTTCAAGGTTTGCAGGATCGTGTTGCGCTCGACGCCTTCGAGCAACGTAAAGTCTTCATCGCCGGCTTTGATGGAACTGATGGAAAGATCGGCGGCGGCCACTTCATCGCCCTCACTCAGAAGCACGGCGCGTTGAATCTCGTTTTGCAACTGGCGGATGTTGCCGGGCCAGGAAAAATCGGTGAGCCGGTCAATCGCATCGGCCTTGAAGCTGCGGATGCCGCGATTGGCTTGCGCGGCGAAACGTTGCAAAAATGAATTGGCCAGCGGCATGATGTCGTCCGGGCGTTCGCGCAAGGGCGGAAGATGAACGGAAATCGCGCTGATGCGATAAAATAAATCTTCGCGCATTTTGCCGGCCTTGATGGCTTCTTCGGGCCGGCGATTGGTGGCGGCGATGATGCGGCAGTTGGTTTTGTAGCTGGTCTTGCCGCCGACGGGGCGCACTTCCTGGTCCTGCAACACGCGCAGCAATTTACTTTGCGTGTCAACCGGCATCTCGGAAATTTCGTCGAGGAAAAGGGTGCCGCCTTCGGCCTGGCGAAACAATCCTTCGCGGTCGGCGAACGCGCCGGTGAACGCGCCTTTGACCGAGCCGAACAATTCGCTCTCGATCAATTCGCGCGGCAACGCGGCACAGTTGATTTTGATGATGCGATTTTTTGCGCGCGGACTTAATGAGTGAATGAGATCGGCGATGACTTCTTTGCCGGCCCCACTTTCGCCGGTGATCAACACCGTCACGTCGCTGGGCGCAATGCGTTCGACGGTGCGGACGACTTGCTGCATGCTTTGGCTGCGAAAAATGGGCGAGACAGAGCCGCTCATCGTTTCGAGCGCGCGCCGCAGCGTGGAATTTTCCTCGGTCTGTTCCTTGCGTTCAATGGCGCATCTTACGTCCGCAAGCAATTTTTCATTTTCAAACGGCTTGGAAAGAAAATTAAAAGCGCCGCGCCGTCCCGCTTCCACCGCCATCGTGATCGTGCCCTGCCCGCTTAAAACGATCACTTCCGTTCCCGGCCAATGTTTTTTTATTTCGGGAATCAGATCGAGGCCGTGCGCGTCCGGCAATTTAACGTCGAGCAGGATCACATCCGGCGCGTCCTTGGAAAAATATTTTTGCAAGACCGCCGCGCTCTCGGCCTGCATCGTATCATAATAATCTTCCAGCACGGCGGCCAGCAACTCGCGCACGTCCGCCTCGTCATCCACGATAAGAATTTTAGCTTTCATATTTTCCTTTATCTGCACGCTTCGATAAATCGCGCAAAAATCGCGCGATGAGCTTCATGCCGTTCCGTCAAGCGTTCAGGATGAAACTGCACACTCAAAAAAAACGGCATTTGTCGCGCCGCTTCCGGTTTCAATTCCATCGCCTCGACGATGCCATCGCGGCTGTGCGCCACGGCCATCAACGGTCCGGCTGGTTTTAGGACAGCTTGATGATGCGAACTGTTCACGCTTAAAACCTGCTTCCCGACAATCTTGGACAGCCGCGAACCCGCTGTCAACGCCACTTCATGAACTAATTCGCCCGCCAGATCCAATCGCTGATGATTCAGCGCGCCGGGAATTTGCCGCCGGATATCGGCGATCAAACTTCCGCCCAGCGCGATGTTCAACAATTGATGCCCGCGACAAATCGCCAATAACGGCTTGCGCTGCCGGAAAATTTCCTGAATCAAAATCAATTCCAGCAAATCGCGCCGGCCGCCGTCGGGAGTTTGTGCAATCGTTTTGCGCACGGCGCGCGGCAACTTCCTGGCATAAAGATCGGGATTAATATCATCGCCGCCCGTCAAAATTATTCCATCCACGCGCCGCGCCGTTTCCGCCAGAGTTTTTCGATCCGTTGAAATCGGGACTACGATGGGAATTCCGCCGGCGCGCAAAACGGCGTTTTCATATTTGAGCGAAAGGCTGACGGACAAATCGTGGAATTCAATCCCGCGTTTCTCCAGGCTGGGCGTGATGAGGATCAAAGGCAGCTTGGCCATTTCGCGAAAGGTAAATCAGTTTTGAAAAATTGTCAGCGCAAAATCAATGGCGCCTTTGAAAGAAAATTTTTCAGCGGCGAAATTCTGCCGGGCAAATTCTCGCGGGTTAAATTTCCGCGTCCGGAAAACGCTCGCGAATTTGCCGGCGCAAACGCTCTTCGTCATCGGGTTGATAACGGCGGCGCGTGATCAGCCGCTGCACGGCGTCGAGCAATTCCAGCCAGTCTGCCAGCGGCGGCTCGGCCACCGGCTGCCATTGATCAAAACGTTTTTGACGGTGAAAAAATCGCCAGTCACGTTTCACGTGCTGCACATAAACCTGCAATTTTTCGCCGTCGGCGGTGAGGCGTTTCCAACTGATTTCTGCTTTGGCCATTTTTGCGGTTATTTTGGAATGTCCGGTTTTTTGGAAATTTGCAATTGGATTAAAACTTTATCATTTGGTCTGGCAATAGTGCGAATAGTTTTGCAGCAAATTTTCCTGAAACCGGTCGAAGTTGCCGATGGATGGGACGGGCGCGCCGGGAGAATTGGTCGCGGGAAAAAGGGTGCGGGCGCCGTGGTTGACGATGGCAAAGGTTTTCAACGCTTCCGTTCCTTGATTTTCTGTGTCGCGCTCGCCGCCAATGAAGCGGTGACCTTGGATGATTCCATATTGCTGAAATGAATTGAGATAAATGGTGCGGTCGGCTTGCGCCCGGTCAGAATAAAGCGATTCGCCTTGATAAAGTTGGTCATCGGGAACGGGAATGCCCAGCAAGTCGAGGATGATGGGCAGCAAATCCACTTGCGAGCCGATGGTGTGGTTGATGTGATATTCGGGTTTGGCCGGGTCCATGATGATCAGCGGAATGTTTGCCAACGCGGGTGTGACGGCCCAGCCGTGACCAACGGGTCCGCCATTTTCACCAAGCATTTCACCATGATCATCGGTGATGATGACCAGAGTATTATTCAAAAGCCCGGAGCTTTTCAACTGATCTAAAATCGAAGCGATGATCGAATCCATGTAAAGCAGGTTGTCAAGATAGACGGGTGTGTAATCGCCGATTTTTTGCAGGCGATATTTTTGAAATTGGGCCGGCACTCCGTCAAACGGATTATGCGGCGCGGCGGGAACGTAAGTAAGAAAAAATTTTTGATGGTTGGTGGCGTATGATTGAATTTGCGCCTGGATGGCTTTCAACGTTTCTTCTTCAGGCAATCCCCATGAAACAGAAACTCCCGGCTGGCGTCCGGGCATCGTGTCCGCGTCATACATATATTGAATGCCGCGTCCTTGCAGAAAATCGCGGAAACCGGTGTAATCAAAATATGATGAATAAAATACGGAATTTTCGTAACCGTGATGTTGTAAAATTCCGAAAAGACTTTTTACGTTCACGCGATGGAACGTAAATGCGTCAAAATTTTTCACGGGATAAAGTCCGGTGAAGGTCGCAAAACGCGCGTAAATGGAACCGGCAAAGCTGGAGAAAAAATTTGGAAAAAGTTCCATGCGGTTTTTATAATGCGCCAGCAGCGGTTCCGTGTCGTTCGTTCCGTCGAAGAGCGAGAGATATTTGTTGTAGGAAGATTCCTGAAAAATCAGCAGCACATTCAAATTTCGCGGCGCATGTTCCGACGGCGTCGGCGGCTGGAGCATCGAGGTTTCGTGCAATTTTTCCGCCGTCAGCACAAATTTATTTTTATCCAATAGGGAATTGTCCAAGGTGGCGAACAACGGGCTGCTCGCCAGCAATAATACAGCGGATTGTCCTTCGGCCTTGTCGTGAGCGGCGAAATAGTGACCGCAAAATCCCAGCAGCAAAAATATCACGATGGCAAATCTTCCGCCGCGCCCGATTTGCGCGGATTGGAAAGTTGCCTCGCGCCGCCATAAACCGATGAGCACCGCATAGAGGCCGATGATCATGATGGCACTGACGATCAGTCCGGGCAGATAGGGTTGCGACAGCCGCCAAACCATTTTCGGGTCCGCGCCAAATTTAATCGCCTGCCAATCCAGCCGGATGTTCATGATTTGCGACAGCCGCAAATCCGCCAGCGAAAGCATAATCAGAAGCAGGTTAATAACATCCAGCCACAGCAATGAAGCTTTTGGCAGCCAGCGCCGGTAAATCGTCGCGATGACCAGCAATGTCAAAGCGATAAAAAAGTTTCCCAAAAAATAGCGCGGCAACGTCAGTCCTATGAAAAGAAAATGGCGATAATTGAGCGCCTCCGGATAATTGACATTGGTCAGCAGTAGAAATGACGTGAAGGCAAAGGGCAAAAGCCACAGCCACGCGCCGGCGAAATTCCTTCGCCACGCAAAAATACTTAAGCCGGCGAATAAAACAAGGCTCCAACCCCACAACGTAGCGGCTTCGGGATCGCCAAATACCACCCAATGTTCCGGCGATTGAAAAATCAGAAATAAAAATCCAAACCAAAGCCACGGCAATATGGCGCAAAGCCAGTTGGCCGGGCGCAAGACGCCGGTTCCTGCCGCGAGGCAGGCAATTCCGAGGCAATCTGCCGTTAATAATGCAGTTCTGCAAATCGCCAAATCACGCAAGCAGGTTGCCACATAAACGGCGGCGAAAATGGCCGTCAAATGCAAAACCAAATGCCCCCGCTGGGTGCGCGCGAGCACATAATAAATTGCCGCATAGACAAAAATCCAAACTGCTAAAAAGGGTTGTTGGAAGAAAAAACTTTGACTCAAATACCATCGCAAATCCCAGCCAAATGTTCCGTTGATCAACGGATAAAGAAAATTTTTGTCATCAGCCTTGAGCGTCAGAAGAATAAAAATTGCCCCGGCCAAAAGCACCAGCGCATTGGCCGCCCGGATTGTTTGCGTGCCTTTGACCGAGCAACGCCGCGCAAACTGCCATAAGTTCAATCCCACCAGCGCGGCAAAAAAATAAAAGGCCGCGACATTCAGCCAATCGTAAGTTTCGTTGTTGATCCGCCAGTGAACTTCAAACAAATGTTTTCTAAATACGGCGAGCTTTGCCAGTTTTAGCGCGCATAACGCGAGGAATAACAATCCGATGCGGCCCGCCACGTCGCGCGGAATGGCGAATCGCGACGATTTTTCCTTTTCGTTCCCGCCATTTTGTCCACTGATTTCAGTTTTGGGCATAGCCATTAACTGCGGATCGCCGGTAAATCCACGCTCGCCACCGCCATCGCCGCAATGCCTTCTTCACGGCCAATGAATCCCATCCATTCGTTGGTCGTCGCTTTGATGCCGATGTGTTGAAAATTTATTTTCAAGGCGTCGGCGATGCCATTTTTCATGGCGTTGAGGTGCGGATAAATTTTCGGCGCCTGCGCGATGACCGTTGCATCCACATTCACGATTTTTCCCTGGCGCAGGCCAATGATGCGCGCGGCTTCTTCCAAAAATATTTTGCTGGGAACATTTTTCCAGCGCGGGTCGGTGTTCGGAAAAAAATGGCCGATGTCTGGCTCGCCCAACGCGCCGAGCAGCGCATCGCAAATCGCGTGCAGGAGCGCGTCGGCATCCGAATGACCGTCGAGTCCTTTGGTGTGCGGAATTTCGACGCCGCCGAGAATAAGTTTTCGGCCCGCGACCAACGCATGAACGTCGTAACCAATGCCAACGTGAACCATTTCCAAACTATAAAAATTTTAGGGCGCACTACCAAGACATAAAAAAACCGGATCCAGGCAGATCCGGCTTTTCGGGGGATAGGAGGCGCCGGGGCAGGCGCCGGCGAGATTGTTACAGGGTGGCGGCTTTGCCACGCGCGGAGCGACCGGCGGATTCAGGTTCTTCCCCGCTGTTGGCGGATTCGTTGCAACCTTCCTCGGCCAGTTCAGTCAATTTGTCGTCCGCCGCTTTTTCTTCATCCAAAATTTCATCCAAAACGTCGGCGGCATCTTCTTTGCCCAGGAGCCGCGCCCAATCGCGCAGGCCGCCATAGGAAGCGATTTCATAATGTTCCGCCTTTTGCCCGGCAAAAATCAGCGCGGCATTGATGGTCGGCGACTTTTTATTTTCCGAAATCATTTCCTCTGCTTCCTCGATGATGCCCAAAATCGCCGGGCATTTTTTGCTTTTCGCCTCCTTGCCAAAGGCTTCAAACACCCGCTCCAATTTTTGCACGTGTCCTTCCGTTTCCACCAAATGAGCTTCAAATGCCTCGCGCAAATTATCATGCGTCGCGACTTTGGCCATTTTGGGGAGCGCTTTTGTGAGTTGATTTTCGGCGTAATACATGTCCGCCAGTGAATCTAAAAAGAGATCTTCAAGAGTTTTCATAAAAATTTTTATTTGCTGTTAATGTTTTCAATTTGCGGCGCGCCATTCAGCGAACCCTTCGGATCCAACTTGCAGACTCGTTCAAGCAGTGAACATGCCGACAATGAAAACCATCGAAACAAAAGGAAATGAGAAAAGAAGAGGAATTTTGGGGCAATTCAAATTGCATCGCGCAAACTTGAATGGATTTATAGTTGCAGGTTGCAAACGGCCCAGGACGCTTTTTCAAAATTATCTAAAACTGTTGAATGCCTGATAAAACTCGCCAGTTTTATTAAAGTGATTTCAAAAAAGCGATGAGCGCTGCCCGATCTGGGGCGGACATATTGCGGAAAGCTTCCTGCGACGCTTCGGCTTCGCCGCCGTGCCAGAGAATGGCTTCTTCGAGAGTGTGCGCGCGGCCATCGTGAAGATAGGCTTCGCCGCCACTAGCCCCCGCAGTCAGGCCGATGCTCCAGAGCGGTGAAGTGCGCCATTGCGAGCCGCTGGCATTCCCTTCACCCATGTCATCCGCCAAACCCGGTCCCATATCGTGCAAAAGCAAATCGGTGTAGGGATGAATAGTCTGGTTGCGGAGTTCAGCAATGGGAGCATAGCGACTGGTTTGGAGAGTTGGTGTATGGCATTGCACACAATTGGCGCTGGCAAATAACTGTTCGCCTTGCAGACATTGCGGGTCAGTCAGGTTGCGGCGGGCGTTGACCCCGAGTGAAGAAATGTAGCGTGTCCAATTCGTGAGGTCATTATCAGAGAGTTCGACGGAACCGCTGGTGGTATCGCCGTCAAGAATCGGGAAAATTGAAGTAGTCACTCCCATGTCAGTGTTGAGGGCGCCGGCGATTTGTTCATTGACGCGCGCCTTTCCTGCTTTATAACCGAAGCGTCCCAGGCGCGGTTGGCCGGTTTGCGGATCGGTGACGGTTTGGATGCGCCCGGCTATACCGTTGGTGCCGGCATTGTCAGTGTCCGCCAAAGCTTGAATGGTGCTTTCGCTGACCGCTTCGAGTAGGCCAATGCCTACGAGTTGGGGCGCGAGACGCACGGAATAGAAAGCTGGAGTATGGTTTCCGAAGGAGTAGTTCGGTTTTTGCAAAGTGTAGGGTGTGCCGTCGCCGTATTGACCATTGATGGTTGTGTAACTGGAAATCGTTACAGAGTCTTCGGGCGACCCGCTTGTGGCCTGTGGTTGGAGCACCAAACCAAGAATCGGATCGGGTGTTCCACTTGCGTCGCTGCCTACTCGCACAACTGATTGTAGCATCGGGACGCCGATGGCGGGCGGAAGCGCGCGACCGTTGTTGACGTGACACGCGACGCAACTGACATTAATAAATTTCGGTCCCACCTTGCCTATTTGCTCGGTATAGACCGAGTTGCCAGGCTCGGCATGGGTGCCGTCCGCAAAGTCCGTTTCATGCAACCGCCGCCCCAGGAGAAACGGCTCTCCGGTCGCGGGTGATGCGTTCGGTGCCAGTTGATTGAAGACATGATTTGTTTCGCCAGAATATTGATATGGCATCGTATCGCCGCCGCCGAGCCAACCGTTGATGGGAATGGGATATGAGTCTATGTTCGTCCTGACACCAGCAACAATGGGACCGTCATTGGCTGGGTTCAGATCAATGTTGGTCATATAAGTTTGCCATGGAACAATACCTTGCCCGGCCACATAGAGAATTGCACTTCCATAGTAGTTAAGTTGTCCGTTCGTGGCCGATAGCATGAACGGGCTGAATTCAAACTCAATCTTATCACCCACCTGCAAGGAACCGCCAGTAGCATTATGGGTGAGATTAAACATCCAGTTGGTCAAACTTGAGTCTGCCTGGACTGAATACTCATTGTCACCATATTGCGCCACCGTGGTCTGGCCCTGAAAAAAGAAACGGATGTTTGGCGTATCCAATCCATTAAGTGACTGCATGTGGAACGTAATGCTGTTCCCGCCTTTGCCAATGGGATCGTCAATTTCGATGGTGGTCATACGCTGCTCCCAATAGAAAATCAAATAAGTATCATACAGACTAAACGAAGGTCCGTTCTCACGGGCATGACGACCGCACGGCCGGTCGGCAATCCGGGTGATGAGCGCCGTCGGCGTGTTAGAGATCGTGTCCGGTTCCAGCGGCGTGCTGGCATCGAAGAGTGGAACGACTCCGACAGTTGTATCAGGCTGCGCCATGATGGTGTCACTTGTAGAAAGACTTTGGCCGCTGGACGTGAGGGTAATGATCGCGATGTAGTAGGTTTGGTCTGAAGTCAAGTTCGCGATAGTGGCGGAGTTGACATTCCCAACGTCCATCGAATTGGTCAGACTATCGCTAGTTAATCCATAGAGAATACGGTAGCCGGTTACGCCGGGCGTGGAACTGGCCGTCCAAGCCAAGCCGATGGCGTTCGTGAGTCCAGATATGATTTGCTGCATGTTTGACGGCGGCAGAATAACAACTGGAGGAATATACAAACGAAAAAACAAGGGATTATTCGTCATCGGAAATATCATTGAGCTAGTATTGCCATCTCCCACAATCATGGGGAAATTGGTGTTCCATATCCCTGCCAGATTAGTGGTAATTTCTGGTTGGTATTGAGTGCCAGTAGTTGTGGGCCAAATTACGGTGGCGACCGGCTGACTTACAACGGGCAAGATGTTGGTAAGGCCGGGGCTGGCGGAGCCGCCGCCTGAATCAAGCGCGACATCATCAAGATCAACGGTGGCCGACTGACTTGGACTTGCTGCGCCCGCAAAATGGAAATAGATGGTTGCCGAGGTTGCGCCAACCGGAGCAGTAATTGAGTTACTGATCATGATATAAGAGTTATTTCCGGGAGTAAAAGTCTGGTAACCCGTATCTCCGCCAGAGTTCCACACAATTCGCCACTGGGCATTACAGCCAGCGCTGCCACTCAAAGCATTCGCATAGAAGACGAAGGGGTAAGTTGTTCCTCCGGTTACAGGCGCTCCGGCTTGATTGAATTGGACTACTGGACCGGCACCGGCGCTGGCCAGATGAACTTCGAAGTTAAATGAGCCGCTATGCGGATTATCATTTGTTCGCACCGCATAGACAGGCCCGCCAGCGGCCGTATCCACAGTCCAATCATTGGCGGTATTTGCGCTTCCCGATTCAAACCCGCCATTTGTAAGGATTGTAGAAAGCGGAGCGGCGCCGGGAATCATTTCCAAAACCTGATAGCTCCGTGCTCCACTTGGAACTGGATCATAAAGTGAGTTAGTCGTTCCATCGCCGGGCATTAGTTCACCGAGATCTGTCCATGTGGAACCCAGACTGGATGACCATTGCACTTGATAGTTATCATTGGTAGCAGTTGGCCAGCTTAATTGAACGCCACATTGGATGCCAATCTGTGGTTGGTCCCCGCTTACACTTGTAACATTGAAAACATAAAAGGCAACTGCCGCCGAAGCGATAATAAATGGTCGTATCATTGTAACTATGCCGCTTTCTAATAAAGCGCCGCAATACTATGGTTAACTAAATTACATTCGTAATGGCAGTCATAAATATCCAGCCGCCAAGCTGATATTTGCCTGCAACGGCTTCAGCCTCTCGGCGCTTAAGTATGATTACGCGCGTTGCCAACGTGTATCATCCTTGATGATATTTACAGATTGCGTTTGCGTGCACCCATTATGACGCCGAATAATCCTAAACCCATAAGTGCAATGGTGCCCGGTTCAGGAACCGCCGACAGGGAAACATTATCAAAATCTATTGTCGCTGATAATGATTGATCCGCCGCACCCGCGTTGTAAAAAATGACGTCAGCGGATGTCGCGCCTGCCGGGGCATTTACCACGTTGTTAATGAAGGCATAGGAATTATTTCCAGGAGTATAGTTTTGAAAACCGGTTTCACCGACCAATCCACCGTTAAACCATTGAATATCCCACTGGGTAACATCTCCTGCGCTGCCAGCCAAAGCATCGGCATAAAAAGAGAAATTATATGATAATCCTCCGGTCACGGGAACCGCATCCTGCTCAAATCGAACTACCGGTCCCGCGCCGGTGCTGGCAAGATGCGCCTCAAAATTAAACGAGCCGGCATTGGGATTGTCATTTGTGCGCATTCCATATACGGGGCCGCCGGCGGCCTGCGCCAGGTTCCAATTGTCAGCGGTTCCACCCATTCCGGTTTCAAACCCAGGATTGAGAATCAAGTTTTGCGCTGAAGTTGAATCCATGACTGCAACGCAGGCTGCGGTCAAAAATAAATTTAGGACTGTTTTCGTGGTTATAATTTTCATGATTTGCCTTTTGATTGTGTTGTTAAGAGAGTCGTAATCATTTTTATCACAAACTCAAAATGTGTCAACGCATATTTTACATGCGCCGGAACAATTTATTGACATCAATGATAATTGCGGCAGGGAAGTTGGCGATTAAACCTCCGGAAGATATTACAAATTTACAATTGAGGGATCACCGTAAAGCGTGAAGGAACCGGCGCGCGTGATTTTCAAATCCATGGTCTGGCCGCGATGCCGTTCGCTGCCGTCGAACAAAACAATTTTGTTGCAGCGCGTGCGACCGGACATCCGCGCCGCGTTTTTTTTGCTGGGTCCTTCGACGAGAATTTGCGTTTGTCGTCCGATAAATTTTTTGTATTTGCGCGCGCCGATTTCGTTGATGGTTTGCAGAAGAATTTGATTTCGTTCTTCGCGGATTTTTTGCGGCACTTGATCAGGCATTTCGGCGGCGGGCGTGTCGCGACGCGGCGAGTATTTGAAAATGTAGGCGTTGTCAAATTCCACCTCGCGCGCGAGCGAAAGCGTTTCTTCAAAATCATCTTCCGTCTCGCCGGGAAAACCGACGATGATGTCCGTCGTGATTCCAATTTCTGGTTTTGCGGCGCGCAATTTTTTGATGATGCCGAGAAATTTTTCGCGCGTGTAGCCGCGATGCATGAGTTTCAAAATGCGGTCGCTGCCGCTTTGAACGGGAATGTGCGCGCTCTCGCAAAGTTTCGGCAGGCGCGCGTAGGCCTCAATCAAATCGTCGCCGTAACCTTTGGGATGCGGCGAGGTGAAACGAATTCTTTCCAGGCCTTCAATTTCGTGAACGGCGTCGAGCAGTTGAACGAATGGAGAAAGTGATAAGTGATGAGTGATGAGTGATGAGTCGCGCTTTCTATAGCTTGTGACGATCTGTCCGAGCAGCGTGATTTCCTTCACGCCGCGTGAAACGAGTTCGCGGCATTCGGCGACGATGTCGGGAATGGTGCGGCTGCGTTCTTCGCCGCGCGTGTAAGGCACGATGCAAAAAGTGCAATACTGATTGCAGCCTTGCATGATGCTGACAAACGCGGTAATGGATTTTTTTGAATTGCCGGTGAGCAAATGTTCGCGGATGGTCGCCTCGCTGTTTTTTTCCTCGGCCACATCCACGATTTTTTCGCGCGCGCCGGAAATGATTTCATCGAGGTAATCTGCCGCGCGATGAAACTTCTGCGTGCCAAGAACCAAATCCACGTCGGGCAATTTATCAATCAATTCCTGTCCGCGACTTTGCGCCATGCAGCCCATGAAACCGAGCACGACGTTCGGACGGTTTTTTCGCACGTCGGCGGCGAGATTCTGCATTTTGCCGATGGCTTTTTGCTCCGCGAAATCGCGCACGCTGCAAGTGTTCAATAAAATGACATCCGCGAGATTTTCCGACGGCGCGAGCGAATAACCTTTGGCGACGAGTTGCGCGGCGACGGCTTCGCTATCGCGCTCATTCATCTGGCATCCGTAAGTTTTTATGAAAACGCTGGGCATTTTTTCAGAAAAATAAAATACGCCGATTGCGTTGCGTTGAAAAGCCGAATCAATTTATTCCGCAACGCGCTTGCGATGACGACGCGATTCTGTATCTTTGATTCAGGAAGTGATTTGGCTTGCGCCTGAAGGCAGGCCGGATCGCATTATGGAATCAGACACATTGAAAGTTTTATTTGTCGGAAATGACGCGCCCTTCGCGCAGGTCATTGCCGACAAAATGCAGGAAATCGGCGGAACCGTTGAAGTCAGCGGATTTGAAACGGCGGTTGCCCTCCTCAAAACAAATTCCTTCAAAGCTCTTTTGTTCGAGCCGGAACAAATAAACACCGCCGCGCTTTTCAAGATCACGTCGCTGGCGGTGCGAATGCCGGCCATGCCCATCATCGTTTTTGGTCCGGGCGGCAATGACGCCTTTGCGGTGGAAGCGGTGTGCGCCGGCGCCCAGGATTTTTTGGCCAAGGAAACGGTGGACGCCGGTTTTTTGAATCGCACCATTCGTTGCGCGATTGAACGGCAATTCGAGCGCATGGCGCTGGTCAAAGAGAAAGAAAATTATTACGGCATTTTCGATCATCTGGTCGAAGGCATTTTTCGCACGACGCCCGAGGGACAATTTTTGCTGGCCAACATGGCGCTCGCCCGGATTTATGGTTATGCCTCGCCGCCGGATTTGATGGCCCGCGTCACGGATATTGCCAGCAAATTATATGTGGACGCGGGCCGGCGCGAAGAATTTGTGCGGGTGATGCAAGCCAACGACACCATCACCGATTTTGAATCGCGCATCTATCGCAAGGACGGCGAAATTATCTGGATTTCGGAAAATTGCCGCGCCATGTGCGATGCGAACGGAAAATTGCTTTACTACGAAGGCACCGTCGAGGACATCACCGAACGCAAACATTCCGAAGAGGAAATTCGCCGCACCACCGCTGAATTATCCCGCAGCCGGGAAGAAATGCGCCTTAAAAACGAATTGCGCGAGGAAAATCTGCGCACGGCGCGCGAAATCCAGACCGCCATGTTGCCGCAGCAATTTCCAGTTTTCCCGCGCCACGTGGCGCCTGAACACAGCGCCTTTCGCTTCACGCATCGCTACCAACCCGCTGAAGCCGTCAGCGGCGATTTTTTCAGCGTCGCGCAACTTTCTGATTCGGAGGTCGGCATTTTGATTTGCGACGTGACCGGCCACGGCGTCCGCGCCGCGCTCGTCACCGCGATGATCCGCGCCTTGTCCGAGGAATTGAAACCGCTCGCGCGCGAACCGGGATTTTTCCTGCGCAAACTTAATTTCGATTTGGGCAACATCCTCAAAAGCACCGGTTCGCCCATGTTGACCACCGCGTTTTACATGGTCGCCAATTGTCAGACCGGCGTCATGCGCTTCGCCAATGCCGGCCATCCCAAGCCGCTGCTCTTGCGCCGTTCGGAAAACCGGATCGAACCGCTCGGCAATGCCTGCGGCCACGGCCAGCCCGCGCTCGGTTTGTTTGAAGAACCGCCCTACGAAACCAGCGAAACCATTTTGGCTCCCGGCGATTTTGTCATGCTGTTCACCGACGGCCTTTACGAAGTGCAGGGCCTTCACGAAGAATTATATTCGCAGCAGCGGATGATGCTCGACCTGCAAAATTTAATGCAAAAATCCGGCGAACAATTGTTTGACGAACTCATGGCCACCATCCGCGCCTTTTCCATTGACCACGAATTTGAAGATGATGTCTGCATCGTCGGCATGGAATTTTCCAGATCGCCGGATCAAAAAAAATCCTGACGCCTCAATTCTCGATGAATTTTATCACGCGGGATTTCTCGGAACGTTTGCGCTGGTTTTCATCCAGAATTTTTTTGCGCAGGCGCAGATTTTTTGGCGTCGCTTCCACGAATTCGTCCACGTCAATATATTCCAGCGCGCGTTCCAGACTTAATTTCATCGGCGGCGAGAGCGCGATCCCTTTGCCGTCGCCTTGCGAACGCATGTTCGTCAAACGTTTTTCTTTTACCGGATTCACCGGAATATCATTTTCGCGCGCATTTTCGCCGACAATCATCCCAATATAAACATTGTCGCCGGGTTCAATCATCAAACGTCCGCGTTCCTGCACCATGTTCAACGCGTAACTCGTCGCCTCGCCGGAATCCATCGAAACGAGCGAACCATTTTTGCGCGCGGCAATTTCGCCGCAGTCCGGGCCGTATTCGTGAAACAAATGGCTCATCACGCCCATGCCTTTGGTTTGATTGACCAAATCCGTTTCAAATCCAATCAACCCGCGCATCGGCACGAGCGCCTCGACGGAAACCTGATTGCCGACATGGTTCATGTTTGTGATCTGCGCCTTGCGGTTGGAAAGATTTTCCATGATCGCGCCCAAATTTTCGCTCGGAACTTCGACAAATAATTTTTCAATCGGCTCGAACAATTCGCCGTTCTCACCTTTTTTCCAAAGCACTTCCGGGCGCGAAACTAAAACTTCGTAACCTTCGCGCCGCATTTGTTCGACGAGAATGGCGATCTGCATTTCGCCGCGCCCGCTCACGGCAAAAACTTTTGGATCGCCCGTTTGCGCGATGCGCAGCGCGACGTTTGTGCGAATTTCTTTTACGAGCCGGTCCCAAATGTGCCGCGCGGTGACGAGTTTTCCATCTTGGCCTGCGAGCGGGCCGTCGTTCACGGCAAATTCCATTTGGATCGTCGGCGGGTCAATCGGAATGTAAGGCAACGCTGTGCGCGCCTCGGAATCGCAAATGGTTTCGCCGATGAAAACATCCTCGAAACCGGCCAGGCCCACAATGTCGCCGGCGTGGGCTTCGGGAATTTCAATCCGTTTCATGCCTTCAAAATGATAAATCGCCGTGATTTTGTTCTTGGAAACTTTTCCGTCGCCATGCCGACAAATTGCCGCGTCGCCCAATTTGACTTTGCCCTCGACAATTTTTCCGAACGCGATGCGCCCGACGTAATCGTTGTAATCCAGATTGGCGACGAGCACTTGAAAGCCGTCGCCCGCCTTCGCGCGCGGCGAGGGAATATATTTCACGATGGCGTCAAACAACGGTTCCATCGTGCCCGTGACGTGAGAAAGTTCGGTTTTGGCGTAGCCTTCCTTCGCCGAACAATAAATGAACGGAAAATCCAATTGCTCGTCCGTCGCGTTCAACGAAATAAATAATTCAAAAACCTGGTCGAGCACTTTTTTTGGATTTGCGTTCTCACGATCAATTTTATTGATGACGACAATCGGTTTCGCGCCTGCTTCGAGCGCTTTGCGCAAAACAAACCGCGTTTGCGCCTGCGGCCCTTCGGCGGAATCAACGACGAGCAGCACGCCGTCAATCATGTTCATGATGCGCTCGACTTCGCCGCCGAAATCCGCGTGGCCGGGCGTGTCCACGATGTTGATGTGAAAATCTTTGTATTTGAACGCGGCATTTTTCGCGCGGATCGTGATGCCTTTTTCTTTTTCCAAATCCATGGAATCCATCAGGCGTTCATCCTGCGATTCATGCTGGTTGGCGCGAAACGTGCCGGACTGCTTAAGAAGACAATCCACGAGCGTTGTCTTGCCGTGATCCACGTGCGCGATGATGGCGATGTTGCGAATGTGCTGCATAAATTTAATTCAAAACCGAGCCGGATAGTCTGCCTTGTGAAATAAAAAGGTCAATGCGTAAATTTCCAAAAGGAAGGGTTCTCCGCCGAAACACTTTGGAGCAACTCGCAAAATCCATCATTCAATCAAGAAAACCAGAAGCCGATGGACCAGCTTCTGGTTTTGAAATTTTCAGGCGAATTATTTTTTCGGCAACGCGCTGGTGCCCGCATAAATCGCATTTTTGCCCAGCAGTTGTTCAATGCGCAACAGTTGATTATATTTCGCCAAACGATCCGAACGGCTTAACGAACCGGTTTTGATCTGGCCGCAGTTCGTGGCGACGGCGATGTCCGCAATCGTCGCATCTTCCGTCTCGCCGGAGCGATGCGAGATGACCACCGTGTAAGCATGAGTTTTCGCCAGTTCGACGCAATCCAAAGTTTCAGTCAGTGAACCGATTTGATTCACTTTCACCAAAATTGAATTGGCCACGCCCATGTCAATTCCCTTGCGAAGAAATTTTGGATTGGTGACAAAATTATCGTCGCCGACGAGTTGCACTTTATCGCCGATTTTGTCGGTCAATTTTTTCCACGTCGTCCAATCGCTTTCGCCACAGCCGTCTTCAATGCTGACAATCGGATATTTATTTACGAGCTTCGCGTAAAAATCCACGAGATCATCACCGCTGACAGTTTCGCCGGTGGATTTTTTGAAAGTGTATTTGGAATGGCCGTCGTAAAATTCGGAAGCCGCCGGATCGAGCGTGAGATAAATATCTTTTCCGGGTTTGTAACCGGCGTCTTTGATGGCTTGAATAATGGTTTCCAGCGCTTCTTCCACGCTGCCGAGTTTCGGCGCAAAACCGCCTTCGTCGCCGACCGCCGTGCTGCAACCTTTTTTCTTGAGCACGGATTTCAGCGCGTGAAATGTTTCCGTGATCGCGCGCAAACCTTCGCTGAACGTCGGCAAACCGAGCGGCATGATCATGAATTCCTGAAAGTCAATCGGCGCGTCCGAGTGCGCGCCGCCGTTGATGACGTTGGCCATCGGCACGGGCAAAATTTTCGCGTTCGGTCCGCCAAGATATTTGAACAGCGGCTGGCCGAGCGCGGCGGCGGCGGCTTTGGCATTCGCGAGCGACACGGCAAGAATCGCGTTCGCGCCGAGTTTGGATTTGGTTTCCGTTCCGTCCAATTCCAGCATCGTGCGGTCAATTGAAAGTTGATCGAGCGCGTCCATGCCTTGAAGCTCCGGCAGAATTTTTTCCGTCACATTTTTGACGGCTTTGGAAACGCCTTTGCCGCCGAAACGTTTTTTGTCGCCGTCGCGCAATTCAATCGCTTCATGTTCGCCGGTGCTCGCGCCGCTCGGAACGGCCGCGCGACCCGCTGCGCCGCATTCGAGCGTCACGTCTACTTCCACGGTTGGATTTCCGCGCGAGTCCAGAATTTCGCGCGCCACAATATTTTGAATGTTCGTCATAAAAATTTGAACGCGCATGATAAAACGCGCGCGCGGCGAGTCAAGAAAAGGCGGTTCATTTCCTTTTACCGATTGCGCTTGGGGTGGGCTTTTGTAAGTTTCAAAAGTTGAAATATGACTCATACGAATAAAATCATTTTAGCCGCCGTCACTTTTTTGTTGTCAGCTTTGGCGGTTAAAGCCGGGACGACGACGAATGCAAACATTCCGTCACCGCCCGTTTTTTGGAGTTGGGCCACCAAACCGCCGATGGGTTGGAACAGTTGGGATGGTTTCGCAACGACGGTCACGGAGGCGCAAACAAAAGCCGAGGCGGAGGTCATGGCGGCCAAACTCAAATCGCATGGCTGGCAATACATCGTCGTGGATATCCAATGGTATGAGCCGAACGCGCGCGGTTTTGATTATCGCAAAGACGCAGCGCTGGTCATGGATAAATTCGGACGTTTATGGCCGGCCACAAATCGTTTTCCATCCGCCGCCGATGGCGCTGGTTTCAAGCCGTTGGCGGATTATGTTCATCGCCAAGGTTTGAAGTTTGGAATCCATTTGTTGCGCGGTGTTCCGCGTCAAGCGGTGGCGCAAAATACGCCTGTTTTCGGCACGACTAATCGCGCCGCCGATATTGCTGACACAAATTCCATTTGTCCCTGGAATTCCGACATGTATGGCGTGGACATGACGAAGCCCGGCGCCCAGGCATATTACGATTCCGTGTTCCAACTGATCGCGTCGTGGGATGTGGATTTCGTGAAGGTGGACGATTTAAGCCGTCCTTACGAGCGCAACAAACCTGAAATCGAGGCCATCCGCACCGCGATTGACCGTTCTGGTCGCGCGATGGTTTTAAGCCTTTCGCCCGGCGAAACCCCCGTGGCCGAGGCCGAACACGTCATGCGTCATGCGAACATGTGGCGCATCAGCGATGATTTCTGGGACAAATGGCCGGCGCTCCTGGAACAATTCGAGCGCTGCCGCAAATGGTCGCCCTTCATCGGCGTGGGACATTTTCCTGACGCGGACATGCTGCCGTTGGGCGTGATTGACCTGGGCCGCCGCAAAACGAATTTTACGCCCGATGAACAAATCACGCTGATGACCTTATGGTGCGTGGCGCGTTCGCCACTCATCATGGGCGGCGATTTGACAAAGCTGGATGATTTTACCTTTGGTCTCCTGACGAATGACGAAGTTCTCAACGTGGATCAAAACAGCAGCGGCAATCACCCGCTTTTTAAGCGCGACGGCTTCATTGCCTGGACTGCCGATGTGCCCGGCTCGCCGGATAAATATGTCGCGCTGTTCAACACGCGCGATCCGCAGCCGGATGCGCACGGCGCCAAAGTGCCGGTTTCGCTCGCCGATTTGGGCTTCGATGGCGCTTGCCACATCCGCGATTTATGGAACGAAAAAGATTTGGGCGAATGCAAAAACCAATTCGCTCCGCAAATCCATTGGCACGGCGCGGGACTTTATCGCATTACACCCGTCAAAACAGATTCGACGAGAAAAAATGAATAATTCGCAAATTCTCATTGCCAACGGACGCGACGCGCAATATGAATATGTCCGGCAATGGAGTTTGCCGTCCCGCATGGGAAAACCGCCTGATGTTCAGCGCTGATGACTCCTACCGATGGATGTTGCATTCGGAGAAATTTTTATGCTCGCATATCTATGGGTAGCACTTGGCGGCGCGCTCGGCAGCGTGAGCCGTTTCTGGCTTTCCGGCCTCGTCGCTGCGCGTTTCGGTGAAAGTTTTCCATTCGGCACGCTCGTCATCAACATCACCGGCTCGTTCGCCATCGGAATTTTCGCCGCACTGACCATTCCCGAAGGCCGGCTCGATCCGCAATCGCGCGCGTTTGCCATTCAATTTCTGATGATCGGCGCTTGCGGCGGCTACACGACGTTTTCCTCGTTCAGTCTACAAACGCTGAATCTTTTGCGCGAGCGTGAATGGCTTTATGCCGGCGGCAATGTTATTTTATCCGTCGCGCTCTGCATGATCGCCGTGTGGCTCGGTTATCTGCTCGGCGGCGCGTTCAATTCAATGAAAGGAAATTAACCACAAATGGACACCAATTCACACGAATCAAAAACGGCGTTCACTGGCGGGAATAATTCGTGTTTATTCGTGTCCATTCGTGGTTGAACCAGAAATTTAATTATGCAAATTCCAACTGACGCAATACTCCTGCGAATTTTCCTCGGCGAAAGCGACCGCTGGGAACACAAGCCGCTTTACGAAGCCATCGTGCTCGCCGCGCGCGCGGCGCAATTGGCCGGCGCGACCGTTTTGCGCGGGCCGATGGGTTTCGGCAAATCCAGCCATCTGCACACGGCGAAAATTCTGCGGCTCTCGATGGATTTACCGCTCGTCATCGAAATCGTGGACAGCGAGGAAAAAATAAATCTATTTCTGCCGACGCTCGACCAAATGATGGGCGGCGGACTGGTGACTTTGGAAAAAGTCAAAGTGCTACATTATCGTTCCGGCAACGGTGAAAAATAGTTTCAGATATTTTGCGCGAACAAAAAATTTATGGATGAAATCGCTTTAGAAAAATTTTTGCGCGAAACGCTCGCAAAGTTTAATTCCGAGACCGGCACGATTCACGTTTTGGATTCCGAAAAACAATGGCTTCATCTCGCCGCGCAAATCGGTTTGCCGCCGCCAATGCTGGAAATTGTCAAAACCATTCCGGTCGGCAAAGGCATCGCCGGGCAGGTCGCCGCTGAAAATCGTCCGGTGACGATTTGTAATTTGCAAACAGATTCCAGCGGCGTCGCCAAACCGGGCGCGAAGCAAACCGGCGTCGGCGGCGCGCTGTGCGTTCCGATTCGTGACGGCAATAAAATCATCGGAACATTCGGCATCGGCACGATGCGCGAACACGAATACTCAGCGGCGGAAATCAATTCGTTGTCGGAAATCGCTCGCAGCCTCGGCGAATTTTTGAAATCGTAAAGCCTATGCCCATTTCCATTGCGTCAACGGAAAAGGAAAAACCGAAAGTGACGTTACCGCCGATTGCGGAAACTAAAAAAATTTCACCGGCGGAAGTTTCAGAAATCGCGCGGCAGATTATTTCCAACGTGGAAAAAGTCATTGTTGGCAAACACGAACAAGTTGTTTTGGCCGTCGTCGTTTTGCTGGCGGAAGGACATTTGTTGATCGAAGACGTTCCGGGCGTGGCCAAGACGATGCTCGCGCGCGCCATCGCGCAAAGCGCCGGTTGCACGTTCAAGCGGATTCAATGCACGCCGGATTTGCAGCCGCAGGATGTTTTGGGCGAGCCGCGCCTTGATCCGCAAACCGGACGCTCCGAATTTCATTTCGGCCCGCTGTTTTCGCAATTCGTGCTCGTGGATGAAATCAATCGCGCCAGTCCGCGCACGCAATCGGCGTTGCTTGAAGCGATGGGTGAATCGTCGGTCACGGCGGGCAATGTGACTTACCGATTGCAGCGGCCGTTCATGGTCATCGCCACGCAAAATCCCATTGAGCAGGAAGGCACGTTTCTTTTGCCCGAAGCGCAAAAGGATCGTTTCCTCATCCGCATGAATCTGGGTTATCCGAATCTGAACGACGAAAAGGAAATGGTCGAACGCTTTCAATTGCGTCATCCCATCGAAACGCTGCAGCCGGTGACGACGCCCGACAAAATCACGAAATGCCAGGAAGCCGTGCGCGAAGTGAAAGTGGATTCGGCGGCGTGCGATTACGTCTTGAAAATCGTGCGTGCGACGCGCGAACATCCGGCGCTGTTGCTCGGCGCGAGTCCGCGCGGCTCGCTCGGCTTATTTCGCGCGGCGCAGGCGATGTCGGCGATTGAAGGAAATCCCGTTTCCATCGCGCAGATAAAATCGCTCGCGCAAAAAGTTCTCGCGCATCGCCTCATCGTTCGGAAAGAAGAAAAATTTCGGAACGCAAGGGTCGAAGACGTGATCGCGGAAATTGTCGGATAACTTCGGCAGCGGCGTGAAAGAAAAAATTCCAGCCAGCCGCGCGCCGAAAAAATTCCGCTGGCTCAATTCCACCGTTCTGGGCATCGGCCTCGCGTCGCTGTTCAGCGATTGGTCGCACGAAACCGCGACGGCAATTTTGCCCGCGTTTTTGGCGACGCTCGGCGCGTCCGCCGCGTGGCTTGGCGCGATTGAAGGCATTTCCGACGGACTTTCCAGCTTCGCAAAAATGGGTTCGGGTTTTTACACAGACAAACTGCAACGTCGCAAACCCATTGCCGTTATTGGTTATTTTGTCACCGCGCTCGGAACCGCGTCGTTTGGATTCGCAACGGCGGCGTGGCAAATTTTGTTCGCGCGTTCGTTCGCATGGCTTGGTCGCGGCATCCGCACGCCAATTCGCAAAGCATTGCTCGCCGGTTCAGTGACAAAGGAAACTTACGGTCGGGCGTTTGGTTTCGAGCGCATGATGGACACTTGCGGCGCAATCGTTGGCCCGGCGACCGCGTTTGTTTTGCTCGGCGCGCTCAATCATAATTTTCACAAAGTTTTTTTTCTCACGCTGATTCCCGGTTTGCTCGCCGCCGCCGTGATCATTTTTCTCGTCAAAGAAAAAGCGCGCAAACCCGTCGCACACATTTCGTTCGGCGAACGATTGCGCTCGCTGCCGCAAAATTATCGGAAATTTCTTGTCGCCGTCGGACTTTTTGGCGCAGGCGATTTCGCGCACACGATGTTGATTTTGCTGGCGGCGCAAAAATTGACGCCGACGCTCGGCGCGGCCAAAGCCGCGAGCATCGCCGTCGGCCTTTACGTTTTGCACAATATTTTTTACGCCGCGTTCGCGCCCATTGCCGGCTGGCTTGCGGACAAATTCAAAAAACAATTCGTGCTCGCGTCCGGCTACGCGCTCGCAGCGACCATGGCCGTTTGCATCATTCTTTTGCCGATGAACCTTTGGACGCTCGGCCTCGTTTTTTTGCTCGGCGGCACGTTCAACGGCATCGTTGAAACCCTTGAAGATTCGTTTTGCGCGGAATTTGTCGGCAAAGAACATCACGGCATGGCGTTCGGCGTTTTGGCTACGGTCAACGGCGTCGGCGATTTTTTGTCGAGCATCATCGTCGGCGCGTTGTGGACGGCTTTTGGGACAGCAATAGCTTTTGGTTACAGTGCTATTTTATTTGGCGTCGGCGCATTGCTGGTTTTGAAAACGCGCTCGGCGACAACTGTGAAATGACGAATTTCCGCTGCGCTTGATTTTTCAAAAACGAAAGTCATAATCCGCTTTATGTTCAACCAAATTTTTGTCGCCGGGCGTTTATGCGCGAGTTTCTTCGTGTTTATTTTTCTGTTCATCCTGATGGTTGGAAATTCCATGGACGCCTCCGCAAAAGTTTTTGATGTCCGCCAATTCGGCGCAAAAGGAAATGGAACCAATTTCGACACGGCGGCGATTCAAAAGGCGCTGGATGCGTGCCAAAATTCCGGCGGCACGGTGGAATTGACGCCGGGAATTTATTTGAGCCAGCCGCTGACGGTCCACGCCAAAACCATTTTCAAAATTGACGCCGGCGCGACGTTGCAGGCGAGCACGAATCAAAGTGATTTTATGAAAACGCCCGGCGACTGGCTGGCGGCGAAAAGCAGCGGCGAATTCAAAGCGTTCATCAGCGGCGAAAAATTGTCGGACGTCACTTTCACCGGCGGCGGCGTGATTGATGGCGGCGGCGCGGCGTGGTGGCCGGAGGCCGAAAAAGCGCGGGAAACAAAATCCGGCTACACGCTGCCGCGTCCAAATTTGATCGTGCTGGAACGTTGCAAAAATGTTCGCGTCGAAAATATCACGTTGCAAAATTCGCCGAAGTTTCACCTTGTGCCGGCGGATTGCGAGGATGTGGTCATTTCCAACGTGACGATTCTCGCGCCGGAACGCGCGGCGAACACGGATGCGATTGATCCGAGCGGTCGGCGCATATTGATCACAAAATGCAAAATTGACGTGGGCGACGATAACGTGGCGATCAAGGCCGGCAGAAAAATTCCCGGGCGCGATTTTGAAAGCGAAGACATCACGGTGAGCGACTGCACTTTTTTGCACGGGCACGGCATGTCCATCGGCAGCGAAACTGTCGGCGGCGTGCGCAATGTGACGGTGAAGCATTGCACTTTTGAAAATACCGAGAACGGCCTACGCATCAAATCCGATGTCCGGCGCGGCGGCATTGTGGAAAATATTTCATACAGCGACATCACCATGTCCAACGTGAATCCGGCCATCACGTTCACCTGTTTTTATGCGAACAATTCCGCCGGCGATCCGAAACATGCGGGCGGCGCGCAAACCAATCCTGCGCCGGCTCCCGGCGAAAAAATTCCGGTTTATCGGAACATTCGCGTCAGCAATTTGCAGGCGACCTGCCAGAAATCGGCGGGCGTGATTTTGGGTTTGCCGGAGAATTGCATTTCCAACGTGGTTTTTGAAAATGTGAAAATTTCCGCCGTTTCAGGGCTGGTCATTCGCAACGCCAAAGGAATCCTGTTCAAGAACTCAACGGTGATTGCGAAAAACGGCGAGCCGGTCATCGAGGAAAATGCGGAGGTAAAAGGTTTGTCGCCGTCGAAATAAAAGACGGCCCATCAGTTTCTTCAAATTCGTTCGCCGGGCAGTGCTTTGAACGGCAGTGCCTAATTTTCAAAGTTATTTGCAAAACACTTTTGCTGTCCGGGTTTTCTTTTCTGTTAGGATTTTAAAATCCCTTAAAACTATTATGTTTAATTTTTCAAATCGGTTTTTTTTGGCCGCGTGTGTTCTCGGAAGCATCGCACGCGTTCAGGCTGCGGTTTTGGTTGATGACACCTGGCAGGACGGCGCGCGCGCTGACCCGGCGGCGCCGGTGTATTCGGAGAACGGCGTGGACGCGGACGCCGATGGAGATTTGGAGTCCGCATGGTTCAATGCAAACGGCACGTTGACGGTCAACGCCGGTCATTTAATCGGAACCTTGCCTGTGAATGGAACTGGTTCAGCTTCGTGGACAACTTATTTTACGCCGGAAGCAAGTCCAGTTACTTTGGCAAATGCCGGAGATACGCTTCAAGTAACATGGGTCTTCACTCCTTCGGGCGTTAATTCGAGCAGCACAAGCTCGACGGGTCTTCGTCTCGCAATCGTGGATAGTCCATCTGCTTCGCGGGTTACTTCCGATGTCGGTCCGGGCGACGGCGCTTACGCGGGTTACGGAATGTTCATGAACATGGCGACTACGTTGGGCAGCAGCGCTTCGTTTGAACTGATAGGACGAGCTTCTCCAAGCACAAGTTCTGCCTTACTTTCCGACTCTGGCACCGCTGTTTGGGCGGTGTTGGCGAATGGAGCTGGAAAAAACGTCACCGGCTATGCTAGTGGCACGCAATATACTTTTGTGATGACCTTCACGCGCAACGCGGCCAGTGGATTGGACATTACGGCGACAATGAGCGGCGGCAGTTTGAATAACACGGGAACTGCCTCGGTTTCATTTACCGACAATACGCCGAATAGTTTTACTTTCGATACTTTTGGCCTTCGACCTTCAAGTGCCGGCGCTACAGCGGCGAGTTTCGACACGACGCTTTTCAAAGTAGAAGCCATCACCGCGAACACCGCGCCTTCGATCACGGAAGACCCGCAGGACCAAACGGTTTTCACCAATCAAAGCGCCACGTTCCAAGTGCTGGCCGCTGGAACTTCGCCGTTGAATTATCAATGGTTTTATAACACGAATACACCGCTGGCCGACGCGACCAATTCGATTTTCACGATCACCAATGCGCAACTCACGGACGCAGGCGCTTACTCGGTCATCATCACCAATTCGATCGGGTCGGTGACGAGCGCAGTGGCGACGCTGACGGTCAACCTTCCGAATCCGCCTTCAATCATCACACAACCGCAGGATCAAACGGTTTCGTCCGGCGGCACGGCGACTTTTTTTGTCGTGGCGGGCGGCTCCGGGACGTTTAGTTATCAATGGTTTTACAACACGAACACGTTGTTGCCAAACGCGACGGAGGACACGTTGACCATCCCCAATGTTCAGTCCACCAACGCGGGAAGTTATTCCGTGACGGTCGGCAACCTTGCCGGTTCCATCACGAGCGCCAATGCGTCTTTATTTGTCAACACGAATCCCGTCGCGCCAGTTTTCACGACGCAGCCGGCGTCGGTCATCGCCTTGGCCGGCGGCAATGTCACTTTCAGTGCCGTCGCCTCGGGCAGCGCGACGATCAGTTATCAATGGAGCAAAAACAACGTGCCGATTCCGGGCGCGACATCCTCCACGTTGAATTTGACGAACGTGCAACTCACCGACAGCGGCAGCAGTTTTACCCTCACCGCTTCCAACAGCGTCACCAGCGTGACCAGCAGCGCGGCGGTGCTCACGGTGACGACGGCGATTTCCGTTCCGAACACGGCTTACAATCTCACGGGCTTTGGACAATTGACGACGGGCGGCGGAATTTTGCCGGACACCGATCCGAATTACGCCAAGGTTTATACCGCCACGGATCTGGCGAACGCGATCTTGAGTAAGACGGTGAAGATCATCGAGATCATGACCAATCTCAATCTGGGCTACAACGAGATCGAAGCGTCGGCGAAAGCCGGCACCGAGCCGTTCCGCGACCACAACGCGCCAAAATTGCATCCGGTGCTTTTGCAAACCGGCGTCAGTCTCATTGACATCCAGAAGAAAAACGGCCTGACCATTTTTTCCGCGAACGGCGCGACCATCAAACACGCCGAGTTCAACGTCAAATCGTCCGCGAACGTCATCATCCGCAATCTGAAATTTGATGAAATGTGGGAATGGGACGAGCAGAGCAAGGGCAATTACGACGAAAACGACTGGGATTTCATTGACCTCGGCAACAGCGGCACGGTCAGCAACATCTGGGTTGACCACTGCACGTTCACGAAAGCCTATGACGGCATCATTGACATCAAGGACGGCAGTTTTGGCATCACGATTTCCTGGTGCAAATACATGGGCGACGACGGCGCGACGAACCCGAACAGCTGGGTCTGGCAGCAAATCAATTCGCTCGAATCGAACAAGACGGTTTATCCGTTTTACGATTTCCTGCGTTCAAACGGATTCAGCACGACGGATATTGTCACTGTCATTCAAGGGCACGACAAAACGCATCTCATCGGCGCGACCGACAAAGCCGCGATCAACGCCCAACACACCGTCACGCTGCATCACGAATGGTTCATCAATCCGTGGGATCGCCTGCCGCGTTTGCGCGCCGGCAATGTCCATGATTACAATATTTTTGTGGACGACACGTTGGGGCTGGCCGCGAAACGTTTGCGCGACGCGCGGGCCGCCGCCATGAGTCCGGCCAACGCGAGCAAGCTCAACAACACTTACAGCTTCAATCCGTTTCTCAACGGCAGCATTTCCACGGAAGGCGGCGCGTTGCTTGTGGAAAAATCCGTTTATATTGATTGCGTCACGCCGTTGCGCAACAACCAGACCGACCCGACCGATCCGACTTACACCGGAAAAATTCTCGGCCTTGACACGATTTATCAATTCGATGGCACGACGGTTCGCGGCAACAGCACCGACCCCGGCAATCCGCTCGGTCCCGTGCAAGCACCGACCCTTCCCTTTTCTTGGAACCTGCCCGGCAATCAATTGCCTTACAGTTACACGATGGATGATCCGGCGCAGCTTCAAGCCATTGTCACCAGCCCGACTGCGGGCGCGGGCGCGGGCGTGCTCACTTGGGCGAAGACCAATTGGCTGCTGACGGCGTATGCGCCATCGGTGCCGGTCATCGGGGCCGATCCGCAAAATCAAACCATATCCGTCGGCAACAGCGCGACTTTCACCGTCGTGGCCGGCGGCAGTGCGCCCTTGAATTATCAGTGGTATTTTAACACCAACGCGCCGCTGCCGGGCGCGACCAATTCCACGCTCACGCTCGCCAATGTCCAGGCGACCAACGCCGGGGTTTATTCCGTCATCGTCACCAACTCCGCCGGTCCCGCCACGAGCGCCAACGCGATTCTCACGGTTTCAACGGGCGGATTTACATCGCCGCAATTGTCATCCTTCGCGTTCAGCAACGGAGTTTTCAGCCTGACCATCAATGGAAATTCCGGGCCGGATTACATCGTGCAGGTGTCCACGAACCTGGTGGATTGGGTGAACATTTTCACAAATCATTCGCCAACTCCGCCGTTCATCTGGACAGATTCCGATGCGAGCAATTTTAGTCGGCGATTTTATCGCGTGCAAAACCCATAACGATTACTGAAACAAATCCAGCCAGTAAAATGAACTACATGAAATCCATCATCGTTTTTTTTCTGACCACAATGTTCGTCGTCGCCGCTGCCCATTCGGAACAGCCGGTTCCGCCGGAGGCGCAAGCGGCATGGGCGCAAGTGCCGAAAATTTTGAAACGCATCGTGCCGCCGAAATTTCCGAAGCGCGATTTTATCATCACAAATTTTGGCGCGGTGGCGGACGGCAAAACGGATTGCACGGCGGCGATCAGCAACGCGATTTTGGCCTGCGTGAAAAAAGGCGGCGGCCGCGTGGTGATTCCCGCCGGTGAATTTTTGACGGGCGCAATCCATTTGCAGAGCAACGTAAATTTGCATCTGGAAAAGAACGCCGTTTTGAAATTCAGCACGGATCCAAAGGCGTATTTGCCGGTCGTCTTCACCCGATTTGAAGGCACGGAACTTTACAATTATTCTCCGTTTATTTACGCGCTGGGCCAAAAAAATATCGCGGTGACCGGCGAGGGAACTTTGGACGGGCAGGCGGGCCAATCAAATTGGTGGGCGTGGAAAAAGACGCCGTCGCGCGCGCAACTTGTCAAAATGGGGGACGAAAATGTGCCGGTCCAACAGCGGCAATTTGGTGCCGGCGGCACTTTGCCCCCGGATTTTATCGAGTTCAACCGTTGCCAAAATGTTTTGATCGAGGGCGTGAAAATCCGCCGCTCGCCAATGTGGGAGCTTCATCCTTTGCTCTGCACGAATGTGACGGTTCGCGGCGTGGATATTTTTTCGCACGGCCCGAACAATGACGGTTGCGATCCGGAAAGCTGCCGCGACGTGTTGATTGAAAAATGTTTGTTCGATACCGGCGACGATTGCATCGCGATCAAATCGGGACGCAACGACGATGGCCGACGCATTGGAATTCCGTCGGTGAATTTGATCATCCGCGATTGCACGATGCGCGACGGTCACGCGGGCGTGGCGATTGGCAGCGAAATTTCAGGAAGTTGCAGCAATGTTTTTGTGGAGAATTGCGAGATGAGCAGCCCGAATCTGGTCTGCGCGTTGCGGCTCAAGTCCAACGCGGTTCGCGGCGGCGTGCTGCAAAATATTTTCATGCGCAACGTCAATGTGGGGCTGGTGAAAGATTCAGTTCTGCAAATTGATTTTCTTTACGAGGAAGGCGCAAAGGGAAATTTCCAGCCGGTTGCGCGTCACATCGTGATGGATCATATCACGGTCGCGCAGACGCCGCGCGTGCTGAACGTGCGCGGATTTCCGGCGGCCAATATCAGCGACGTGCGGATTTACAATTCGACTTTCAAGCAAATCCAAAAGCCCGACGTCGTTGTGGACGCAGATGTAAAGTTGATAAACTGTTCACTACAACCTGCAAAGTAACTAACTTGTGATAGAGTCTTAATTATACTTAAGCGAATTATGCAATCACGCCATTGTTTTTATCTTTTATTACTGACCGTTATTCTTCCATTGTTGGCGGGCGCGCAATCTGCGCCGTTGCCGACACCGACTTTGCCGAGTATTAATACTTTCAACATTGTCAACGTCACCAATTTTGGAGCGGTAAGCAGTGATACACTGACCAATACGGCCGCTATTCAAAGTGCGATTAATGCAGCGGCCACGACCAATGGCGGTTGCACGGTGGAAATACCCGCCGGCACCTATTTAAGCGGGCCACTGACTCTTAAAAGCAGTATCAATTTGCAAATTGACAGCGGCGCGACGCTGAAAATGCTTCCGAAAAGTAAATGGCCCGGCTCGACAACTTTCATCAATGGTTCGAGCCTCCACGATATTGAGATCAGCGGGTCGGGAACAATAGACGGCAACGCTCAATTTGGTTCTTCAGAGTGGTGGGGACCGGAAGGCGGCTCGCCCGCGTCGTCGCGGCCAAACTTCATCCAGTTCAGCAGTTGCTCGCGCATATTGATCCAGGATGTGACGCTGCAAAATCCACCGACGTTTCACGTCATGATTAAAAACAACAACGCAAACATTACGGTGCAACGCATCACGATCAATACGCCCGGCGATTCGCCCAATACAGATGGTTTCGATGTGGCTTCCACGAATGTGCTCATCCAAAACTGTTTCATAAGTGACGGCGATGACAATGTTGAAATCGGCGGCAGCCAGCGCGCGGCAGAAATCATGATCACCAATTGCACCTTCGGCACCGGCCACGGCGTGTCCATGGGCAGCGATACTCTTGGCGGCGTTTCAAACGTGATTGTAATTAATTGCACATTTAGCGGGACGGATTATGGCATCCGCATGAAATCCAACGACCTTACCAGCGGCGGCAGCGGCGAAGGCGGCATCGTGCAAAACCTTTCTTACTATAATCTCGGCATGACCAACATCAACAAGGGCGCAATCGTCATTTATAGTTATTATGGAAGTGGCGGCGAATTCGGCACGCCCACGAGCGTCACGCCGGTTCTCGCTGCCACCCAGCCGATTGATGCGACTACGATTCCTGTTTGGCGCAACATCGTCATTAGTAATCTGACCGCGACCGTAGCCAGCGGCGGAGTTCCGGGCATCATTTGGGCGCGCATGGAAGTCCCCGCGACAAACATCACCTTTGATCATATCCACATCACGGCTTCAAAATCTTTTGATGTTTATAACGCAAGGAACATCCGGTTTGTAGATTCACAAATTAATGTGCCATCCACCTTGACCAGTTTCCTGTTATTCAATGCCGATGTTACCATCACCAATAGCCTGCCCTCTTCTAATCTAGTTACGTTTGATGGATTAACTACGAATGGTTTTGGCAATGCTCTGTCCCTTTACAATACAACGACATCACTGAAAAATACCAATGTCTTTGAACATGGTCCGCTTACCATCAGCGCCAGCACCTTGACCATTAGCAATAATCTTACGCTATCTCCTTCCACGGTTTTGAATTATACGCTTGGCACGAATGCCACGGAAATCATCGTCACCGGCAATCTGACGCTCGGCGGCACCATTAATATTACCAACGGCAATGGATTTGCCGCCGGCACATATACGCTTTTGAAATATGATGGAAATTTAAGCGGAAATGTTCCGGAATTAGGTTCAACACCATCGGGATTTACCTGCACTTTGGATACAAATACGTTTGGGGAAGTTAATCTTATTGTGACTCCGCCCGCGCCGGGAACGCCGACTAATCTGGTTGCTACGCCAACAAACCTCGCCATCAACTTATCTTGGTCGCCATCCATTGATGCAGCAAGTTACAACCTCAAACGTTCGACGACCGATGGCACTGGTTATTCCATCATCGCAAACTTGACGGCCACGAATTATTCCGATACCGCCGTGACCAATGGCGTGAATTATTTCTACGTTGTCTCCGCCACTAATTCTGCCGGCGAAAGCGCGGATTCCCTGCAAGCCAGCGCCGCACCATTGCCTTCCGCTACGCCTGCAAGCATCAATGCCATGGTCAATGGAAATCAATTGCAACTATCCTGGCCCCAAGATCATCTTGGCTGGATACTGCAAATTCAGACGAACAGCTTGGGCGCTGGCCTCGCCACAAATTGGACAGCGATTCCTAGTTCCAATGCCACGAATCAAATTTTTCTACCCATTGATCCGGCCAACGGCTCGGTGTTTTTGCGGCTGGTTTTCCCGTAAATTTACATTCTCTATAACTATGAGATTATTCTGATTGATTAGCTGAATAGAGAATTTTTCCATGGCTATTTTAGATTATTTTTGGAGAAGAGTTTGTTTGTTTTGATGACCGTTAATTTTCGGCGTAGTCATTCTATCGGTTCAATAAAATGTCCGGCTTGGGCGCAAACTATAGCAATTAACAATAACATTGGGACATATTGGCGATAAAAAGGAAGGGGTTTACGGCGGTGGAAAGGTCTTTGCGGAGGCGGGTCTTGAAGGCGGCCCAGAGATGTTCAATGGGATTGAGGTCGGGCGAGTAGGGCG
>DATCEV010000008.1:0-14753 GCA_036509895.1 Verrucomicrobiia bacterium
TCCCGATTGGATTGTCTGGAACAAATTCTCTTGCGTCAAAAGCTCGGCACTTTGTCCTTGAACGACGCGCAAAAAATTAAACAAACTTGGACAAATCAAATTCGATTGCAGTTTTGATTTGATTTTCAGCATGAAACCAAATGATTTTTCCGATGCGCGCGTGCTGGTCACCGGCGGCGCGGGCTTCATTGGCAGCGCACTGGTCTGGGCGTTGAACCGGCGGGGCTGCGACAACATCGTCGTCTGCGACATTCTCGGCACGAACGAAAAATGGCGCAACCTCACGCCATTGCGCTTCGCCGATTACGTCGAGGCCGCCGATTTGCTGCCGCGTCTGCAAAGCGGCGCGCTGGGGAAATTTGATCTGGTGCTGCACATGGGCGCGTGTTCGGCCACGACGGAAAAGGACGCGACCTATCTCATCAAAAACAATTACGAGTTCACGAAAGACCTCGCCGTCTGGTCACTCGCGAACAAAGCGCGATTTGTCTATGCGTCGTCCGCCGCGACTTACGGCGATGGTTCGGCGGGCATGGACGATGGCGATACAAAACTCGACACCTTGCGTCCGTTGAATATGTATGGCTATTCGAAACATCTTTTCGATCTGCACGCCAAGCGCGCCGGCTTTTTGAACAAGATTGTCGGTCTGAAATATTTCAATGTCTTCGGCCCGAACGAGGATCACAAGGGCGATATGCGCTCGCTCGTCCACAAAAGTTTCGCGCAGGTGCAAAATGAAAATCTTATCCGCCTGTTCAAAAGTTATCGCAAAGATTTTCGCGACGGCGAGCAGAAGCGCGATTTTCTTTACGTCAAAGACGCCGTGGCGATGACGTTGCATCTGGCCGCGAACAAAAAAGCCGGCGGACTTTTTAACATTGGTTCCGGCGAAGCCCGAACTTGGATTGATTTGGCGAATTCAGTTTTTGCCGCATTGAAGAAGAAACAAAAAATTGAATTCATCGAGATGCCGGAAATAATTCGCGGCAAATATCAGTATTTTACGCAGGCGGATATTTCCAAATTACGCGTGGCGGCCTATAAAGAAAAAATTGCTTCGCTGGAAAATGCGGTGAAAGATTACGTCCAAAATTATCTCGCGCCGGACCAGCGGCTTGATCCATCCATCGGTTAGTCTTGGCGCACGGCGCTCTTGCTCTGGACAAGCGCGCGGGTTTCGGACATTTTTCATCCCATGGAACAGCCGCCCATTCTCCAGCCGCCGTCCGTCGCGCGAAAAAAGAAAAAGCGTGGGAAGCTTCTCTGGTTTTTTATCGCGTTGGGAATTTTGCTGGCCGTGATGGTGGCGGTCGCCTTGAGAAAAAAAGAGCCGGCCATCGTCGTTCAAACTGAAAAAGTTGCGCGGCGCAACATTACGGAAATCGTGGTGGCCAGCGGAAAAATCCAGCCGGTCGTGGAAGTCCACATCAGCCCCGAAGTGAGTGGCGAAATTACCGAGTTGCCGATTCGCGAAGGCCAGCACGTTAAAAAAGGCGATCTGCTTTTGAAAATTAATCCCGATGTTTATATGGCCGCGCTCAATCAGGCCAAGGCAGGTTATGATTCCTCGCGCGCCTCGCAAGATTCGGCGGCGGCAACTTTGGAAAAAGCCGAGGCGGATTACAAACGCAATGAGCAGTTGTTCAACAATAAATTGATTTCCGATTCGGACTTCATCGGTTTCAAGGCGACGCGGGACATTGCGCGGGCGCAACTCGAGAGCGCGACCAATCAAGTGGAAATGGCGAAGGCCTCGGTGGACAGCGCGCAGGATTCGCTGGATAAAACGACGATTGTCTCGCCGATTGACGGCACGGTGAGCCAGTTGAATTCGCAATTGGGCGAGCGCGTCCTGGGCACGGTGCAAAATGAAGGCACCGACATCATGACTATTTCCGATTTGAACAATATGGAGGCGCGCATCAATGTCGGCGAAATGGACGTGGTGCTGATTCAGCCGGGCCAAAAGGCGAAGCTGGACGTGGATTCGTTTCACGATAAAAAATTCACCGGCGTCGTGACCGACATCGTCAATTCATCCGGCGGCTCGAGTTCGCCTGCGCTGGCTTCAGCCTCTTCGTCCGGCAATTCGCAGGACGTGACGCAGTTTGAGGTAAAAATCCGGGTGAACGAAAAGGAATTTTTTCGACCGGGCATGTCCGTGACCGCAAATATTGAAACGCGTTATCGCACCAATGTGGTGGCCGTGCCGATTGCGAGCGTGACGACGCGGCTGCCGAAGGAAAAATTGAAACCGGCGGCCAATTCAAAAACAAATTCCGTTGCGGCAAATTCCATCGCTGTGACCGGAAGCAGAACGAATTCCGCCGATAAAAAATTGGAGGACAAAAAAGGGCCGATGGATGTCGTGTTCATTGTGAACGGCGACCATGTAAAAATGACGCCGGTGAAAATCGGCATCAGCGACGATAATTACTGGGAGATCACCGACGGCTTGACCGGCGGCGAGGAAATTGTCACGGGCAGTTATCGCGCCATCAGCCATGATCTCGAAGACGGCAAGAAAATTAAAAAAGGTTCCGCTGTTTTCGACACCTCCAAATTGCCGTGAGCCTGATCCGGTTGCAAAAAATTTCGCGCCGTTACCAGATGGGCGCGGAAATCGTCCACGCCTTGCGCGAAGTTTCGCTGGACATCGCGCGCGGCGAATACGTCGCCATCATGGGGCCGAGCGGTTCGGGCAAATCCACGCTGATGAATCTCATCGGCTGTCTCGACACGCCAACTTCCGGCAGTTACGAACTCAATGGAATTCACGTCGGCGAAATGGGCGACAACCGCCTCGCGGAAGTGCGCAACCGGGAAATCGGTTTTATTTTTCAGACGTTCAATTTGTTGCCGCGTTCGGATGCGCTGCGCAATGTGGAATTGCCCCTGGTTTATGCGGGCGTTCCGGTTGACGAACGCCGTCAAATTGCGCTGGGCGCCTTGGCCAGCGTCGGCCTGGCCGACCGGATTCATCACAAACCGAATGAACTTTCCGGCGGCCAACGCCAGCGCGTGGCCGTCGCGCGGGCACTGGCAAATAATCCGTCCATTTTGCTCGCGGACGAGCCGACCGGAAATCTCGATTCAAAAACGGGCAAAGAAATTCTGGCGTTGTTCGAGGAGCTTTCAAAAAAAGGCCACACGATCATCGTCGTCACGCACGAAGAAGCGGTCGCGCGCCATTCGCAGCGCATCATCCGCCTTCTGGACGGTTTGATTGCGAGCGACGAAAAACTTGCCGATAATTTTAAGACAGAATGACAGAATTTTCAGAATTAAATATGCAAACCGAATATGATCTGGCGGGAAAAGTTATCGGCCTGGCGATGAAAATTCATTCAACGCTGGGCGCAGGTTTTTTGGAATCAGCTTATCAGGTTGCGCTGGCGCATGAACTTAAGAAAGCGGAAATTCACTTTGAATCGCAAAAGCCGATCAACGTTTATTATGACGGCGTTTTGATTGGAGAATTCCTGGCGGACTTTTTGATTGAAAGCGAACTCATTGTCGAATTAAAAGCCGTCCAAACCCTGGCGACCGCTCACGAAGTTCAGACGGTAAATTATCTTGTGGCCACCGGAAAAGACGTCGGGCTGTTGATTAATTTCGGCGGCGAGCGATTAGAATTCAAAAAGAAATTCCGGCTGACAAAATTCAAACAACCGTCGCAGGAAATTCATTCTGAAAATTCTGTCATTCTGTCTAAATGAATTTTCTCATCGAATTGCGCGAAGGTTTGGCGATTTCGTGGAGCGCCATTCGCGCGAACAAATTGCGTTCGGTTTTGACGACGCTGGGCATTGTCATCGGCATCGTCACGGTCACATTGATGGCGGCGGCGATCGCAGGGCTTGACCGTTCCTTTGTGAAAAGCATTTCATTCCTCGGCGCGGACGTGCTTTACATTTCGCGCGTTGACTGGTTTGTCAATTCCAACGAAGCGTGGGTGAAAATGGCGCGCCGGCCGGAAATCACGCTTGCGCAAATTGACCGGCTGCGGGAAAAATTTCCGCTCGCCCGCGCCATCGCGCCCGTGACCGACACCTACCGCACGGTTCAATACAAAAAACGCAATGCCAGCGACGTGGACATCACGGGCACCACGGAACAATTTCCTTTCACCAGCAGCATTTCCGTGGCCGACGGAAGATTTTTTTCCGCGTCCGAATCCGAAAAGGGCCGGCCGGTTTGCGTCATCGGCTCCGAAGTAGCGACGAATCTTTTTCCAGAGGAATCGCCGCTGGGACAAAAAATTTCGATTGGCCGCAAACCGTTCCAAGTCGTCGGCGTTCTGGAAAAGCAGGGCACGTTTTTGGGCATGAGCCTCGACAACCAGGTTATTATTCCATTGGCGCAATTGCTCGGCGCCTTGGGCAATTATTCGGAATACAGCATTCGCGTCAAAGTCAGCAACGTCGCCGACCTGGAAAATGCGCGGGAAGAATTGCGCGCGACCATGCGCCGTGTCCGGCATCTCGCGCCGACCGACCCGGATGATTTTTCCATCAATCAACAGGATCAAATTCTGACGATTTTTCATAAAGTCGCCGGCACCATCGCGGCCATCGGCCTGTTCATCACCGGGCTTTCACTTTTTGTCGGCGGCGTCGGCATCATGAATATCATGTTCGTTTCCGTCGCCGAACGGACGCGGGAAATCGGCGTGCGCAAAGCCATCGGCGCCAAACGCCGGACCATCCTGCTGCAATTTTTGACGGAAGCGGCGACGATTTGTTTGATCGGCGGATTGATCGGCTTGGCCATCGCGTGGACGGCGACATTTTTGCTGCAAAAAATCATGCCCGCCGAACTTTCGCCGATGATCGTGTGCATTTCCATTTTAGTCTCGCTGCTCACCGGAGTGATTTCAGGATTTTTACCTGCCTGGCGCGCGGCGCGGATGAATCCAGTGGATGCGTTGAGAAATGAATGAAATCGAAAACACCCATGCTTCTGCTCGTCGAATTCCGTGAAAGTTTTTTCATGGCGATGGGCGCGGTGCGCGCGCACAAATTGCGTTCGGCTTTGACCTTGCTCGGCGTTTTGGTCGGAGTTTTTTCCATCATCGTTGTGATGACGGCGATGCGCGTTTTGCAAAACAACATTGAAAATCAAATCGGCCGGCTCGGCAGCCAGACGTTTATGATCCGCCGCGCGCCCGGCGTCATTTACAATCAACCCCAAGGCGCCGGAAAAATTGCGCGCCGGAAAAATATCACATTGCAACAAGGCCTGGAATTTCAGGAACGCGCCACGTTCGCGCGCAGCGTCGGCTTGCAAACCACTTTTTGGGCGGGCGAAATTGACACGGCGCACAAAAAAACCGCGCCGGATGTGCAGATGCTCGGTGAAACGCCCGGCAGTTTCCCCGCGCGCAACTGGACTTTGGGCGAAGGCCGTTTGTTGCTCGGCGTGGACGTGGATAATGCGCGCGACGTTTGCGTGCTGGGCAGCGGATTGGCGACAAATCTTTTCGGCAGCAGTCCGCCCGCTGGCGAGCGGGTGAAAATTGACGGCATCAATTATACTGTCGTCGGCGTGCTGCAACCGAACGGCTCATCCTTCGGCGGCGAGCAGGATAATTTCGCCGTCATCCCGATCACGACCGGTCTGAATCGTTACGGCGGCGACACCTGGCGCAGCCTGGATTTGCTCGTGCAAGCCGCCGGGCCGGAGAGCTACGACGATTGCGTCGAGCAATCGGAAGGACTTTTGCGCGCGCTGCGCAAAGTGCCGCCGGGCGAAAAAAATGATTTTGAAATTTCCTCGAACGATTCGCTCATCGCGCAATTCAAGTCGTTCACGTTTGCCTTGCGCATCGGCGTGATGCTGGTCAGTTCCATCGCCTTGCTGGCGGCGGGCGTCGGCATCATGAACATCATGCTTGTCTCCGTCACGGAACGGACGCGCGAGATCGGCATTCGCCGCGCCATCGGCGCAAAAAAAAGAAACATCATGCTGCAATTCATCATGGAAGCAGTGGCGCTGTGCGAGATCGGCGGAATCGCCGGCGTGATTTTCGGAATCATCGGCGGAAACGCCACGGCTTACTTTTTGAAAATGCCGCCCGCGATCCCGGTTGACTGGGTCGTCATCGGATTGGGAATGTGTTCCCTGGTCGGAATCATTTTTGGAACTTATCCGGCATGGAAAGCCGCCAACCTCGATCCGATTGAATCCTTGCGTTACGAATAAATCAATTTTCCGAAAAATTTAGACCGCGAGGGGATTTTGTGCGACTTTCCGCTTGAACAAGGATTTGCGCGCGCAGTCTAAATCAAAAATTAAATGAAGAAAAATCCGGCATGAAATGGGCGTGGGTTTTAATTTGCGTCGTCGCGGGGCTGGCGCTGCTGGTTTGCGGACTGCTGATGCCGGCGCATTTGCGCGCCGTGGACGCCAGCCTGCTCGAAGCAGCGGCCAATGGCAAAACGACTTTGCTGGAAGACGGACGAACGCTGGCGATGGAAAAAAATTTGGGCGCGGCCCAAATGATGGTGGCGGCGGCGCGCGTGGCGGCCATTCCCGGCTGGGACCGGCTCGGCGCGACCGTGACCAATCTGGCGCAACAAAATCCCGGCGCATGGTTTTGGGGCGACGACGCGCGCGTGGAAAATCTTTTTGGAAATAATTTTAATTCGCCGCCGCAAAATGCCCAGGCGTTCGCCGGTTTTATCGTGCAGCAAAAAAACCGGGAAGCGGCGCTGGCGACTTTGGAAAATTCCAAAAATTCCGCCGTTCAGGAATTGTTGCGCAGCCGTTCGTTGAACCACACTGTTCTTTTTCCGCCGCCACAATCGGCGGCGGGACAGGCGTTCGACACGGCGGTTTCAATTTGCGGATTGCTGATGGACGGCAATCATTTGACGGCGAACTTGAGCGGCAACATTTTGGCGCTGGCGGCGGCGGCGAATCATGGCGGCGGTTCGGAACCGCTGGAACAAACCTTGATGGATTTTATGTCACTGGGCGAACGGTTCAACTGGGATCAGCTCACGGCGTTCGTCGCAAAAATTCAAAATGCGGGAACGCTGCATTTGCTGGCCGATGAGGCGCGCAACGCGGGCGAAAAATTGCCGGTCTTATTTGCCGCCGTGCAACTTTCCGGCGAACCTGCGAACGTGGCGCAGTATGTCGCGAACTTCAACGAAACCGGATTGCCAGACCTCGGCGCGAGCCTGCATTATGGCGCGGGCGGCGTGAACGAACTGGCGAAAAGTGAAAAACGATTTTATGATCCCAAGGTCGAGCGACGCGTGACGGAGTTCAACCCGTTCGGAAGTTTTTTTTATTCCGCCGCGAAATTTTCGTTTGGGAATCCGCCGCTGGCGCTGGCCGTGAAATGGTTTTGCTATTGGCTCGCCGGATTTTTTTTTGCAGGCGCGCTGCATTGCGGGCGGCCGGCGGAATCGCCGCTGGAACGTCCGCTGCAAGTGCGCGGCTTTTATTTGTTCCGCGAATTTTTATTTTCGGTCGGCTTTCTGCTGGTGGTTTTGCTCTTGAGCGAGCCGTTTCTCGCGCAGGAAAACCAGAAGGGAAATTTTTCTCTTTTACCGCGTTTGCCCATGGCGGGCGGCGCGGTCGCCGCAGGAATTGCCGGCCTCAAACAAACGGTTAAACCAAACATTATGAACCCGACCATTATCTTAACGCTGTTGATATTTTTTGTGCTGCAAGCGCTGATTTATATCGCGTGCCTCGTGAAACTGGCGGAAATCCGCCGCCAAAACATCCCGCCGCGCATGAAACTTAAACTGCTGGAAAATGAAGATCATCTCTTCGACGCCGGACTTTATCTGGGTTTTGTCGGGACGATCATTTCGCTCATCGTGGCGTCGCTGGGATTGGTCAAATTCAGTCTCATGGCGGCCTATTCGTCCACGTCGTTCGGAATTATTTTCGTGGTCATCTTCAAAATTTTTCATTTGCGCCCGGCACGCCGGAAATTATTGCTCGAAGCTGAAGCGCAAAATATGTCCGAAATTTACGTTCCCGTCGCCACGCCCGCGCCCAACTTGCCGTCATGAACCGCAGCATTCTCATCGTCATCTGCGACTTTTTGTTGTTGAGCCTGCTGACATTTTCGACGGACATCAACCGCATGGCGGATCAAAATACGCAGCCGCCGACGAAAATTGAAATTGCGACCAATGCCGTGGTCAACCGGGGCGCGGATCTCGCCGCCGTGATGAAACTGGCGCTGGAAGAGGAACAAAAAGGCCACGCGCAGTTGCAGCAACAACTCGCCCGGGCGCAAAACGCCAGCGCGCAACAGCAGGCGCAATTAACCGAACGCGAACGGGAAAATTCGCGGTTGCAGCAACAGTTCGCCGCCGCGCAAACGAACGTTGAAAATTTAAGCCAGCGATTGCAAACCACCTCGGCGCAAGCGCAGGAATCGCAGCAAAAACTTTCGAGGACGCAGGCCGAGGCGCAGCGGGAAGCGGAACTGGCCGCCGCGTTGCGACAACAGCTTGATTCGCTTTCCAAAAGCAACCGGCTCGCCCTGACGGAAAAAGAGCGGCTGGCCAATCAATTGCAATTGGCCGAAGTGGAACGCCGCGCCGCCGCCGAACGCGCCAATTTGATGCAGCAGGAAGTTCAAGTCGCGCGCGCGGAAAATTCCAAACTGGCCGAGGGATTCAAAACGCTGGCGACCAATTCGACGCAGTTGGCGCAGGAAATTCGCGAGAACCGCGCGCTGGCGCCGAACGCGATTTTCAGCGAATTCATTTCCAATAATGTTCAGGCCGCTATTCTTGCCGCGCGCCCGAGCTTTCTGGGTTTTGGCGGAGACAAATCAAGCCAGACGAAAACGGCGCTCGTCACCGACGGAACAAATACTTTTGCCTTATGCCATGTCGAAAATACGCCGTTGAGTTTGTGGGATCCGGGAACGGATTGGAACGAGCTTACCGGCACGCTGGCCGGGCGCACCGGGCAAATTCCCATTCGCTCGCTGTCCTTTGACGCGCAAGACCCGCGCATCGTGCTGATGCCGGTCACGCCAATGGAAGCGACGCGGCTCGGTTCCCACGCTTATCGCATTTCATCTGATCCTTATAAATTTCAAGACGCCGTGCTGATCGGCGCGAAGGAAGATTATTATGGCGAATGCAATTTCCAGATTGATTTGGATACGCCGCACTATCTCAAGCTGGATCGCAGTTTGTTGAAAGGCTTGTTCGGAAAATTCAATCCCTCGCGCGGCGATTTGGTTTTCAGCCGCACCGGCGAGTTGCTCGGCATCATGGTCAACGGAACTTATTGCCTGACCCTCCAGAATTTTGCCGCGTCCGCGACGCTTCCCTTCAATCAGGATTTGCGCAACCGGCCCACTGGCGCAATGCTCGCGCAACTTTACCGATATGTTTTCCAGTTGCCGCTGCGATTGCAGTGATTTTTTGTGTGGCCGCAACCTGGATTTTAGCTGTGGAAACTAAATTGCCCGGCGCTTCAATTTTCGTTCCCGCAAAATGGCACGCCGCCCAAACATCTTTTTTTACTTCGCGCAGTTCGGGAAAATTTTCTTGGCAAATTGGAAATTGCGCAATCGGACAACGCGGATGAAACGGACAGCCGCCCGGAGGATGAATTGGCGACGGCACATCGCCCGGCAAAACGATCCTTTGACGTTTCGATTCCGGATCCACTTCCGGCACGGCGGAAATCAACGCCTGCGTGTAAGGATGCTGCGGGTCGCGGATGATTTCTTTGGCCTCCGCCGTCTCGACAATTTTACCGAGATACATCACCATCACGCGCTGGCTGATATGCTCGACGACAGCCAAATCGTGCGCGATGAACAGATACGCGATGCCGCGCTGCTGCTGCAAATCGCAGAGCAAATTTATTATTTGCGCCTGCACCGAAACATCCAGCGCGCTCACCGGCTCGTCGCAGATGATTAGCTCCGGCTCGACCGCCAGCGCGCGCGCGATGCCGATGCGCTGCCGCTGCCCGCCGGAAAATTCATGCGGATAACGCTGCGCATAAACCGGATCGAGGCCGACGTCTTTGAGCAGTTCAAAAATTCTTTTTTGCCGCGCGGATTTGCTGTCGGTCAATTTGTGGATGTCCAGCGCCTCGCCGACGATCTGCTCGACGGTCATGCGCGGATTGAGCGAGCCGTAAGGGTCTTGAAAAATCATCTGAAACTTTCGCCGCCGCGCGCGCAAGGCCGCGCCGCTCATCTTCAGGATATTCTCACCGTCGAGCGAGATTTCCCCCGCCGTCGGTTCGACGAGCCGGACGATGGCGCGGCCGAGCGTCGTCTTGCCGCAGCCGCTTTCGCCGACGAGGCCGAGCGTTTCGCCCGGCGCGATGCTGAAGCTCACGTCGTCCACCGCCTTCACGAATTCGCGGACGCGGCTGAACATCCCGTGCTTCACGGGAAAATGCACCTTCAGATTTTTGACTTCGAGCAGCGACATCGCAGGAAGGTTAAAGCTTTCCCCTAAATTCTTCCAGAGCTAAACCTGACTTCCCTGCGTGAGAAATAATTCCGCACTCGCGCCAAATTAATTGAGACATTTTATTTTTTAACTGTGCCAATGCGACGCCTTTGACACAGTTTTGAATTTTATGTTTTGCGAGAAACAGGCAAATTCTCCTTTGTTTCCAATGAATTTATAATTTTCAACACTCGGCATTCTAATTGCATTAAAGTTTAAGCAGTTCTAATCAAAACAAATTTAACAAAACAATTTTATGGCAAAAGTATTAGGCATTGATTTAGGCACGACGAACTCCTGCATGGCCGTCATGGACAGCGGCGAACCGCTCGTGCTCGAAAACTCCGAGGGCAAGCGCACGACGCCGTCGGTCGTGGCGTTCACGAAATCCGGCGAGCGCGTGGTCGGCGACGCGGCGAAGCGCCAGGCCGTCACGAACTCGCGCAACACGGTTTATTCCGTGAAGCGTTTCATGGGGCGCAAGTTTGACGAAGTCGGCGAAGAGATCAAACGCGTGCCTTACAAGGTTGTCAAAGGCTCGAATGGCGACGCCGCCATCGAAGTCGAAGTCAACGGCAAGCCGAAGCAATTCTCGCCGCAGGAAATTTCCGCGATGATTCTTTCCAAATTGAAAGCCGACGCCGAAACGCGCCTTGGCGAAAAGATCACGCAGGCCGTCATCACCGTTCCCGCTTATTTCAACGACTCGCAACGTCAGGCTACGAAAGACGCGGGCAAGATTGCCGGTCTCGAAGTTCTCCGCATCATCAACGAGCCGACCGCCGCGTCGCTCGCTTACGGTTTGGATAAAAAGAAGGACGAAAAAATCGCCGTTTACGATTTGGGCGGCGGCACGTTTGATATTTCCGTTCTCGAAATCGGCGATGGCGTGTTTGAAGTGAAGGCCACGAACGGCGACACGCACCTGGGCGGTGACGACTGGGATAATACTTTGATGGATTGGATTCTCGATGAATTCAAACGCGAGTATAATATGGATCTCCGCAAGCAGCCGGACGCACTTCAGCGCATCAAGGAAGAAGCCGAAAAAGCCAAGATCGCGCTTTCCAGCGCGCAGACTTACGACATCAATCTGCCGTTCATCACGGCGGACGCGACCGGGCCGAAGCACATCCAAAAAACTTTGACCCGCGCGAAGATGGAGCAGCTCACCGACAAACTTTTTGAACGCACCATCGGGCCGGTGAAAGCCTGCTTGAAGGACGCGGGCATCGAAGCGTCAAAGATTGACGAACTCGTGCTCGTCGGCGGTATGACGCGTATGCCGCGCGTCGTGGAAGTCGCAAAATCCCTTGTCAATAAAGCGCCGCATCAAGGTGTGAATCCTGACGAAGTCGTTGCGATCGGCGCGGGCATTCAAGGCGGCGTTTTGAAAGGCGAAGTCAAAGACGTTTTACTGCTCGACGTGACGCCGTTGTCGCTCGGCATCGAAACGCTCGGCGGCGTGTTCACGAAATTGATCGAACGCAACACCACGATTCCCGCGCGCAAATCGGAAATTTTCTCGACCGCGAGCGACAATCAGCCCGGAGTTGAAATTCACGTTCTCCAAGGCGAACGGCAATTTTCCAAGGACAACAAGACCATCGGCCGGTTCAATCTCGCGGACATTCCGCCCGCACCGCGCGGCGTGCCGCAGATCGAAGTGACCTTTGACATTGATGCGAACGGCATTTTGCACGTCGGCGCGAAAGACCTCGGCACGGGCAAGGAACAGAAGATTTCCATCACGGCCAGCAGCGGCCTCTCGAAGGACGAAGTCGAGAAGATGCGCAAGGACGCCGAGGCCCATGCCGACGACGACAAGGCCAAGCTCGAGGAAATCCAGACGCGCAACGAGGCGGACAACTCCGTTTATCGCACCGAGAAACTGCTCAAGGACAACGCGGACAAACTGTCTGCGGACGACAAGGGCAAGCTCGAAGCCGCCGCCGGCGCGGTGAAGGAAGCGCTCAAAGGCACGGACGCCGCCGCCATCAAATCCGCGAGCGAAAAACTGAACGAAGTCTGGCAGGCCGTCTCGACCGAACTTTACAAAGCCGCCGCCGCGAAAGCGCAGGCGGAGAAGGGTCAACAGCCGGGCGCAGAGGGCGCGCAGCCGGAAGGCGGCGAGCCGAAGGCCGAGGAAAAGAAGGACGAAGGCGTGATTGACGCGGAAGTCGTGGACGAGAAGAAGTAAAATTCAGAACGTCGCCAGATGAAAAAATTCTCCGCTGAAATTCTTGGAACATTTGCGCTCGTGTTTGCTGGCACGGGCGCAATTGTAATTAACGATTTCAGCGGCGGAATAATTACGCACGTCGGAATTGCCCTGACATTTGGGCTGATTGTTTTGGCGATGATTTACACTGTCGGCGATATTTCCGGCGCGCATTTGAATCCAGCCGTGACGATTGGATTTTGGGCGGCGCGAAGAATGTCTGGCCGCGAAGTTTTGCCTTACATTGTCAGCCAAATTATCGGAGCACTTCTCGCAAGCGGTTTGCTCCGATTTCTTTTTCCAGAAAACAAATTGCTCGGCGCAACTTTGCCCGCAGGTTCTGAAATGCAATCGTTCGTTCTCGAAGCCGTCCTGACATTTTTTCTGATGCTGACAATTCTGAATGTCTCGACCGGCTCAAAAGAAAAAGGAATCACGGCTGGAATTGCCGTCGGTTCGGTGATTGCGCTTGAAGCAATGTTTGCTGGGCCGATTTCCGGCGCGTCCATGAATCCCGCGCGCTCGCTCGCGCCCGCGCTTGTGTCCGGCCATTTCGAGCATTTGTGGATTTACTTGATTGCTCCGCCGCTCGGCGCAGTTGCGGCAATGTTCGCGTGCCGTTGCATCCGCGAAAAAGGTTGCTGCTGTGCTTTGCCGCAAACAACCAATTCATGATTATGAAACTGACTGAATTGAAAAAAAGTTTGAGCCAGAATCCAAACGCGAACATTAGATTTCATCTGCCAAATGGAGAATTTGTTCCCGCTCATGCCCATGTCACGGAAGTCGCGCGGATTGACAAGCGGTTTGTGGATTGTGGCGGCACTTTGCGAAATGATTCCATGTGCCGTTTGCAAACTTGGTTTGCGGACGATACAGACCATCGGCTCACGGCGGGCAAGCTCGTGAAGATTCTGGAAAAGGCAAAATCATTTCTCGTGTCGGACGATTTGGAAGTGGACGTTGAACACGAAGTCGGTTTTATCAGCCAGTTTCCTCTCGAATCAGTCGAGGTTTTGCCAAATGAAATTGTTCTTCATTTAACCGAACGCCACACGGCTTGTCTGGCGATAGAAAAATGTTTACCACCCGCCAAGCCAGCGTCGGACTTCAATCCGTTAAAATTTAATTTCCGCGAACAATCATCTTCGGCAGACTGTTGCACCCAAACTTCAACCAGCCAACCAAATCAAATAATGAAAAAGAAAAATGTTCTGTTTGTCTGCATTCACAACAGCGCGCGCAGCCAGATGGCCGAAGCGTTCTTGAAACAGATTTGCAGTGAAGAATTTGAAGTTTATAGCGCGGGAATTGAACCCGGAAAATTAAATCCAATCGTCGTCGAGGCGATGCAGGAAATTGCGATTGATATTTCCGGCAACAAAACGAAATCTGTTTCTGAATTTTTGAAATCGAACAAATTATTTTCTTACGTTATCACGGTTTGCGACGAGACGAGCGCGGAGCGTTGCCCGATTTTTCCCGGAGTCACGACGCGATTGCATTGGGGTTTTCCCGACCCGTCGGCGTTTCAAGGTTCGCACGAAGAAAAATTGGAAAAAATTCGCGAAGTGCGCGACGCAATCAAACAGCAAATTGAAAATTGGTGCGAGGAAGTTTGCTGTTTGGAAACGGCATGAAGAAATCGTTGCCAAAAAGAATTGTGCCGTGAAAAGACGATCCGATTATTGCGGAAGTTCGTCGGGTGCGACATAAAATTTCAGCCGAGCATGATCACGATTCGGCGCGGCTGTTGAAACATTATCGGGAAGTGGAAAAAGAATTGCGAAAGACAGGCAAATATAAATTTGTTAGCAAAGCATGGCTCGCACGACGCGGAATAAAATTGCGCGTGGCGGCAAAATAAATTTTCCCACCGCTCGGGCGGCGGGAGTTAATTAAGCAGTCAACAAACAACAACCAAACAAAGAAAAAAGTATGGCACTAAACGTCAAACCGCTCGGCGACCGCATCCTCGTGGAAGCGATCGAAGAGAAGGAAACCAAAAAGGGCGGCATCATCATCCCCGATTCCGCCAAGGAAAAACCGACCGAGAGCATCGTCAT
>DATCEV010000009.1:0-44173 GCA_036509895.1 Verrucomicrobiia bacterium
CAGCCTCAACTTTGGAACCGCCATCATTGACGAACTTCACCACCCGTTCCCGTAAATCCAACGCATAGGCTTTCATGCCCCCAACTCTATCACACTATGTCCCAATGTCAATGTGAAACTCTATATTTGAAAAGGTGAACCGCCACGCCGGCAACATCGGCGACTTCCGACTGAGCCACGTCGCAAGTGATAAAAATTTCCGCGCGCAAATGTTGCGCCGCCGCGACGTGAACGAAATCCCAGGTGCCCGCCGCAAAATCCGGCGCATGACGCGCGCTTAATTCGTCGCCCCATTCCAAATAATCGTTCAAACGATGGACGCTTGATTTTAATCGCTGCGAAGTTTCGCTGGCGCGATAAGCTTGCCATGCCACCGCCGCGTATTTGCCGGAAAGCCGGCGGAGATTGTGCCGCAGTTCAGCCCGCAACAACGGATTCCAATAAAATTCCGGCGCGCGTTCGCGACACCACGAAGTCACCGTCGGCGCAAATTCATCCGCTGGATTAAACCACGCAACCAGCGCGGAAGTGTCGGCGTAAATTTTCATCGCCGACGGCGCCGACGTTCTTGCAAAACCGGATTTGGCACGCGGTCAGCGGTCTTGACGGCTTTTTGCGCCCCCCACACTTCACCCATGATGTCTGCCCAGCCGCGCGACTTTGGCACGGCCAACGGCTCAATCCGGCCAATCGTCCGGCCATTGCGCGTGATGACCAGCGATTCACCCTGCTCAAGCTGGTTCAAAACCGATTTGGTTTCCAAATGTAATTGTTTTGCCGTGATCGTGCTCACGAAAGAAAAGTAACACTTAAAAAGTGTCACCGCAAGATTAAATTAAACCACTCGCAGCCCGGCAGTTCAATGAAATTGGGTTTGGCCATTCGCGCGATGGTAGCAGCCGATGTGAATCGGCTCAAACAATTCAACTAAGGGCGAAATTACGGCGAGCGGAGACGGTAGAAACGACTGGAATAATTCGTCCATTGCGAATCGCTGAAATAGGCCGAGCCAGTTGTGAGCGTGTTGGTTTGCACCGGTTGCCAATTAACGAGATTCGTGCTGGCTTCTACTGCAACAGCAATATTTGTTGCCCAGGAAATGGTGAAACCAAATTGATTACTGTGTAGGCCGAAGGTGGGTTCGAAGTTTAGAATCAGCGGATTTGGAAGGAACCATAGTTCGACTGAAACATCAGGATATTCATTTTGAAAATTTTCCCAACCCATGGTTCCAGGTAAGTAATAGACGGTCACATTGTTGTCAGAATCGAATACGTCTCCACCAACGTTTGGAGCATTTCCTTGGAAATAGATTCCTGTCATATTGACACAGTAAAGGAAAGCAAAGTTGCCGATGCTAATGACGCTTTTTGGAATCGTTATGTTGGTCAGGCTGGTGCAAGACCAAAACGCCCAGTCTCCGATGTTTGTGATGGTGTTGGGGATTATTATACTGGTCAGATTTATGCAGTCATAGAATGCCTCAAGCCCAATGCTGGCGACACCATTTGGAATCGTCACGTTGGTCAAGCCAAGCTGTAATAGAATGCAGCACTTCCGATGCTGATGACGCTGTTGGGGATTGTGTAGGAGTTTCCGACTTTACTGGCCGGATATTGAATGAGCGTGGTTTCGCCCTGATTGAACAAGACTCCATCCGCGCTGCTATAATACGAGTTAAGCGCATCCACAACAATCGTGTTCAAGCTGGTGCAGTCGGAGAACGCATAGTCCCCGACATTCGTAATACCGTCGCCGATAGTGACATTGGTCAAGTTGGGGCTGTATGGAAACGCATAATCTCCAATACTGGTGACGGGCAGGCCATTGATTGTGTCTGGGATAATTACTGCGCTATCAGAGCCGACGTATTCGGTGATGGTGATTGTGCCGTTATTCGTGGTGTAAGTGTAGTCTTGCGCTTGCACAACGACGGGCAGCATTGCCGCACACAGAAGGCAGATTTGAATCAGGTTTCGTGGGACTTTCATGGTTTTGTCTTAACATCAGTAATTCAAACGCCATTTGCTGCAATCGTCCATCCTAAAATGACTTTCTCATTTCTTCCGCCACTCCGTCTTCGGCGGCTCCGGCAAATCTTGCGCGCGCAAACCGTCCTATTTTTTGAATCAACGAAAATCTTCCACGTCCAAGCCGCTGCCTTCAACGATGCTTTTCAACGTGCCGATGGGAATGGGTTTGCTGCCGTGCATGGCCACAATCACCTGCCGTCCGTTTGCATGACGCCATTTCTGGTGGCTGCCGGATTGCCCCGCCAATTCAAAGCCATGTTTGCGCAAAACTTTGACGACTTCCTTCGCGTTGCGAACTGGAAACCGCTGGCTCACGGCATGGCAAGTTCCATGAGTTTCGCGCCCTTGTGCAACTTGACGGGCGAGGGTTCAAACCAAAGCTCCAATGCTTCTTTCGCGTTGGCAATGGCTTCGGCTTCCGTGTCTCCGGCAGAAGCGCAGCCGGGCAGTTCCGGGAAAACCGCCGACCAGCGATTTGTTTCGGAATCCAACTCAACTAGAAGACGTAATTTCATGTCGGCAATTTAGTCATGTTTATCCGGCGAGGCAAGTCACCGCTTCCGCCACTCCGTCTTTGGCGGCTCCGGCAAACCTTGCGCGCGCAGCGCCGTGCGGAAATGCAGCTTGGAGATTTTCGCCAGTTCGCCCGCGCCACGTTCGGCCACAAATTTTTTCGCCGCCGCATCCACCGCTGCACTCGCGCCTTTCGGCAGCTTCACGGCAAACTCCTGTTCCAGTTTCGCCAGACCTTTCACAAATTCGTCGCGCGCCAGGATCGAGGCCGCCGCCACGGCGATGTCTTCTTCCGCCTTGTGCCGCTGCACGAGCTGGATTTCCTTGCCCTGCGCCATCAACGCTTTTTCGATCACGCTTTTGCTCGCGGCGAACTGGTCGCTGATGGCCTTCACCGGCGGCGGGTTCATCTGGTAACGCTTGCCCAGCAGATTTTCGATCACGCGCGCGTGACCCCACGCGAGCAGCGTGTTGACGCTTTTCATCTTCGCGTAAAGCCGGTTGTAAGCCTCGTTGCCGATGACGACGGAATCCGTCACGCAGCCGGGCGTCTTGCGAATTTTTTGGGCAAGCTCGGAAATTTTTTTGTCGCTGGAAATATTTTTAGAATCGCGGATGCCGATCTCTTTCCAGGCGTTGATGACGCTCTCGTTCACATAAACGCCCGCGATGGACAGCGGCCCGAAGAAATCGCCCTTGCCGCTTTCGTCCACGCCGATGCGCGGCAGGAGCAGGTCGGGATTCAAAATGGTTTCGTAGCCGAGCTTGACCTCCTTGAGAATCTCCGGCTCCAGCACGAACTCGACAAATTCCGCCGTCCCCTTCCCCTGCACGACCAGCTTGCCGCTCTCGTAAAAAACGATGTTCGCCTTGTCCGATTCAAACGCGAACCGCGCGTAAGGCACCGTGCGCGGCTTCCAGTTGCGCGCCTTGAGCGCGGCCAGCAGCGCCGACGCCTGTTCGTCGGTCAGCTTGGAAGTATAAATGGTGAGTGGCTTCACGCGGAAAAAATTAACCGCAAAGGAACGCAAAGAACACGAAAACTTTTATTCACTGGACAAAGAATTTTAGTGGGAGCAAAGTCCGCTTCATGAAAAGGTCGAATAGTGTGTTGCAATGGCTTTTGTTCGGAGCAGCAATAGCATCCATTTTATTTTTCAACGGATACACGTTCATCAAACAATCAACACATGATATTAGTGCGTTAATTTTTACATTGTTTTTAACCGGCGTCTCACTTTCACCTGTTGTAATCTGGTCAATTTTAATATTTAGTATCAGTTCGATATTGGGGCGTTACGTTTGGTTGATTGGCGGATTATTTTTATTTGGTTTTGCATCTGTTGCCTATTACCAAGTTTTAGTCGCTCATTACGATGATGCTCTAAACGGTTTGGCATTGTTTTTCCTACCTTTGTATCAAGATGCAATGTTGGCAGCATTATTTGGAATTATTTATTTCGCCGAATGGTTGCAACGCAAGCGCGCTTAAATTTTTGCGTTTTTCTCGCGGCAATTTTCTTTATTTAACATTTCGCGTATTTCGTGTATTTCGCGGTTAGCAATTCTTTGAACGCAAAACTAAAAACTAAAAAATCAAAACTGGTTTCGCTTTTGCTGGATTGGTTTTCCAAAAGCGCTCGCGACCTGCCATGGCGGCGCACGCGCGATCCTTACGCCATCTGGGTTTCCGAAATCATGCTGCAACAAACGCAGGTGAAAACGGTGATTCCCTTTTGGAACCGCTGGCTGCGCGAACTGCCGACGATTGAAGCCGCCGCCAAAGCGCCTTCGGAAAAAATCCACAAGCTTTGGGAAGGACTCGGCTATTACACGCGCGTCCGCAATTTGCAGAAAGCCGCGCAAGTCATCGTTGAAAAACACAAGGGACAATTTCCAAAAAACTTTGACGAGGTTTTGGCATTGCCCGGAATCGGCCGTTACACCGCCAGCGCGATTTGCAGCATCGCCTTCAACCAACCGACTCCGATTCTCGATGGAAACGTCATCCGCGTTTTAACGCGGATTTTTGGAATCGAAAAAAACCCGCGCGAAAAGGAAACGAACAGATTGCTTTGGCAAATCGCGGAAGAATTAGTCTGTCGCGCGAAACACGCGAAGGCGGCGAAGGGAAAAATTTCTTCGCGAACTTCGCGGACTTCGCGCGAAATAAATTCCTGTTCATTTCTCAACCAATCGTTGATGGAACTTGGTGCGCTGGTTTGCACGCCGCGAAATCCGCAGTGCCTGATTTGCCCGGTAAAAAAAGTTTGCATTGCGTTCAAGGAAAACCGCACGGAAGAATTGCCAAATCTCGACAAGCGCGCGGCGGCAACGGCAAGACATTTCGTTGCGTTTGTGATCGAGAGCGAGGGAAAGTTTTTTGTCAGGCAACGACCGGAAAAAGTTGTGAACGCACATTTATGGGAATTTCCTAACTTTGAAATCAACGGCGGCAAGCAGGGCGCGGAGGAAATTTTCGAATCCGCCTTTGGCTTTGAAGCGGCAGCCTTTCAGCCGCTGCGCACGATCAAACATTCCATCACGCGTTACCGCATCACGCTGGAAACCTTTCGCGTTCGCCTGTCAAAATTTCCAAAAATGCCGGAAGGAATCTGGCTGGCGCCGAAGGAATTTGATTCGGTTGCCTTTTCCAGCGCGCATCGCCAGCTTACGAAATTTTTAACATGAAGTTTGACTTGCCTGCATAAGTCAATTATTTTGCCTGCATGAAAGTGAGTGCTGTTTACCAATACACCATCCGGGGGATTCCACGCGCCGTTGATAAATCGTTACGGCTGAAGTCTCGGCGCGAGGGCAAAAGCCTGAACACGGCGGCAGTGGAAACATTGTCCGCCGGCTTGCGACTCGGCGGCGAAACGGTCCGTCACGATGATCTGGATTTCATGGCCGGCACATGGATTGAAGACCTGAAGTTCGATGCGGCCATTGCGGCGCAAGATCAGGTGGACGAAAAATTGTGGCGATGAGAATTGCGCTGGATACCAATCGTTACACCGATTTTTGCCGGGGCGAAACCGAGGTTGTGGAAAACATTGCCCGCGCGGAAGAAATTTTTCTGCCGTTCGTGGTTCTCGGCGAATTGCGCGCAGGTTTTCAAATCGACTCGCGCATGCGACAAAACGAGCGCAGCTTGACCCGGTTCTTGAATTCGCCGCGCGTGAAATTATTGCTACCGGATGAACAAACGACGCATCATTACGCCACCATTTTCGCGCAGTTGCGAAAACGGGGCGCGCCGATTCCGACAAATGATATTTGGATCGCCGCATTGGTGACGCAGCATGATTTGATGTTGTTGGCGCGCGATAAACATTTTGATCAATTGCCGCAACTGGCGCGGATTTAGAAAATTTTTATGATTTATTTCGACTATAACGCCACCGCGCCGGTCATGCTCGAGGCGCGCGAGGCGTGGCTTGACACAACGGAAAAGTTCGGCGGCAATCCGTCGTCCATGCATCAGTTTGGCGCGCGGGCGGAAACGGCGTTGCGCGGCGCGCGGGAAAAACTCGCGGCGTTTCTCGGCTGCCATCCGCTTGACATTATCTGGACGAGCGGCGCGACGGAAGCGAACAATACGGTTTTGCATCATTTTGCGCGAACGCTCGACGCAAAGAGTGAGGTTTGGATTTCCGGCATTGAACATCCGTGCGTGGACGAATCGGCGCGGCATTATTTTGGCAAACGCGCGAAATTCATTCCCATTACACATGACGGCGTGATTGATCTGGACTGGCTCACCGCCGAACTTTCCGACACGCGCCCCGGACTTGTCGGCGTTATGGCTGCGAACAACGAAACTGGTGTGATTCAACCCTGGCGCGAAATTCTGGCGATCTGCCAGAGTTACGAAGTTCCGTTTTTCACTGACTCGGTTCAATGGCTCGGCAAAATGCCCGCGCGCGATTTAGGGCAATGCGATTTTGTCAGCGGCGCGGCGCATAAATTCGGCGGACCGCGCGGCATTGGATTTTTGAAAGCGCCGCGCAAGGTTCAAATGACTCCGCTACTGCTCGGTGGAAAACAAGAACGCGGCGCGCGCGCGGGAACGGAAAATGTCGCCACCATTATTTCCATGCTCGCGGCTTTGGAAATTCGCGAAAAACAAATCGCGCGCAACGAACATATTTTGCGCGGCGTGTGGCGCGACAATTTTGAACGCGAACTTTTGCGCGCGTTGCCCGGCACAATTATTATTGGCGTGAACGTGCCGCGATTGTGGAATACGGTTTCAGCGATTTTGCCGGAAGGCGATCGGCGTCATCAATGGGTTGTGCTGCTGGACAAAGCCGGATTCGCGGTTTCGACCGGCTCGGCTTGCACGACGGGCAAAGAAGAGCCATCGCACGTTCTTGCCGCGATGAATTTCAAAAGTGCTGAAGCGATTCGCGCGGTGCGTTTCAGCGGCGGCTGGGAAACGACGGAAAATGACTGGCACGCGCTCGTCTGCGCGATTGCAAAAGTTCACGGTGAAATGCCGCACGCGAAAACGTGATGGCAAAAACATTGACGCGCAAAAATTTTTCGTCAAGCTGCCGAAATTCATGACGAAAGAAAAACGCAATGGGCTGGTTGTAATTGTAGTTTTGATATTTCCATTTTTATTTTTTCTCGGCTGCCTGATTTCCGGTTTAACTTCGCCAACTCCGCCACTGAATCAATCTTTGCCTAATCCAAACGGCTACGATGATTTTGTTGAAGCGGGAAAAATGGTGGCGAGTGATACCGGGAATTTCGACGAAATGAATGAGCAGCAATTACAAAGTCTTTCTGACGAAAATTCTAATGCGTTGCAAATGGCGCGCGCGGGATTTCAAAAACAGTCTCGTGTGCCGATTCAATTTTCCGAAGTTTACATAACCAGTCATTTGAATGATTTGGCAAATCTCAAAAGATTGGCGCAGGCTTTTGCCGCCGCAGGAAAATTAAATGAAATGGAAAACCGTCCGGGCGATGCGGCAAAATCCTATTTGGATGTAATTCATTTGGGGAATGAATCCTCGCGCGGTGGAACTTTGATTGATGAACTTGTCGGTATTGCGATTGAAAGTATTGGCAGAGATGGCTTGCAAAGAATCTCCAATCAGCTTGACGCAAAATCCTGTCGTGAAAGCGCGGTGGCTTTGGAAAATCTAGATTCTCAAAGACAAACTTTGAACGAAGTCATGCAACAGGAAAACGATTGGTCACACAAAACTTTTCCTGGCATTCGTTATGAAATTGTCCGGTTGATGACATATAAATCCTTGTTGCCTGCTCAAGCGGCCGCCAGACGAAAATTCAATCAAAAAGAAGTGAAAACGCGCCAATTGATCATTGATTTGGCCGCGCGCGCTTACGAATTGGACAAAGGCAGCCCGCCGGCAAACATTTCCGATTTAGTTCCAACTTATTTGAAAACGATTCCGCAAGACCCGGTCACCGGCACGAACATGATTTACTCGCCGCGATAAACCGCGCGCGCCGTGCAGGTTTCCGCCACCACAATTTCCGTGAGCAGCGGCAATTTCGGTTTCAATTTGCGCCAAATCCAAACCGCGACATTTTCGCTCGTCGGATTTTCCAGTCCGGGAATTTGGTTCAAATAATTATGATCCAACTTTTCCCAAATCGGTTTGAACGCGGCGGAAATATCCGCGTAATCCATCAGCCAACCCAGCTTTTCATCACACTCGCCGGTCACCCCGATTTCTACTTTGAAACTGTGACCGTGCAATCGCCGGCATTTGTGCGCCTTCGGCAAACGCGGCAACAAATGCGCCGCCTCAAACTGAAACGCTTTTCGTAATTCCATTTTCATAATCAAAGCATCCGCAGATTTCGCGGATTACGCAGATAAAATTCTGCGGAAATCTGTGTAATCTGCGGACAAAGTTTTTTCATCTGTGTTCATCTGTGGCTAAAATTCCTTTTCCAAATCCGTCCAGGTAATCAAATCTCCCAACGCCGGTCTTCCATCATGCCGCCACGTCAGCGGTGGATTTTGCATTTGCCCGATTTGGCAAATCCGCGTCGCGCCCGACCGCGCAAATTCTCTCGCCAGTTGCTGAAATTTTTCCGGCGGCGCGGCAATTCCAATCGTCGAAACTTTTTCGTGAATTTCATCCGCGCCTTGCAATGCCATTTTCAAATCAGGAACCGGCTTCACAAAAATAAACCGATTCAGCGGCGAAAATTGAAAACGAACGTCGTGTTCAAAAACAACGGTCCACGCCGTTGAATTCTGACTCGCCCAAATTTTTGCGTCGCCGCGATGCGCCACGAGCGTTTCATAAATCGCGCGATGTGACGCAATCACCGCCGATTCTTCTGTAGAAATTTTTCCGCGCGGTTCCGTGACTTCGCGCTTCGCCAATTCAACCGCGAGCAGTTCCGCAAATCGGTCGGACTCAATTGCGCCGCGTTCCTCGACGTAAAAAACGTGCGGCGAAAGACAACCGTTTTGATCCCACGCAATCACGTCGTCCGCCGCGCGCGAAATAATTTCGGCAATCGTTTCGTCGCGCAAAATTTCGCGCGCGACATACCCGAAACTCACGCGCTGGCCGTAACCGACAAAACGAATTTTCAGCGGCAAACGCGCGCGAATTTTTTCCAGCGTTTCGTCGCTGCCGGTTGCGGTCACACAATTCGCTTCGGCAAACAGCGTGTTTTCAAAATCCAAATTTCCGCCGCGCCATTCGGCAATTTCCAGACACGCGCCAAGTTTTGGGTTCAATTCGCGAAGCGAATGCGCGAACAGTCGCGGCAAAAAGCTCGCGCCGCTCGCGCATTTCACAAACTGCGCCGAGCGCAAAAGCAAACCAACCGCGATGCTCGTTAAAGTGGGATTCGGAAGGTTGCCCGCGCAAATGTGAACGAGAAATTCCGGCGCGCGCCAAAAAGAGTGGCGAGTGACGAGTGATGCGTGATGAGAAAAAATGTTTTCCGCGTCAGCGAATTCTTGTTGGAGCAACGCGTCAAAATTTTCTCGCGTAAATTGTTTGAAAAAATTGTCCAAACCTTTTTCCAAAACCGGTTTTGAAAATCCGGTTTCTGCCGGGCCAAACTCGAGCGCAAGTTTTCGAAATCTGTTTTCCGGCGAAAGCCATTCCGCCGCGACTTCACAAAGAATTTTTACGATTTCTTCGGTCGAACGCGGCGCGAGAAATTTTTCGCGATTGCGTTTCAGCGCGTCGCACGCTTCGGAAATCATTTTGGGCGAAAGTGTCGCTTCCGGCGGCAAATCGGCGAGAAAATAATTCGGCAGGTTCATAAATTTCGACACGAATTACACAAATTATCACAAATTAACGGGATGATTTTTTTGTTTTCCTTCGTGAAAATTCGTGAAATTCGTGTCTGTGTTCATCAACGAACAGCCACGCGGTTCGGCCAATTGCACGCGTCCAATCAACTCAAATCCATCGCCGCGACGGATGCCCAAATCTTCCGTTTGAATGGCCGCGACGGAAAAAAGATTTGCCAAATCAAAAACGCGAATCAATCCGGTTTCGCCGTCAGAAACTTCGCGTCCGGTTTCCGGAGAAATGATTTGCACGCGCGCCCACGGCGGGAAAGAAAAGTGATGAGTGGTGAGTGATGAGTGATGAGTTGCGCCGATTTTGCCCGCCACTCGCCACTCGTCACTTGCCACTGAATATGCCTGCGAACTCAATTCGCTCATGCCGTATTCGCAAATGATATTTTTGCGCGGAACGCCGAGAAATTTTTCGATGAGCGCGTGCAATTCTTCTTTCGGCAAACTGCGCGAACGGTTTTTGTAGCCGCCGGTTTCCATGACGCGCGAATTTTCCGGCAATTGGAATTTCAAATTTTTCTCCGCCAAAAAATCGAGCAAATGGACAAATGAAAAGGCAGTGCCGAGTAAAAGTAGCGAGTGGCGAGTGACAGGTGACGGGTTTAGCGCGGCGAGTGCAGCAGCGAAATCCAAAATCCATGAGCCGTCGGCGTCAACTTTTCCGATAAAAGCCGATTCCCGCGCGCCGAATTTTTGCCGGAAGATTTCAAACATGTGGACGAGCGAAGAATGAGGCGTAAATTTTGGCGGCGGCGTTAGAATCAATAATTCGCAATTCGCAATTCGCAATTCACAATTTTTTTCAAACCAATTCCACAGTGACGTCTCATAAACTTCCAGTGATTTGGCGCAATGAAAATGGCGGCTCGGTTTTTGTTCCGTCGTGCCGCTGGAATGAAAAACGGCGGCGCGCTCATTTGGCGCGAGCGAAGTTAATTCCAGTTCCTTGAACGCCGCCGTCGGCACAAAGGGAATTTGCGTCCAATGTTCGACGATGGATGGCGTAAGTTTTCGCACTTCACAAATTTTCCGGTAAGCGGAATTGTTCTGAAATTGCAGCGCAAAAAGTTCGAGCGCAAGTTCGTTGAATTGCGAATGGGGAATTGCGAATTGCGAATGGGAAATCAATTCACGCAAGCGCGTGGCAAAATTGCAAAGTTCTATGTTCATGCGGTGTTTGTTTGTGGCTGGTTTTCCGCGACAGCCGAAAGGCATGATAACATGAAGATTTCGCGCCGCAAGCGAGATTGCCTTTGCCGTATTTGTGCGTCAAACTGGCGGTTCAAGAATGAGCAAACGGTTTTATATCACCACCGCGATTGATTACGTCAACGGCCAGCCGCATCTCGGCCATGCCTACGAAAAAATCATTGCCGACGTTATCGCTCGCTCGCGGCGCAGTCTGGGACAGGAAGTTTTTTTCCTGACGGGACTTGATGAACACGGGCAGAAAGTCCAACAGGCCGCGCAAGCCGAGAAAAAAAATCCGCAGACGTATTGCGACGAACTGGCCGCCGACTGGAAAAATTTTGCAAAAAAACTGGAACTGACGAACGACGATTTTGTCCGCACGACCGAGCCGCACCACAAGGAATTTGTGCAGGCGATTTTGTCGAAGCTCAACAACGCCGGCCATTTTTACAAGGCGACTTACACCGGATTTTATTCCGCAAAAGAAGAAACGTTTTTGACGGAAAAAGACCGCCTGCCCGATGGGACTTTTGACACGAGCTACGGCGAAGTCGTCGAACTCAAGGAAGACAATTATTATTTCAAGCTCGGCGCACAGCAGCAATGGCTGATTGATTACATTGAGGCGAACCCTGATTTTATTTCGCCAAATTATCGTCGCAACGAAGTTCTCGGATTTCTCAAAAATAACACGTTGGAAGATTTGTGCATTTCGCGTCCGGCGGCGCGATTGAACTGGGGCATTCCAATTCCGTTCGACCCGAACTTTGTCACCTACGTCTGGTTCGACGCGCTGGTGAATTATATTTCCATCGCCGCCGCGCATGGCGACGAAACGATTTTGTCCGCGCTCAACTCGCCACTCGTCACTCATCACTCATCACTTTCCTTTTGGCCTGCGGACGTTCACGTCATCGGCAAGGATATTTTGAAATTTCATGCGGTTTATTGGCCGATCATGCTCAAGGCGATGAATCTGCCGTTGCCGAAACAAATTCTCGTTCACGGCTGGTGGCAAAAAGACGGCGCGAAAATCAGCAAGAGCACCGGCAACGTCGTCGAGCCGATTGCGGTCATCAACGAATGGGGCTTGGATGCATTTCGCTTTTATATTTTGCGCGAACTTGACATCGGCCCCGATGGAAATTGGACTGATGCTGGTTTCAAGTCGCGTTACTCGTCAGAACTTGCGAATGGTTTGGGAAATTTGGTGAATCGCTCGCTCTCGATGCTTAAGCGTTATCGTAATGGAATTGTTCCGGCGAAATCTGACGAGCTTTCCGCCTTCGCCGCAAAAGCCGTGGACGAAACGCACGCGCTGCTGAAACAAAATCAATTGCAGGCCGCGCTGCAAAGCATCTGGTCGTTGGTATTCCGCGCGAACAAATACGTGGATGAAACTGCGCCGTTCAAACTCGCCAAAGACCCGGCGCAGGCGCAGCGGCTCGACGAAGTTTTGTATAATCTCGCCGAAACGTGCCGCGTGCTGGCGGTTTTGCTCTGGCCGTTTTTGCCGGAAACTTCAGTGAAAATTTACGCGCAGCTTGGCTTGACGGATTCGCCGGAAAAATTTTCCGAAACCGTCTGGGGCAAATTAAAATCCGGCCACGCGATTGGCGAACCCGCACCGTTGTTTCCACGCAAGGAAACGTAGTTTGCAGTTTAGCGAAAGATTGGTTAAGATTCTTTCCATGAAAACAAACCTCGCGAAATTTTCATTGCTTGCCATTTTGTTCCTCGCCGTTGCCTTCATAGTCGGCTGCAAGACGACACCGCCCATTGATTGGAACAGCCGCGTCGGCAATTACACCTTCGACCAGGCTGTCAGCGAATTTGGTCCGCCGGATCGTCAGGCGAAATTGAGCGACGGCAAAACGGTCGCCGAATGGGTCACGCAACGCGGCGGCGGAACGAGCGTCGGCTTTGGAACGGGATTTTACAATCGCGGCGCCGCAGTCGGCGTTGGCGAAAGCGTCGGGCCTAGCTACTCCGATCACGTTTTGAAACTCACCTTTGGCACCGACAACAAACTGGTTTTTTGGCAAAAGAATTGACGGCCTAATTCAACACCACGCCGCGCCGATAATAAGTCGGGATGTCGAGGTCTTCGCCCTTGTGAATCGTCGGCTCGCTTTTGTCGAAGCGGCCTTTGGAAATGATCGCCAGCGGCAATTGCTCCTGACGCATTCGTGAAGCGGCTTTTCTTCCCCGCCCGACCGCGTGGTGCTTCAACAATTGTTCGCGCTGTTCGAGCGGAGTTGTTGATGATTGCGAAACGCAGCGCACCGACGGCTTGGTAATCGGGCTGCGGGAAATTTGTTCAACCGGATCGGCGGCGAAACTGGATTGCCCCGCGTGTGAATTTTGTTTCGCTGCAATCACCGTCACGCATAAACGATTTTTCATTTCCGCGTCCACCGCCGCGCCCATGATGATTTGCGCGTGCTCGCAATGGCGGCTGATTTGTTCCATCACGCGATTCACTTCGGCCATCGTCAAATCCTTTCCACCGAGCAGGCTGATCAGAACCGCGCCGGATTCCGCCAACGCGCGGCCTTCGTCGAGCAGCGGATGTTTGAGCAATTTTTCCACGGCTTCGCGCGAACGTCCCGCGCCGGAGGCTTCGACAAACGCAAACGCGCTTTCGGAATGGCGATCACGGACGAGCGCGCACAAATCGTCGAAATGAATCTGAATCAAGCCCGGCCGCGTGAGCAATTGCCACACACCGCGCACGCCTTCAATCAACAGATTTCCCGTGATGCGAAAAGTGTCAAGCACGCTCGTGTTTTCATCAATGAGCTTGAAAGCTTTCTGGCTCGGCAAACAAATCACGCCGTCAGCAACGGATTTCAATTGCTCAAAACTTTGCTGCGCCTGTTGTTGACGACGATTGCCTTCGCATAAAAACGGCAAGGTCACAAACGCCAAAACCAGCGCGCCGGTTTCCTTCGCCGCGCGCGCCAAAACCGGACTGATGCCGCTGCCCGCGCCGCCACCCAAACCGGCGACAATGAAAATCACGTCCGCGCCTTCGCACGCGGATTTGAGTGTGGCAAATTGTTCCTCGGCCAGCGCGCGACCGCGTTCGGGATCGCCGCCGGTGCCGAGACCGCGCAGCAATTTCGTTTCCAAATGAATTTTAATCGTCGCGGATGAGGCCGCGAGCGACGAAGCATCCGTGTTGATGGCGACCAGATTTGCGCCGGAAAATTCTTCGCCGTTCAATGCCTCGAGCAAACTGACGCCAGCGCCGCCGATGCCAAAAAATTTTATCGCGCGCGCAGAGTTTTTTTCGAGCGACGCCGGTTGAATTTCAGTTTTGACCTTCATAAAATTTTATCACGGTTTGGAGTGCGCGGATATGTCCGCGCTTTGTTTCGACGCGACATGTCGCGTCGTTAAAAGCGGCGACACGTCGCCGCACTCCAAATTTTAATTTCACGAGCGTTGCAACAATTTTCCGAATACGCCTTTGATTCCCTGCGCGAACGACGATTTGCCTTCACGCTTGCGCGCTTTGAGCGAGCCGAATTTTGCCAGTCCAATCGCCGTGACAAATTCCGGCTGGTCGAGCGCGGATTTGAGGCCGCTGATGGAATTGGTCTGGCCGAGCGAAACGGGCATCTGAAAAATCGGCTCCGCGAGTTTTGAAATTTGCGGAACGCGCGCGCAGCCGCCGCAGAGAAAAACTCCGGCGCGCAAATAATCCGTCAGCCCGGCCTGCTCCAAATCCTGCGCGACAATCTGGAAAATTTCCTCGAGCCGCAGCGACATGATGCGTTGCAGATGTTCGACGTTAATCGTTTTGAGCGGCAGGCCGAGTTCGTTCGTGATCGTAAGCGTCCGGCCTTTCATCGCCTCATCCACAAGCGCCGAGCCGTGTTCCAGTTTTAATTTTTCTGCGCGGCTCAACGGCACTTTCAGGCCGTGACCCAAGTCGTTGGAAACATGGTCGCCGCCGAGTGCGAGCGCGCCGGTATATTTGATGACGCCATCCGCATAAACGACGTAGTCCGTCGTGCCGCCGCCGATGTCAATGACCAGCGCGCCGAGTTCTTTTTGCTCGCTCGTCAGCAACGCGAGCGATGACGCGAGGCCGTTGAAAACAATTTCGTCCACTTCCAACTGCAAACCTTTGACGAGGCGAATCGCGTTTTGCAAACGGTTCGTGACGCCGTGAACGACGTGAACGTCCACTTCCAGCCGCGCGCCGAGCATTCCGACGGGATTCAAAATGCCGTCCTGTCCGTCCACAAAAAAATGCTGGCGGACGGCGTGAACGACCGTGTTTTCGGCGGGCAAGTTGATCGCCTTCGCGTTTTTAATCACGTCCTGAACATCGTCCTCGGAAATTTCGCGGTCGGCGGAAACGACCGGATGCACGCCGCGATTGTTGAAGCCGCGAATGTGTCCGCCCGTCACGCCGAGATAAACATTGCGGATTTCCACGTCGGCCATTTGTTCGGCCTCGACGATGGCGTTGCGCACGCATTCCTCGGCCTGCGCCGCGTCCACGATTTCGCCTTTGCGCACGCCGCGCGCGGGCGACTGACCGACGCCGACGACGTTCAACGCGCCGTCGGCATTCTGTTCGCCGACCACGACGCAAACTTTCGACGTGCCGATTTCAAGGCCGACAATAATGTTGGAATCGTCAAACATTTTTCCTCCGTAAATTTTTTGGATTGAAATTTTTCGGCGCGGCGGCCGGCGCGGAATTATTTTCCGCCCAGCGAACCGGCACGTTGTTCGCCACCGCCAAATCCAGCGATAAAATCATTTTATTCTGGCTCGCGCCCAAATCGTAAATCTCGCGCCAGCGTCGCAATTGCTGCTCCAAATTGTCGAGGCCAAAAGTGATTTCGCCGCCCTGCTCCGTCGTCGCCACGATGACGCCCGGCGACGAAACGTCAATGCGCCGCAAGTCAACCAGTCCCGCCATCGGCGAATGCGCGAACGCGCCGAGCAATTTCAGCGCGGCCTGCGCCTGCGGCGTTTCGACGCGCCGGCCCGATTGCAATTGATAAACATTCAGGCCGTCAATCACTGGCAATTGGTTGCTCATTTGCGCGAGCGAAATCACGCGCAAACGCGGATCAAGCGGTTGCATCACAAACCCATCGGCGTCCAGTTGCAAAACTGAAATGGCAATTTCGCCCGACGCGTCCGCGCGCGGCACGTCCACCTGCGCGACCGGCTTGCGTTCCGTCACGCGAATTTTCAACGTGCGCGGCAAAATGCGTTCGACCGAAACGGAATCAATCGCCGAAACCAGTTCCAGGTTCCGTTTCACCGACGCCAGATCGAGCGCGATCAGATTTTCTCCCGGCTTCACGCCCGACCACCGGCGCAATTCTTCCGGCGCAATCACGCCGTCGGTTTGCACCTGGACGTTTTGAATGGCGAACTCGGAATTTTCATAAACGAATTTGTCCAGCGCCCATTCGCCCGCGCGCCAAAATAAATAAAGCCCGAACACCGTGCCGAAAATCACGCTGAACGCAATCACCGCCAGCCGCGCGCGCGTCGCGCGGACTTGATCCGAGCGCAGCTTCACGTCGAGCACGCGCCCGCGATTCAGCCGCCGATTTTTTTGTTCACGCTTAAACCACATTTTCAAAAGGTAGAATTATGAATGATGAATGCAGAAGTAAAATCAGGGACTTGTCAGCGACAGTCGCGCAAGCTGAATTTTTTCTTCATTCTGCATTCTTCCTTCTTCATTTCTTTGTAACGCCAAATCAATCATGCGCTGGCAAAGATCTTCGTAATTCAATCCCGCCGCAGCCGCAGCTTTTGGCAACAAACTTGTTTCAGTCATTCCGGGCAACGTGTTCACTTCCAAAATCACCGGCTCGCCGTTTGCGCGCACCATCACGTCCACGCGCGCGTAATCGCGTCCGCCGATGGCGTGAAACGCACCGAGCGCGACGGCTTGAATGCGTTTCGTCGTCGCCGCATCAAATTCCGCTGGGCAAAAATATTCCGTGCAACCCGCCGTATATTTATTTTTGTAATCATAAGCGCCAGCCTTCGGACGCACCTCCACCACCGGCAAAGCCACGCCATCCAAAATCCCCACCGTCGTTTCGCGCCCGATGATTTTTTCCTCGACCAAAACTTCCGAATCAAACTTCAACGCTTCCGTCAGCGCATTTGGCCAATCTTCGACACGCTCGACGAATTGCAAACCGACGCTCGAACCCTGCCGCACCGGTTTCACGACCAGCGGCAATCGCAGATTTTCCGGCAGTGGAGCTTTTTCCGAATGGACGACCACAAATTTCGTCGTCGGCACGCCGGCTTCGATGCACTTTTGCTTCGTCAAAACCTTGTCGAATGCGATGCGGCTCGCTTCCGAATCGCAGCCCGTGAAAAGCACGCCGAGTTTTTCCAATTGCGCCTGAACTTGACCATCCTCGCCGTAAGTGCCGTGCAACGGCGCGAGGCAGACGACCTCCGTGTCCGGCGGCAAAATCCAGTCCGGCGTTTTGGGATCCAGCTCGACCACCGGGTGACCGAGCGACCGCAACGCCTTCACCACGCCCGCGCCCGAACGCAACGACACTTCGCGCTCGGCGCTTGGGCCGCCGAGCATCACCACAATTTTTAATCGTTGAACCATTTTTTCAAAAAAATTAATTAAGCCAGTTCATCTCAAAATAAATAATTTTCAAATAACAAGTTCACGCAAATTCTGCCCAAATTTCGTTTCAAGAAATTTAATCGTTTTCGGCTGCGCATCCAATGACGCCCTGACAAGTGGCGTTGTATAAATTCCCTGTTTCCACTCTCCCTGTTTTCTATCTCTAACAACTTTCCATTTAACTTTGGCAACGTATTCGCACAATTCGTTTGATTTAACACCCCTCGCCATGCCCTTGCATTTCAAGTCGAGGCTTAACAGAGGTTTGCCGTTAATTTTCACTTCACGGATTGGCTTGGCGCATTCTTTGATAATGCCAATGCCTACAAACCCGCCTTCAGACCCACGACGTTTGAGATAAGCGGCAACTACATCTCCTTTTTGAAAACTTTTCATCGCCTTGTGCCAGCGAGCTTGTTTCCCGCCACCGGATATAAAACCAAACTTTTTGTAGTCATCCCAATCGCGGCAATGGCATTCACCGACGTTGTAGTAATAAATGCCATTTTGATAATCAAACTCTGACAATTCAAAATGTAATGTGTTATGCGGCCTGAAATTTTCCGCATAATGACCTGACGAAATGTTGGTCAATTGCTTGTTAGTCAATTTTTTGTCAAATTTCCAAATCAGCGTTTTTTCAACTAACAAGGCATTTTGTTTTGAAAGGTTTCTAGCTATCACGCGAATCACTGGCTGTTTGCCAGCTTTACGGATTTCGGAAATAAGGTTTGTCTTCAATCCTTTTTTCTTATCAAAAAGATGAGCGTTCTTCCGCGAACCACTGCCCATTCCAACATAAAATTCCTCGTCGTTGCGAGGGTCAATATAAACATAAACGTAATATTTATTTTTCATTAGATTTCTTCGCCGACGATTTTCCAATTTTGATTCATGTCACTTCACAAATTTTTCCATTGAGACGGCGATTTTCGGAAACGCGCGCAAAACCTGTTTGTCCGCCGTCACCAACGGCACGCCCAAATCCTGCGCCAGCGCCACATATTCGCAGTCGTAAGCCGTGCAATCCGATGCCAGCACCAGCTTGATGATCCGTTCGGTCGGCACGGAATATTCATTCGCGCCCAAATCTTTCTGCACGTTCAAATATGCGGCGTTGGCCTCGGCCTCGGTCAGTGTTTTGCGCCGCAAATAACCCGCCAGCACATTCCGAAATTCCGCGCGCCACAAAATCGGCGACGCCCAGACTTTGTCCCGCTCCTTCACCCCTTCCGCCAGTTCGTCAAAAGCGCTCGGCAGCCAGAAATAAACCAGCAGGCTGTTGTCCGCGACAATCACGCGCGGCCTTCTTCCTTGAACCGCTTCAAATCCGCCGCCGTCACCTTGAACTTGAGCGAATTGCGGAACTGGCGCGCCCGCTGAATAATTCCCTCGGCCTCCACCGGCACGCTGCGGACGCTGGATTCCAGCACCGCGATGGCTTCCGTGTTCAAACTGCGACCATGCGCTGCCGCGCGTTTTTTTAATGCGCGGTGCGTCTCCTTCGGGATGCCTTTGAGCGTGATCGTTATCATGGCACAACCATAACGCAACCATTTTGAATGTCAACGATCTTCGCCGATGATTTCGACTTCCGTATGCAATTCAATTCCGCGTTCGGCCCTGGCTTTGGCCTTTAAGATTGAAATCAATTCCAAAACGTCGCGCGCCGTCGCGTTGCCGTCGTTCACGATGAAATTGCCATGCTCGGCGGAAACCACCGCGCCGCCCACGCGCGCGCCTTTCAATCCCAGTTCGTCCACCAGCCGGCCCGCCGGGATCGCGCCGGGATTTTTGAAGATGCAACCCGCGCTCGGCGCCGCCGGCTGCGATCCCCAGCGCTTCTCGCTGAACGCCTTCATGCGCTGCTCGATCTCCGCGCGCGGTAAAGTTTTGCATCTAAAAACCGCGCCCAGCGCGATGTGATTCGTCAACGCCGCGCAACTGCGATATTCCACCGCCATCTCCTTCGGCGCGAGTTCGCGCACGTTACCGTCAAAATCCATCACGCGCACCGACCCGACGACATCGAACGTCGCGCCGCCCATCGCACCCGCGTTCATCCGCAACGCGCCGCCGACACTGCCGGGAATGCCTTCAAGAAATTCCACGCCGCTCAGATTGTTCCGCTTCGCCTCGACCGAAACATTTTTCAATTTCGCGCCCGCGCCGCAAAAAATTTTCTCGCCGACGATTTTAATTTCGCCGAAATGTGGCTGCGACAAACAAATCACCACGCCTCGAAATCCGCCGTCGCGCACCAACAGATTCGAGCCACGGCCAAGAATGAAAAATTTGATTTCGTTTTCGCCGCAAAACTTCACGACGCTCGCCAAATCATTTTCATCCGTCGGTTCAATATAAAAATCCGTCGGCCCGCCGACGCGCAACGTCGTGTGCTTGGCGAGCGGCTCGTCGCGGCGAATGATGGTCGCGCGCGAAACGCGTTCAGCAATTTCATCGGCGATATTTTTCTCAATTCGCATCGGATTCTCCAAAATGTCAGCAGTCGGCGTCATTGTTTAATGAGCATGTTTCGCCGAGCCATGCGCGTGACCATAACCACACTTTTTCACTTTCGCCTGCGCCGCCTTTTCCTGCTGCTGCGCAATCGCGTTCAAAATGTTTTCCGCGATCTGCTCCGCCGCCTTCGGCGCGTGCCATTGCGCAAGCGCGGATTGCATTGTTGAACGCAGAGTTTCACTTTCAACCAGTTCAACCAAAATTTCCGCGACCTTTTCCGGCGTGGAATTTTTTTGTTCCAACAATTTTGCCGCGCCAGTTTTTTCAAAGGCCAACGCGTTGAAAAACTGATGGTTGTCCGCCGCCGCCGGAAATGGAACGAGCAACGATGGCAATCGCATCGCCGCAATTTCCGCGAGCGAGGACGCACCCGCGCGACTGACGGCGACGGTCGCCGCGCCGAGCGCCAAATCCATTTCGGCCAGAAACGGTTTGACGACGGCTTTCAAATTTTTTGCGGCGTAAAAACTTTTTACTTTTTCAAATTCGTTCGCGCCGGTCAGATGCAACCATTGCCAGTTTTTTTTCGCGAGCAACGGCAGCGCAGACAAAATCATTTCGTTGAGACCGCTCGCGCCCTGACTGCCGCCGACGACGAGAATTGTCGGAAGGTTTGGGTCGAGACCTAAAGTAATTGCGGATTGCGGATTGCGGATTGCGGATTGAGAAAACTGAATGCGGACGGGAGTTCCCGTCACGGAAATTTTCCGAGCGTTCAAACGCGCGGCGGTTTCGGGAAAGCCCGTGAAAGCTTTGTCCACGAATCGCGCCAGAAAACGATTAGCGCGTCCGGGAATAGTATTAGACTCGTGCAGGAAAATTTTCGCGCCGAATTTTTTCGCGGCCAGAATCGGCGGCGCGGAAGTAAAGCCGCCCATCGCCAGAACTGCGTCGGGTTTTTGCGTCTTAAAAAATTTTCGCGCGGCGCGAAATGATTTCCAAAAACTCAAGCCGAAGAAAAAATAATTTCGATTCTGCAAACCGACGGCGGGCAGCGTGAAGATTTCAAAATCTTGCACGGACTTCACGGCTTGCTGATCAATTTCCTTCGGCGAAATGAGCAGCGCAATTTTGCAGCCGCGTTTTTTCAATTCTTCGGCGACGGCGATTCCCGGAAAGAGATGTCCGCCCGTTCCGCCGCAGGCGATGGCGACGAAGGGCTTTTTTGTTTCGGGTGCAATCATGTTGCTCTGGCAGCGAAGGGATTGTCATCGCGCTCAATCGTGGATCGGGAAACTTTTTCGCGCGCGGGCGCGTGGCGCGCGATGCTGAATAAAATTCCGATGCAGGTCAGCAGGGCGACGAGATTGGAGCCGCCGTAGCTGATGAAGGGCAGCGGCAATCCTTTGTTGGGCAGCGCGCTGGTGACAACGCCGATGTTGATGGCGGCTTGCAGCGAAATCAAAAACGTCAGGCCGGACGCGAGCAAAAAACCGAAGGTGTCGCGTGAGCGGAGCGCGATGTAAATGCCGCAAAAAGCGATGACGATAAAAGTGGCGACGACAAGCAGCGTTCCGATGAGGCCAAGTTCTTCGCCGATGTTGGCAAAAATAAAGTCGGTGTGAATTTCGGGCAGGTAGCCGAATTTGCGCACGCCGTTGCCGAGGCCGACGCCGAACCAGCCGCCGGAACCGAGACCGAACATGGCCTGTTGCGCCTGCAACGCCGCGCCGCCGGCGTGGGCGTCGGGATAAAGCCACGCGGCGATTCGCCCGCGCCGCATGGAATCATGAAAAAGTGAAAAGGCCAAAGCTCCCGCCGTAAATAAACCGGGCAGGATCAATTTTCTCAATTGAACGCCGGCGATCAAAAGCATCGCGCCGCTGACGGCGGCAAGCAAAATGGTTTGCCCGCGATCCGGTTCGATGAAAATCAAACCCAGTGTGACGCCGATGATGGCGCTCGGAAAAAAAATTCCACGTTTCCAGGTGTGCATTTGCCGCTGGTTGCGTTCACCATGCCACGCGAGCAAAATGATGAGCGCGAGTTTGGCAAATTCGGACGGTTGAAGGGTGAAGCCGCCGAAGCCGATCCAGCGTTTTGCGCCGTGACTGGAATGGCGGATGTGCGGCACATAAACCAACGCGAGGCCAATCAAGGCAAGAATAAAAATCGGCCAGACGCATTTTTTAAGGATTTGATAATCCAGTGAAGTGGCCGTGACGCAGAGAACAAAACCAGCCGCGCACCAGATGAGTTGCATCATTAAGTCATGCGGGCCGGCGGAGGCCGTCATCATCGAGCTATAAAGCATGACCAACCCCAACGCCAGCAGGGCGGCGACGCAAATGGCCAGAGTTGTGACGGCGGCTTTCATTCCAAACTAAAAGCCGGACGCCGGGCGCATGGCCCGGCGTTCGGTGAATTTCATGGCGACGTTGGCGTCGCGGATGTCGGCGCGGGCGCATTTTCCATGGGCGCAGGCGGAGTCGTCATGTCCGACTTCAAGGGGAGCTTTAATTTTTCGCCCACGGTAATTCTGGTGGTGGACAAATTATTTTCGGACTCAATCGCCTTGACGGTGGTTCCGTGCGACCGGGCAATTCTCGTTAAAGTATCGCCGGACTTGACCACATACATGTCGTTGCCGCTGCCGGTGGAATCCGTATTTGACATTGGACTTGCCGCGCTCGCGCTTGTCGGCGCGGGAATGGAAAGTTTCTGTCCCACTTTCAATTTCGTCGGAACAATTCCCGGATTCGCATCTTCAATCGCTTTGACTCGCACGCCAAATTTTTTGGCGATTTTTGCGAATGAGTCGCCTTTGATCACGACATATTCCGTTCCCGTATTTTCCACGGGCGGAGCGACGACTGCCGGCGGATTGGTTTCGACGGGCGGCGTCACGGGCGAATTCGTATCCGCCATCGGCGAAGAATTCGTGTCCATCGCCATCTCGTTCGTGTCTGGCGGCGGCGTATTATCGGTCTGGTCGGATTGTTCCCGCTTGCAGCCCTGGATCAGCATCGCGGTGAGTCCGGCGACGCCGAGCGCGAGCACGCAAAAAACGCCGAGCTTCAGGCGCGAGCGGCGTTTGTTGTGCTCCAGCGAGCCTTGGGGTATGAATGGATTTGGATTGGTCATGGGTTTGGCGCTATTAGCGTCCTTTCTTCGAGGTGGGTTGATTGTGTTGATTTTTCCGCAACGAAATTTTCCCTCGAAAAATTTCATGGCGGGTTAAATTGATTTTGTTCATCGGCATGGAAACGCAACTTGCAACTTCACGGAAATTTTTTATCAGCCGCGCGCCGTTCGCGCAAGCAACAAAACGCATTTTCTTCAATGTCGGCAATGTTTTCATCTTAATTTCAAAGTGGCCAGCGCAACGACCGCAAACAGCACGCACAAAATGTAAAAACGCATCACCACTTGCGATTCATACCAGCCTTTTTTTTCAAAATGATGGTGCAGCGGCGCCATTAAAAAAATTCTCCGGCCCGTGCCGGTGCGCATTCGCGTGAAACGGAACCAGCCGGTTTGCAGCAGCACCGAAACCGCTTCCAAAACGAAAATTCCGCCCGCGATGACCAGCACAAACGGCTGGTGAATCAGCACCGCCATGATGCCAAACGCGCCGCCCAGCGCGAGCGAGCCGGTGTCGCCCATGAAAACCTGCGCCGGATGACAGTTGAACCATAAAAATCCCAATCCCGCGCCGATGAGCGCCGCGCAAAAAACCGTCAGTTCACCCGCGCCGCTCACAAAAGGAATTTGCAAATACTCGGAGATTTTTATGTTGCCCGCGACGTAAGTAAAAATCAGAAACACAAAAGCCACAATCAGCGTGCAGCCAATCGCCAGACCGTCGAGTCCGTCCGTCAAATTCACCGCATTGGAACTGCCGACAATCGCCAGCAGCACGACCAGCAATCCGATGATGCCGCCGACGCCAACCGGATATTTGTAAAACGGCAGCATCAACTGGCTGACCAGATTGCTGTGCATGGCAGTTTTATTTCCCAAAAGCCACAGTTCGCTCGTCGCCGGAAGTTTCCAGAGATAAATTCCCACGAACAATCCCAAAAGCGTTTGCACCAGAAGTTTTAGGCGCGGCGGAGTGCCGCCGCCGGTTTGCTGGATGATTTTTGCGTAGTCGTCGTAAAATCCCAAACCCGACAAAACCAAAACCACGAGCATCGCCAGTTCAACTTGCGCGTTCCATTCCGTCCAAAGCATCGTCGAAAAAACCAGAACGACAACGATCAAAACTCCGCCCATGGTCGGCGTTCCGCGCTTGCTCAAAACGCGCGCGGCCAATCCGCCGGCTTCCTCGGCCTTGTCCGCGTAATCCTGTCCAAATTTCAAATGCTTCAGCCAGCGGATGATTTTTGGGCCGAGCCACCAGCTCAATAACAACGCCGTGATCGCCGCGCCCGCGCTGCGAACGGTGATGTAACGGAACAACCGCAAAAACGAGAGGCGGTTTTCCCAAACCGTTCCGTGCGACCAATCCAAAATTTGCTGGCTCAAATAAAAGAGCATTTTTGTTTAATTTTTTTCCGCTTTCAAAATTTCCGCGATCCGTTCCAACCGCGACGCGCGCGAGGCTTTCAACAAAACCACGTCGCCCGCTTTCAAAAAACTTTTCACGGCTTTCATCGCCGCTTCCACGTTCTCAAATTCAATCACGCGCGTCAGTCCGCCGTCGCGCGCAGCTTTGGCAATCACATTTGCCATTTTTCCCACAGCGAACAACTGGCCGATTTTCAATTCCGCCGCGCGTGCGCCAATTTCCGCGTGCGTCGCTTCGCTATGCGCGCCGAGTTCTTCCATGTCGCCCAGCACCGCCACGCGACGGCCTTGCAACGGCAAATCGCAGAGCGTTTCCAGCGCGGCAATCGTCGAATCCGCATTGGCATTGTAGGCGTCGTCCAAAACGCGCACGCCATTCGCCTCCCAAAATTGCAACCGCATCTTCGGCGGCTGGCATTCGGCCAGGCCGCGCTGGATTTCAGCGCGGCCCAACCCCAGTTCCCCACCAACCCCAATCACAAAAAGCGCATTCACCACCTGATGCCGTCCCAGCAAATTGATTCTGTATTCGCCGCAGAAATTTTCGTCCGCCGTCTGCACGCGAAATGTTGAACCGTTTTTGTCCAGCCGAATTTTCTCCGCGCGCCAGTCATTTTTTTCGCCGAGGCCGACGCGGACAATTTTCGCTTTCGTTCGCACGGCAATTTTTTCGGTCCACTCATTGTCGCCGTTCAAAAATAATTTTCCATCCGTCGGCAAAAGTTCCGCGAGCGAACCTTCTTCGCGCGCGACGCGCGCGACGTCGCCAAAAAATTCCAGATGCTCGCGGCCAATGTTCGTCAGCACACCGAATTTCGGCTGAATCATTTTCACGAGCGGCGCAAGTTCGCCCGGATGATTTGTGCCGGCTTCCAGCACGGCAACTTGGTGCGACTTTTCAATTCTCAACAGCGTCAACGGCACGCCGATGTCATTGTTAAAACTAGCTTCGCTGGCTAATGTCGAAAATTTTTGCCGCAAAACCGACGCGAGCAATTCTTTCACCGTCGTTTTTCCGTTCGAGCCGCCGACGCAAATCACCGGCAGATCAAAATCTTTGCGATACGCCGCCGCCAATTTTCCCAGCGCAGTCCTTGCGTTTTCGACAACGAGCACGGCGTAATCCGTCGCAACTTTGGACTTTGGACTTTGGACTTTGGACTTTTCAATAACAACTGCCGCGACGTTTTTTTCCGCGACCTCATCCAAAAAATCGTGGCCGTCGAATTTTTCGCCGCGAATGGCAAAAAACAAATCACCGGCTTTTGCCTGCCGCGAATCAATGCAGACATTTTTAACCATTGCATCCGCCGCGCCGCGCCGGATTTCGGCGTCGCAGGCTTCAGCGACAAATTTCAAAGAGCGTTCTTCCACAAATGTTCAATGCGACTCGCGCGCCGCCACGATCGTTGGCGGCGAGTTTGGTTGCGGCAAATTTTCGTCCGGCGGAATGTTCAAGTAGCTCGCGCAGCCGTCGGCGATCTTTTTGAAAACCGGGCCGCATAGCGCGCCGCCGAACGCGCGTCCGCCTTCTTTGGGCGCGTCCATCACGATGGAAATGCAAATCTGCGGATCGTCCGCCGGAAAAAATCCGATGAAGGAAATGACAAATTTGTCAGAGGCATATTTTCCATCCACGACTTTTTGCGCCGTGCCGGTTTTACCGGCGACGGTGTAATTTTCCATCGCCGCCATCGGCGCGGTTCCGTCTTTGGTCACGACAGTCTTGAGCGCTTCGACCATTTCCTTGGCGGTGGTTTCGCTGATGACGCGGCGGACAGCTTGCGGTTCGTATTGTTGCACCACGTTTCCGTCGCGGTTCTGCAATCGTTTGACGAGCATCGGGCGCATGAGCACGCCGCCATTGGCAATCGCGCCGACGGCCATGATCATTTGCAATCGCGTCACGGCCACGCCCTGCCCCATCGGAATTTGCGCAATGGAATATTTTCCCCACTTGTTCGGCGGGCGCACAAAATTTTTCGCGCTGACTTCATTCGGCAATGGAATTCCGGTAAATTCGCCGAGGCCAAAGTCGGTCATGTAATCGTAAAGTTTGTGCGCTTGCAATTTGATGCCGATTTTTGCCGCGCCGATGTTCGACGATTTTTGCAAAACCTGTTCGACGGTCAGATTTCCGAAATGATCGTGTTCCGCGTCGTGTAGTATTATGCCGCCATAATGAAAAACGCCATTTTCACAAAACACCGTGTCGTTCAAATCAACCACGTGTTCGTTCAACGCGCCGGAAATCACGATGGTTTTGAAAGTTGAACCCGGTTCCATGACATCGCTGATGACGCGATCCGGCTCGGTGTTCGTGTTGATGGTGCTCAAATTATTCGGATCAAAATTCGGCAGCGAGGCCAGCGCGAGAATTTCTCCCGTGCGCGGACGCGTGACGATGCCGGTGATGCTGACGGGCGAATGTTCTTTCATCGCGTCGGCCAGCACAGTTTCCACGATATGTTGCACGACGGAATCAATGGTCAACACCACGCTCAAGCCATCGTGCGCCTGCACGTCTTCATCGCGCAGCGCGACCAGCTCACGATTCCGGCTGTCCACGCCCGTCACGCGCCAGCCGGACGCGCCGCTTAATTTTGAATTGAAGGATTTTTCAATGCCGTCGTAACCGAAAAGTTCCGCCGCATGATTGGTCGTTTCCTGCGTGCCGACAAAACCCAGAACATGCGCCGCCAGTGCGCCGTTGGGATAAACGCGCAATTGATCCGGCTCGGCGGCAACCGCGTATTGTCTCAAGTTGCGGGAAAAAACCTTGAAATTCGCGCGCGCAGTTTTCGACATTTCACTTTCATTCGCCGCCAGCGGAAGATTACTCATGGCCGAACGAATTTTCTGCCACGTTTCTTCCGCGACTTTGCGTTGCAGCACGACATAACGGTTCGTGACCGATTCGCCTTTTTGGTTTTTCCAGACGCGCGGGAATAATTTCTGATACAAATCCGTTTCGTTGACGCGCAAAATCGGCGCGAGTGCGCGGGCAATCGCCGCCTGCTGGTTGCCGATCAACAATGGATTTGCCCAAACCGTTTCCACCGGCACGCTCGTCGCCAGCAGATTTCCGTTCGCGTCCAAAATGTCGCCGCGCCGGGCGGGCTGCCAGAATTTTTCCTCCGAATTTTTTTCCGCCGCCGCCGCCAGTTCGTCGTGGCGCCACACCTGCAAATCCACCAGCCGGAAGCCCAGCCCGATGAACGCCAGCGCCACCAATGCCAGCAGCAGAAGCGCGCGATTGAATTGTTGCTGCCGTTTTATCATCCCAAAAACGGCCAGCCGCCCGTGGCGATCAGTTCCTCAACCAACGGCGTCACGAGCGGCGGCCAAAATGTTTTCATAATTTATTGCGCCATTTCATCCGGTCGCCGGGCAAGCTGGCGCGTTAAATTTTTATTTTCCGGCGGCGTCGCCAACGGCTCCGCCAGACGAACGACCTGCATCGGTTGCGCGGGCGACAATCCCAATTTCAATTCGCGCGCCCGCCGGTCCAGCATCACCGGCGAATGCAAAATCGCCAGTTGCTCCGCCAATTTTTTGTCGTCGCCCTGCAATTGCGCCAGCCGGTTTTCCTGGTCGCGAATCTGCCGGCCAAGCTGGTAAATCTCGCTCTTCTGCCACACATAACCCACCGCCGCGCCCGCGATCGTCAAACACGCGAACAACGCCGCCAGCGCCGGGCCGAACCGGATCGCCGCCGACTGACTTTTTCGATTTTTTGACATTTTATTTTAAGACACGAATTTCACGAATTAACACTAATTGAAAAATAATTAGTGAAAATTAGTGTAATTTGTGTCTGCATTTTTTATTTTGTGTTTCAAATTTTTTCCAAAATCCGCAATTGCGCGCTGCGGCTGCGCGGATTTTCTTTCAACTCGGTTTCGCCGGGCAAAATCGCCTTGCGCGAAACCCATTTCATTTCCGGCGCGCGCGGCTGTCGCAATTCCGGCACGTCCACTTCGCCGCTGAACGAATAATCGCGCGTTTTTTCCCGGCCAAATTCTTTTACCGTCCGGTCTTCAAGCGAATGAAACGTGATCACCGCGAGCCGTCCGCCCGGCTTCAAAATTTTCAACGCCGCTTCCAATCCGTGTTTCAAAGAACCAATTTCATCGTTGACCGCGATCCGCAGCGCTTGAAAAACTTTCGTTGCCGGATGCGCTTTTTTTCCGGCGCGCGGCGAAATCCGCTCAATCAACTCCGCCAGTTGCCGCGTCGTCTCAAATTTTTTCTGCGCGCGGTCGTGAACGATTGCCCTGGCAAATCTTCGCGACTCGCGTTCGCCGCCAAATTCCCAAAAAATCTTCGCCAATTCTTCGGCGCCCAAAGTGTTCACCAAATCCGCTGCCGTTGTTTTTTGGCGGTCGTCCATCCGCATGTCCAGCGGGCCGTCCTGCTGAAAACTAAACCCGCGCGACGGCGAATCCAGTTGCGGCGAACTCACGCCCAAATCCAAAAGCACGCCGTCGCAACTCGCCGCCGGAATCCAGCCGGCCATTTCCGCAAAATTTCCGCGACGAATTTCAAACCGTCCGGCAAATTGTTCCGCCAGTTTTTTACGCGCGGCTTCAACCGCGACGCCATCGCGATCGCACCCAAACAACCATCCAGTCGGCGAACTCGCGGCCAAAAGGCTCGCCGCGTGACCAGCCCCGCCGAGCGTGCCGTCGGCGTAGCGGCCCGCCGGATTTGGGTTCAGCGCCGCCAGCGCCTCCGCCGCCATCACTGGTTTGTGAATGAATTCCACCACTTCGCATTTTTGAATCAGGTTGCGTTCGCTCCAAAAATTCTTTCGCCCAGCGCGCTCCAGGATTTTTCTGATGTCTTCATGGCCGGGGCGTTTGCCTCGCGCGCGGGGCGTGATTTGATCGGCACGATTTCCACTTCCGCATCCGTCAAATCGTTGTGAATGACTTTTACTTTTTCCAGCGAAAGCTCCACTTGCGTCGGACGCGGCAAATTTTTTTCCTCCGGCGTGCCGCGCAACATCGTCATCGGATTCAGTTTGCTCGTCCAAACCGCCAGCGATTTTGGCTTCCCGGAAATTGCCGGCAGCTTCCGGGTTTTTTCCAGGAACGGCGCGGCGACTTTTTTTGCCAACGCAACGGGATTTTTCTCCGCCGCTTTTGGCAAGTCGGTTTGGGTCGCCGCCACAAATGGATTTTTTGACGAGCCAAATTTTGGAAGGCAGGCGCGTTTATCCGCGCGGTAAGCCACCGCACGCCCGCCGTTCACAAAACTTTTTCCCGCGCCAAGTAATTTTCCCAGGTTCATATTTTTTTATTCCATCAGTTTGAACGCCTCGGACGCGAGCACCGCGTCGGCGGCCTTGACATTTTCGTGACGACTCGGATTCCAAATTTCAAAACGGTCGAGCAAACCGACGAGCACGACTTCATCCTTGATGCCCGCCGCGCGCGCCATTTCGTCCGGCAGGCAAATCCGCCCGGACTTGTCCAAAGTCACCTGGACGGATTCGCTGCCAATAAATCTTTTGAGCACGCCCTTGTTCGGATCGCTGTTGGGCATCGCGTCAATGTCCGTTTTCATTTTGGCCATTTCCGACGGCGGCAACACGCGCAGGCAATTTCCCGCCTTATGCTTCGGCCACAAAATGACGGTCAATTCCGTGCCGTCTTTTGCCGGGCGCCATTTCGCCGGAATCTGGACGCGCCGCTTCTCATCTACGCCGTGCCGATAGCACGAATTGTAGTAAGTCGGTTCAGTTGTCTTTGCGACACTCATTTATTCACCACTATTTCCAAAACGGTCTAATCACCCACAACGACCCATTTTTATCCACTTTAACCCACCAATTGTCAATACAAATCTGACGGAAAAAAGCGACTTTATTCAAAAGTTATTCACAATCTCTCAACCGGCAGGAATCCGTCGCAAGACAACTTCCTTCGGTGACAGCTTGAAACTTCAAATCCAAACCTTGAAACTCGCCCGATGCGAACCGCCGATTTTGATTTTGCCCTGCCGCCGGATTTGATCGCGCAACATCCCGCGCCCCGGCGAGACGAATCGCGGCTTTTGGTTTTGAATCGAACGAACAGCGAGCTTCAACACCGGCAGTTCAGGAATTTTTTGGATTTTTTGCGCGCCGGCGACGTGCTTGTTTTGAATAATTCACGCGTGATTCCCGCCCGGCTGCACGGGACAAACGTAAAAACCGGCGGCAAGTTTGAAATGCTTCTGCTCGAAGAAAATGCCCCGAACGATTGGTGGACGATGATTCGTCCGGGCAAAAATGCGCGTGTCGGAACGCAAATCACGCTGTGCGCTCCAAAGGAACAACCGTCAAAAATCATCGCCACTGTTTTGGACGTGAACGCCGAAGGCCATCGGCGGCTGCGATTTTCCGGCGCGGAAAATTTGCGCGACGAATTGGATCGGCTCGGCGAAATGCCGTTGCCGCCTTACATCGAACGCACAAATTCAGGCCAATCGTCTGAAGACAAAGAACGTTATCAAACCGTTTTTGCCCTGCGCGAAGGCTCGGTCGCCGCGCCGACTGCCGGACTACATTTCACGACTGAACTTTTGGAACAAATCCGGGGGCGCGGCGTGAACATTTGCTTCGTCACTTTGCACGTCGGCGCGGGAACTTTTTTGCCGGTGAAAACCGAAAATCTTTCCGAACACAAAATGCACGCGGAACATTTTGAAATAGGCGAAGAAACTGTGCGCGCCGTGAAGGAAGCGAAAAAATCTGGAAATCGCGTCATTGCCGTGGGCACGACCACCGTGCGCGTTTTGGAAAGTGTGGCCGCGCAGAACGCTGGAAAACTTAATGTTTATGTGGGAAAAACGGATATTTTTATTCTCCCGCCATTTCAATTCAAAATCGCGGACGCGCTTTTGACGAATTTTCATCTTCCCTGCTCCACGTTGCTCATGCTCGTCAGCGCCTTCGCCGCGCCGGGCGAAATTCGCGGGCGCGAAATGATTTTATCCGCTTACGCTGAAGCGATTCACGAGCGTTATCGCTTTTTTAGTTACGGTGATGCCATGCTTTTATTATGAGTTCAAAGTCCAAAACCCAAAGTCCAAAGTTGCCGTTTGTATTTTCAAACTTCGCCATCACGGCGGATGGAAAAATCGCATTTGCCGACCATACATTTACGCCGTTTTCCAGCGAACGTGACCGCGAGCACATGATGGAATTGCGCGCGAGCGCGGACGCGGTGATCTGCGGTTCGCGCACCATCAACGAAACGGATTCGATTCTCGGAACGGGCGGAACAAAATATCGCCGCCGACGCCTGGCAAAAGGTCTGTCGGAATATAATTTGCGCGTCGTCGTCAGCGGTTCCGGCTCGATTGACCCGCGCTCGCAAATTTTTAAGCGCGGCCTTTCGCCCGTCATTGTTCTGACCACCAAACGCATCAGCGCCGCACGCCTAAAAAAACTTCGCGCGCTGGCCGATGAAGTAAAAATTTTTGGCGAACGCGAAGTCAACTTCCGCGCCGCGTTGGTCTGGTTGCGGAATCAATGGAAGGTAAAACGGCTGCTTTGCGAAGGCGGCGGCGAATTGCACGGCGCGCTCATGGACGCCGATTTGGTGGACGAGTTGCATTTGACGATTTGCCCGAAAATTTTCGGCGGACGAACTGCGCCGACGATTGCGGATGGCGCCGGCGTTGACCATTTGGTTGAAGCCAAGCGCTTTGAATTGCGGTCTTACCAACGCATGGGCGACGAAGTTTTCAGCATTTGGAACCGCCAGCCATCCAGATAATATCCCAAGGTTATTCACAACGTCGAATGACCGTTAATTTCTCCTGATTTCCGCGAGGATGAGTATTTTTTTGTTTCTGGATCCGACCCAAGCCTCACGCCCTGACGCAATAAATCGCGGGAATTTTGTCGGGCAAAACTTATTATCGTGGCAGTCGAGGTCACGAGACTCATTTCAACTTGGGAGGACGAATTTGATTGAACGCTGCCTGATGGCTTCCCACGCGCGCAGAAAGTAAAAAAGATTCAACTTGATCCGATCCGCGCTTTTGATCAATTGATCTGGGCGTGCCGAAAAAGTTGAAACCATCCAAACGCCTGAATTCATTTTGTTCACGACGACGGTCACATGGCGTCATGGCGGCCTCCTTACTTGATTTGCAAGGGCATGAGTTTGACAAAAAAGACGTCATTCTGCCGCAGGGCGAAGGTGCGCACGAAGGGTTGGTGGGCTTGAATCTGGATGGTTTCGACCGATTCAGGGTCGCCGTTGCTTTGGGCACGCAGAATTTCGACCTGGGCGGGCGTCAATTGCGACGGCGCGCCCATTTCAAGGTAACGGGTAAAAACGTCGTTGACCTGATAGCCGGTCTGATAAATCTCCAGGCTGTAGCTTCCAGCCGGGAGGTTGGTGATGCCAAGCGTCAACGGGCGAATTTCCTGGGCGGGAATTTCGTTTTTATAGAACTGCTGGTCGTTCATTCCCTTGGGCGGCACGATGGGCGTGTAATTCCAAAACAAGGCCTGGACGGAATGGTCGGGGCTGGCGCAGACCCAGGATGCGGGGTCGGGGTCAGCGAGTTGGGTTGGCCCCAGTTCGTTCAGGAATTTGAAAGCGTAGAAGGCCGGTTTCTTTAAGTCTTCGTAGTTGATCAAACCGAAGCCGCCATGAAAGGGAGTGAAGCGCGGGCCGTTCTCTTCAAAAATATCGGTGAAGGTCCAGTAAGACATGGAATCTACCGAGCGGTAAGCGCCCTTGACCTTACTTAAGATGAAGGCCGACTGTTGATAGGTATCGTGCATGAAATCGGTGGGTGTGTAGGCGGAACTCCACTCGGTGAAGTGCAAGGGTAGATTGGGCATGGGAGAATCGTCTATCATCTTCCGTTCGCCGACCATCCGGCCAATAATCGAATTGGAATCAGAATCAATCACCGTTCCTAGCTGGCCGGTTTCATCCACATAGCCGCTCTTGACGCCGTAAGCATGGGTGGAGATGAAGTCGAGCGGCACGTTGTTGCTGTGACAAAAATCAATGAACGATTGGTCCCATTGACCCATGGCCGTGGCCGGGCCGCCCACGCGATAGTCCGGCGAGACACTCTTGATGGCGTGGGCCGTGACTTCATACAATTTGAAATAGTCCTGCTGCGTGCCGTCGAAGAAAAAATCGTGAAGGTCGGGTTCGTTCCACACTTCAAAATACCAGGTCTTGACTTCATCATGCCCGTAGCGCTCCTGGAAATGCGTGACCAGATGGCGGATCAAGCCGGCCCATTTGTCATACGATTTCGGCGGTGTGACATTGCCCTTCCACCAGAAAACGGTTTTGTGGCCGCTCGCCAGGGCATTGGGCATGAATGAAAGTTCGACGAAGGGCTTGATGTCAATGCTCAAGAGGAAGTCATAAAGCCGGTCAATGTATTGCCAGTTGTAAAGGGGATTGCCCTGCGCGTCTTCCTGATAAACACCCATGTCATCGCAGAGCAATCCGTGCATGCGGATGTATTTGAAGCCGCCTTCGCGCCGCGTCTCCCGCAACTGATCCTGCCAATCCGCGCGCAGTCCTTCGTTGGCCCGCCCCGCGCCAATGCACTCCTTGAAGGATGTGTCCAATGGCCCTTGGACCGCGTTCACGTCGGCAGCAACCATCCGGCCAATCGCCGCCGGCGCTGACGGCGTCGGCGCGGCCAGCACCAACGGCTGCCCCACAACGGCGGCTGCCAACGCCATGACCAACCTGCACAAAGATTTGAATGAAATAAGATTGTTCGTCATAAAAAGACGGGCGGATTGAATGCTTTCACTTCCGAAACTGCATTCCCAACCATTACAAGTCTAGCATTTAATTTCCCCTCCTGACGGAGCTTGAATTGATTTGCGTCATTTGCCGGAACGGTAAATTTTTTCCGCGAGAAGTTTTATGAATCAACCACCAAAGGATGAAATAATTCGGCCACTAATTTTTAATTCACGCGGTCGTATTATTATTAAACCGTGTCGAACATTTCATCCGCACTCATGGCCGTGGCATCCGCAATGATATTGGCATAGACCGCAAAGGCAGCCATGGCGATTATTTCCAATATCTCTGACTGCTTCAGTCCGTGACCACGAAGCTGCTCAAAATCGTTTTCCACCAGTTTTTGAGGATGACGGGAACATTTGAGCGCAAACAAAATCATATCCCGTAGTTTTGGATCGGGCAGGTCGTTGACATTGCGAACAATTTGTTCGAGCAATCCGGGTGACCCCCCTAACATGCGGCAACAGGCGGTATGCGCTGCCGAACAATAACGGCATTGGCGATCATTCGAGATGGCCACAAACATCATTTCCTTCATCCAGCGCGGAATCTCACCCAACACCAGAACATTGCGCACGGCTTCCCATGTTCCGCGCGTCACCGTCGAAGAATGCCCCTGCGTCATGATGAAATTGGGCGCCGAGGGAAACGCCATGCGGCGGTAAAATTCCTCATAAATGACTTTTACTTCCAACGAGGCTTCTTCAGGCTTGAGAACGGATATGTGGGGCATAATTAGCAGACTAAACAGATTCACAATCTCCCACAAGCTTCAAACGTGATTTTATCGCCGGCGTCACGCACAAGGTTTGGTGAACGGGCGCGATGCCAAATTTTATTGCACCTCGGCCCCGGCGTTTGCGGTGATTGCCGAAGGCGCATTTATTCTTGACGAATTTTGACCTTGGTCAGAAGCTGTGTCTTATGAAAGCTCTGCCCTTCACTGCTATCGGCATGCTGTTTATTTTCTTGTCCCAGAGTGCGCCTCTGTTCGCCGCACCAGTGGATACAAATGCGCCTGTCAATTATGTCATCAAGGTGCTGATGAAGGACGCGAAAGGAAACGAGAATTCGCTTCAGGTCATGACGATTAACGGTTCGTTTGAACTGGACACGATTCAGAAAAGTTCCGTAAAGATCAATAATGCCGATATTCCGACGACGCTCAAGCTGGATGGCACGCTGACCACGATTAACGAACAAAAGGGCGTGCTCAAATTTTACTTGGGACACACGGTGCCTTATATTACGGGCAGCCTTGGAACAGCTTCATCTTATTCACAATTGTCGGTGGGATTGACTTCCTCCTTTGTGGTCACTTACGGAAAGCCGCTGTTGGTTCAGTTGGATGACAGCGGGGAAGTTTCCGTTCTAGTGACCCGCGAAAAAAACTGATCTCAGACAATCGCCACGTTCCCAACAGGAATGGCGACGGCAGATTGAAAACATCAGGGACGTCGCTGCGGTCGCAAGTATGCCGCAAGCTTTCTCGATCCGGAGTCTGCGTGTCTCCGTTGTTTGACTGATTCCATCCAACTGATAAAGTCCTGGCGCACGGCGTGAGATAGGCCACATCGTCAACCCCATAAACTCTTCGCGACAGCGGCGATGACGGCCAAAATAATTCCGAACCCGACTACGAGCATAATCGCCGCCAGAAAATGTCCTGAAATCAAGGAGGCTATCAAACAACCGAGCGCAACCTGAAAAGCTAAAAGCAACCCGGCCTCAAATACGCTCCAATTCTCAAAATGCGCGACCTTGTAAATCAAGGCGACAATGATGAGCGGAACAATCATCGCTCGCAACGCGAGGCCACGATGCGTGGCTGAAATAAACAGGACGATCAGCCAAACTCCCGCCGCCTCAATCAGCGAAGCAATGCCAGCTATCGCCGCTTCCTTGCCAAAACTGAGTAACTCCATGTCACTCTCAATCATGCCGCCGAAAATGCTCAACAACCAGACCGCCGCGCATAACGTCAAAAAGCTGAACGCCCAAAAGGCTGTGAGTTCAATGGCTGCGTGCATAAATATGGCCTAGCTTAAAAAGATGAGTTACGACCCAAAGCCAACGGCGGTTGGAATTCGGGTGAATCCTCGCTATGAATCGCAAACTGCATGATGGATTCAATGCACCAAAGTTCCTCGGCTCTGTGCCCGCTTATCTTCAGGAATAATAAGATGGTTGAAGCAGAGATGTTTTTCAAACTCAAAAGTATCAAGTGTGCCTTTTCCAGGACTGACGTTTTCCGTTGGTCAGTCGCTCTGGAGCCGGAAGAACTGGGCGGAACCGCTGATGCCATTCGTTGCCACAAAGTTGGTGTCTATCGTGGCGGGTGCGTTTGGCACTGCGGTCCAGTTCGCGCCGCCCAGGTCCGGTGCGGACTGCAAGGCAAAATTTCCCGCCGCCACCGGCCAGCTTATGAGGACGTTCGTTCCGCTTGCGGTGATGGTCAAAATGGGAAGCACACTCTCTATTGGCGTCGCGTCAATCGCCAGCATCGGATAAGGGGTGAAAAACTCATGGACATTGTGCTGGTTGCCCGTGATGGCCCACCCATCAAGGCTGGTCGCGTTGGTGGTGCCGGTATAATTCCATTGGTAACCATTAGGAAAGGAACCGCCGATCTGGGCTTGAATAAAATAAGTGGCATTGGGCAGGAGGACTATGTTTGAGGTGGCGACATACGGGTAAATGCCAGCCGTCACCGGATTGGTGTTGCCACTCAAGGTGTCGCTGCCAAAAATGGGGGCTTGGAAAAAAAGATCAACCGACAGGCTGCCGGTCGGATTTCCCGTGGCGTTCCCCATGGACAATTGAACGTCGTTGAAGGTGTAGCCGCCGGGGTTCGGTCCGGTTTGAAACTGCACGCCCAGGAGGGGAAAAATCGTGTTGCTGCCTGCGATGGGCTGGTTGGTGTTGGAGAGGTAAGTGAGGCTTTGGGCGTGAACGTTTTGCACGGCGAGCAAGCCCAGGGCGCAGACGACGACAGTGAGGAGTTGTTTTAGTTTCATAAGGGGAACTTAAGGTTGATTTAGGATTATCTAACTGACATAATAAATGGGGTTTTCCATTTGTAAAGGATAAAGTAAGGGGGTCATAAAGGTAAAGGGGTCAGTCCAGGTTTTATTCCAGCCTGAATTCACTTCGTTCACATTCATCTGCCCGCCAACCTGAAAATAATCAGGACTGACCCCTTTACAACATCGATAACAGTTAATTCCGTCTGATTTCCCGCGAGAACAGGTATTTGCTGCTGTTCTCTGTCCTTCTGTTCACAGATTGGTTTGTAGTGTTGTTACTGAATCGTAACGAGCCTGCCAAATTTTTGTCATACGCTATTGGGAAAAGGAATTGTGAATCAATTGCCTATTCTAACCGGCACTAATCATGTCGGCGAAGGAAATGTTCCTAGCGCCGGCACGAATTATTTCTGCGCCGCTGTAATTTCATTCGCCGCCGCCGCAAAATCTTGCTGAAAGTTATGGTTCTTTTTCATTTGCCTGACGATTGCCTGCGCCAGCACGCGTCCGGCATAAATATCAGTCGGATAATGGCGCGCAATCTGCACACGATGCCAGCCGATGCTGCGAGCTTCGGCAATGATGGCGTCATGTTGGTCAGGGAACAAATCGGCGAGGACCAGCGCCAGCACCATGGATTCAGTGGCGTGGCCGCTAGGATAGCTGAAGCTTTTTTCCAGCTTGCCATTGGCGAGGCTGGGATCAGTGACATAAGGGCGTGGGCGCCGGTAAAAATCTTTGGCGTTGTCGGTCACAGATTCGGCGTCGGTTTGCACGCGCTGGAAAAATGCCTCGATCCTGGGAAATTTTCCGGGCTGGAAAAAATTACCGATGGCGGGCGTGAAGGTGAAGATGGTGAATTTCTTTTGGGAATAGGCAACAGTCATGTCATTGCTGGTGGCCGCGTGATAAACGGCGCGGACTTCATTCAAATCGGCGGCCTGTTCCGGTGAACCGGGCAATGGCGGCGGCGCGAGAAGGGCGATGACATTGGGTTTGTCGGCGGCGAGATAGTGAAGATGACTTAATTGAATTGGCTGGCTCGATTGCGACATGGTGTCGTCCGCACATAAAGGAGCGACAGCGAGCAACCAGCCAACCGAGCAGGCGATAAAGAAAGACAGGTGGTGACGGGCGTAAAGTTTCATGGCGAATCAATTAATGACCGGGAATCCTTGAATGTCCCAATTGATGTCCGAGCGGCCGGGATCGTGGCCAGCGACGATAGGCTGGCCCGCTGTTGGACCATTAGGGGCGATGGCAGTGCCGTCAGATACAACATAACTATATTTGAAAAAAGCGGAATGGCCGTCGCTAAAAGTGATATTGCCGCCCAAGTTGTGCCGGGAGGAGAATCGCGTGGTATAAGACTGCGGCGTGGCAAGGTCAATTGAATTTCCATTCGGATACTGGTCCCCCGGGTCCGCATAATAGGGAGTTTCCCGGGAACGGTAGCGGACATCGGAAAAAAGCACAAAGGCGGAAGGATGAGTCACCATAGTAGTTTTGCAAGGAGTCCTTGAAGCCGTGCTGATGCTTTCATTTGCAGTGGCTTTTGAATTCATGCCGTAACTGAACAGCGGACGTTGACCCGTCTCCATATACCCATGGTTTGGGTCCTGATCCATCGGGTCAATGCCCTGGGCATAAGCTGTCGGATCTATAAAAATGCTATGTCCCGAGGAAGTGTTGGCGTTAAAATTATTTTTTGCTGAACCTACAGCGTATTGATACAAAGGCTGGCTACCGACGTAAGAAGGCAGCGCATTAAACCAGGCATCATCGCCAATTTTAAGATTGGAATGATAAGAATTAATGTCAGTCCACGTCGGATTATCTTCATCCGCCGGATTGAACTGGTCAGCGGGTTCGTATCTCGCGAATGGAAAAATTTGGTTGTTATCATCCACATACATGTTGGCAGCCAGCCCCCATTGTTTCAGGTTGCTCAAGCAGACCGCCTGATGAGCCATAGCCTTGGCCTTGGCCAGCGCAGGCAGCAGCATCGCGGCCAGAATGGCGATGATAGCTAAGACCACCAACAATTCGATCAATGTGAATCCTCTGTCTTTCGTATCGTTTAATTTCATTTTGTTCCTTGTCGCCTTTTGGAAAATAACATTCATGGAGCATATCCGTCATATACTCATCAACTACCCTGGAGATTGAATTAAACTTGTTACGATCCGATGGCGGCGAAGTGACGATGCAGTTACAAAAGCGCCGCTTTCCTTCCTTGAAATGGGTGTTGCGAGAACGTAACGCGCGCGCCGTTTTTTCGTAACATGCTTAAGTTTTAATTCAAACGTAATTTTGACGACTCAAACAATCTAACAATCAACAAAAAGACTTTAATGAAAATTAAAAAACTCATTTGCACAGCTTCTCTGCTCGTGGCGTCGTTGTCCGGCGTGCAAGCCGCCAACACCCTCGCCGCCTGGAACTTTGACAACCTTTCCATCGCCGCCAACAGCAGCCCGTCGCCCTCCACCGGTTCGGGCACGGCCAGCGCCGTGGGTTTGGGCAATTCGACCACTCCTAGCATTGTATCTCTTTCGGGAAGTTCTTTGGGAGGAGCTAATAGTTGGCAGTTTAGTGCCACCGGCGGCAGTGACGGCTGGAATTCCACTGCCGCGATTGGCACGCAAGGCGCCAAGTTCGCCGTCAGCACCGTTGGCTATTACCAGATTCAAGCTTCCTTCGATGTTTATGCGACTGCGAACGCGGAGGCATATCTTCAGGTTCAATATACAACGGAAGGCACTATCTGGCATAATGCCACCATCACTTCCGCAGGAACTTCCGGTATCCTCGCCACCAACACCATCGCTACCAACGGCATTGTCGTCGGCACTTATATCATCTTGACGAACAATGGCACGGCCACCTGGGATAATCAGGTGACGGTAAATTTGAATGGCGTTGCCGGCATTGAGAATACTCCCACTTTTGCCATCCGCATTGTGAACGCTTCGACGGGAACGAACTGTCTGGACACAACCGGAGCGCATTACAACAATAGTAACACCACCGCCAACTGGACGTTCGACAACGTCCTCATTCAAGGCGTTTCCTTCGATACTGTCGCCAACTGGATTTTTGACGATCAATACGTCAAGAACAAGATTATCAATCACCCTACTCCTGCCATCTCGAATAATACCGCCTCTGCATCTTGCATCGGTTTTAATACCTCCTATGTTTTTCCGAGCGGCACTGGCAGCACCAATTCTGCGGATATTACATCCACCACGCCCGACAGCTCTACTCCCAATGCTCTGGATGCCTGGCGTCTTCGTGGCGCGCCTAACAACGGCTGGAACAGTCAGGCGGACATTGGAACTCAAGGCGCCGAGTTTGATGTCAGCACGATTAATTACAGCAACATCATGGTTTCTTTTGACATTTACTTTACAAGCCAGGGCGAAGCAAAAATGTGCGTGCTTTACACTACTAACAACTGGGTGACAACTTTAGTGGCAGACAACTTCGCCTATGGAGCCAACCCCACGTTTATTGTCACGAACACCACTTCGGCCAACACCGTGATGGGCACTTATTTCTTAAATACTTACGGCTCGATCTTTTACAACAACTGCATCATTGACTTCACCGGTGTTCCGGGAGTGGCCAACAATCCCGGCTTCGGCATTCGGATTGTCAATGCTGCAAAGGGATTTGATTGCGTAAATTTCTTGAACCAACCCTACAATAATAATTCGGGTAATTGCCGCTTGGATAACGTGGCCGTGAACGGCCAATTTTCCGGTGCGTTTGCTCCTGCGGTCACCAATTCTTCCTCGGCCACGGTGGATGGTCCGTTCACCAATACTTTTGCCGTCAATCCAAGCTGGTCCGGGGCGATTAAGAGTATCTATATCAATGGCACACTTTTGCCAACCACAGCTTACAGCGTTACTTCCAGCAACATTGTTTTTACCCCGTCAAAAACAGCCGTGTTACAATTGAGCGGCCTTGATTACATTGTCATCTATGCTCCAGGTTATACCAGCGCCAAAGTCAACCAGTATGTCGCTACCGGCGTGGCTAAAAAACTGGTCTACACCGAGCTAGCGGGTCCTTCTGCCAGCGGCGGCACTTTGACTGCCAACCCAGTTATCGGGGTTACGGATCAGTATGGCAACGGCACCACGAATCCTTATGCCAATTTCACTGTCACAGCGAGTGTTGGCAACTCCACGGCTTGGACTCTGGGCGGATCTACTGTTCAAAAAACGGTCAACGGCTTTTGTGTCTTTACCGATCTGACGGCCACTGTCACCGGCTCGTTGCCGGTTGCCGGCGCGACCGTTCAGTTCACTATCCAGAACTACACAAATTCTGCCACCTCTGGCACAATCACCAACTTTTATTCAACCAGTTTCAACATTGGTGCGCCGCCTGTCCCGTTCACTCCGGGTAATCTCGCGGCCATTCAAATTGATACGCTGGGGAACAACACCACCTTCAGCATCATTGAACTCCAACCTTCCACCCTGGGTCAAACCAACCCCGTCAATATTGTTCCCATCAGCGCCACCGGAACGAATGCCCTGCGCTTTTCTCCGTCCGGCAGTTGCGGTCATCTGGCATTAAGCGATGACGGCACGTTCCTGGTCTTTGATGCGTTTCAGGATGGCAGTTCCGCCACGCCGGACGAAACCTTCAATCTCAATCGCGCCGTGGGGACTTTGAACTACACCAACAAATTCACTTCCCCGGTCAGCTATGTATCCACCTCCTTTGGCGGCAGCCAGGCTCGCGCCGCCTGTAGCCCGGACAACCAAAATTTCATCATTGATGATAAAGGTGGCTTATATGTTAACAGCTATTTGAATTACGAAGAAAACAATATCAGCGTGCGGTCATTTGGCGGCGCTACCTGGGTGCTTACGGCCAAAGTAGCCTACCCGCCCACTCCATCTCTGTATCAATTTGCCAACGGCGGTGCCAATCCTCTGCCGTTTGATGCCATAGATTTTGGGGACCCCGGTGATAACGGTCCCGTCAACACCACTACTTTAAGTCCCGCCCCTGATGCCGTGGCGCAGGATTTCTATATGATTGCCACGAATGGAGCCTATAACATCGCTTATATCCTTGACCAAAATGGCGGAGCGGATGGAGCGAGCACAGTCATCACCAAATTTGCATTCGATAGTGATCCCAATGTCAATACTTGGACGAACCTCGGCTCCTGGACCAATGGCGATAACGGCGAGAGTCTGTTTGCCACCACCAACGGCAGCGGTGGAGTCTATCTCTACTACGCCAACGGTGCCGGTGGCATTGGCGGGAACCAGATCATCCGGCTGACCGACCAGACCGTTGACGGTCCGCTCACCGTTACCTCCACCAACGTGATTTATACGGCCCCGGCCAATAGCTCCGTTGCGGGCATCACGTTCGTGCCAGTGCAGAACCCTTATGCCCCCCAAGTCACTCCGCCCCCGATTCTCACCGCCCAAAATGGCGCTACGGCCGGCGCTACCTTCAATGTCACAAACACTCCGGATGACAGCGCATGGCGTTCCGCCATCACCGGCATCACGGTGAATGGTTCACTCCTGCCGCCAGCCGCCTACGATACGACCCAAGCGGGCATGATTGTTTTCTACCCGGCGCAATCCGCGCTGTTGCAAAGCTCCGGTTCAAAAAACATTCTCATCACCGCCGCCGGTTATAGCGATGCGGCAGTCGTCCAAATTCTAACCAGCCTACAGCAGCCGATTTTAGGCGGAACCTCGCTGAATGGCGCTGGTAGTTTGCAATTCAACTTCACCAGCGCCACTGGACTGGGTTTCTCAATCCTCGCAACCAATAATCTTACCGCGCCGTTGAATACCTGGCCCGTTATTGGCACCGCAATCGAAAGCCCGGCAGGATCGGGTCAATACCACTTTATTGATCCAAATCCAGCGACAAATTCCACAGAGTTCTATCGGTTGCGTCAACCGTAAGCCGTCCTAAAACAATTAATCTACAAGACACTACAGGCGGGTTTCTCACGAAACCCGCCTGTTTCTTTTAGCGAGTCACTTTGCAGCTCGATAATTTCGGCCACAGGCCGAACGCTACAGAGGAAGGAACACTTCACCCCCGGCCCTCTCCCCATTCGTCCGACGAACGCGGAGAGGGGGGAAGCGAGTGTCCTGTTTTGGTTCATTGGGGGACAGTTAAACGAGAAAATGGGACAGGGCGGGGGAGTGATTCAGGCGATTTGACGGGAGAAAAAAATAATTTGGACTTTATTTGATGGTTTTGGGCTTAAAGTATCGGGAGGTTGCCTCAAAGCAACAGTGTTTTGCCTCAAAGCAACAGTGTTTTACCTCAAAGTAACAGTGTTTTACCTCAAAGTAACATTGATTTGAGTCAAAGTAATCGTGTTTTGTCTTAAAGTAACATTGGTTTGCCTGAAAGTATAGAGTTTCACATTGACATTGGGACATAGTGTGATAGAGTTGGGGGCATGAAAGCCTATGCGTTGGATTTACGGGAACGGGTGGTGAAGTTCGTCAATGATGGCGGTTCCAAAGTTGAGGCTGCCCGACGTTTTGACTTGGGACGGCAGACGGTTTACCGCTATCTGGCCGCCGCGCGCAAGGGAA
>DATCEV010000010.1:0-20199 GCA_036509895.1 Verrucomicrobiia bacterium
GACCGGCACCTTGCCCGCCGCTCCCCGCCCGCGTTTGCCTTTGCGCCGTCCGCCAAAATAACTTTCATCCACTTCAATCTCCCCGGCAAACGGCGCGGCATCAGCAATCGCCTGATAGATCAGCTCGCGCAAGCGGTGATAATAATAGGCCGCCGTGGTTTTGTTGACCCTCACTAAACCCGCCGCCGTGCGTGCCGTCGTCCCGGCCACAAAATGCTCCATCAGCTTGCGCTGCTTCCCAGAACTAATGCGACTCTTTCTCATGCCACCTTTGATAACACATTTTTGCGTTATCTAGGACAGCCCTTTACATTGAATTTGGTGTGCCACGGTTTTGAAATCACTCGCCGGCTAGCTTTTCAATTTTCTTGAGCGACAACACATCGCCGCCGCGCAGGAAAAAATTCGTGATTTGATCGCGAAGCTGGCGGTAGAGCGCGGGATCGGTCTGCGCCAGTTGCACCGGCACTTCGCGGCGGGCGAAGCGCACGAGCGCCGCGAGTTCCGCCCAGCGCCTTTTTTGAAAACAAATATTTATCTGCTCCGGGTCGGCGAGCAGGGCGCGGGCGGTCAATTCTTCTTCGCGGGCGTTCATATTTTAAGTTTCCAACACGTCGAGATAAACCAGATTTTCCGTGGCGCGTTCGCGGGCTTGCGGATTGAACCCGGCGATGATTTGCCGCACGCGTTGCAAATCAGGCCGATGTCGGCTCACGAGAAATTGGATGTCGCCCAAATCTTTTGGCTCGGCGCGGATCAGTTTGGCCGCGACGAGATTTTCCGCCGGCGGCCGGTAAAGTTGCAGCCGTCCGATGCGGTCAATGAAGACCGGTTCAAATTTGCCCAACTGCGTCAGTCCCGGTTCGACGAGCTGAAGATATGGACGATCCGGTTCGAGCGTTTGCTTGGGATCAAACAGCAGGCCGGATTTTTCCGCCGCCATTTTCAGTTCCTGCCGGTCGTAATCGCTCGCCGGTTTCCAGATGTCGAGATCGGCGGAAGTGCGTCCCTGCATTCCGCCAAACAAGCACGCCGCCGAACCAATCAAGCAAAGTCGGACGGGCGAACCTTCCGTGCCGAGAGCCTGGGAAAGATCAGCCAAAACTGCCGACCACGCTTCACCATCAAGTTGTAATTTTAGCGGCATCAGAACTGCCGCAAATAGTAGCAAAAATAACGGTCAAAGCCAATCCGTAAAAATGCGGCAACTTGTTGAAATCGCTGCTCCGCTAATTTCAAACGTGCTTCGCGATTAAATAATTTCTAAACTTTTCATAATCTGCGCCCATCCGGTCAAAATCTTCCGGCAATTTGATGGCGGCGGTCATCGCGGGTGGAACGTCCGGCGCGAAGCCGATGGTCTTTTCAATTTCTTCCGGGAACTTCGCCGGATTCGCGGTTTCCAAAACAACTGCCGGAAAAGTTTCGCGCGAAGGACGCGAAGCGCGCGAAGAAGCGTCAGAACTTTTATGGCCTTCGTCGCCTTCGCGTTCTTCGCGCGACGCATTTGGGATTTCCGATTCCAGCCAGTCTTCAAAGCCGCGCCACGCAACCGCGCCGTGCGCTTCGAGCAGCAATCCGTATTTGTTCCAGACTTCGCGGATCGTCTCGCGTGTGCGTTGGTCGGAAATCGAACTGGAAAACAAATCACGGCGCATCGCGGCGAGATCGGGCTGCCGATGAATCCTGCCGGTCTCGTCCATGCGGCCGCCATAAACCGCCACGAGCCGCGCGAGATTGCTCGGATGCCCGACGTTCATCGCGTTGGAAACGGAATTGCGCGACGGCGAAATTTTTTCGTAATGGCCGCTGGTGAGAAATTTCGGGAACGCATCGTTGTCATTAACCGACGCAATGATTTTTTTCACCGGCAACCCCATTTGCCGCGCGACGACCGCGCCCATCATGTCGCCGAAATTTCCGCTCGGCACGGAGAACACAATCGGCTCGCCCGGTTTCGTCAATCGCGACGCGGCGTAAAAATAATAAATGCTTTGCGGCAGCAGGCGTCCGATGTTGATGGAGTTTGCGGACGACAGCGGAATGTGTTTCAACGCAGGATCGGCGAAGGCTTGTTTCACCATCGCCTGGCAGTCGTCGAACTTGCCGTCAATCGCCACGGTGCGGACGTTGCCGGTCAAAGTGGTCATCAGCTTGCGCTGGCTCAAGCTGACTTCGTCTATTGGAAACAAAACAATGACGCGTATGCCGGGAACATTGTGAAACGCGTGTGCCACCGCCGCGCCGGTGTCGCCGCTCGTCGCGGTGAGAATCGTCAATTGTTTTCCGTCTTCCTGCAAAAATCTGCCAAGCAATCGCGCCATCATTTGCGCGGCAAAATCCTTGAACGAAGCCGTCGGCCCTTGATCGAGCCGCATTACCGCAACGCGGTCATAAACTTTTTCGAGCGGGATTTCAAAGTTGTAGGCGTCGCGACAAATCGCGGCGAGCACGTGGGCGGGAATGATGCCGTCCGTATATTTCGATAGCACGCGAAAGGCGATTTCGTGATACGGCAATTTTGCGAATGCGGAAATTTCATCAGACGTGAGCTGCGGAAATTTTTCGGGAAAATAAAGCCCGCGATCCGGCGCCTGGCCGGCGAGCATCGCCTCGCGCAGACTGACGGCGGGCGATTGGCCATTCGTAGATGAAAATAACAAAGGCATAAAATCAGGTGTCGCGCGAAGAACGCGAAGGGAACGAAGGATTTTTTAGGTCAATGTTTGAAATGCTTTGACTGCCGAAAAAATCTTTTCCTTCAAGACCATTCGTAATTCGGGTGATTCCATGCTTCAAATGGACTTCGTTGAAATTGATCAGAAAGCCAAGCCGCAGCGGAATCAATTTGAGGTAATTCGTCACGGTCTTTTTGAACAGCGGTGTAACGGCTTCCACCGATTTCAGTTCGACCAAAACCAGATTGTTCACGATCAAGTCGGCGCGGAACGCGACATCAAGCAGATGACTTTCATATTCTACTGGAATGGATTTTTGGCGTTCCACATTCAAGCCTCGTTTTGTCAGTTCGATGGTGAGCGCAGCTTCATAAACAGATTCCAAGAGTCCCGGGCCGAGAGTGGTATGAACCTTGAAAGCCGAATCAAGAATGGTTTTCCCGATTTCTTCCTCATTCAAGCTGGATGGGTTTTGATTCAATTTTTCCTTCGCCTTCTTCGCGTCCTTCGCGCGACATCTTATTCAAAATTTTCCACCCGGATCATCACCGGCTTGCTTTTGATGACGGGCAGCCTGCCGATTTTTTTCAATGCGCCGATCACCGCGCCGTTGGTCGCGTAGTGCAGCATGAAAATCAGCGGGACGCCCTCGCCTTCGTGCCCTTCGGGCTGGATGACGGACGAGATGCCGATTTTTGCCGCGCCGAAAATCGCCGCGATTTTCGCGAGCGTGCCGGGTTTGTCCACGACATTGAGACGGACGAAATACTGCGAGACGACTTCTTCAATCGGCACGACCGCGCCGGAACATTCGTGCGGCACGAACGGCGGCAGGCGATGCTTGTTGGCGAATTTCAGATCGAGCGCGGCGTCGGCCAGATCGCTCAAGACCGCGCTCGCAGTCGCGTCCTTGCCCGCGCCGCGTCCGTAAAAAAGCGAATCACCGACAACGTCGCCGCGAACGAAAACGGCGTTGAACGCGTAATTCACGCTCGCGAGAACGTGCGCGTTCGGAATAAGCGTCGGATAAACCGAAACTTGCACTCCGCATTTACGATTTTCGATTTTCGATTTACGCGCCGATTTTTTTTCCGAGTCGTAAATCGTATATCGTAAATCGTCAATGCGCTTGACGATGCCGAGCAGTTTGATGGTGTAGCCAAGTTCGCCCGCGAATTTAATATCGAGCGCGCTAATGTGACGAATGCCTTCGACGTGGATTTTTTTTGGATTCACCCAAAAGCCGTGCGCGAGCGACGCAAGAATTCCGATCTTGTGCGCGGCGTCATGGCCGTCAATGTCAAGGTCGGGCGGCGTTTCGGCGTAACCGAGTTTTTGCGCGTCGGCGAGGACTTCGGCGAAATCCGCGCCTTCGAGCTTCATGCGCGTCAAAATATAATTGCAGGTGCCGTTGACGATGCCGTAAAGCGCGTTGATGCGATTGCCGACAAATCCTTCGCGCAGCGATTTGATGATGGGAATGCCGCCACACACGCTGGCTTCGTAATAAAGATTCGCGCCGTATTTTTTCGCCGCCTCAAAAAGTTCCTCGCCATGCGCGGAGATCAACGCCTTGTTTGCAGTAACGACAGGTTTGCCGAGTTTCAGTGCGGCCAAAACAATTTCACGGGCGACCGTTGTGCCGCCGACCAGTTCCGCGACGATTTGGATTTTTGGATCGTCAACGACTGCGCGCCAGTTTTCCGTTGTCAAGCTTGCCGGAAATTTTGTCGCGCGATTTTTTTTAAGTGAACGCACGGCGATTTTTTCGATGTGAATGCGAACGCCAATGCGCGAGGCAAGCAAATGGCCGTTGCGCTGGAGCGCGTCAAAAACGCCGCCGCCAACAGTTCCGCCGCCGATGATGCCGAGGTTCACTTGCTGCATAGCCCGGCGCAAAGCTTGCCGCGAAAGGCAGGCGGGAACAATTCAATTTTTGAAGAGGCAACGGAATCGTGAAAGCAGTTCGACTTTCAAGGATTTGACCTTGACGATTTTTCAAATGCAGCCGGCGTGACTCGTGGATTCCAAACGTCGTGATAGGATAATACTTTGACCGGATCGGACAATTTGGACGCTTCGGCTTCGGTAAGTTGGCGGGAAGCCGGATGACGCCGGCTCACGTCCACAAGTTTTCCCTGCGCGCCGGCGCTGTGAAATTCTTCAAAGCGCAAATGGCTCACATTCGTGCCCTTGACTTCCCAACCGACGGGCGGGATTTGCGCGCCCATCTGGCAATTGATGAATGCCGCCGCGCTGCCAGGAAAACGGTCGGCATCAATCCGCGCGAGCAAACATTTCGTAACGTTGGGCGCAGCCGTGAGTTTGCATTTGAAAAAAACGTAGCCGGGACGTTCCGCCGGATTGCGCGTCTGAAGATAATAGCCATTGTGAACCGCCTTGATTTCGCATTGGTCAAAAAAAACGCTGCCTTGTCCCCAAATGAAATCCACGTCGCCTTCGACGTAACAATTCGTCGCATAAACGCGTCCGCTCAACAGCAGCGTGTCTTGAAAGCTATAAAAATCCGCGTTCCGCAACACGCAACGCTCGCCCCGAACGCGCAAGGCTTCGGCTTGTGAACCGCGATAAGGCGTCGTGTTGTGCAACGTCAGGTTTTCCAGCACAAAATCATTTGCATCCACACTCATAAGCGCGCGATCAATCCGGCCTGAATTGAACCGGTCATTGTTCCGGCCTTGAATGACGGTGGCCTTGCGATCTTCGCCGACGAAATGAATCCGATTTTTGTCGGGTGCGATGTAAATCAATCCGTCATATACGCCTTTGCGAATAAAAATTTCGACCGGCAATTGATTGTCGTCCGAAACATAATCCACCGCGCCTTGCGGCGTGCAAAAATCGCCCGTGCCATCAGCAGCTACAACCAAATTCGTCCGGCCTCGCGGCAACGCGCGGCGCGTTGAAAATTTCCACGCGGAATCATTGGTGAAGCCGGAAAATTTGCCGCCGTCGGCGTCCTGAAAAACTTTTGGCTCAATTTCAACGTAATAATTTTCGCCGGGATTCAGCGCGTGCGAATGCAATTCGATGGTCGCAACGTTGCCGATGATTTGAACTGGATCGTAACGCAGGATTTTGCCGCCAAAATTATTGGTGAACCCGGTGTCGTTCAAATCAAATGCGTCCGCCAATTTATTGTCCGTGGCGCGGCGAATGGCAATTGTCCCCTGCCCGCTCAAAACCGGCGGTTGGTTAAAAGTCAATCGCAATGGCGTATCTGCGCAAATGTTGGTGGAAAGATTGAGCGGCCATAATTCCGTGACGGTCAATTCCGCGCGGCAGGAATTTGAAATCCAAAGTGAAAAGAAAAGACACAAAAGCGCAAACTTCCAGAAGGCAAATTCGTGTGTTTGCCATGAGCTCATTTTGATTTCGCCTCGGGAAAATTCAAATAGTTTTCAGCGTTCGCGCAGCAGATGTTTCGGATCATCGGGCCGACAAGTTTTTCGTCGTCGGGAATTTCGCCGTTTTCAATGTCACGGCCAATCAAATTGCAAAGCGTGCGGCGGAAATATTCGTGACGCGGATAACTCATGAACGAGCGCGAGTCGGTGATCATGCCGATGAAACGCGAAAGCAGGCCGAGATTTGAAAGCGCGTTTATCTGCCATTCCATGCCTTCTTTTTGGTCGAGAAACCACCAGCCGGAACCGAACTGGATTTTTCCGGGAATCGTGCCGTCCTGAAAATTTCCAATCATGGTGGCAGTGGCGTAATTGTCCGCCGGATTCAAATTGTAAATGACGGTCTTGGGCAAAGAATTTTCCGAATCCAGTTTGTCCAGATACGCCGCGAGCGTTTGCGCCTGCGGCCAGTCGCCGATGGAATCAAAGCCGGTGTCCGGCCCGAGTTCCTTGAGCAGGCGCGTGTTGTTGCCACGCAACGCGCCGAGATGAAGTTGTTTGGTCCAGCCGCGTTTCGCGTCAAGCTGGCCGAAAAACAGCATCAGGTAGGAAGCGAATTGCGAATGTTCCTGCGTTGAAACCATTTCGCCTTTGCGCGCCTTGTCAAAAATTCCGGCGGCAATTTTTTCGCTGCAAAAATCCGCGAAGCAATGGTTCAGGCCGTGATCGGACAGGCGGCAGCCTTGCGAATGAAAAAAATCGTGGCGTTTTTTCAGCGCGCTTTGAAAGGCACCGAAGCCGTTCACGTCAATGTTCGCGGCGGCGGAAAGTTGCTCGACCCAATGGTTGAAGTGAAACGGCACATTGACCGCCAGCGCTTTGTCGGGGCGAAACGCCGGCAGCATTTTTGTGGGATGCCCCGACCGCGCAAACAGGCGGTGGTCTTCCAGACTGTCCGCCGGGTCGTCGGTCGTGCAGACGACTTTCACTTTGAATTTTTTCAAAATACCCTGCGTCGTCAGCGCGGGCCGGGCGAGTTGTTCGTTCGCTTTTTTCCAGATTTTTTCGGCGGACTTTTCGTCGAGCAATTCGCTGATGCCAAAATAGCGTTTCAATTCCAGATGCGTCCAATGATAAAGCGGGTTGCGCAGCGTCTGCGGAACGGTTCTGGCCCACGCGAAAAATTTTTCGTAAGGCGAAGCGTCGCCGGTGCAAAATTTTTCCGCGACGCCGTTGCTGCGCATGGCGCGCCATTTGTAATGGTCGCCGGCCAGCCAGATTTCAAAAAGGTTTTTGAACTGGCGGTTGTTGGCGATGTCGCGCGGCGAAAGATGGCAGTGATAATCGAAAACCGGCTCGGCTTCGGCAAATTTATGGAACAGTTTGCGCGCGGTTTTCGTGCCCAGCAAAAAATCTTCGTGGATGAAGGACATATTTTCCCCAGCTTACTGCTCAAGCCGGAACCGCTTCAAGCTGCGTTTTCTGCCGGGGAACGATTTTTTCCGTCTCGCCGAGCAACAGCGGTTTCATGTGCCGTTCAAAAAGATTTTCCGTGACGTTGCGGGCAATGATGGCCTCGTGTTTTTTGAGCGCGTTCAAAAAACGGTCGCCTTTTTTGGCTGCGACTTTGAAACTTACATGAAGCAATTGCCGGAAACTGCGATTGTAAGCCGGATTTTTTTGATCGTGCCGCAATGCGGAAATAAATTGCCGCGAAGTCCAGCCATTGACGGTGGCCGCGTCCGGCAATTTCGATTTGTCAATGTCAATGACCGCAGCATAGGGCGCGCAAAATTCGTCCACGTGTTCGATGGCGTCGGCATAAATTTCCCTGGCGATTTTCAGGCCGTCGCCGCCCGCTTCCGCCAGGCCGATCAATTCTTCGAGCCAGGTAGTTCCCGCTGTTTTGATATGCAAGCCGGCGTCGAACTTGTTTAACGAACGGCGGATGGCCGCGTAAATGGAAAATTTGTCGCTGCCCGAATGAATGCTCAATTTCAACGTCAACGGCAAATGATAAGTGCGCACGGCAAAATCAATCACCGCCAGATCGTCGCTGAATTCTTTTTCAAATTGTTTAAGGTCGCCGACGTAATCCACGCCTTTGTTAAAACGGCCGGTGAATTTGGGCGCGATGGTTTGGAGCGGAATTTTTTCATCCGCGAGCGCGGCCAAAATTATTAAAAGTTCCGGCGGCGTTTGCGGGCTGTCGGTTTCATCCATTGAAATTTCCGTGATGAAATTTTTTTCGCCCTTGGCCTGCGCGATGTGGCGATAAATCCTTCCGGCTTCCTGGATGGCGAGCAGAAATTTATTGGTGATGCGCTCAACTTCTGCGCGGGTCGTGATAAAATCATCGCTCGCGTTGGGAATGACAATTTTTCCGATGAGTTCAGGATGGCGATTTACAAACGCGCTCACGTCGGCAGCGTTGGCCGGTTTTCCAATTGAATCCGCCACATCAATCGTAAAGAAATCTGAAGGGGTGACAAAACCGTCAACCGTTTCGAGCCGAATATGGTCGGCATCCACATGATAAGATTTTTGCCAACCCAGCAACTTCACAGCGGCATCGGCTTCGGCGCGAACGCTGGCTGATTCCGTGCCGATTAGCGTATGTTCCCGATTTGATTTATTCCAAACCGGCACAATCTCCGCGCCCAGTTCGCTCGCCAGAATGCACGCGCGCAATTGCGCCGCGCCCTGACGACCAAAACGGTCGCCCATGCCAAACGAAAATTTTCCCAAAGGCAAAAATCTATTCATAGGTTGATTGGACGCATAAACTCTAACAAAAACAGCTTTTGGCGCGTCATGTTCTTTTGCAGAATTATGTGAAAATTTTGCACTCAGTGCGCGCGGGTGAATTTCGCATAATTCGTCCTTGCAAAAATGCGTTGGAAATTTAAGACTTGAAATTCGTTTGTTGCGCGCGGTTAGCTCAGTGGTAGAGCACTACATTGACACTGTAGGGGTCACAGGTTCGAACCCTGTATCGCGCACCATTTCTGAATATTCGCCAAAACGAGACTCCGCGATTCTCTCCGAACCACAACGCCGTTTCCGTCGCGGGAGTTTTTTGCACGTCGCGGCAAATATAGGCTGGCAATTGCCGGAGCGACGCGCTAGAACTTTCCAAACCCAAGACGTTTCAACGGGTCAAAAATTATGAACCGAATCCATCAAGGCAAGACGCAGGCCAAGCGCAGAGAACGGGATAAACGTCGCTGGACCGTCGAGGAAGAACAATCTCTCGGAACCAAATCCGACCGCGCGCTCGCGCGAAAATTCGGCCGCACCGTGACCGCGATCGCCGCCAGGCGGCATGGCAAACATATTGTCATGATCAGACGCTGGCGGCCCGAAGATGACAAAGTCCTGGGCACGCGCCCGGATAGTCAGATCGCCAAACTCCTCAAGCGTTCTGCGTATAATGTGCAGTGGCGACGCCGCAAATTGGGCATCCCCTGCCACTACGAACATCGTCCTTGGGCCGGACACGAACTGGACATGTTGGGTGTCAAGCCCGACGAGGAAATCGCCCGTTTCACGGGGCATCCGCTCAAGGCTGTCCGCGCCAAGCGGCAGGAATTGGGCAAACCCAAACCCGATCAGATGATGAACTATTGGTCGCCGGAGGAAGACAAGCTGCTCGGCACCATGCCCGATGCCGAAGTGGCAAAAAAAATCAAACGCAGCACGGTCTCGATCATCAAACGCCGCCTCCGGCTTGGCATTCCCAATCGTTTTTCCGCCCGTCATGTTTGGACGCCAAAACAAATCGCCCTGCTGGGCGCCATGTCCGACGAAAAACTCGCCGCCCAAATCCAGTGCCCGCCTCATGTCGTGGCCTTCAAACGCAAGACGCTGGGAATTCCTGTTTGTCGCGCGCGTTCTGAACGGAAACCGCCGTGGACGCAACCGGAAATCCAACTGCTCGGAAAACTGCCGGACGCCGAGGTCGCCCGGCGAACCGGTCGCTCTATTTTCTCCATCGCCACGCGCCGCAGCCTTCTCGGCATTGAATTGAAGAATCGAGGGAATCGGCCATGGACAACCGGCGAAGAAAAACGGCTCGGCACCGGGCCTGATTCTGAAATCGCCCGGCAACTGGGCCGGACAATCATCGCCATCATCTACCGCCGCGCGCATCTGAAAATCCCGGCCTGGCGAGCGCGCTGATTCGGTCAACATTTAATCTTTATCTAAATAGAAATTGTCGAAACGAAACTAAATCGGTTAGTATATTTATGGCTACGGCCACGGAACACTTTTTCTCCGCCATTGGAAAAGCATTTTATTAGTTAAGCCGAAACAAAAGTATGCAATCTTTGCTATGGCTTAATTAAAAACTTGAGGCGGTTGATAAATCAGCAAGACTTTTTTAATTTGACAAAAAACAAAAAGCCGATACAATCATTTTATCTTGATAAATTAAGACAAAACAAATGCGCAACCTTATCGAATCTGATGAGTTTGATCTTGCTCGGACGCTAATTGACGAGCCAGCAAAGGCTGATGCCAAATTTGAGGAACTTTTTTGTCGTATCGCCATAAGAGCCGAATCATTTCCTGTTTATGTATATCCAAACGAACGAATGGCAACGATAAAAAATAGCAGGCAAATTATTAGCGTGTTTTTTCGCATTTTGCCAACCACTAATCAGGTTGAATTTTTAAGGCTATTGCTCAAGACTGTGTAAAATTGATTCCCAAACATTCAAAATTTATGAATCGCATTTATTTCGGAAAAGCAACCGCTGTGGAAATTCCCGACGGCAAAGATACATGGAAAAAACTCGACGAGGGAGAGTTCGCCCTCTGGCGTCACCATCAACTGTTTCAAGACGCGGTGAACTACTACACGCTCGCGTTGGCTGCGATGGCCGTCGGACTTAAACCGGATTCGGCCAAAGAAAAAGCCATACTCGAATGGCGCGCGGAAGTTCTGAAATCGTCGGTGCACGCCCATCGCAAGGCAATTGGCTTTGACGGACCGCATAAGTGTTTAGCCGGTCTGCTTGGCGTTGATGAAAAAGAAATGGACGCGGAAAAAGCTTTTACAGCGTGCGTCAAAGCGTTGCTCAAAAAATCTCCCGCGACGCCTGAAGCGCGCGCCAAAGCTTTATTGCAATTATTGGAAGAAGCCGACCAATCGGATTTGAATCAGTTTTGCGTTTCACGGTTGCCGTGGCTTTGCACTCCTCATGGCAAACTGGATGCGACGCCAAAAAATATCGCGCAGCAACAAGAAACCCAAATGCTGGCGATCATCCGTGAAATTCACGAAGCATCGGGCGCGCAGGTTGCTGCCGTCGCAGAGAAATTGGAACTGGGCTGGTTCGTCACACAGATGCCCAAAGAATCCATGAACGGCGCGAAAGCGCGCTCGGAAGCTGAACGGTTGTTCAAATCCGCTTCGGCAAAAGAAAAAGGACTGGCGGCAATTGCCGACAAATTTTCAAACCGATTGAACCAACTGGGCGATAAATTGAAATTGCCTTGTTTGGGACGAAAACCAAAAGGAGCGTATCCTTTGGCGGTCGTATTCAAACTATTCCCTATGCCGGAAACGTTGGCTGCATTCAAAACCAACACAGAAAGCTTACGGAAGAAAGCGGAAAAATTAAAAGATTCTCCGCTCGAAATCGGAACTGATTTTGTCGCCGAAGCTCGCACAGCCGACGACCAGCCGGTTTTTGATTATTTCACAAACCGCGCATTGATTCGAGAAAATGGCAGGGAAGATCGCGCTGTCTGGTTTGATTTTGATCTCGCGGCTTTCATTGAAGCCATCAAATCTCCGCATAGATATTTGCAAGATACTTTGAGCCGGGAAGCGGCAGCGACGAAATTACGAGAAAAACTCCATGCGATTGAACCGGATGCCGGTTGGCTAAAGTGGACATCCTCGGAAAAAGCTGCGGAGAAAAAGAAATCAAAGGAATCCATCAACGATACGGAAGATGAAACACCAAGCTTTACATTTACAGGCGACAAACGAATTGTGCTTTTGCGAAGGTTGATTACAGAAACGCTCGGTTACCTTGCTGAATCGGAAAATCCCGAATCAGAAAAAGCCGAATATACGATTCAAGAACGGACGTTGCGCGGTTGGACAAAAATCCGCGAGGAATGGCGAAAGCTCGCAGAAAAAGAGAAAACAACTTCCGAAGAACTTTGGAAAGTTGTCAAAGCTGAACAAGGCGAACATCGCGACGATTTTGGCAGCGCACCGCTATATCAAAAGCTGAAGGAGACTGAATTCCAATCCATTTGGCGCGAAAAGGGAACGCAGTCCAACCATGCCGATGATCCGTTGCAAGCGTGGTTGCAATACAAAGGATTGTTGTTTGAATTGAAAGATAAAGAACGTCCGATTCGTTTCACACCCGCTCACGCGGTTCATTCGCCCCGTTATTTCATTATTCCAAAAGTCGGCAAGTTTGGTTCTGACCATGAAGTAGGAACGCTGTCGTTCATTGCCGGAATCATTTTGGAAAGTCCGCCAGGATTAAAACCTTCTCTGGTTCGGGTGCATTATTCCGCGCCGCGCCTCCGCCGCGACGGATTGCGAACGAATGGAGAAACGAATCTGGAATCTGTAAATTGGTTGCAGCCAATGATGAAAGCTCTCGGCTTGCCGGAGCAGGACATTCAGGATTTTTCAAACTGCCGCATTCTACTGCAACCACGCAGCGAGAAAAACATTCAACTGACTTTTCCGGTCGAAGTCATCCCCGACAAACTTGTCGCCGGCATCGGCAAGGCGAATTTATGGGCGCGACAATTTAATGTTCATCCTGACGGCGATAATTTTTACAACGCGACGTTACGCTGGCCGCATGAGAAGCAACCGGCCAAGCCACCGACGTCATGGTTTGATTTGCTCGACAAATTTTCTTGTGTCTCCATAGATTTAGGACAACGCGATGCCGGAGCTTTTGCTGTGCTTCAAGCCAGTGCACAGAAAGATTTTGGCAAAAAACCATCGCGCATCATCGGCGAAACCGGCGAAGGCGCAAAAAAAAAGTCATGGCGGGCCGCGCTCATCGCCTCTGGAATGCTACGGCTTTCCGGCGAAGATCGGCTGGAATGGCGAGCGCCGTCAAAACCAGAACTCAAACGCGGTGAAAAGGGGTTCGACTGGCGCGAAGAATTATTTGGCGAACGCGGTCGTTCGGCTACACCAGAAGAAACACAGCAATGTGCGGATTTGTTTGCCGCGCTGGAAATTGAGAAAGGCAATTTTCTGTCAGATGATTGGAAAGAAATGCTTTCGTTTCCCGAACAAAACCGCGAACTGCTGCGTGCTGTCCGCCGGACACAATCGCGCATCTCCAGATTGCAGCGATGGTGCTGGTTTTTGGCGGATAAAGAAAAACAGCAAATGGCTCTTAAAGAAATCCGAGAAGCCAGCGGCTTGAAAGAAGACGGCCATCCAAAACTGGAAGAAAAAACTGGCAAGCCGCTTTCCGGCGAAGCGTGGATTTCTGACATCATTAAAGCGTATGCAAAGAAAGATAACGATCCTCGTTTGGCAACTGAAATAAAAGGAGCATTGCATCAACACTTAAATCGAATTTCTGAACTCGTCACGGTTGTGGCAAATCGCGTCCTTCCCTTGCGCGGACGTTCTTGGGCTTGGACGGAGAAGAACAAAAATGGAGAAAGCTATTATCTGCTCGAAATGGTGGAAGATAAAAATCACCGTCCGCCGATTCGGGGACAGCGCGGACTTTCATTTGAACGCATCGAGCAGGTTGAAGAACTACGCCGACGATTCCAGTCGTTGAACCAAGCGTCACGAAGATACAAAACGCTCGGAAAATTTCTTTCAAAGGAATGGGATAAAAAACAAGTTGACGCTTCATTGAAAGAAGAATTTCCAGACCCTTGCCCTGATTTACTTGAAAAACTAGACCGAATCAAAGAGCAGCGCGTCAATCAGACGGCACACATGATCCTGGCGGAGGCTTTGGGTGTGAAGCTCGCCAAGCCGCCATCCAATAAAACTGAATTGCGACGAGAGCGTGACCAGCATGGAGTCTATGAAAAATTTCGCGAGCCGACGGATTTTATCGTCATTGAAGATTTGTCACGCTACCGCGCATCGCAAGGCCGCGCGCCCCGTGAAAACTCGCGTTTGATGAAATGGTGTCATCGTGCCATTCGAGACAAGTTGAAGGAACTTTGTGAACCGTTTGGAATTCCAGTTTTGGAAACGCCTGCCGCCTGGTCGTCGCGTTTTTGCTCACGTAGCGGCGTCGCCGGTTTCCGCGCGGTGGAAGTGCATCACAAATTAAAAACAGAATCTCCGTGGGCGTGGCATTTGAAGCGCCTCAAATTGAATGAGACAGACCCGGTTCAACATCCGCTTTCCGAAGACGCGCGGAATGAATCTGAGCAAATCAAAAAACTTTTTGACGATCTGGAAACGTTGAACCAAGACGTTGACGGTGAACGTCCAAAATGGCGAACGCTTTATGCGCCAAAAACCGGCGGGCCGATTTTTATTCCCATCTGCGACCGAATCGCCAAACCAGATCACGAAAAACTCCAGCCAGCCGTCATCCAATCGGACATCAACGCCGCAATCAATATTGGTTTGCGCGCCATTGCCGACCCGCGCCTGTGGAGCATTTATCCGCGTTTGCGGACGCAGCGGGAAAAAGATGGCACGATGCTTGCCCGCGAGAAACGGAAGTATGGCGAAAAAGCGAAAGTAAAAATTGAACTACCGAAGGAAGATAAAGAAGTCTCGGCAACAAATCGAAATCCAAACTTTTTTGCCGATGTTTCCTGCATGATTCCGTGGGGACACGCGCAATTGGAAAGTGAAAAACAGTTTTCGATTGTAAGCGGGAAAGCTCTTTGGAGCGAAATCAAAAATGGCCAGTGGAAGCGCGTTGACGAAATCAATCAGCAACGAATACAAAATTGGCAAAATAAAGCGGATAAAATTCCTATGTAAATTTTTATGAGCGAGTCCACGTTGCGCACCGATAGTTCGTTGGAAGCCCAGCCGAGAATGGGCGTGCGCAACTTGCACAACTTCATCTATTGCCCGCGCCTGTTTTATTTCCAGTGGGTTGAAAATATTTTTCAGGAGAACGCGGACACGGTGGCGGGCAGCCATGTTCATCGCAATGTGGACGCGCCGTCCAGGCTGGATGATCCCAAGGAACTCGGCCTGCCGGAAGGCGCGAAGCTCCGCAGCTTGCGGCTGGAAAGCGAATCGCTCGGTCTCATCGGCGTGGTGGACATCGTGGAAGGCGGTCCGGACGGCGCGGAGATCATTGATTACAAGAAGGGTTCGGCGCGGCGCGGTGCGGAGGGCGAGCGCGTGGCCAAAGAACCGGACGCCATGCAGGTCGCGGCTCACGCGCTGCTTTTGCGCGAGCATGGCGTGCAGCCGGTTCGGGGCGCGGTTTATTACGCGGCGGACAAACGGCGCGTGCCGGTGGAATTCAGCGAAGAGCTTTTTGAAAAAGTTCGCAACGCCATCATCGAGGCCAGAAAAGTTGCCGCCAGCGGTCAGTGCCCGCCGCCGTTGAAAAATGACGCGCGCTGCCTCTACTGTTCCGCGTATCCGATTTGTCTGCCGAATGAATCGCTTTGGTGGTCGAAACGTCGCAAGCCAGCGGATAATGACGCGCAGATTCAATTCGGTTTCATCGCGCAATCGGAAGACGCAGTTCGCAATCAAATTTTGGAAGCGCTGGATTTTGCCGCCGAAAGTAGGGCGGGCATCTTGCCTGCCCATTTGGATGATTTACCGGACGGACCTGCAAACGAACAGAAAGACAGGCGAGACGCCTGTCCTACTCTGCAACCGCCCCGGCCCAGCGGTGACGACGGCGAGGTGCTGGTGGTGCAGACGGCGGGCGCGCAGATCGGCCAGCGCGGGGATGAATTGCAAGTCAGCGTCAAGGGCGAGACCGTGCGCAAACTGCCCGGCCAGCAGGTGCGTGCGATTTATTGCTACGGCGCGGTGCAGATCACGGCTCAAGCCGCCGAGACGTGTCTGGAACTTGGCATTGACGTTTCCTATTTCTCACCGGCGGGAAGATTTATTGGATTGTTGCGCGGCTTACCCGCCAGCGGCGTGGATGCTCGGCGCGGACAATATCGGCTGTTTGAATTGCCCGGCGTGCGGTTGCAACTCGCGCGTGAAATCATTCGCGCCAAAATTCACAATCAACGCGTGATGCTCATGCGCAACGGCGAGGCGCCGGAGCGCGTGTTAAGTTTGATGTCCGGTTTTCGTGACGCAACTGAATCCGCACGGGATTTGACGACGTTGCTCGGAATTGAAGGCAGCGCGGCGGCACTTTATTTCGAGCAGTTTGAATCCATGTTGAAACAGCGCGACGACTGGAAATTTGACTGGCGCGGGCGCAATCGCCGTCCGCCGCGCGATCCCGTGAACGCTCTTTTGTCACTTGGCTATTCGATGCTGGCGAAGGAACTCACCGGCGTTTGTCATTCCGTCGGCCTTGATCCGTTTCTCGGCTTCATGCACCAGCCGCGTTACGGTCGCCCGGCGCTGGCGTTGGATTTAATGGAAGAATTTCGTCCACTCGTTGCCGATAGCGTGGCAATCAGTCTTATTAATCGCGGCGAACTTGGCCCGGAAGATTTTATCAAAAGCGCGAACGGAACTTTTTTGAATGACAAAGGACGTCGGCCATTTTGGGAAGCGTGGTTTCGACGACTGGACGCGGAAGTCAGTCATCCCGAATTCAATTACAAAATGGCGTATCGCCGGATGCTCGAGGTGCAGGCGCGGCAGTTGTGGCGCTTCGTGCGCGGCGAGGCGCCGACCTATCACGGATTCACCACGCGATGAGCCGACTTCGCTATCTCGTCAGCTACGATATTTGCGATCCGAAAAGGTTGCGGAAAGTGGCGCGCTCGCTGGAAGGTTTCGGCGTGCGGCTGCAATATTCGGTTTTTGAATGTCCGCTGGACGACTTACGGCTGGCGAAATTAAAAGCCGAACTGCAAGACTTGCTCAATCACGACGAAGACCAGGTATTGTTTGTCTCGCTGGGCGCGACCTCAAAAGACGCCAGCTTGATCATTGACGCAATGGGCTTGCCTTATGAAGTGCGTTCACGCGTGACGATTATTTGATTTTCAGGCTTGCAACTCGCGCGCGAAAGCGTTGAATTGATTCCGGCGAACAAAGTCGCAAGACCCCCGCCACCGACCACCTTTCTTCCGCCATTGGAAAGGCAAGTTTTTTGAAATCGCGACGACTGCGCCTGTATGCGGCGAGGAGGAGCGAGCGCGGCAATGCTAACGCTCGCCCTCACGGACGCTCGCAAACAGAAATCGCTTTGTGAGTAAAGCAAAAATGACTGCCTGCAAAACAATTGAAGTCGAAATCCCATTGAAAAACGGTTGCGCTCGCAAACTGACGAGCCAACCGTTAATCTACAACAGGTTAGTAGGAGTCCTTCGCAGACGACGCGATTTCAGAAATCTTGAGGCGGCTACTTTATCTACCAATGGAGTAACGGCTGGTAATTCGCAGACGACGCGATTTCAGAAATCTTGAGGCGGGTCGGGGTCAGGAGAACGGCCAATAATAATTAAAGTTCGCAGACGACGCGATTTCAGAAATCTTGAGGCGGTTGCTTCTGCTGTTTCCTTAATGAACAGTTTGATTTTCGCAGACGACGCGATTTCAGAAATCTTGAGGCGGCTCAATTCCTTCAACATGAAGCTCGCGGCACAGCTTTTCGCAGACGACGCGATTTCAGAAATCTTGAGGCGGCGCCTAACGACCAAGATTGCCGTGAGGCGGGGCAAATTCGCAGACGACGCGATTTCAGAAATCTTGAGGCGGATGGAATCAGGCTTTTCAACGCAGGACGTGGAGATTTCGCAGACGACGCGATTTCAGAAATCTTGAGGCGGCTGCAATCGCGAAAAGATTAGGGGTTGCTCCGGCTTTCGCAGACGACGCGATTTCAGAAATCTTGAGGCGGGACCGTGTAGGTGTCGCCCGGCTTGCAGCCCGGCATTCGCAGACGACGCGATTTCAGAAATCTTGAGGCGGATTTATGATTCCACGCTTTCCAACCCAAGGGATTTTTCGCAGACGACGCGATTTCAGAAATCTTGAGGCGGATTTCATGGTCGGCACGGGACAGACTTACGCGAATTCGCAGACGACGCGATTTCAGAAATCTTGAGGCGGTCACGCTCGCGCAGGCCGCGCTCTCGACCAATTTTTTCGCAGACGACGCGATTTCAGAAATCTTGAGGCGGGTCAATGGCTGACGCGGTTTTCAATTTTTGTTTCCATTCGCAGACGACGCGATTTCAGAAATCTTGAGGCGGTATAAAACAGAGTTGGAGTTTGCGGAATTATACGTTTTCGCAGACGACGCGATTTCAGAAATCTTGAGGCGGCCAAAGGTGATTTCACAGAATCCTTGTTAGGCATTTTTCGCAGACGACGCGATTTCAGAAATCTTGAGGCGGAAATTGAGTCCGTTCGCAAAAGAAATTAAAAATTTTCGCAGACGACGCGATTTCAGAAATCTTGAGGCGGTGGTTATTGGTTTCTATAGTGAGAGGGACGCCTCTTCGCAGACGACGCGATTTCAGAAATCTTGAGGCGGTGAACTGTGCTGGACGAAGGTGAAGCGGAAACGAAGTTCGCAGACGACGCGATTTCAGAAATCTTGAGGCGGAGAACGGACTGACTCAAGAAAGTCAGTCCGTTGTCTTCGCAGACGACGCGATTTCAGAAATCTTGAGGCGGAAGAATCTGGGATATGCCTCACAAGCACACCTTTTCGCAGACGACGCGATTTCAGAAATCTTGAGGCGGACTCAGTATCTTTTTACTGTGAATGGAGACGACGTTCGCAGACGACGCGATTTCAGAAATCTTGAGGCGGAACTCGGTTGATGGTTCCCCCTCGCAGCCTGTTGTTCGCAGACGACGCGATTTCAGAAATCTTGAGGCGGCTTGTTGTGCCGCTTTGTGACGGCGATACATTTTTTTCGCAGACGACGCGATTTCAGAAATCTTGAGGCGGTTGTTTTTCCGGTCTTTGGACTCTTCGCCCTCGATTCGCAGACGACGCGATTTCAGAAATCTTGAGGCGGTTATGAATGCGGCCAATTAACCTTTTGAACTGAATTCGCAGACGACGCGATTTCAGAAATCTTGAGGCGGTGATTGGTGACGACGGCCAGATTCATTTCTTTGGTTCGCAGACGACGCGATTTCAGAAATCTTGAGGCGGTGTATTTTGATAAGTAAATGATTTTCTGAATCTCCCTTCGCAGACGACGCGATTTCAGAAATCTTGAGGCGGAGTGTGGCCTTGTGCTCTCGGCTGGTATTCCGGTTTCGCAGACGACGCGATTTCAGAAATCTTGAGGCGGAAAGAGAGCCATTTTTGATGCGACTTCTTCGGCTGTTCGCAGACGACGCGATTTCAGAAATCTTGAGGCGGGGAGATAGTTTAATCGTTCAGGGAGGAACCGTTGGCTTCGCAGACGACGCGATTTCAGAAATCTTGAGGCGGGAGATCACTAATGAAGGACGCGGCTGGCACGTCCACTTCGCAGACGACGCGATTTCAGAAATCTTGAGGCGGGCGGTTGTTCGGCGTTGGCGTTGGCGGCGTCCACGTTCGCAGACGACGCGATTTCAGAAATCTTGAGGCGGTACAGGGCGAGCCGTGTTCAACCTGTGAGCCTCATTTCGCAGACGACGCGATTTCAGAAATCTTGAGGCGGTTTTGCTCGGGCAGAGTGTGACTTTGTTCACGTTGGATTCGCAGACGACGCGATTTCAGAAATCTTGAGGCGGTATTCCCGTGTTAGGTCTGCCTCGGTTAGTCGCGGTTCGCAGACGACGCGATTTCAGAAATCTTGAGGCGGTTTGAGACCGAGGAGCAGGCCGTTCTTGCGGAAATATTCGCAGACGACGCGATTTCAGAAATCTTGAGGCGGTCGGTGACGATGTTTTGATTGTAACGCAACATACCTTCGCAGACGACGCGATTTCAGAAATCTTGAGGCGGCTTCCAGTTCGTTTGACTGATGTTGAGTTTTCCATTCGCAGACGACGCGATTTCAGAAATCTTGAGGCGGTAAAGGGTGAGCAACAAAAAACTCTT
>DATCEV010000011.1:0-32896 GCA_036509895.1 Verrucomicrobiia bacterium
TGGCAATCGCCGCCCGCGTGTCCTCCTCATGATCATAGGAAGTCAAAATCCGTTCCCGCAAATCCAACGATAGCGTTTTCACTCCACCACCTTGACACATTCATTTCAATACGGCTACAGTTTTACTTAATTTGCTCTAAACAACGCATCGCGAATTAAATTAACTGGACAGGCATCTTGCCTGTCCAGTTTTGTATTTTATCAAAAGCTTTTTACTGGACAGGCTGGAAGCTTGTCCCACTACTTTTCCGCGCGCAGCACGCGATAGGAATGCGTCCACGGATCAATCCGGCACGCGGCGCGGTAATCGCAAAATTCGCACGGCACCTGTTTGCCTTTTTTATACGGGCTGACGTTCGCCACGCCGGAATAAATAGCGCGGCCAAAATCGCGCAACTGGTTTTCCACGCGGTCGAGCAGTTTTTCAAATTCCGCGCGCGGCAAGGCTTCAATTGAATTTGCATAAATTTTGCCCGCGTCCGTCAAACAATAATTAAATTGGTCGCGCGCGCGTTTGCGATCCAATTTTTCCAGCGCGCCCGCGTCAAATCTTCCGGTATGTTTGTAAGCCGCGCGGCGCGAATCTTCCGCGCCGGCCAAAATTTCTTCGCGCGTGCCGCTCGCAAACTGTCCGCGCAAGTTGACGTAAAAAACTCCGGCGGGAATTATTTTTTCGGTTTGGAAAAGAGCGCGCGGATTTTTCCAGCGGCGCAAAACATTCAAATAAGCCAGCAATTGCAATTGAATTCCGTGCTCGACAAAAATCGCGTCCAATTTTTTTGCGCTCGATTTGTAATCCAAAACCAGCGCGAACGCTTCGCCGGTTTTTTCGTCGCGCCACAAATCCACGCGGTCAATCCGGCCTTTCAACGCGAGTTTTTTTCCATTGTCCAAATCAATTTCCCAGGCGGGCGCATTTTCAATTCCAAAATCCAGTTCCGCCGCGAATGGCTCAAAATCATTTTGGTCGCGCAGCCAGCCGACGGTGACGTCAATAAAATTTTGGAGCGACTCGGTCATGGCGCGCGCGGCAAAAAGCGATTGCGCCGTTTCGCGCAAAAGTCCGCCGCGAAAATTTTCCGTGAGTTCGTTTGCGATTTTTTTTATGCGCTCGCGCGCCTGCGCGGGCGTCAAATCGTGCCAGCGCATTTTTTCAGCGATCAAATCGTGGTGAAATTTTTTCAGGACGTCGTGCTGGAAACTGCCGCGCTCACGGGCATCGAGTTCAAAAAATTTCCGTTCATCCGCGCGCAAACCGCTGCGGACAAAAAAGCGAAACGGGCAGGCGGCAAATTCTTCAAGCCGGCTGACGGAAGTTTTCAAAACCGGCCCGTAAAGTTTTTCCGCGACTTCCGGCGATAGATTTTCTTCGGGATTTGGTTCGCGTAATTCGTCCAGATTTTTTTTCAATTCCATAAGCGCGGGAATTTTAAGCAAATCTGAAATTGTAGCAGCGGACGTGAGCCGGCTTTGATTTTCAGAATGAGCGAACTGACGTTCGCTGCTACCGATTTGGCCGAGCAACAGAATCAGTTCGTTGGCGCTTTCAATTTCGGTCAAATTAATTTCGTTTTTGAAATTTTCAATTTCGAGCACTGGAAAAATCGTTTGTAACTGCGCGATGAACGGCGACGGATTCAAAGTTTTGCCGTCAGCGCTTTGGCGGGAAAAAGCGAGCGCCAATTTTTCGCTCGCGCGCGTGCAGGCGATGTAGCCGAGAAATTGTTCGCGCGAAATCTGTTCGTAAAGATTCGGGCCGAGCGCGACTTTTTGATTTTCCAAATCGTCGCGGTCGGCGCTGGTCAAAATGGCGGGCGAAATTGGCGTGGCGGGAAAAATGGTTTCGTTAACGCCGAGCACGAGCGCAAATTTCAGATCAGGATTGCGCGCGCGGTCAATCGCGCCGATCAAAACCTCGTCCAAAACCGGCGGAATGACGCCGACGGTCAGGTTTGCCAAACCGGATTCCAAAATCGGCAGCCAGTCGCGCAGCGGCAAATTTTCGCGCGGAAAGGCGAGCGCGAGATTATCGAGCCACGAATTCATTTGGTCAAAAACGGTTTGGTGAAGTGACGATTGGCGGGTGACGGGTGACGAGTTTTCTGCTTGGGTCGAAGTCCAGCTTTCCAAAGTTTCTGCAACTGGCAATTGATTCCAAAGTTCACGGAAGATTTCCGCCAATTGTTTTCCGGTCGGCCGGAATTTTAATTTCGCCAATGCCTCATGAAAATTTTCAAACGGCGGCAGGATTTTTTGGCGCAATTTTTCCAGCGAGTTTGCGAGTCCGGGGTTTTGCGGGATTTGCAGTGGCTCGCGCCATTTTTTTCCGCGCCAGCCGAATTCAAGCGCGGCATTTTCGAGCTGATCAATTTTGGTTTCGTCGCATTCGCAAAATCCGGCTTTGAGCGCGGCGAACAAATCATTTTGCCGCCAGTCAAAAATAATTGTGCGGAGCGCGCTGCGCGTGAGTTCGGCCAGCGGGTGATGCGCGACGCTTTCGCGGCGGTCGAGAAAAAATGGAATTCCGTAACGGCGAAATTCGCGCGCCAGCGGCTTGTGATAATTGTCAAGATTGCGGACGATGACGCCGCAATCGCGAAAACGGTTTTTGCGATTTCCGGCGCGGACAAATCTCAAAATTTCGCGCGCGGCGAAAACGGCCTCGGCTTCGGCGTTCGCGCAGCGAACAATTGAAACTGCGGATTGCGGATTGCGGATTGCGGAATTGTCGTCGCGCGAATGCTGTTGCCATTTTTGTTCCAACAACTGCAACGCAGAATTTTTTGCGAAGCGATTTTTTTGAGGATTGCGCGGGAGAATTTCGATTTCGATTCTGGCGTCCGGCAACTTTTCGATTCGCTGGCGGCATTGTTGAAAGGTTTTGCCGACGACGTTCCAAATTGAAAGCCAGGAATTTTCATTTTCATTTGCGACAGAATCGTCGAGGCAAAATGCGAGGGTGGCATTTTCGCAAAAGGGAATTATGGCGGCGAGCAAATCCAGTTCCTGCGGCGTCATTTCGGCAAAGCCGTCGAGCCAGAGCCCGGAAAGGTTGAAGGTTGAAGGTTGAAGGTTGAAGGTTTTTCGCAAAGCGTCGGTTGCAAAATCCAAAAGGCAATTGGCATCCTGCAATTTGTTTTCCGTGAGCCAGCGGGAATAATTTTCGTGGAGCAACGCGAGGTCGTGAAGTTTGTGGCGCAGGCCGGCGCGGAGATTTTTAGTTTGCGCCAGCGCGCGAAGTTTTTCCGGCGTGATTTGATGTTGCTGCAATTCGCGGAGCAACTGGCTCAATTGTTGTGCGAAGCCGGGCCGGCGCGCGCTGCGGGAAAATAATTTTAATTCTTTTTCGTGGCGTAAAAGCAGCGCGCGCAAAACCATGACGCGGCCTTCGTCGGATAAAAGTTCCGGCGGCGCCAGGTTCAGCTTTTTGAAAATGAAATGGGCGAGGCGCTCGAAGGATAAAATGTGGAGTCGCGTGAAGCCGGAAATTTCGACGTCGGCGAGCAGTTGGCGCTCGAGTTGAAAGGTGGCTTGTTTGGGCGCGAGAAAAATTAACGGATCGTCGGCGGGATTTTTTTTCAGGGCGTGGCGGATTTCTTGCAGGCAGCGGAAGGTTTTGCCGCTGCCGGCGGGGCCGAGGAGAAAGCGCGCGGGCACGACTTATTTTCGCGCAAAGGCGCAAAGGCGCAAAGGAATTTATTGCTGGCCGATTTGCGAAGAATTTAGAGGATGTTGCTGAACGACCCATTGCCAAGCCGCTATTTCGCCGTAAATTTTTGAACGCTGAAGATAGCTGGCCATTTCTTCGTCGGTCAAAGTTGGATATACTGCCTGAAAGTTTTTTGCCAGTTGGCCGAGCACCGCTATTTGTTGTTTCATTTCTTGTAAAACTTGTTGTGGAGTTTCGTCATTTAGAAAGTCATAGCTGGCGTTTTGATCCAAGTCATGTAAAGCCATGCTTTCAATAGCAATTCCAACCAGTTGATTTATGACAAGCTTGCCGCTGTCGCCGTTGATTAGCCGGTCTGCGAGAGCCATTTCTATTCGAGAAAGATTTTCGACAAAATTCGTATCACCTTCGGCTAATTTTTGTTTCTTTAAATCATAAAAGCCACTTGGAATTCGTTTAAGCGTCTCGATTTCAGGCAGCATATCCGACGCGATGCCTGTCCGTGAAATTTTTGCCGAGGCCAACGCCGATTTGCCGCCGCATTCCGTCAATTCTTCTTCGTCCAATCTGGACTGCATCGTGAAATCGTCAAATAGAGGTTTGCTCGTGGCAATCTCAAGTTCATTGATGGCTGTATCGGTCTGCCCATCTTTGAGATAATTTTCAGCGGACAAATAATTCGCCAAAGAATTATCCGGCGATGACGTTTTGAAAGCGTCCAGCCATTTGCGGCGGTCTTGCGGAAATTCATCGTGCGAGAGAACGGCCAGCTCCACTTGCGGATTGTTCGGAAAATTGGTCGCGGCTTCATTCAAATAATTTGTGTCGCCCAAAGCATGAAATGCCGCCAACAAACTGGTGGCATTGCGATTGTAATTTTGCAAACAGTTTTCGATTCGTTCGCGCGAAATTTTAGGCTCGCCAGCGGCATCAAGTTCCGGTTCTTCTTTTGGCGCGATTTTTTGCGGATGAAAAACAAATGGCGGCGGATTGAAATGATTCAGCGGCGCGACTGAAACGGGAAGGGAAGAATTGTCCGGCGGTCGAGGATTCAAAAAATGCAAAGCGATGGACATGATGACAATTAAAATTGTCAGCGCGGCAAGCCATTTGCCGGGATTTCGCACAAAGGAAGCTTAAGGGATTTGCCGGAATGGTTCACGCATTTTTTAGCGCCGCAGGCGCGGCATCTTTGTAGAACCACAACCAAAATGAAATTTCAGCCCCGTCGGGGCGGCATATTCGGAAGATGTCGCTCCTACGGAGCTTTGGAATTATTGTGGTGCGTTGCTACAAAGATGCCAGCCCTACGGGCTTGAAAAAAATCCGCGTTCAATCCGTGTTTCATCCGTGGCTAAAATTTGTTGTGCATAACGTGCAGGCATTTTTTATTTCCTTTCGCGGGAATCAGGCTATTGTTTTCCGCCATTGGGAGAATTCAGGTTAATTTGCCGTTAAATTTAAATTAAAAACTTATGCCACTGACACATACCAAGGAACTTTTTGCGAAGGCGTTGAAGGGCAAATACGCGCTCGGCGCGTTCAACGTCAACAACATGGAACTCATCCAGGCCATCGTCGAGGCTTGCGAGGAGGAAAAAGCGCCGTTGATGCTGCAAATCTCCAAGGGCGCGCGCCAATACGCCAATCCGATTTATCTCCGCAAGCTGATCGAGGCGGCGGTCAGCCTGTCCACGATCCCGATCGCAGTGCATCTGGATCACGGCGACACGTTTGAGTTGTGCAAGGAATGCATTGATGAAGGCTTCACGAGCGTGATGATTGATGCGAGCCATGAATCGTTTGAGAAAAACGTCGAGATTTGCAAAAAGGTCGTGGATTACGCGCACAAGCATGATTGCGTGGTCGAAGGCGAACTGGGAATGCTCGTCGGCGCGCAACACGATGACGGCGAAGAAGGCGGCGGTTATTCCAAAGGCGGCGCTTACACGCATCCCGACGAAGCGGTCGCGTTCGTGAAAGCGTCCGGCGTGGATTCGCTGGCGGTCGCGATTGGAAATTCCCATGGCGCCTATAAATTCAAAGGCGAACAGCATTTGGATCTGGAACGATTGAAGGCGATCAAAAAAGCGCTGCTCGATGCCGGCCTTGGCGATTATCCGCTCGTGCTGCACGGCGCTTCCAGCGTGCCGAAGGATTTGGCCGAAGAAATCAATAAATACGGCGGTAAAATGGGCACGGACACGGCGGGCGTGCCGGAAGCGGACATCGAAATCGCGCGGCGCGTGGGCTGCACGAAGGTGAACATTGACACCGACCTGCGCATGGCGATGACGGCGGCGATCCGCAAAGTTTTTGCGGAAAGCCCGAAGGAATTCGATCCGCGCAAATATCTCGGCCCGGCGCGCGCGAAAGTGAAGGAACTTGTCCGGCACAAAGTCCGCGACGTGCTTTGTTGCGCCGGCCACGCGTTTGATTAATTTTTTTCCCTAAAAAAATCCAAACTCCCGCGACTGAAAGGTTGCGGGAGTTTTTTGTTTTGCCTTTGCGCCGTTTGCATGGCTTATTGTGCGGCTCGCAGCCGTGGTAGGTTACCCAAGTGGCCAACGGGGGCAGACTGTAAATCTGCTGGCTTACGCCTTCGATGGTTCGAATCCATCACCTACCACCATCTATTTTCAGGAATAAAAAATGTTCGATTCGTTAAGCGGCAAACTTCAGAATGCCTTTCGCAATTTGCGCGGCCTCGGTAAAATTTCCGAGAGCAACGCCGGCGACGCCCTGCGCGAAGTGCGCATGGCATTGCTCGAAGCCGACGTGAATTTCAAGGTCGCGCGCGATTTCATCGAGCGCGTCAAGGTCAAGGCGCTCGGCGCAGAAGTCGTCGCCAGTGTCCAGCCCGGCCAGCAAATCATAAAAATAATTCACGACGAACTTGTGGACTTGCTCGGCTCGACCAATGCCGCGCTGAAACTCGACGGTAATCCGAGTTCAATTTTAATGGTCGGCCTGCATGGTTCTGGCAAAACCACTTCCAGCGGCAAGCTTGCGCGGCTGTTGCAAAAACAAGGCCGCCAGCCTTTGCTCGTCGCGGCGGACGTTTATCGTCCGGCGGCGATGGACCAGCTTGAAACGCTCGGCAAACAAATCGAGATTCCCGTTTTCCTGAAACGCGGCGAGACGGACGTTTTGAAAATCGCGCGCGAAGCTTTGGATTTCGCAAAAGCAAATTCCCGCAACATTTTAATTTTTGACACCGCCGGGCGTTTGCAGATTGACGAGCCGCTCGTGCAGGAACTCGTCCGCCTGCGTGACCTCGTGAAGCCGCAGGAAATTTTGCTCGTGCTCGACGCCGCCACCGGCCAGGAAGCCGTCAACGTCGCCACGCATTTTGATTCGGCACTTTCAATCACCGGCGCGATCCTCACGAAGCTCGACGGCGATGCGCGCGGCGGCGCGGCGTTGAGCCTGAAGGCCGTCACCGGCAAGCCCATCAAGTTCATGGGCGTCGGCGAAAAGCTCGACGAGTTTGAGCCGTTTCATCCCGAACGCATGGCGTCGCGGATTCTCGGCATGGGCGATGTCGTCAGCCTCGTTGAACGCGCCGCCGAAGCCGTCAGCGAGGACGACGCCAAGCGCATGGAAGAAAAAATGCGCAAGGGACAATTCACGCTGGAAGATTTTCTGGAGCAATTGCGCGCGATGAAAAAACTCGGCTCGCTCGAAAGCGTCGTCGGGATGCTGCCGGGCGGCGCGGAAATGTTGAAGCAGCAAGGCGATTTGTCGAAACAGGAAAGAGAATTCAAGCGCATGGAGGCGATGATCTGCGGCATGACGACGCAGGAGCGGCGCAGCCCGCAAATCCTCAACGCCAAGCGCCGCATCCGCATCGCCAAAGGCAGCGGCGTGAGCGTGACGGAACTGAACACGATGCTGAACAAATTCGGCGGGATGCAGCAGATGATGAAGAAGATGGGCAAGTTCTCGAAAATGATGGGCAAAATGGGCGGCGGTTTTCCGGGAATGTTGCGGAGATAATCAAATTATTTTGTCAGCCGCGAAGGTTTGAACGGATAAAATTCCACTTTGCAAAAACGGGCGTCACGAATTGCCGCGTCGCAAGTAATTAAAGTGAGGTTCAAAACTTTTGCGGTTGCAGCGATGACGCGGTCGAACGGATCGCCGGAAAAATCTTCCGGCAAATCGTTGCTCATGGCTGCGATTTCCGGCGTCAATTCGAGAATTTCAACCTCTGCCACGATGCCTTGCTTGAAAAAATCGGCCAAAGCTGCTTCCAGCCGCAGACGCCCGCGACGGTGCAAGATCGCGCATTCAAGAAGGCTAATAGAACAAAGCGCTTTGCGTTGCGAATTGTCCAAAAGTTTTTTTATTCTAGCCGGAAGAATTTCAGGAGTCAGCACAGCGTTCGCCCACGGCGCGGTATCCAGCAGATAAGTCACACCAAGCCTTTCCACTCGGATTTATCCACTGGATCAGGCGAAAGCGGAATGCCTTTTGATAAATGTTTGCCCGCGCCCAAAAGACCGGATTTCCTTTCCAGCTTGAAAACAAACTGCCGTCCGTTCCGATCCACAAGTTTCACCGGCGTTCCGCTTTCAGCCTGCCGTTTGTAATGGGCGAATCGCTTGAGAAAATTTCTCGTTATCACTGCCATGTCAGACATGATGTATGACATTGAAAAAATGTCAAGAAATCATCGCTTAATCCATGCCGATTCCGTGTTTCAAACAGTAAGCTCCGTTACCCACGTATTTTTCCGCCCACCATTTCAGCCCTGCGCGTTCTTCCTTTGACAATTTGCGGACGACTTTCGCCGGCGCGCCGAGGACGAGCGAGCCGGGCGGAATTTTCGTTCCCTGCGTCACGAGCGCCTTCGCGCCGATGAGCGATTGCCGGCCGATGACCGCGCCGTCCAAAATCACCGCGCCCATGCCGACTAAAACTTCATCGCCAACTTCGCACGCATGGACAATCGCGCCGTGGCCGACGGTGACCCAATTGCCGACGACGCACGGAAAATCATCCGCGAGATGCAGCACTGCGTTGTCCTGGATGTTCGAGTGATGGCCGACGACGATGCGGTTGATGTCGCCGCGCAACACCGCGCCATACCACACGCTCGAATGCGCGCCGAGCGTCACGTCGCCGATAACGGTGGCGGTCTTGGCGATGAAAACATTTTTGCCGAGCTTCGGTTTTTTGCGGAGAAACCTGTCCAGTTGTTTTGCCAAATCAGCCATAAAAAATTTTAACCGCAGCAAACGTGGATTGTAAAATTAAAGCAGCGGATTCACCACTTGCAATCCGAGCGGCGCGAAAAGTTGAAAGTCTTTAAGGTTATTTGTGGCAATCATGTGTCCGGCAGCCAGACATTGCGCAGCCAGCAATGTGTCTTCGCATGAAACCGTGCGCCTTTCTTTTTTTAAGAATGCCAGCACGCGTTTCCATTGCAGCAATGTTTCCAGATTCACCCGTTCGATGGCTGCGGCAAAAATTTTTTCGGTGGCCGCAACCTGCGCCGCCAGAATTTCGCGATGACTTTCCGGCGCGAGTTCCACGCCAAATCTCATTTCCGCAATCGTGATTTCGCTGATGAAAGTTTCCGCTTCGTGATGCGCCAGCCATTTTGCCAAAGCCGCCGGCAAAAATTTTTTATGCGCCAGCGAAATCAAATCGGAATCAATGAGATAACTCATTTGTAAGGCAAAACGTGCCGTTCAACTTTAGGAAACGGAAGTTTTTGACGTTTCAAATGCGCCAATAAGCCAACCGCCCCGCGCCGTTTTTGGATGCGCGGAGTGATCAGCAAACTTTGGCGTCCGTCGTCAATCACGCGGACATCGCACGGGCCGCCGCGCAACAGCCCGGCCTGACGCCGCCAACCGACGGGAAATTGCGCCTGACCTTTCGCGGTGAGAGTTAAAGTATTCAAATCAGCCATGAAGTAATAATCCATTACTTTGATGAATTAGTCAATATCAAATAGAATAATTTAACGCAAAAATTTAACACGAAGCGGCGGCGGCACAAATTGAAAGAAATGTGTCGCGCGAAGGACGCGAAGCCGGCGAAGAAATTTTTTAGCCACGGATGAAACACGGATTGAACACGGAAAAATCTTGTCGCGGAGCGACGGCGGAAATTAGCCAGCTACGAAGTGGCTGGTAGCAATGCGAAAAATAATTTGTCCCAGCGGGACAATGGAAAACAAACGGACAATTCCGCCGTCCTTTCAGGACGGAATTTTACTTTGCCGCCAACCAGACACGAAGTGTCTGGCTAATTTCCGATGCTCCTTCGGAGCGAAAACGCTTGAAAAATTATTTTGCCAGGGGCAAAGTCAAAAATATGAAACAGATAGTTTCAATCCTCGTTTTGTTGCAAGGGTTTTCACCAATGCTTGTTTTAGGATGTCTTACGCCAGCTCGATACACCTATATTACAGTAGCAGTAATTTATGCTTTGATTGCTCTGGGATTATGGAAAGCAAAGCGGTGGGTTTTTATTCTCGCAATTTTAATTACGCTGGCGCAAACCGTGACAATTAATTCACCGTCATATGTTTGGGATTTGGCTGTTGGATTTAAGTTTGGACCATTTATTACGCATTTAGCTTATGGCGGATATTTTTATGTCGGCGCACATTTCGATGCTGATTTTCACCGGCCGAATCCTCGGATGCTTCAAATGTATACCTTTGTCCATGAAGACACGTTTGTCTTAATCAATTTGTTCGCCATTATCCTGACCATTCTTTTATTGATACAGTTTTGCCGCATTCGTCGCCAGACGACTGACAGCTAAAAATTTCCTTCGCGTTCTTCACGCGGCATTTTAATTTTCAAATTGGTCGAACGCGCGGCGGGTGCTAAAGTCTAATCGCCGATGACGAAAGAAAAATCCAGCCGTCCCGCGCCGCGCCGGAAACTGCCGCGCTCGTTCAAGGACTTGACGCCTTCAAATCATTTCAAGCCGGCGACGTTTTTTCGCGAACTGATTTTGAAGGCGTTGCTTACGCCGCGCCACGGCGAACATCGCGTCCCGGTTTTTCCAAAATTGAAACACGGCGAGGTCGCCATCACCTGGATCGGCCACGCGTCGTTTCTCATCCAGTTCACGGATTTGAACGTGCTGATTGACCCGAATTTTGCGAACTGGCTTTTCCTTTTGAAGCGCATCAAGCGTTCGGGTTTGAAGATAAAAGATTTGCCGCCGATTGATCTGGTTTTGCTGACGCACGCGCACTTCGATCATTTTCACAAGCCGACGCTGCGCCGCCTGCCGCATCCGAAAATCGGCGTGATGCCGCGCGGCGTCGGCGATTTGGCGCACAACCTCGGCTTCGCGCGCGTCATCGAATTGGATCATTGGGAAAGTTTTTCGCAGAAGGAATGGAAAGTCACCTTCACGCCGAGCAAACATTGGGGCGCGCGGACGTTGCGCGACAGTCATCGCGGTTACGGTGGATTCATTCTGGAGCATCAGGGGCGGAAAATTTATCACGCGGGCGACAGCGCGTATTTCGACGGCTTCTCGGAAATCGGAAAAAAACTGGCGCCGGAAATCGCGCTGCTGCCCATCGGCGCGTATCACCCGGCGACATTCCGCAAAGTTCACATGGGTCCAGATGAAGCGATCAAGGCATTCAAGGAACTCGGCGCGAAATGGTTTGTGCCGATGCACTATGGAACTTTCAAATTATCCTTCGAGGATTTGGACGAGCCGCCGCGCTGGCTTCTGGAGATCGCGGCGAAAGAAAATCTGACGCGGCAAATAAAAATCCTCGACGAAGGCGTGCCAATGGTGTTTTGATTCCGTGAAACATGACCGACGATAACGGCACTTTTCAATCTTCACCGCTCGATGCGCTCAAGCGTTATGTGCCGCTCGCCGTCTGGGCGATTGTCCTTCTGGTCATTCTCGCCATTCCACTGAAAATCATCAGCTACGGATATTTGCCCGGCGACGATGCGTTGCGGCACGCGGCCAAAGCGGTCAGCGGCAAATCATGGTCGCAAATTCTCGTGCTCAATCCGGTCTATAAAATTGACCATGAATTCGGCTGGAATCTCTTTCTGGAAAAAATTCATCGCGGGACAAACTGGAATGCCGAAGCGCTCGTGATTTTTTCCGTGGTCACGCTGTTCGTTCTCGTCGGCTGGTCGGTTTTGCCGTGGTTGAAATGGCCGGAAGCGTGGCTCATCACTTTGCTCGCCGCGAGTTTGACCTCGGATTTGTGCGGCCGATTCACCTTGGGACGGCCTTACCTGGTGACGCTGGCCGGATTGCTGACCATTCTTTTTCTGTGGCAACGGCACGGTTCATCGGCGCCAAAATGGTGGATGCTTTGGTTGACGACCGTGATTTTTGCGCTCTGCACTTTCGTTCATGGCGCCTGGTATCTTTGGATTTTGCTGCTCGGCGCCCTTCTTTTTGCCGGCGAATTTCGCTGGGCGATCAGTCTCGGTTTCAGTTGGGTCATCGGAGTTATCATCGGCAGCGCGCTCACGGGACATCCGTTTGAATATCCGGTTCAAGCCTTGAAACTTGCGCTGCTCGCCGTCGGAATGCACGACACCATCCGCACGATGGCAAGTGAATTGCAACCATCCAACGGCGATATTTTTGCGCTGGGAATTTTGGGCGGCCTGATCATTTTGCGACAGCTTGCCAAACTGGACGTGCGGCCTTTGAGCAAAAATCCCGCGTTCTGGCTCGCCTTTTTTGGCTGGGTGCTCGGTTTCAAAGTCGGACGTTTTTGGGCGGATTGGGGCTGGCCGGCCTTGATGGTTTTGATCACTTGCGACCTGCAATTTTTTCTGCAAACCCGGTTTGCCGTTGATTCTTTCAAACGGCTTGGACTGGTGTTCGGCCTGGCGATTGCCACTTTTCTCGCCGTCACGAATGATTCCGGCAGCCGCTGGACTTACAATTTGACGGAGCAATATCTGACGGAAAACAATCCCGATCTCAAAGGCTGGATGCCGGACAAAGGCGGAATTTTTTATTCGGCGGACATGACGTTGTTTTATCAAACCTTTTTCAAAAACCCGCAGGGTGACTGGCGTTATATGCTTGGCTTCGAGCCGACCTGGATGCCCCAGGAAGATTTTGAAGTTTATCACAAAGTCCTGTGGAATTTTGGCGATTCCAAAGCCTACGCCGGCTGGGTGAAAAAAATGCGGCCACAAGACCGGCTGGTCATTCGCGACGGGCGCGGCTCGCCGCCCACCATTCCGCAACTGGAATGGAACTATGGCGTCAGCGGAATCTGGATCGGCCGTTTGCCGCGCAAAAATGCGCCGCCGCCCGCGCCAACCGTTCCGGCCACCGCGACGCTCGAAAGCCTGACCAATTCCGTGCCGGAAAATTCAGTGGAGTGACAGTTCATCGGTTTTTTTTGCCAGCGCAAAATCTTTTTTCGTCAAACCGCCCGCGTCGTGCGTGGTGAACGCGAGCGTCACTTTGTTCCAGCGGATGTCAATGTCAGGATGATGCTGTTCTTGCTCGGCGATTTTGGCGACGGCGTTCACAAACTTCATGGCCGCAGGAAAATTCTTGAATTCAAATCGGCGCGAAATGACGGCGCCATGCTTTTTCCAATCCAGAATTTTGGCGAGCGCGGATTTGATTTCAACGGCGTTTAATTTTTTCATGATTCAAAACTCGCTGCAATGCGGCCATTTGGCAAACGCATTCAAAACCATTCCTTGCGCCCGTCCACATAAATCCGCACGAACTCCTCGTCGGATTTTGTCAGATAAAGGATGCCTTCAATGATGCCGATGACGTGCATGACCACCCACGCCGGCCACAGCAAGCCGCACGTCAAAATGCCGCAGAGACTGACCGCGAGCATGATTCCGCCCGCGCCGGTGTAGCCGAGGATAAATTTATGAACGCCAAAACCGCCGAACACAATTCCGAAAATTCCGGCGGCAATTTTGTTGGACGCGCGCGTGGCGATGGATAATGGCGGCGACGCAATTCGCGGCGGCACGTTTCCGGTTTGGGAAATCAATTCAGGAAATGCGCCGAGCGGTTTCCAATCGGACGAACCTTCGGTCTGCACGAGCGTTTGCGCGGTGACGCGATGGGCGGCGAGCCAGCGCCGGACTTCTTCCGCGCCAATCGGTCCGTATTGCCGCCCGTCGGTTCCGATGATTTTATACATAAATTGGCCGCCATTTTTTTGGAATATATTTTTAACGCGGAGAAAAAATCAAGCCGCGAAAATCAGCGCGCAAACAATTCGTCAAATTTTTTGGCCAGCGCAAAATCTTTTTCCGTCAAGCCGCCAGCGTCATGCGACGTGAGCGCGAGCGTCACTTTGTTCCAGCGGATGTCAATGTCAGGATGATGCCATGATTTTTCCGCAATGTCGGCGATGGCGTCCACGAATTTTATCGCGGTAGAAAAATTCTTGAATTGAAACGTGCGGGCAATCGTTTCGCCGGTCAATTTCCATTCCGGCGCTTGGGCCAGCGCAAGAATGACCTGCGCCGCATCCAGTTTTAATTTGGGCGGCGCGGCGAAATTTTCCAATGACGTGGCACTGCCCTTTGCCACTGCGCGGAACAGGGTAAAGCTCGTCGCCAGCGCCCAAAACCACGAGATGGCGAATAAAATCCCGCCGCCTTTCAGCATCCACCAGTTGATGGTAATAGGATGCGACCGTCCGGTGGCAAACATCAGCCCGTAATAGTAGCTCATCACTTTGAAAAAGAAGACGAGCATCAGGGCGCAGCCGGCGACGGACAAAATGAGCTGGCCGAGGCCGGCGATCCAGCGTCCGGCCATGAGCGAGCCGAGGCCGGGCGTGGCGAATTGGTTGACGAGCGCGGCGTTGCGGGCGGCGGCGTGCGTGATGGTTTTACGATTCCGCGAAAATGGTTTCATACGCATACATCTGGGCGGCGAAACCAATAGGATTGGTGATCAACCAACCCACGCCACACGCCAAAACACCGGCGACATTGAGCAGGCCGATCAAAACGACCAGCCCGAAAACCTGCCACCAATGTTTGCCGACCATTTTCCAGCTCGCCTTCATCGCCGTCCAAAAATCCATTTGTTTATCAATGATAAGCGGCTGGGTGAACCACCAATTCACTGACAAATACATCATGGGAATCATGCAAATAAATAAGACCGGCAAAATACTAATAAAGGCGGACCCAATCTGTGGCAAAAGATTTAGGGCGTCGGCGGATGGCGAGTTCTTTAATTGTGCAAACAGCGGATCAAGTTTAACGGCTTGAATATACTTGAACGGCATCATGCATAGGCCGGTTATAAGAATCACAACAAGATAACCAAGAAAAAGTTGCGAAAAGCATTTTTGGAATCCGGCAAAAACATTGCCAACTTTTGTATGCGATCCTCGAATTGTCTTGAGATAGACTAAATACAAACCACCCATCAACGGACCCAAGACCAAAGCACTGGCCGCAGAAGAAAAATAATTGAAGATAACTTTGAATAAGGCGATGGCAAGGAGATGTTTAGGGACAAAGATTGAAACAGCCTGATTGAGCGCACCCGAAAAGGCGAATTCGATTATAAACATAATCAGGAAACTGCCAAACATCACGCCCGTATTATTTTTCAGCAATTCCCAGCCGCGACTGATGCAGCCGCCCATATCCAGTTCATAATCGCGTTCCGCAAAATTGGTTGAATGTTCCCGCAGCGAGATGGTCGGCGGCGCGACGGTCTTGAACGTGAAGGCGCCAGTGAATTCTGGAAAGGTGGAGAGCGCGCGCCAGTCATTGTCGTTCGCGCCGCGCACCAAAGATTTTTCATCCAGCCGCCCGTCGGCAATCCATAGGCGCACGTCTTCCGCCGTGACCGGACCGTATTCCTTTTTATCGCCGCCGATGATTTTGTAGGTTGCCATAGATTTTGAAGTCAAGTGCTAGTCAATCAAACCCTGCCGCGCAAGTTTCGTTTCGTTAATTATTTCGCACAAACATTTTTCCCGGCAATTGTTTTACGATGCGCTTCATTTCCAAACTCAAAAGTCCCACCGAAACCGCCGAACTCGACAGACCGCTCGCCCGGATCACTTCGTCAATGCTCAACTCGTCGTCGGTTTTCAGCGCGTCAAAAACTTTTTGTTCATTTTCCGAAAGTTCCAGCGCGGGCAAAACGCCCGTCTCGCCCGGCGACGGCGGACGATTGCTCGCCGGAAACAAATACTCGAACTCGCTCAAAATATCCTCCGCGCCTTCGCAAAGTTTCGCGCCTTTTTTAATTAAATCGTGACAGCCTTTGCTGCGCGGCGAATCAATTCTGCCAGGCACCGCAAAAACTTGCCGCCCAGCTTCGACCGCCATGTTCGCCGTGATGAGCGCGCCACTCGTCGAATTTGCCTCGACGACGACTGTTCCCAAAGTCATTCCCGCGACGATGCGATTGCGGATGGGAAAACTTTGTTTGTCCGCCGGACGGTTGAACGGAAATTGCGTGATGACCGCGCCGTTTTCAGAAATACGTTGAAACAGTTCCGCGTTCTCCGTCGGGAAAACCAGATTTATTCCAGTTCCTAAAACTGCAATCGTTCTTCCTTTAGCCGAAAGTGCGCCCTGATGCGCCGCCGTGTCAATGCCGCGCGCGCCGCCGCTCACCACCGTCACGCCGACGTAGGCGAGCTGATACGCCAGCTTGCGCGCGGTCTCGATGCCGTAATGCGTCGTCTGCCGCGAGCCGACCATCGCCACGGCGTTTTTGTCCTTCGCGGTCAGCGCGCCCTTGACGTAAAGCACGAGCGGCGGATCGTAAATCTCGCGGAGCAGCGCGGGATAATTTTCATCCGCCGAAATCAAAACGTGGCAGCCGAAATCGGAAATGCGTTTCAATTCACCGGCGAGGTCAACGGATTTTTCCCAATTGGCAATCGCCTCGGCGGTTTCCTCGCCGATGTTGCGGACGCGGAGCAGCTCGGATTTGGCGGCGGCGAGGATTTTTGGCGCGTCGCCGAAATGTTCGAGCAGGAGCCGCGCGCGAATCGGCCCGACACCTTCAATCAGGTTGAGCGCGATGAATGCTTCGCGGGAATCCATGCCGGATTAAAGAGTTTCAAGTTGCCGGTTTCAAGTTCCAAGTTTGTAGGAGACGAGGTGACGAGTCTCAAATTTCTAAAAATCAGTCAGAGACTCCTTACGTCGTCTCCTACTTTCAATCCCAAATCGTTTTCACGCCGGAATGCTTTGAAATTTTTTCGTCCTTCGTGATGATTGTCAGGCCGTGAACCAGAGCGGTCGCCGTGATGATTCTATCCGCCGGATCGCCGTGAAATTTTCCCAGCGCATAACTTTTGGCCGCGATGTTGCCGGTGATGTTCAAAACCGGCAGCCGCGCGACAACTTTGTCCATCCAATCTGTCAGCGGAATGGAAAGTTTAATCCGTTTTTTGTCCACGAGACAGGCGACTTCCCAAAGTGAAATGCCGCAGACCGTATTTTCGCCGGATTGCCGCGCCACTTTGCGGGCCGCCGCCGGCAGATGCGGATCGTCCTCCATCGCCCAGATCAGCGCGTGCGTGTCCCAGAGCCAGGTCATTTTTCCGCGTCCCAGGTTTCGCCGGTGGAAAACAGTTCCTTCAGTCCGGCCTGATGCTTGAGCGTGCCTTTGGTGCAGCCGAGAAAACCGTCCTTGTGATTTTCCAGCGCGAACGTCCACGACAGGCCGTTTTCGACGACGCGCACGGACGCGCCGGAGGCGGTGAGATGCTTCATCCTGGTGAAGTCCCGGACGAACTTGCGCGTATTGACTTCGATAGTGTCAGCCATGTGTCAGACAATAGGGTTTATTTTGAAAGCTGTCAAGCGGCGGACGCGGCGGCAAGAATTGTTTCGGAAAAAGCATCCGCAGATTTCGCGGATTTTCGCAGATGATGAAAATTAAAATCTGCGGCATCGGCGTAATCTGCGGAAAAGTCCGGCGGATTCCAGTGCCGTAGGCGCGGCATATTTGTAGAAAACTCGGACAAAAAAGATTTCCAAGCTCCGTCAGGAGCGACATCTTCCGCGCCGCGCAATTTCAAAACGGACGAATAATTAAAACGGCGGAATATGCCGCCCCTACGGGGCTTTGGTCTTTTTGGAATTGGGTTCTACAAATATGCCGCGCCTACGGCGCTGAAGAAAATGCGCGGCGGCAAGAATTGTTTCGCGCTAGACGCAAGCTCACTTCGGGAATAGTGTTTGAACATGAAATGAAATGGGCTGCAAGATATGCGCTACCTAAATGTTAAGCGCACACAAAATACTATGCGTTACGTCATTATTCTCATGTTTTCGTTGGCCTGCCTTTCGGCTTGTTTTGCCGAACCACGGCTCACGAATCGTTTTCAAATATGGTTGAATGGAAATAACTATCGGCTGGCTTTGCAAGGCAAGCCAGTGACCATGAAATTTACCGCCGTGGATGGGCGCGCAGTGGACTTGTCTCAGATGCGCGGCAAGGTTGTGCTGATAGATTTCTGGGAAACCGAATGCGAGCCATGTGTTGAGGAGTTGCCACGAATGAAGGCTGCGTTCGAGAAATATCAGCAAAAAGGATTTGAGGTAGTTGGCATCAGTTCTGACACAGATAAGAACAGGCTGGAACGATTTCTGAAGGACAAGGGAATTATTTGGCCACAGTATTTTGAAGGCCAAGAACGCAACAAATTTGTCTTGGAATTTGGCATTAATAGTTTTCCGCATATGCTTTTAGTAGACAAGAAGGGTTGTTTGCGTTTTGACAACGTGTTTGCTTTTGGTGCGAAAACAAATTTTGAAGGAAAGATTGAGGAGTTGCTGTCAGAAAAGTAAATTCCTAAAATATCGCCTAACACGGAAATAGACTGCAAATTTCCCCACCCATTTCCCAAGATTGCCTGCGCGAAAATTTTCTGTTACTGAATCCGCGTGCCTGACCCCAGCCTGCTCATCCTGATCCCGGCTTACAACGAGGAAGCGCGCATCGAACCGGTGCTGCGCGATTACGCGGCATTTTTCCAGCAGAATTATTCCGGCAAATTCCGCATCTTCGTCGTCCTCAATGGCTGCACGGACGACACGCTCGGCGTGGTCAAACGCGTCGCGGCGGATTTTCTCGGGGTGCGCGCGCTGGAATTCCGCTCGGCCATCGGCAAGGGCGGCGCGCTCATCGAAGGTCTCCGGCTCGCCTCGCTCGGCGATGTCATCGGTTATGTGGATGCGGACGGTGCGACACCGCCGCGCGCATTTTTGGATTTGGTGAAAAAAATCGGCGCGGCGGATTGCGTCATCGGTTCCCGCTGGATTCCCGGCGCAATCATTCATCAATCCCAAACGGGCAAGCGCCAGTTCGCCAGCCGCGTTTTTCATTTCATCGTGCAATTATTATTTTGGATGAACATCCGCGACACGCAATGTGGCGCGAAGGTGATGAAGCGCGAGGTGGTGGAAAAAATTCATCCGTTTTTACAAATCGCGGACATGGCGTTTGACATCAATTTGTTGGTCGCCATCCAACGCGCGGGTTTCAAAATTCTGGAAGTGCCGACGGAATGGACGGATCAAATCGGCTCGAAAGTCACGCTGGGACGCACGTCGCTGACGATGTTTCTATCCGTCGTTCGCGTGCGGCTGATTTATTGGCCGTGGATTTACAAATTGCTCCGGCCCTTGAAGCCGCTGGAAGTCTGGGTTTATAAAAAATTGCGCGCGCCGCGTCCGTTGCCCTTGAAATAAAATTTAATTTTTCGGCAATGGCTTTTTTCGCCAGGCAAACCAGGCGCAAATCGCAAACAGCAGCGTGTTAAAAACGCCGAGCACTTGCAGCACCATGATGAGACTGGCGTGAAATTGCGTCAGCGTCAGGCCGTAAAACATCGCGAGCAAAACGAGAAAAGGCACGGCTTGAAATTTTGACCGCGCGAGCAGGTCGTTGACGAGGACGTTGGCCATCGCCAGCGGAATCATCGCGCCGGCATACCACGGAATGAGCGCCATGGTTGCCGCGACATCGCTCGTTTTATAGACAATTTTTACGACCCACGGACCGAGCAGCCACAAGCCGAGCATCCCGCAAATTCCCAGCGCCGCCGTGCCCAAAACCACGATGCCAAATAAATTGCTCTTTTCCGATTTCGCGTGGGCATGGACAATTTTGGGAAACATCACGGCGGCCAGCGGAAGAACAATCCAGAGCAAGCCGCGCGACAAGGTTCCGGCGGCGACATAAGCTTTCATGGCGTCCGCGCTGAAATAGGCTTTCGCGAACATCGTGTCCGACGTGAACATAAATTGAAACGCGCCAAAGCCGAACAATAACGGCGCCATTTGACGCATTAAATTTTTCCCATCAAATGGTTCTGCGGGCTTTGACCATAAATCTCGCGTGCGCCAGATACCGATGATGGCGGACAACGCCACGCCGCAAAGCGCGCCGGTCATCATGCCCGCCGCGCCCGCGCCCAAAGCCAGCACCAAAAACGCGGCGATGACGAGCCGCCCGACGCCGCCGAAAATAAACGACCAGCCCAGCCAAAAAAAATCCTGACGGCCTTGCAATACGCCGGAAAACATCGGCATCCATAATGAAACCAGCAACAATGGCAGCGTCACCAACAAACCTGTCGTGTTCGGAAGCTGCCAGTCTTTGGTGATTGTGCCGCGAAACCAAAAAACCAAAAACGCGCCCAATGCCCAAATGATAAATGTCCATACCCACGCCAGCCGGATCATTCCCGCCAGTTGCCGTTCACGTCCGCGCGCCAATGCTTGCGCCGATTGTTGGGCAAAAACCATTTGCAATGGCATCGTCGGCAAACACGCCACCACCATCAACAACACGCCGAACGCGCTGTATTCCGCGTCGGAAATTTCTTTGTTCAACGGATGAACACCCAGCGTCATCAAGCCGCCCACGATGTTGGCGACCATCAGCCAGCCGCTTTGACGAAAAAAGGTGAGGTGCGGCTTGTGATCAATCGTCGGAATGCTTTCAGTTTTGGCGGCGGACATGAGCGTGGGACAATACGAAAATGTTTTGGTTCAAGGAAGTGAATTCAGGAAATCCAAAAGCAAATTCTTCCCGCGCTCCAATTCGGAAAGCGAAATCCATTCATCCGCCGTGTGCGCCTGCGCAATATCGCCCGGCCCAAAAACAATGCCCGGAATTCCGGCGGCGGATAAAACCGCCGCGTCGCAAAAGAAATGAACGCCGAGCGGTTTTGTCTGGCCGATGCTTTTCATGAATTTTTGAACCAACGGCAATTTATGGTTTGTTTCCAGCGGCAATGCCGGCGCAAGTTTGGCGCTGGAAATTTTTGCGGATAATTTTTTTGCGCGAAGGAAAGTTGCGATTTCATTTTTCACTTTCGCGTCCGTTTCACCCGGCAACGTGCGGCGATCAATTGAAATATGGCAGAAATCGGGAACAATGTTTGGCTGCGCGCCGCCAAAAATTTTTCCGACATTCACGGTCGCCGCGCCGAGCAACGGATGTTTTCGCCTTTGCAATTGCGCCGCGTAATCCGTTTCCAGCGCGTCCACGATGCGCGCCATTTCGTGAATCGCATTTTTGCCGAACTGCGGCGTCGCGCCGTGCGCCGCTTTGCCGCGCGTTTCCAGTTCCAGCCACAAACTGCCTTTGTGCGCGGTGACGACTTGCAAGCGCGTCGGCTCGCCGACGATGGCCAAAGCCGCCTTGAATTTATTTTTTACCAGCGCGCGTGAACCGGCTTGCGCGTGTTCTTCGTCAATCAATCCGGCGAAAATGATTTCCGTTTCGAGCGGGCGCGATTGCGCATTCGCCAGTTCGCAAAGCGCGGAAAGCATGGCGGCAACGGAACCTTTTGTGTCGCACGCGCCGCGCCCGTGCAGGCGACCGTTTTTGCGCTGCGGAATAAATTTTGTTCCGTCCGCGCCAACCGTATCGAGATGCGGCGCGAGCAAAATGGTTTGCTTGATTTTATTTTTCGGCAGCAAGCGCGCGATGACATTGGAACGACCGGGCAGAACTTTTTGAAATTCAACTTCCAGTCCGGCGCGCGCGGCGACGGCGGCAAGGAAATCCGCGACGCGTTTTTCTCCGGCGCGCGGATGGCGCGACGGCAAAAAAGCCGGATTCACGCTGGGCAGTGCGATGAGTTCGGCCAGAAGTTTTTCCGTGCGCGTCATGCCGACAGTTTAATGGCCGAAAAATGGGTGTCGAGTTTTGGCTTCGTTTCAGGAAAACTGGCGAACGTGCGCGTCCTCAACTTGCTCGGCGGCGATGGCGATCAATTATGGGGAAAAGCCGGTTTAAGTTTCGCGCGAACCACCACGCGACATCTGGAATTGAACGAGTTGCAATCCGCGTTTTTCCGTCTAAATTCTTTTCGTGCCGACGGTGCTGCGACAAAATGGTTATCGGTTCAGCTTTTACAGTTATGACTTGGGTGAACCGATTCATGTCCATGTGACCAAGAACGGACGCGAGGCCAAAGTCTGGCTTTCGCCCCTGCACATGGAATGGAACGACGGTTTCCGGCAACACGAACTCCGCGACATTTTGAAAATCGTGGAGGCGAATAAAAAACTGATTGAAGCCAGATGGTATGAAAGAAAAAATCAATAAAATCCGCCATGTGCGCGTGGACGAGAACCGGCTGACGGTGGAATTCACCGACGGCCGTTTGCTGGCCGTGCCGTTGAGCCTTTATCCGACCCTGCAACACGCGAGCGATGAGGAGCGCGCTGTGTTTGAGGTCTATGGTCGTTCCGTTCACTGGCCGCGACTGGATGTGGATTTGGGAATTGAAGGTTTGTTGGCCGGCGCCCGCGAACTGTCTTGTTATGCTGGCAAAACTGTTTCCAAAAAAAATCGGGCGCGCGAACTTGCTACCGCATAGCCCGAGAAACTGGCGAACGTGCGCGTCATCAACCTGCCCGGTGGCGCGATGGTGATTAATTACGGGGGAAAGCTGGTTTAGTTTTTTGGCCACGGTTTTACACAGATTTTTGTCGCGAAGCGACGCGGGAAATTAGCCAGCTACGCAGTGGCTGGTGTTCGACGAATAAAATAAATCGTCCCGCAAGGGACGAAGGAATTAAATGAACATTTTCCAGCGTCCTTTCAGGACGCCGTGATTTTGTGGACGAGTTTCCAGCCACTTCGTAGCTGGCTAATTTCCGATGCTCCTTCAGAGCAAGACGGAAACTTGCTCGGCGGCGCAATGGCGATTAATTACGGAGAAAAGCCGGTTTAATTTTAGCCACGGATGAAACACGGATAAAATTAAGGCAACAACACGGCGCGAAAGAATTTTTCAATGCTTGGGACTGACCCCTTTACAGCGGAACTGCAAGCGCCAACGGCGGTTGGCTCCGGCGACTTGTTAGGAGGCAAAGGATAATTAACGCTTTTTGCCGAAGCAAAAACAACCCCGCCGCCCCTGCCATGATAAGTAAACTGTAAATTGATGGTTCAGGAACAACACTAACAAGAACATTATCAAGCCCGGCATAAACTGTTGGAGCGTCGGCTGCACCAAAATACCAAGGTGCCATGCTAAAGCGTATGTCGTCCAAGCTCGAAGCGTTGACCGGATTGGAAAACAACTGCGTGCCGTCAATTGCTACTGACCAGAGGTTAGCCTGCAAATTAACTGAAATATCAAAATGATAACTCTGGTCATTTTCAAAGTCGGCCAAATTCTCGGTAGTATACGGCGACGACTGAAACACATCAATGCTGTTCTGTCCGCCGTGAAAGTCTACACTAGTTGCAAAGGCTGTATCGAGATACATGGAAAACGCATACTGCGAATTTAGCAAGTTATGCACCAAAACATCGAATTGAATATCATAGCTCGGCCCTGTTACTCCGATCGGCAATTCGATCTGGTCATAACCGGTCACTGCATGAAAGACAAGGGCGTTGGCAAAAGGTCCTACAGAAGCTTGGATCGAAGGATTTCCAAAGATCGTCTCATAGGATCCGACATCATCGGTGGTAAAGTCGAGGTTGTAGAGCTCGGTTGCGGACAGCGAGCAGCTCGCAGTTGTCAAAATTGCGATGGAGATAACTTTGGCGTGGTGTTTCATTTTTGGTTTTAGTGTTGAATGTGTTTCTATGCCACAATAGTAATCGTTGCCAGCCGCCTAACAGTTATTCGGCAGCCAAAACGCCGCCTCTTATTTTCTTGGTTTGAACTTTAGACGTTCATTTTTACATTGTCGAGCAAGGTTAATTTGAGCGTTCATTTCTAGACGGCGGGCGGCGCGGGTTTGGGCAGGCGCGGCACGGGCGTGTGTTTTTCCACATGGCTGGCGGTCGCCCATTCGGCAAGGCGCGACGGATTATTTTTGTAGGTGTTCTTCACGATGGTATTCAAAACATGCAAGGCGACGGCGGCTTGATGCGCGGCGCTTTCCAATCCGCCGGTCGCGCAGGCGGGAAAATGACGTCGCTAATCGAATAGTGGCCGTCGCAAACGGATTTGCGTCATTTTCCGACCAATCGAATCACCATTCCTTCGCGCGCGGCTTCGACTTTCATTCTTGATTTCTTTTTGGCCACGAGTTTGCGCGCGTATTTGACGAGTTCATCCATGCGCCGGTCGTCGTGGTCGGGGTCGTGATGGAAGAGGCAGAGTTGTTTGACATGCGCCTTGAGCGCAAGCCTCACGGAATCGTCCACGCAGCCGTGTCCCCAGCCGACGTGTTTTTTGTATTCCGCCTTGTCATATTGCGAGTCGAGGATCAAAACGTCGGCGTCGCGCACAAATCCCACCATGTCGCCGTCTTCGCCGACAACGTGCGCTTCGGTGTCGGGAAAAAAGGCGATGAGGCCGTCGGGTGAAAAAAGCCGGTAGCCAACGCACATGCCCGGATGATTTGCGCGCAAGGCGCGCACAAGGACGGGGCCGATGTCGAAACTGAAATCCTTGAGTTCTTCAATCTCAATGTTGCTCGGCAATTTGTCGAAGGGCACGGGAAAATAAGTGCTTTCCATCTGGGCGGTGAGCGCGGCGACGAGTCCTTTGCGCGCGCCTTCGTTGCCGAGAATACGCAGGCGGCAGCGCGGATTGTAAATCGGCCCGAAGAACGGCAGTCCTTGAATATGATCCCAATGCGTGTGCGTCAAAAGCAGGGTAAGATTGAGCGGCTGGTTTTTGAATTCGGCAAGGAGCGATTGGCCGAGTTTGCGCAAACCGGTGCCGGCGTCGAGAATGATGATTTCATCGCCGCAACGATATTCGATGCAACTGGTGTTGCCGCCATGCCGCACGGTGGCCGGTCCCGGCGTGGCGATGGAACCGCGCACGCCCCAGAATTTTATGAATGTGCCCGCTTTGATGGAGACAATGTAAGCGCGCGGCGGGAAAAAATAAAATGAAAACAGCGCGGGCGGTTGTAAAAAATCTTGCGCGCGGGCGCGGGTGAATTAAGATGATCGTCTTTGGCGGGTTGGTAGCTCAGTCGGTAGAGCAGTGCCCTTTTAAGGCATTGGTCGAGAGTTCGAGTCTCTCCCAACCCACCAGTTTTCGCTCGTCGCTGCTCCACGCGCACCTTACTTTGAACATCACATGCGGTTGCTTGACCGATATTTGCTGCGCGAATTGCTCACGCCGCTGGCTTTTTGCCTCGGTGGTTTCCTGATTTTTTGGAGCGCGTTCAATCTCTTCAATGACCTGCCGGAAATGCAGGAGCGCAAATTGCATTTTCTCGATGTGCTTGCTTACACCGCCGCCATGACGCCGGAATTTTTGGTGACGATTCTGCCCATCGCACTGTTGCTCGCGCTGCTTTACGCGCTCACCAATCACGCGCGCCATAATGAAATCACGGCCATGCGCGCGGCAGGAATCAGTTTATGGCGCCTTTGCGTTCCGTATTTTATCATCGGTTTGGCGGCGAGCGCGGTGCTGTTCGGGTTAAATGAATTTCTAGTGCCCGTCAGCACGGATTGGTCGTGGCAGATCAAAAGCCGTTACGTTCACAAAGCCGATGATCCCGACGCCAAAAAAGATTTTCGCAATTTCGGTTTCACCAATGCGCGCCATCATCGCGCGTGGCTCATCGGCGAATACAATCTGAAAACTTCCGCGATGTTCAAGCCGCAGGTCAACTGGATTTTGCCGGACGGTTCCAGCCGCCGTTTATACGCCGACCGCGCGAGGTGGACCAATCACGTCTGGACTTTTTTCAATGTGACCGAATATTCGCAAGCCGCCGCGCAAGAACCATTCGTGCCGACGCTCCAAACCAACGTGTTGGCCATGCCGGAATTTAACGAAACGCCTTCGCAAATCCGCAGTGAAATAAAAATTGGCGGCTTTCTGGATTTGCGCGGCGGAAGCAAAGCCGACATCCCGCTCAAGAATATTTATGATTATTTGCGACTGCACCCGCATTTGCCGCCCGATTCGGCGAGTCAATTGTTCACTAAATTTTACGGGCGGCTCGCCGCGCCGTGGACTTGCCTGGTCGTGGTCTTGATTGCGATTCCCTTTGGCGCGGCGAGCGGCCGCAGAAATCTTTTTGTCGGCGTGGCCGGCAGCATTTTTATTTGCTTCACGTTTTTCGTGTTGCAACAAATCAGCGTGGCTTTGGGCAGCGGCGGTTATGCGCCGCCGTGGTTGGCCGCGTGGCTGCCCAACATGATTTTTGGCGCCACAGGACTTTTTTTGATGGCGCAAGTGCGATGAAATAAATTTCAAATTGTGAGCGAAGAACTGGCAAAATTAAAACTGCGCCATGAGCGGCTGGAATTGCTTTATCAAGTCAGCAACGTCATTCATTCGACGCTGGATGCGCAGGAAGCGTTGCAATTGATCGTCAGCGAAGCCGTCCGCCTGATGCAAGCCGGCTCCGGCTCCGTAGTTTTGCTCAATCCGACTTCCGGCTTTCTGGAAATTCATGCGGCGCAAAATTTACCGGACGCGGCGCGGCGTTTGAAATTGCGCGTGGGCGAAGGCATCACGGGCTGGGTCGCCAGAAATGGCCAGCCCGCGCGCGTCGGCGATGTGACGCAAGACCCGCGCTATGTCGCGGCGCGGCGCGGCGTCAAATCGGAATTGGCCGTGCCGCTGGATGTCAATGGCGAAACTCGCGGCGTGATCAATGTGGATTCAGATCGCGCGGATGCTTTTAGTCCGGAAGATCAGGAATTACTGGAACAACTCGCGGTGCAAGCCGCCAAAGTAATTCATCACACCTGGCTTTATGAACAACTGCGTTTGAAAGTGCATTTGTTCGAGTCGCTCGCCAGCGTCAGCCGCGCCATCAATTCCACTTTGAATCTGGACGAAGCGCTGCGCGTCATCACGCGTGAAGCCGCCATTTTGATGCGCGCGCGAATGTGTTCGCTGATGATGCTCGACGAAAATCGTGAGTGGCTTGATTTGCGCGCCAGTTATGGCGCCGGTCCCAACTACATAAAAAAACCGCGCTTAAGCGTCGAAGAAAGTCTGCTCGGCAGCGTCGTGCGCCGGAAAAAATCGGTGCAAATTGAAAATGTTCAAACCTCGAATCGTTATCAAAACGCCGAAGTTGCGCGGCGCGAAGGTTTGGTTTCCTTGTTAAGTGTGCCCCTGCTTTTCGCGGGTCGGCCCATCGGCGCGCTCAATGTTTATACGGGTCGTCCTTACAATTTTTCCAACGAGGAAATAAAAATTTTGAGCGCGCTCGCCGAGTTGTCTGCGATTGCGATTGAAAAAGCGCGGCTTTACGAACGCATCGTGGATGTCGAGGAACAGTTGCGCCAAAACGAAAAATTATCCGCGCTCGGGTTGCTTGCCGCCGAAGTTGCGCACGAAATCCGCAATCCGCTTACGGTGATGAAATTGTTATATCATTCGCTGGATTTGAAATTTCCCGCCAGTGATCCGCGCGCAAAAGACGCGCGAATCATTGACTCGAAAATTGAACATCTGAATAAAATCGTGGAGCAGATTTTGGATTTCGCGCGCACGACCGAGCCAAAATTCGCGCCCGTGAATCTGAATGAGTTGATTGACGAACTGAGTTTGCTCGTGCGCCACAAGCTCGCCAATCAAAACATAAAATTGATCCGCGATTTGCCCGACGATTTGCCGCCGGTTCCCGGCGACGCGCCACAATTGGAACAGGCTTTTCTCAACTTGATTTTGAATGCCGCCGAAGCGATGCCCGAGGGCGGAACGCTCACGATCAAATCACGTTTTATTTCCACAGGCGAAAAATCCGTGCTGCTCCAATTCAAAGATACCGGCGCGGGCATGACCAAAGAATTGCAGGCGCGCGCCTTCAAAACTGTTCTCGCCACGACCAAGGCGCGCGGCACCGGCCTCGGCCTCGCCATCGTCGGGCGCATCATTGAAACACATCGCGGAAAAATCCGCTTCCACTCGCGGCTGGGTCGCGGCACGACCATCCGCGTCAGTTTGCCATTGGAATAATTTCTCCGCGCGCAGTTTTCTCCGTCGGTAAATTCCGCCAGGAATTTTCTTGCCGCGCTCCGGCCAAAATCATTCAATCATAGCCGACGAAAATTTTTATGAATCTGACCAAACTGCAATGGTGGGAACGTTTCCAAAAATATTATACCGAGTTTCCGCAAATTGGCGTGGCGATTGATTTGAGTCGCATGAACGTGGACGACGCCTTTTTTGCCACGATGGAACCAAAAATTCAAAAGGCGCTCGCCGATGTGGATGCGCTCGAAAAAGGCGCCATCGCCAATCCCGACGAAAATCGCATGGTGGGTCATTATTGGCTTCGCAATCCTGCACTCGCGCCAACGCCGGAAATTCGGGCCGAAATCGAGAACACCTTGGTCGGCATCAAAAAGTTTGCCGCAAAAATTCATTCCGGCGAAATCAAAGGCACCGGCGGGAAATTCAAAAACTTTCTCTTGATTGGCATTGGCGGATCCGCTCTCGGTCCTCAATTTGTCGCTAATGCCCTCGGCAATCCGGGAACCGATAAACTGAAGCCGTTCTTTTTTGACAATACTGATCCCGACGGCATGGAGCGTATTTTGACAAAAATTGATAGTTTGAAAGAAACATTAACGATAGTTATTTCAAAATCTGGTGGAACTAAAGAAACTCGAAACGGAATGCTGGTGGCCAAAGCTGCTTATGAAAAGGCTGGGTTAAATTTCTCTCAACATGCACTTGCCATAACAATGGCCGGCAGCGAACTCGATAAACTTTCGCAAAATTGGATTATTCGATTCCCCATGTGGGATTGGATTGGTGGCCGAACCAGCGAATTGTCTGCGGTTGGCCTTTTGCCCGCAGCTTTGCAAGGAATTAACATAGACGAAATGCTTCGTGGTGCTAAAGAGTGTGATTCCGTAAATCGCAATGAATCTATCAAAAAAAGGCCATCCATGCTGCTTTCTTTGGCATTTTTTGCTTCAGGTAACGGTAAAGGTGAAAAAAACATGGTTCTATTGCCTTACAAAGATCGCTTGGAACTTTTCTCAAAATACTTGCAGCAATTGGTCATGGAATCTTTGGGCAAGGAAAAAGATTTGGATGGTAAAATCGTGAACCAAGGAATTACAGTTCTTGGCAACAAGGGTGCCACGGATCAACATTCTTACATTCAACAATTGCGGGATGGACTAAACGATTTTTTTGCAGTTTTCATTGAAGTCTTGAAAAATCAAAATGAAACTCCCGTCTTGGTTGAAGGAACAATTTCGTCGGGAGATTTTCTTCATGGATTTTATTTAGGCACGCGGCAGGCGTTAGCTGAAAATGGTCGACAATCGATTACTATTACCATCCAGGAAGTTACACCATATTCAGTCGGTTGTTTGATTGCGCTTTTTGAACGCGCGATTAGTTTTTATGCTTCATTCATCAACATTAATGCCTACCACCAGCCTGGCGTTGAAGCTGGAAAAAAGGCGGCAGCCAATGTTATTTCCATTCAAAATAAAATAACTGAACATTTTCAAAAAAATTCCAAGCCTTTAACCGCTTCACAAATTGCCAAGGAAATTGGTTTTGATAATGAAGTCGAACTAATCTTCAAAATTTGCGAACAACTGGCTGCCAATCCGGCTTCTAAAATAAAAAAGACAAATTCTGGTTCACCTGCCAATTCGCAATTTGGAATCACTTGATGTTCGTCTATCCAAAAAATTATGATGTAATTGTAGTTGGCGCCGGCCATGCCGGAGTTGAAGCCGCTCTGGCGACGGCGCGCATGGGATGCCAGACTTTATTGCTTACCATAAACGCAGATAGTATCGGTCAAATGTCTTGCAATCCAGCAATTGGCGGTTTGGCGAAAGGTCATTTAGCGCGGGAAATTGATGCACTCGGCGGAGAGATGGGAAAAAACACAGATATGACGGGCATCCAATTTAGGATGTTAAATACGAAAAAAGGTCCGGCAGTTTGGGCACCTCGCGCACAGTGCGATAAAAAAGCTTATCAATTTCGCCTAAAGTGGATTTGTGAGCGGCAAGAAAATTTGGATATTCGTCAAGGCCAAACTTCAAAAATTCTCCATAAAAATGGAATCGCCATTGGGGTTGAAACTACTTTAGAAGTTCAATATTTGGGTAAAACAGTAGTCATTACAACCGGCACTTTTTTGCGCGGTTTATTGCATATTGGAACAAATCAGCAATCCGGCGGACGAGCCGGAGATGCTGCCGCCATGAATCTTTCTGCGTCCTTGAAAGAAATTGGTTTGAAACTTGGCCGCTTAAAAACCGGAACTCCACCACGACTGTTAAAGCGCGGCATTGATTTTTCTAAAATGGCCACACAAGGCGGCGACGATCCGATTCCTTATTTTACCTTTTGGAAAAATGATTTGTTCCACATGGAACAAAACTCACTATCGTCTTATCCTCCAAATTCAATTTTAGAAAGAATCAAGGGACAATTGCCCTGTTACCTTACATATACATCCGATGCGACCGCCAAATTGATTCGTGAAAACATTCATAAATCACCAATGTATTCCGGTCAGATTGAAGGAGTTGGTCCGCGGTATTGTCCATCCATTGAAGATAAAATCGTCAAATTTCCAGAGAAAGAGCGGCATCAAATTTTTCTGGAGCCGGAAGGAATTGAGACGGATGAAATTTATGTTAACGGTTTTTCAACCAGTTTACCATTTGAAGTTCAAATTGATTTAGTGCGAACAATTATTGGTTGTGAGCGTGCAGAAATTATGCGCCCGGCATATGCGGTCGAATATGATTTTGTCTTTCCAGAACAATTAAATTCATCATTGGAAACAAAAATTTGCGAAAATCTTTTTCTTGCCGGGCAAATTAATGGAACGTCAGGTTATGAGGAAGCAGGTGCCCAAGGTTTAATGGCGGGAATCAATGCTGCGCGAAAAGTTCAAGATCGCGTGCCCATCATTTTACGCCGTGATCAAGCATATATTGGAGTTTTAATTGATGATTTAATCACCAAAGGAACAATTGAACCTTATCGAATGTTCACTTCGCGAGCCGAATATCGTTTGCTATTGCGTCAGGATAATGCGGATATGCGTTTATCGAAAATTGGGTATGAAATCGGTCTTTTGCCGAAACGAAATTTCAAACAGTTCTGCGTCAAGAAAGAAGCGATTGAAAACGAATTAAATAGATTAAATAAAACGTCTTATGAATGTAATTCATTGGCAAAAATTTTAAGTCGCCCTGAAAATTCCTACCAAGATTTGCCAAGCCAAGATTCTACTTTATTGCCGGAAGTCATTGGACAAGTTGAAATTTCCGTGAAATATGCTGGTTACATAGATCGCCAAGAAATTGAAGTTGAAAAATTCAAAAAAATGGAGGATAAGCAAATTCCTGTCACTTTTGATTTCGGAACCGTTCCCAGTTTACGAATGGAGGCACGACAAAAATTGGGCAAAATTCGTCCGGCGACGATTGGTCAGGCGGCGCGGATTTCGGGTGTATCGCCAGCGGACATCAGTATTTTGCTGGTCTGGCTGAAACGTTCGGCGACCGAAAAAAGTTCGTGGACGGAAATTAATTGCGAAAGTTGCACGACGGAACTGGATAGTTGGCTGTCCGACATGGATTCGAACCATGAATAACGCCTCCAAAGGGCGCTGTGTTACCATTACACCATCGGACAATTCGTGCAAAAATAAACTTTTCCAGCGCGCAGTGCAAAGCGAAAATTGTTTCAAATTTTCCTAACAGCAAAGAAAAGTTTGCCCACAACTGCAATCACGGGCATAATGTTAATTTGAAATGACCAACGTCTTGACCGAATCCAGTCCGCCGGTGGCAGGAAAAATTTCTGGATCCACGTCGGCAAATAATTTTTCCAAACCCGTCGTCCGGCCAAAAAAAGGAATGCTAAAACTCATCGGCGAAGTTTTGAATCACGGCGGTCCGGGCTATCTGCAATTTGCCATCACGAACATTTGCAACGCCGATTGTGGCTTCTGCGGATTCGCGCGCAGCAAATTTGACCCGAAAGCACGGCGCAGCGTGACGTTGCAGGAAGCGCGCGACGTGATTGACATCGCGGTGAAAAATCACATCGGCTATCTGCTGTTCGTCGGCGGCGAACCGATGGTGCATCGCGATCTGCGCGCGATGACGCGCTACGCCGCCGAGCGCGGCATTCATCCGATGATTTGCACGAACGGCGGTTTGTGGAATGACGAAAATATGCGCGGCCTTGCGAGCGATGGTTTGACCAGCGTCATCATGTCCATTGACGCGCACGACATCAACGCGCACGAAAAAAATCGCGGCCTGCCGGACGTTTGTAAAAAAATAAAAAAGGCGAACGAATTTTTCCATTCCGTCGGCATTCAAACCACCGCGAGCATCACCGCGAGCCGGTTGATTGAAGATTACGAAAAATTGCCGGCGTTTCTCGAAACGCTCGGCTTCAAAAGCTGCACGTTCAGTTATCCGCTGACTTCGCTGGCGAGCAGCTATTTGAGTTTCAGCGACAGCGGCCTCGTGAATTTCAACAACGCCGAACTGATCCAGCTGTTTGAAAAAATCAAGCAGATGAAAAAGAACAGCGGTTATCCCGTCGTGAATCCGACCGAATCGCTCGACGAAATGCAGCGGCATTTGCGCGGCGAGAAGGAAAAATTCGGCTGCCTCGGCGGGCACAAATATTTTTACCTCGACTGGAATCTGGATTTGTATCGCTGCCATTTTTGGGAGAAGCCGATGTGCAAGGTCTGGGAATGGGACGACTCGAAGCTCATCCGCGACGGCTGCACGCGCTGCATGATTGACTGCTACCGCGACCCGAGCGTGCTGCAATTCGTCGCCATC
>DATCEV010000012.1:0-32302 GCA_036509895.1 Verrucomicrobiia bacterium
CTTTGTGGCGGCGGTCGAACCAATGTCTTGCAAACCACGACGAACCTCGTCGGAAGCTGGTCCAACGTCAGCCCGAACATCGTCCTTGCGGGTGACGGCGACAGCATCACCAATTATCTGGACGCCGGAGCCGTCACCAACACCCCGGCCCGTTTCTATCGGGTGCAACTGGTTCAGTAAAATCAAAATCCTGCCGCCGACATTTCTCGTTAAACCAATTTCTTCGCAATGTGCTCATCCAAAATTTCCTTCACAGTCAATGCAACGATGACTTTGTGGCTGGCGTGCCAGTCGCAGTGGTAATAAAAGCTGCCGGTCTTTTTGAGGACGCGGGCGAGTTGCACGCAGCGCGGCCGCATGTAGTCAATGTAGGCGCGGGTGGATTCGTGGCGGTCTTCAAAAGCGCGCTTCTCCCTGGTCTCGCCCCAAAAGACTTCGTAGTTGCGGTTGGAGTTGAAGGGCGGGTCAATGTAAATCAAATCCACGCAGGCATCAGGCAGCTTGGCGAGTTGTTCCAGATTGTCGCCGCAGTAGATGACGCGCGTGTCGAGGAGAGCGGAGGGTTTTTGCGGTTTGGTAGGGACGACTTCCACGGCGTCCCTGACTTTTTCTTTGACGGCAAACGACGGGGTCGCGGTGGAACGCGCCCTTACCGGAACCAGTTTTTTTGCCATGCGCGAAGATTAGAGAAGCAAAGCGGCGGCGTCAATTCATGCGGCTTGCGCGATTCCGTTTTCCAAAATTTCTTTTTCCCGCTACACTCGCCGCAATGCACTGGTTGCAATCGCTCGATACGAGCCTGTTTTATTTCACCAACCATTCGTTGAGCAATCCGTTCTTCGACTGGCTCATGCCGCTCTTGAGCGGCGGTCACGGCGCGATGCGCTGGTTTGTGCCGCTCGCACTTTTGATCATCATCGCCATGCTTTGCTTTGGAAAAGCGCGATTGCGATTGTGCGCGCTGATGATTTTTCTCGTCGTTGCGCTTGGCGATCCGCTCATCATCAACACCATTAAAAAAGCCGTGCATCGCCCGCGCCCGTGCATGGCGCTGCCGCACGTCATCGAACGGCTCGGCTGCTCGCACAGCGGCAGTATGCCGTCCGCCCACGCCGCCAACTGGTTCGCCGCGACGATGATTGCGTTTTTATTTTATCGGAAAAGCCTCTGGTTCATGCTGCCGATGGCGCTGGCCGTGGCTTTCTCGCGCGTCTATAACGGCGTCCATTATCCCGGCGACGTTCTGGCTGGCGCAATTTTGGGCGCAGGTTACGCCGCCGCGTTTACGATTGCCGCCAATTCCCTCTGGCAATTCATCGGGAAAAAATGGTTCCCGCTCTGGCACGAACAATTGCCCTCGCTCATCAATTCAATCCAAAGTCCAAAGTCCAAAGTCCAAAGTCCAAAACCTGAAATTGAAAAACCTTCAACTTTCAACTTTCAACCTGCAACTCACTCCCACTGGCTTCGCCTCGGCTACATTTTAATTTTCGTCACGCTCATCGCGCGCTGGATTTACCTCGTCAGTGGCATGATTGATCTGGAAAAAGATGAGACGTATCAATGGATTTGGTCCAAGCATCTGGCGCTTTCGTATTACAGCAAGCCGGTGGGAATCGCGCTCATCCAATTCGTTGGCACGCACATTTTTGGCGACACGCCGTTCGGCGTCCGATTTTTCTCGCCGCTCTTCGCCGCGATCTTAAGTTTCATCGCCCTGCGTTTTGTCGCGCGCGAAATCAATGCCCGGCTCGCATTTTTTCTTTTGCTCATCGTCAGCACCGTTCCCCTGCTCGCCGTCGGCACAATTTTGATGACGGTTGATCCGCCGCTGGTTTTGTGCTGGACATGGGCGCTTATCGCCGGCTGGCGCGCGGCGCAACCCGGCGGAAAAACCCGCGACTGGCTCATCGTCGGCGTGGCCATGGGACTTGGTTTCCTGTGCAAATACACGGCGGCGGCGCAAATCGTCTGCTGGATAATTTTCTTTGCGCTTTGGCCGGCGGCAAGAATCCATCTGCGCAAAGCCGGTCCGTGGCTTGCATTACTGATTTTTTTTATTTGCATGATGCCCGTGCTCGTTTGGAACGCGCAGCACGGCTGGATCACCGTCCATCACGTCGCCGGCGATGCCGGAATGCGCACGCAATGGCATCCCACGCTGCGCTACTTTTGGGAATTTGTTTTTTCGCAAGCCGCATTGCTCAATCCGATTTTTTTCATCGGCATGATTTGGGCGATGCTCGGCTTCTGGAAATTTCGCCGCGAAAATCCCTTGAACCTTTACTTTTTTTGCATGGGCGCGCCGCTGTTTCTCGGCTACTGGCTTTTTTCATTTCATTCCCGCGTGCTGCCCAACTGGCCGGTTGCCGCCATTCCGCCGCTGTTTTGCCTGATGGCCGTTTATTGGAATAAAAAAATCCAGGACGGCGCGCGGTTCGTAAAACCGTTTTTCGTCTTCGCCCTCGCGCTGGGATTTTTCGTGGTCGCCTTCATGTTCGATAGCAACCTCATCGGCAAAATAACCGGCCAGTTGCTTCCCGACGAGAAAGACCCCTCGCGCCGCGTGCGCGCCTGGAAACCGACGGCTGAAGTTGTGGAAGCCGCGCGCGAAAAACTGGCTGCCGAAGGCCGACCCGCTTTTATCATCGCCGATGATTATAGCCTGACGGCGGAACTTTCCTTTTATGTGTCGCAGGCGCGCACGGTTTTGAAAACGACACCGCTCGTTTATTGCAGCGAGTCAAATCAGCCGCGAAATCAATTTTATTTTTGGCCGCAATATGATTATCTCGCCCATCGCAAAGGCGATAACGCCATTTACGTCACCGAACTTGATCCTTATACATTGGAACCCGGCTGGTTTTGGAAATGGCTGGAACATCAACCCGTGAATTATGCCGCGCATCAAAAATCCGCGCGCACCCCAGAAAACCTGTCTGAAGAATTTGAGTCCGTTACCGATCTGGGCGAACATGAAATTTTTTACGGCAAGCGCGTTTTCCGCCGTGTGCATTTGTGGGCTTGCTACGATTTGAAAAAATGATTGCGACGGAAATCCTTTTGCCCGTCCGCGATTATGATTTGGCCGCGACGCTCGATTCCGGCCAGGTTTTTCGCTGGCAGCAAAACGAAGATTCCTGGCTCGGCGTCATTGGAAAAAATTTCGTTCGCCTGACGCAAACGCGCGAAGGGATTTTTGCCCAAACCGCCGCGCCGCAAACAAATTGGAATTGGCTGCGCGAATTTCTGCAAACCGAAGTTGATATGGAAAAAATCCTGAAAACTTTTCCCGGCGATGAACCGATGAACAATGCCGTCACCGCCTGTCGCGGGCTGCGCGTTTTGCGGCAGACGCCGTGGGAATGTCTTGCGTCGTTCATTTTATCCTCGACCAAGCAAATCGTTCAAATCCGACAAATTGTTGCGCAACTTTGCGAGTGTTTTGGCGAAGCCCTCACCCCTGCCCTCTCCCATCGGATGGGAGAAGGTGGCGCGAAGCGACGGGTGAGGGTTGCTCCCGACACAAATCAAACTCTGCTTTTTTCCTTCCCATCGCCGCAACGCATCGCCGCCACGACAGAGAAGGAACTCCGCGCTTGCAAAATGGGTTTTCGCGCGCCCAATCTTTTGGCCGCCGCGCGGCAAATCGCCGATGGAAAATTTGATTTGGAAAAAATCCGCGAACTTAATTATTCCGAAGCCAAAATTGAACTGATGAAACTGCGCGGCGTCGGCGCAAAAATCGCCGACTGCGTTTTACTGTTCGCCTACGGATTCGATTCCGCGTTTCCCGTGGACGTTTGGATTGAGCGCGGGTTGCAGCAGCTTTATTTCCCGCGCCGCCGCGTCGGTGAAAGACGGCTGCGACATTTTGCCGCGACACATTTCGGCCCGCACGCCGGTTACGCGCAGCAATATCTTTTCCACTACGTGCGCACGAAAAAGGATTTCGTGCGCGATTCCAAAAAGCGGAACAGCCACGCGCCGACGAAAATCCCCCAGACCGCCGCCGCCGCCACGTCGGAAAAATGATGGCAGTTTAGGGCGATGCGCGACCACGCCGTCGCCACGGCAAAAATTCCGAACGCCGCCGCCCATCGCCGCCGCACCAGCCATAACGTCATCGTCAATCCCGCAACTGTCGCCGTGTGGCCGGACGGAAACGCGCCGAATTCATATTTGCCGACAATCCAATGTCCGCCGTGGCGCAAACCATAAAATCCCTGCGGCGTGTGCGAACTCGGCCGCGTGCGCCCAGTGCAACTGCGGATGATGGTCGCGGAAAATCCCGCCAACATCCCCGCCACCAGCGCCACCAAAAGCAGATGGCTCATTTCGCGTCGTCCCCGCAAATGCAACAGCAAAACCAGGCCAAGCCCGATGACCAGCAGCGTCGTCCAGTCGCCAATCTTGCTCAAGCAGGCAGCGAACTGATAGGCTGACTGCTTGGCGTTCAGCCGCAGAAAATCATCCACCACGCCGTCCAGCACGAAGGCAGCGACGATGGCCGCAATTCCGAAGACGGCGAAAAGCAGCCATGATTTTTTTTGAAGCATCCCCTAGATTCTAGTCCATGCACGCCGTGCGCTGCACTCATTTTTTCGCGTGGAAAACTTTGGAGGCTCGACCGCGTCGTTTCATCCGCCATAATAATTCCAGCGATGAACATCGAAGTCCTTTTCACCCCGGCGGAATATGCCGTGCTCGCTCGGCGCGATTTGCGCGCGATGGTTTGCATCGTGTTCGACGTGCTGCGCGCGACGAGCGCGTTTGTGATGGCGTTGCATAATGGCGCGAAAGAAATCATTCCGGTTTCAGAAATTTCCGAGGCGCTGGAAATTCGCAAAAACCGGTCGGACGTTTTGCTGGCAGGCGAGCGAAACGGTTTTAAAATTTCAGCCGCGCAAACCGGCGGAAACGATTTTGATTTCGGCAATTCGCCGCGAGAATTCACGCCGGAAAAAGTTCGCGGCAAAACCATTGTCTCGACGACGACGAACGGCACGCGAGCGTTGCGCGCCTGCATGGGCGCAAAAATAATTCTGGTCGCTTCATTTTTGAATTTGAACGCAATGACGCAATTTCTTCGGCAGAAAAACTTTGAAAACATTTTGCTTGTTTGCGCCGGCACGCAGGAAAACGCGGCGCTGGAAGATATTTTGGCGGCGGGAGCATTATGTGAATTGTTGGCTCACGAGGACGCTCGCCCCACCTTTTTGGATTCGGCGCAGATCGCGCTTCACGCTTTCGCGCAGGTGAAATCAAATTTGACCACGGCAATTTGTAATTCAGAAAACGCGCAACGACTGCTGGCGATTCCTGATTTGCGCGACGACGTGGCGTTTTGCGCGCAGCGCGATATTTATCCGCTCGTTGCCAAAATGGATGCGGAGGGCATCATCCGAATTTCAGTTTGAAACGGGGACGCCCAATTTCTGCAATTTCCTTTTAGCCCGCGCGTCGCCGGGATTGAGGCGCAACGCTTGTTCATAATTTTGCTCGGCCAAACCGAATTGTCCCATTTTGATGAGGGCATCGGCGAGGTTGCTGTAAATCGAGGCGTTGCCGGGATCAAGGCGGATCGCTTCGCGATATTGTTCGGCAGCTTCGGCAAACTGGTGTTCAATAAAAAAAACGGTGGCGAGATTATTGTGCGCATCGGCGTATCCGGGATTCAATTTTATGGCGGCCTCAAAATTGGTGACGGCGGCGTCAAAATGTTTGGTGGCCGCGAGCGCAAAACCGAGATTGTCCAGAATGTCGGCTTGATTGGGCGTGAAGTTCAAGGCGCGCTGATAGTTTTCAATCGCTTCGTCCCACTTGCCTTGTTTGGCCAGCGCATTGCCCAAATTGTAAAGGGCGCTGCCGATGTAAAAAGGCGCGCCGGCATTGTCCGGTTTGATTTGGAGCGATTCATGGAAACACTTTATCGCCGCTTCAATCTGTCCTTCGCTTGACAACCATGTGCCTAAATCAATATAAGCGGCATAATTATTTTTTGTGACCGCGAGGGTGTGGCTAAAAAGCGTGCCGCTGTTTTGCCAATAGTTCAATTGGCCGCGCGCGCGAAAGGCGCAGGTTCCCAGAAGCATCGCCGTAAAAAAAATAATCAATCCTTTGGGAATCCGGTTTGCCAGAATCAGGCCTGCGCTCCAGACAAAAATAATAAAAATTCTGATCACTGGAAAATAAGTGTAACGGTCGGCCATCGCGGCATCGCCGACTTGAACCAGACCGATCACGGGAATTAATGTGCCGATGAACCAAAACCAGCCGGTGAAGGCGAAGGGAAATTTTCGCGCAACTCGAATCGCCGCGAGGGATAAACCAATGACCAAGGCGACCGAGAAAATAACGAATGACAATTCCCAATGCGCGGGATACGGATACGGATTTGCCAGATTGACCGGCCAGAAGGTCTTGCCCAAATAGCGCGCATAGGAAACAAAAGCGTTTTCAATCCGTCCCGGCAAGGGAAATTTTGCCAGCGCCGCGACCGCGCCGCCCTTTTCTTGCGCGATGAAAGTGACGACGCATGAAATGGCGCTCAATGCGAAAAACGGAATTTTTTCCGAGACGAGGCGCAAAGCCGTCATTTTTGAATGGTGGATTTCAAATCGTTGCAGCGGCCACCAATCGAGCAGCAACATCACAAACGGCAGCGTCACGGCCATCGGCTTGCTCATCAATGCCAGCGCGAAAAAAATCAGCGCGCACCAAAAACTGCGCGGGCGCTTTTCTTTTGCGTAATGCGCGTAACTTAAAAGGGCCAGCAGCGCGAAGAACGCGCTTAACACATCTTTGCGCTCGGAAATCCAGGCGACGGATTCGACGTGCAGCGGATGAAGGGCAAATAACGCGGCGACCAAGGCGCTTCGCCACGTCGCGGTGGTTAATTTGAGGAGCAGCAAAAAAAGCAGGCTCGTGTTGGCGGCGTGAAAAAGCAGGTTGACCAGGTGCGGACCAAAAGAATTTTTTCCGAATAGCTCCACGTCCAGCATGAGCGAGAGCCAGGTGAGCGGATGCCAGTTGCCCGCATGTTGCGTTGCGAACGCCCAAACTACGTTGGCCGGCGTCAGGCCGGACTGAACATGCGGATTGGAGGTAAAATAATCCGGATCATCGTAATTCAGAAAATTAAAATGCGTGGCCGGCCAAAAAACAAACAAGGTCGTCGCGGCCAAAAGGAGGCAAAGAAAAAAATGATTGGGCAATAAGCGGAGCAGCTTCGTTTTGAAAATCGCGCCACGGTTTAGTTCGGGCAGAATCATTTTATACGATTTGTCAGACGACGAACTCCAATTCCTGCCGGTGCGGAATCAGGCCGCGCTCGAAACCCTGGCCGAGAAAGCGGCGGATGGCCGTGCGTCCGCGTTCGCCGTAATCGAGCGTCCAGTGGTTGACATACATGCCGACGAATTTGTCCGCGAGATCGCGGCCCATGTCGCGCGCATATTGCAGCGCGTGCTGAACGGCCTCGGCGCGATGATCCAGACTGAATTGGATGCTGGCGGTCAAAATTCCTGAAATTTTCCGGCGCGTTTCCAAATCAAATTTTTTATGAATGACGTTTCCGCCGAGCGGCAAGGGCAATCCGTCGTTTTGTTTGCCCCACCAAATCCCAAAATCTTCGCAAACCACGAGCCCTTCTTTTTGATAAGTCAACTGGCCTTCATGAATGATCAAACCGATTTCGGCGGTTCCATTTTTTAAGGCGAAAAAAATCTGGTCGAACGGCACGACGACATAATTAAATTCCTTTGCCGGTTTGCCAAGCCAGAGTTGCAACGCAAGAAACGCGCTGGTCATAGTTCCAGGCACGGCGATTTTCTTTTTCAAAATTTCTTCGCGCGAAAATTTTTGTTTGGCGACAAGCATCGGGCCATAGCCGTCGCCCATGCTCGCGCCGCTGGGCAGCAGTGCGTATTTATCGCTGACGTAGGCGTAGGCGTGGATGCTGACGGCGGAGATGTCGAGTTCGCCGCGCGTGGCGCGTTCGTTGAGCGTTTGGATGTCCTGCAAAATGTGCTGGAAATGGAAACCATGCGTGGGAATCAAATTTTTTGCGAGCGCATAAAACATGAAGGCGTCGTCGGGATCGGGTGAATGGCCGAGGGTCAAAGTCGTTTGCTGCATCGGCTAAAATTAAACCATGGCGCAAAAAAATTCACGCTTTCTTTAAGGAGGTTCAGCGATTCGATATTTTTTTCCGCGCGCGATTTTTGAAAATCTGGTCTGCCAGCACGCCGATCAAAACCACCGCGCCCATGACCGCAAAATTGAGCGAACTGGGGATGCCGAGCAGGTTCACGAGATTTTGCAATACTTGCAAGAGCGCCACGCCGATGAGAATGCCGATGATCGAGCCTTCGCCGCCGCGCAAACTGCAACCGCCCAGCACCGCTGCGGCGATTCCGTAAAGTTCATAAAAATTTCCGTGGGTCGAGGGAGAAACTGAATTTGTGTAAAACGCAAAAAGAATTGCCGAAATTCCCGTGAGCAACCCGGCGACGACATAAGTGCCGGCGATGACGAAGCGGGTGTTGATGCCTGAAAAACGAGTGGCTTCTTCATTGCGCCCCACCGCAAAAAGGTAGCGGCCATAGATCGAACGATGCAGCACGACCCACATGACGATGGAAATGAGGATGAGCAGCACGAAGGGCATCGGCGTGCCGAATAATTTTCCGCTCGCAAAACTTTGCAACGCTTTGAAACCTTCCGCGTCGCCAAAACCTTTCGTCGTATCTTGCGCGATGAACCGCGCGATGCCGCGATAGAGCAGCAGTCCGCAAAGCGTCACGATGAACGGCTGCATTTTGAATCTCGTGATGAGAAAACCGTGCGCCAGGCCGAGGATCATGGAAACGGCGGCAACAAACAGCAGCGCCAGCGGCCACCACCAATGCCATTCCGTCAGCGCCATCACCAGCAACATGCCGATCAGCGCAATCATGGAACCGACCGACAAATCAATGCCGGCGGTGATGATGACCAGTCCCGCGCCCAAACTGAAAATTCCAAACAGGCCGATGAGGTTGGCCATATTGACCAGATTGGCCTGTGAAAAAAAGCGCGGGTTTTCAAAGCCGGTGACGGCGCACAGAACGACTAATAAGATAAAAATTCCCAATTCTTTTTTCATTTTTCAAAAGCGGGTTGGGCGAGGGGAATTTTCCTGCCGACGGCCAGTTGCATGACGTTTTCTTCCGTGCAATCGGCGCGCTCAAGCACGCCGGTGATCTCGCCTTCGTGCATCACGGCGATGCGGTCGCTGACATTCAAAATTTCCTCCATGTCGCTGCTGATCATCAAAATCACTGCGCCCTTTTCCGCCAGCGTGCGCATGATGCGATAAATTTCCGCCTTGGCGCCGACATCAATGCCGCGCGTTGGCTCGTCAAAAATCATCACGCGCGGCGACATGGCCAGCCATTTGCCGAGCACGACTTTTTGCTGCGTGCCGCCGCTCAAATTCATCACGCGCGTTTCGACGCCGGGCGTTTTGATTTGGAGCGAATCAATTTGTTCGCGCGCAACTTTGCATTCGCGCTGGCGTTGAATGAGGCCGAAGCGTGAAAAAATTTTCAGCGAGGGCAGCGTCACATTTTCGCGCACCGACATTTCAACGACGAGACCTTCCGTGCGGCGATTTTCGGGAACGAGATAAATTCCCTGCTCAATGGCGTCGCGCGGCGAATCAATCGAAATGTTTTTGCCGTCCAAAATAATTTCTTTTTCCGGCGACGAATCCAAACCCACAATGGCTTTGGCCGTTTCGGAACGGCCCGCGCCGACGAGTCCGGCAAAACCCAAAATCTCTCCGCGCGCGGCGTCGAATGAAACCTTTTTTCGCGGATACAACGGCGAGACGACGTTGCGCACTCTGAAAAAAGCGGGTGTTTTTTGCGCTTCAGATTTGACGTAAAAACTTTTGATTTCGCGCCCGACCATCAAGTTGACCAGTTTGTCGTGGGTGGCTTCAGCTTCGCTCAATGCGCCGGCATTTTTTCCGTCGCGCAAAACGACGATGCGGTCGGCGCATTGATCAATTTCGCCGAGCCGATGCGAAATATAAATGACGCTCACGCCCTGCCCCGCCAGTTCGCAAACCAGTGCGAGCAGACGTTTGGTTTCAGAAAGCGTCAGGCTGGAAGTCGGCTCGTCCATGATGATGATGTGCGCGTTAAGCGAAAGCGCCTTGGCAATCTCAACCATTTGCTGATGGGCGATGGAAAGTGTTTCCAGCCGCGCGCGCGTCGAAACCGGCAGGCCCAGCCGTTGCAAAAACGGAGCCGTGTCCGCGTGGATTTTTTTCCGGTCAATCAACCCGAACGCATTTTTCGGTTCGCGTCCGAGAAAAACATTGGCGGCCACGTCCAGATTTTCGAGCACGTTAAGTTCCTGATGAATGAAGGCGATGCCAAATTTCATCGCATCGGTGACGTTTTGAATTTTCACCGGCTGGCCGTCCATGAGAATTTCCCCGGCGTCGGGCTGATGCACGCCGCCGAGAATTTTCATCAGCGTGGATTTGCCCGCGCCGTTTTCGCCGCAAACGGCCACGACTTCGCCGCGCCCGACTTGCAGATTCACAGAATCAAGCGCGACGACGCCGGGAAATCTTTTGGAAATCCCGCGCATTTCGAGCAGCGGCGCAGCGGTCATTTATTGCCCGAGCAATTGTTTTTCCTTAGCTTGAATTTCAGCGACATTGGCTTTGGTGACGGGAATGGTGGGAATATAAATTTTGTCGCCCGCCAAGGCGGATTTATCGCCATGCAGATATTTGTCCATGCGCGTGATGGCTTGTTTGCCAAATTCATACGGTTGCTGGACGACCGTGCCATAAATGTCGCCGGAGGCCACGCCGCTCAATGTGTCCGGATCATCATCGAAACAAACGATTTTCACCTGGCCGCCGCCCTTGCTGGCATCGCGAACCGCGTGAAGAATGGCCGGGCCGTTGTAGCTCCATAAACCGACGAGGCAGGCGATGTCGGGATATTTCACGAGCGTGTCCGAAGCATTGCTTTGCGCGCGAACCGGATCGGTATCGTCGGTGCGCACATCAATGATCTGGACATTCGAACCTTGCAACGCCTCTTTGATGCCCTGCATCCGGTCTTTGGCATTTTGCGCGTCGAGTTTGCCGACGAACAACATGATTTTTCCGCCTTGCGGAATCGCCTCTTTGATAAGCTGACCGACTTGCTTGCCGGCGGCGACGTTGTCCGTGCCGATGTAACAAACGCGCTTGCTGTCCGGCGCGTCGCTGTCCGTCGTGATGAACAAAGTTTGCGCGGCGATTTTATTCAGAAAATCGGTTTCGTTCGCCGGATCAATCGGGCTGACCGCAATGCCATCAATCCCGGCGGCCACCAGATCATTCAAAATCTGCTGTTGTTCCGCCGCGCTGCCAGTGGATGGAATCCGAAAATTCACGTCCACGTCGCCAAGTTCCTGGGCGGCCGCGTCACAACCCGCGCGCGCAATCGTCCAAAAATTCGCCGCGTTGTTGCTGACAAAGGCCAGCTTCAATTTTTTGCCGGGCGCGACGCCGCCGGACGAAGTTGCCGCATTTTCTTTTTTGCCGCAGCCGGGCAACATGGTCGCCACGCACAACGCCAGAAACAGGAGTTGAATTTTTTTCATAGTTCGATTTGGTTTTCGGTTGGTTTATTTTTGTCCATAATATGCTTTCGGCCCGTGTTTGCGAAGAAAATGCTTGTCGAGCAAATGCGATTGCATCGGTTTCGTTTTCGGATTGATCTTCAAAGTCTCGCTCGCCAGCCGCGCGATAAATTCCAAAACGCCCGCGTTGTGAACCGCGTCGGCCACATTTTTTCCCCAGCAAAACGGTCCGTGACTCGCCACCAAAACCGCCGGATGATGTGCCGGATCCAATTTTTTTTTGCGAAACGTTTCCACAATGACTTCGCCCGTATTCACTTCGTAATTATTTTTAATTTCCGCTGGCGTCAATAACCGCGTGCAAGGCACATCGCCATGCCAATAATCCGCCTGCGTCGTTCCGTAACTTGGCAACCCGCGCCGCGCCTGCGCCCAGGCCGTCGCGTAAAGACTGTGCGTATGCACGACGCCGCCGATTTTTGGAAACGCGCGATACAAAGTCAAATGCGTTTCCGTGTCCGAACTCGGCCTTAAATTTCCTTCGACGACTTTTCCCGTCATCAACGAAACCGCGACCATGTGTTTCGGTTTCATGCCCGCGTAAGAAACGCCGCTCGGTTTAATGACGACGATTCCGCGCGCGCGATCAATGCCACTGACATTGCCCCACGTTTCGATGACCATTCCGCGCGCGACCAAATCCAAATTCGCCGCGCAAACTTCCGCCTTTAATTTTTCCAGCATAAAATTTATTTTTCGGCCACCGATGACATACAATAAAAAATAACAATTACTTGGAAACTGAAACTTTCATTTTGGGAAAAGTCAGTGTCCCGATACAGTGCTGCTTATAATATGACTGTCCTAATGAATGAAGAACTGGTTTAGGAAATCTCTCCGTTAGATAATTCGTGCGTGTGCAAATTTCGAGAGTCCCCGACAAATAGTAGACATTTGTATCGCTGGATGAAATTGACCAATGACTCCACGGTTCACCATTTGGATAAACAGACAACGGGGATTTTTGTCCGCAATTCACAAACAGCCGAATTGTAGAATTATATGGTAATGTCACCCAATAAGGCCCTAATGGTCCACGCCCCCCCCAAACTCCACCCCTTGGTTTCGGAACATCGTTACCCTGCTCATCGGATAGGGAGCATTTCAATTTCATCGAATCAAAACACACATCAACATTTTCACTATAAGCCCCTGTGACATTTTGAAGTTCTATGAATGTCATCGCAGCATTATCTGTTTCAGGTCCGCCGTATGCCGGTTCGTTGCCTGCAACAATTAGCAACCGTCCACGAATATTATGACGATGTCCTGTTTCCAAATTCACCAATTCAACTGGTTTTGACCAATCGCTCTTGGCGATGATGTTTGTTTCATCTGCAAAACTGGCGAGGCAGATTGAAAACAAAATGGAAAATGCGGTGAATTTCATATCTGTTTTCAATCTGTGTTTCATCTGTGGCTAAAATTCATTTCCTCACGCGATTGCGAATCTCAATCAACTTTTTCATCACGCCAAACAAATTTCCGTTCCATTCGCGCGTGCCAAAAGCATCGTGCAATTCTTTGTAAACCAAATACAACTCGCGATAAATTTTATGCGCTTGCGGATTCGGTTTGTAAATTTTTGGTTTCAAGCCGGTCATTTTTTTCTGCGCGTCAGCAAAATTTTTGTGAACGCCCGCGACGACGGCGCCCGCAATCGCCGAACCGAGCGCGCAGGTTTGCGCCGAGCGCGACACTTTCATCGGCCGGCCCGTCACGTCCGCATAAATTTGCATCGTCAACGCGCTTTTGTCCGCGATGCCGCCGCAATTGATGACCTGATTTATTTTCACGCCAAATTCTTCAAAGCGATTGATGATGGTCAGCGCGCCAAACGCCGTTGCTTCCACGAGCGCGCGATAAATTTCCGGCGGCGTCGTGTAAAGTGTTTGGCCGACGAGCAAGCCGGTCAATTGTTGATCCACGAGAACTGTGCGGTTGCCATTGTTCCAATCCAACGCTAGCAAACCGCTTTCGCCCGGATTCAATTTCATGGCGGCTTCGTCGAGCGAGCGATGTGAAAATTTTTCGCCGTGCGGGCGAATATAATTTACGAACCAATTAAAAATATCGCCGACGGCGGATTGCCCGGCTTCGAGTCCGTAAAATCCCGGCAACACGCTGCCGTCAACGATGCCGCAAAGTCCCGGAATGTCGGCCAAAGTAGCGCAGGCGTCCCGCCTGCGACCCACAGGCGAGACGCCTGTGCTACTTTTATTACTTGGCCAAACCGCAATGTCGCACGTGCTCGTGCCGATAATTTTTACGAGCGCGCCGGGCGCCACGCCGGAACCGACCGCGCCGAGATGCGCATCGAACGCGCCCACGGCCACGGGAATTCCTGCCGGCAATCCGGTTTTGCGCGCCCAACTTTCCGTCAAACCACCGGCAGATTTATCAATTGAATAAACTCGCGGCGTCAAATGCGAACGCAGTTGCGCGAGTTTTGGATTCAGCTTCGCCAAAAATTCCGCGTCGGGATAACCGCCCCAACTTTCGTTCCACATTGCCTTGTGACCGGCGGCGCAAATTCCGGCGGTAAATTTTTCTGGCGCGAGCGTGCCGGTCAATTCGGCGGGAACATAATCGGCGAGTTCGATCCACGAATGCGCGGCGTCAAAAACTTGCGGCGCGACGCGCTGGCATTTCAAAATTTTGCTCCAGAACCATTCGCTTGAATAAACGCCGCCGCACTTCGCCAAAAATTGCGGGCGCATTTTTTTCGCGAGCGTGGTGATTTCGGTGGCTTCGTGGACACTGGCGTGATCTTTCCAAAGCCACGCCATCGCTGCCGGATTATTTGCAAATCTTTTTTGAAACGCGAGCGGCTGACCGTTTTTATCCACCGGCAACGGCGTGCTTCCCGTCGTGTCCACGCCAATGCCGATGACTTGTTCGACGCGGAAATTTTTTACGGATTTTTTTACCGCAGCGAGCGCTTCTTTAATTGTAATTTCCGCTCCCTTGACATAATCCGCCGGATGTTGCCGCGCGAGATTTGGGTCGCGCGACAAAATCACGCCTTGCGTTCCATGTTCATAATTCCAAATGGCGCTGGCGATTTCTGCGCCGTTGGCGACATTGACGATGAGTGCGCGAACGGAATTTGTGCCGTAATCAAGGCCGATGGTGTATTTTGCGCTCACGCGAAAATTTAATTTGAATTCAAAGTTTGCAAAGATGATCCAGTTTCCCTGTTTGCTTCACTAGAAGATTTTTTCCAGTCGGCTGGGTTGACGAGATGCCAATAAACCGAATAGCGTTGGTGATTCAGCTTGTAGAATGGAATCAAGGTTACGTCGTGCGGCCGGCCCAGATTTTTCGTTTGAAAAACCAACGGCGTGCCGGTCGGGTGAATGTGTTTCAGCAGCGATTGATTGTTGTCGGCGACGAAAACGGGAACTTGCGGATCGGGCACTTTGACAAAATCAAGCTGATTGGTGGCGTAAGGACCGGGCATTCCGTTCGTGCCAAGTTCGCCGGCCAAAACAAGGGGGCCGTAAAGCACGGCGATAAGATTGGTCGTGCCGGGCAACGGCTCGGTGTGCAGTTTCATCGGCAACTGGATTTCAACCTTGTCGCCGTTTTTCCATTCGCGGTTGAGCGTGACATACGATTCAGGCGCGCCGGAAATTTTTTGCTTCCTGCCGTTCACGCGCACGGAAATTTTTTCCGCCCATTTCGGCCACCGGATTTTTAGCGCCAGTTGCACCGGATTTTTGCATTTGAAATTTAATTCTGTTTTATCGCTTTCGGGAAATTTCGTTTCCTGCCGGATGATGAGATTCTTTTCCGGCCAGGATAATTCCGATGCGATGAACAAATTCACATAAAGCGAATTGTCGCCGTGGAAATAAATGGTGTTGGCATATTTGGCGTGGTTTTCCATGCCGGTGCCGACGCAGCACCAGAAGGAATTTTCTGGCGCGGAAAAAGTCTTGAAATGGCCGGGCTTGAGCGACATGAAATAAGTGAACATGCCGGTGTCCGGGTCTTGCGAGGCGAGGATGTCGTTGTAAAGTGCGCGTTCGTAAAAATCCATTTCCGTGGCGTCGGGCCTCCATTCAAAAAGGTGCCGCGTGAGCTTGAGCATGTTGTAGGTGCAGCAGGTTTCAGCGGTTTCAGCGTCCAGATGTTTGGCAAATTCATTGGTCGGGAAAAAATGTTCGGAGTCACCGTTGCCGCCAATGACAAATGAACGATGCAACGCCACGTCGTTCCAGAAAAATCTGGCGATGTCGGCATAATGTTCATCGCCGGTCAATTCATAAATCCGCGCCGCGCCGATGACTTTTGGAATTTGCATGTTGGAATGCAACCCGTTCAAAATATCCTCGCCGTTGGCGAGCGGATCGAGAACGGCTTTGTGATAAAACTTTTCGGCGAGCGTGAGATAATTTGTGTCGCCGGTGATGGCATAAAGATTGGCGAGCGCTTCGTTCATGCCGCCTTGTTCGCAAACGAGCATTTTTTGCCATTGCGCGGGCGTCAGATTTTTGGTGGTGGCGTCCGCCCAATTGGCAAGGTTCGTGACCACATCCAACGCTTGCGCATTGTCACAAAGCTGACAGGCGTCAATCAAGCCGGCGAATTCCTTGTGCAAGGTATACCACGGAACCCAGCCGCCGTTCAGTCCAAAATCCTGGGAATCAACTTTGCCTTGCGCAATTTCGGCAAAAATTTTCCTGCCGTTCGGAATCGCCGCGACATACCCGTCGCCGTTGGCGCGCTGACATTCCGCGAGTTCGTTCACGATGTAATTTACGCGGTCGCGAAATCGTTCGTCGCCGGTGGACGCATACATGTGGGAACAGGCCGAAAGATAATGTCCCAGCGTGTGGCCGGCGATGCCCTGGGATTCCCAGCCGCCATAAACTTGTCCTTTCGATTGCAGCCCGGCTTCTTTGCGAAACCAGCTCAACAGCCGGTCCGGCTTCAGACTCAATAAATAATTTCCATCGCGCAGCATCGCGTCGCGAAACGGGCCGTCAAGCAGTCGCACATCTTTCAGGGGAAACGGCTGCGCCTGAATGACCGCTGTTTTTTTAACATCGCCGCAGGTCAGCAACGCAAAGAAAACCAAAGCCGACGACGTGAAAATATATTTTAGGTTCATCTATGATGCTGATGCGATTTGCGCTCTTTAAGCAAAACCACGGTGAAGACCATAATAGACTTCATTCCAATTCAATTCCTGCTTGAACCGGCGCACTTGTGTGTCGCCGTCAATCACCAAAAGTTCGATGCCGGCGATGTCGGCAAAGTCTTCGAGCATCTCCGTCGTGACGGCGTGGCTGAATCCGGTGTGATGCGCGCCGCCGCCATAAATCCACGCGGTGGCGGCCGTCTTAAGATCGGGCTGGCAAATCCAGACGGCGCGAGCCACCGGCAGTTTAGACAGTGATTTATCCGGCGGAACAACTTCCACTTCGTTCACCAGCAAACGAAAACGATTGCCCATGTCAACCATCGAAACATTGATGCCCGCGCCCGCAAGCGTGTCAAACACGAGACGCGCCGGGTCGTCTTTGCCGCCGATTCCGAGTGGATGCACTTCAAGCGACGGTTTGTTTCTGGCAATGCTGGGACAAACTTCGAGCATGTGCGCGCCGAGCACTTTCATGTTTTTTGGCTGCAAATGATAAGTGTAATCCTCCATGAAAGACGTGCCGCCTTTTAATCCGGCGGCCATGACTTTCATCGCCCGCACGAGCGCGGCGGTTTTCCAATCACCTTCGCCCGCGAAGCCAAAACCCTCGGCCATCAAACGTTGCGGCGCGAGGCCGGGCAATTGCGCCAGCCCGTGCAAATCTTCAAACGTCGTCGTGAACCCTTTGAAATTTCCGGCGCTCAAAAATTTGCGCAAACCAAGTTCAATGCGCGCCGCTTCGCGAATGGATTTATGCCGCTTGCCACCGCGTTTCAAGTCGGAAGAAATTTCGTAAATGCTTTCATAATTTTTTACGAGCGCGTCCATTTCCTTTTCCGAAACTTCGTTGATGACTTTGACCAAATCGCCGACGCCGTGGGTGTTGACGGAAAAACCAAATTTAATTTGCGCGGAAACTTTGTCGCCGTCGGTCACGGCCACTTCGCGCATGTTGTCGCCGAAGCGCACAAATTTAGCGTCCTGCCAGTCGTGCCACGCCGCCGCCGCGCGCGCCCACGCGCCAATTTGTTCCTGCACCGATGCTTCCTGCCAGAAACCAACCACAACTTTCCGGTTCAAGCGCATCCGGCTCATGATGAATCCATGTTCACGGTCGCCGTGCGCCGCCTGATTAAGATTCATGAAATCCATATCTATCTCCGCCCACGGAATATCGCGGTTGTATTGGGTGTGAAGATGAAGAATGGGCTTGTGCAAAATTTTCAGGCCGTTGATCCACATTTTCGAGGGGGAAAATGTGTGGCACCAGGTAACCAGCCCGATGCAATTTTCCGCCTGATTGGCTTCCTGGCAAAGCGCAAAAATTTCCGTCGGCGTCTTGAGGACTGGTTTGAAAACCACTTTGACGGGAATGGCGCCGGCGGCATTTAACGCCTTTGAGATTTCATGAGCATGAGCGGCAACCTGTTTAAGCGTCCCATTTCCGTAAAGATGCTGGCTGCCGGTCGCAAACCAAATTTCCAGCCGTTTTAAGTCAAGTGTCATCATTGGTAATTATCTATGCCGCCGTTTTTATTTTCGAGAATAATCTCATATTTGCTGTGCGCCTGATTTGACATTTACCCGGAAATAATTTTCAGGGTAAATCGCCCGTTCCAAAATAAATCTAAAACAAATCATCTTTGCAGCCGGTAAAATTTGACGGAATTGGTCAAGGGAAGATTCAACCACCATTGATCGTTCGCCAGCACGGCTGTTTGCGCCACGGAATTCCAAATCCCGCCCGACAGACTATCCGCCGATTGTGGCGCAAATCCGGCCGCCCAGGATGGCCACGAAAGGGTCAGACCGGCGACGGAATTGGATTGCACCAGCGTGACGGGCAACGCCAGCGCGTCGGGGCCGAATTGAAAATCGGTCGCGATCTGTTGCGGAGTGAGCCGGCCATCGTAAATACGAAATTCATCAATGGTCGCGTTGAGATACGGATCGGCATTGAAGAGTGAACGTCCGATAAACGACCAGGCGGTGCTGACGCCGCTTAACAGCGGCAACGCGCTTGTCTGCGCCGTTTCCAAAACGCCGTTCGTGTAAATTGCCATGTAATCGTTGGCCGGATCCACGATGCACGCGACACAGACGGCTTGATTATCCAGCGTGCCGGAAGCGCTGATGTTGGCGGTGAAGTTCGTGGAAATTTCCATTTGCTGGCCGCCGATATTGTTGTGCGGAATGAACGAAAGATATTGCGAACCATTCGCGCCGCTGATGTTGCCAAAGTCAAAGACATGCGCCGAGGCCGGGTTCGCGCCGAAGCTGGCCCAAAATTCAATGGTCACTGCTCCACAGCCGGAGACAAGTCCACCGGGCAGGTTCACATAATCGCCCGTCGCACCGGCGAGGTGGAGCGCGTTGTTGGTAATGGAAGCATTGCCCATGAGCGTGCCGTGCGCCATGCCAATGGAATCCCAGACCACCGAAGGTTCATTGGTGTTAAAATTGTTCGTGTCGAAACTGTAACGGTCTGCGAGCGCCGGGGGCGCATAAGCAAGGTCTTTGATTTCTGAAGCGCTTAACGCGCGTCCAAAAATACGGAACGAAGCAATCTCACCGTTAAAAAATGGATCGGCGGAGAACTCGCTTTTGCCGATGTAATTGTTCTTTGCCAAAAGCTGCCACGGCCGGATGGTCAAAGCGCTATTGGTGGCGACCGGCGCACCGTCCAGATAAAGAATTCCTTTTGTGCCATCCAGCGTTACCGCGACGTGAACCCACGAGTTCGTCGGCAATGCGGATGACGCATTGATTTGCTGTTCCCCACCATTGCCACTGGTTGTAATCGCAAATCGCAGGTTGCCGCCGCTAGCCCGTGGCGTAAGAAAAAAATAATTCGTCGTATCCTTGCCGAAATCGAAAAGGCGTTGCCAATCCGCCCCGCCTTTCCATTTCACCCATGCGGCGAACGTGCTGGCATTGGCCATCGAAAGTGGAAGCGAAACATAAGCACTGCCCCCATTGAGATTGAGTGAATTGCCGAACGCGGAATCATTGGTGATCGTCGCGCCATTATGTAACGTGCCATTGTAAAGTCCCAGGTGTTCGCCCGCATCGGTGTTAAACGGATAAAACGCGCTCCAATCGTTCGTCAATGTCGGCCAGCCGTCGGCAGTCCAATAAATCCGGTTCATGCCCACGGTCGCCGCGCCATAGTTATTGCCGTCGTAATAATGATAGGTGAACCAGTTGGTGCCATTGTCATTCATAATAGCCGCGTGGCCGGGGCCGATGTAGCGCGCGGGCCCCGAGCGTTACCGTCTGAAGAGTAGAAAGTTGTGGATCAATCCAGATATCAGCAACCGACAGCGGCACGCCACTGTCCCAATTGTTTGCATCCGTCCATGAGGTCTGGTCGCCCCCGGCTGTCCAATGAACGGTTTGCGCTGAAACACTGCTGATTAAACCTATCGTTAATAAGGCCGCGCTGGCCAGGCAATTAAGGTGTTGGAACATCTTTTTCATAATAGTTTTATTTCTGATTGTGTGACTGGCTGAAATTGTATGAATTTGTGACGGATCAAACAACGCCACTTTGCGCAAAAGAACCGCCAAAATCAGCATAGCTTTAACCTTCCTGTATCCGGCGCGTGAAGGCCCCGGCTAAAACTGATTTTTACCCCGCTTTTTATTTAATTGATGCCAATTGATTTCCGGCCAACCATTATTATTCCAATGGAGCGGGAGGATGGCCAGCAGAGAACGCCCGTGATGGGTGCCATCATAAAAATGACAACTGAACCAGTCCGCGCCGTCTGCGGAAATAATGCCGGCATGGCCCGGGCCAATGAAGGGTCCATGAGAGCCTAAAAATAAACTACCGCCGCCGTCCATTAAATCCGTTCCTTCCTTGTCCAAGTAGGGACCGGTTATTTTGCGGGCGCGTCCGACGCGGATTTCGTAGGTGCTGTTCGTGCCGCGACAACACAATCCCCAATTTACAAATAGATAATAAAAATTGTGATGATGATAAATATAGGGCGCTTCGATTGAATCTTTGAAGGCGAGCGCATAAACCGGCGAATCCGCGCTAATTCGTTTGCCAGTCCTGGGATCAAGTTCAACCAGCTTGATTCCGCTCCAAAAGGAACCAAAGGCAAGCCACAAGCCGCCCTTTATATCTTGAGTAATCGCGGGATCAATCGTATTAAAATCATCCGTATCACCGGACTGAATGACGATTCCTTGATCCAGCCACTTAAATTTAGGATCAGCCGGATCAAGGCTGTGATTGACTGCCAATCCGATGGCGGATTTGTTCTTGCCAAAAGTAGAGACTGCGTAGTAAAGAAAATAGCGATTGCCCAGATGAATAATGTCCGGCGCCCAATAATACATCCAATGGTTTTGGGGTATGGTTTGAGCCGTCCAGGCCGGAGCGTTGGTAAAGACGGACGGTCCGCGTTCCCAATTTGTCAAATCTTTTGAATGCCAGGAGGGAACGCCGCGACCGGTGTAAAAAACCCAATACTCATCCTTGCATTTGACGATGGTGGAAGGGTCATGCACGCGAATGCCACGGCTGCCGAACGCGGCCATTTGCTTGGAGACTTCAAAACTAGAATTAGTTTGCGACCAAAATTCCGGCAGTGGAGTTTGCGCCCGGTCCATTTGAGTTCGGAACAAAATTCCAGCGACAATCAAAAGTAGAGTCAATGACGGTCGAACTAAATTCATGGTCAAAATTATTGAGTTCATCGGAAGAATATGATTTGAGCTAAACCGCGCTTTCCGTAAGCCCGGCGGTAAGCCAGCGGACTCGCTTGTTTGCCGGCGCGAAAGTAGCGGGCGAAATGTTGCACGTCGGAAAATCCCAAAGTTTCGGCAATTTGTCCCACGGGCAAATCCGTTTCCACGAGCAAACGAACAATTTGGTCGGTTCGCACGCGGCGGACGTATTCGTGAATCGAACATCCAATCTCCTGGCGAAATTTTATTTCCAGAGCGCGCCGCGATAAACCGGCGGCGCGGGAAATGTCCAAAACCATTATATTTTCCCGCGCATGATCACGGATAAATTGCAATCCTTTGCTGACGTGCGGATCAATGACCGCCATGAAATCGGTCGAACGCCGCGCCACCACATGGGTCGCGGGCACGGTAATTTTCAAGGGCACCGACCTTTTTCCGCGCAAGAGCCGATACAATATCAGCGCCGCTTCGTATCCGGCTCGTTCAAAATTAATGGCTACGCTGGACATGGGCGGATCGGAAAGACCGCAAACCACTTCGTCGTTGTCCGCGCCCAGCACCCCGACCGCATCCGGCACCGAAAGGTTTGCCAACTTACAAGCTTCAATGACTTGTCTGCCGCAATCATCGTTGCACGCCATCAAGCCGACGGGTTTGGGCAAACTTTGCAGCCATGCGGCCATCCGGCGGCTTTCTTCCCGCCAGGTAGCCGACAATATCGTGTATGGGTTGACTTCAAACCCTGCTTTGCGGATGCGCCGTTCAAATGATTCTTTGCGCAAATCCGACCAGGTAAAGGATTCGCGCTCCAAAGGAGAAGAAGAAACATTACCGTAGCCGCAAAAGGCAAAGTGCTTGAATCCGCAGTTCAATAAATGTTCGGCGCCGATTTTTCCAATCGCCGAGGAGTCGGTCACCACATTGACCATGTTGGGAACTTCAGTTTTGCTATGACCGATGATTACGGCGGGAACACCTAGATCGAGAACTTCCTCCAATTTGTCCACATCACGCAAAATAATTCCATTAACGTCCAGCGCCTTGAGTTTGGGCCATGCCTTTTCCAGGCCGCCCGGCTCCCAATAAAACGACCACGGACCATAATGATGCGCGCATTTGGCAATGCCACAAAGCAGCGCCCGGCCGGAAGCGCGGGAAGATTCAATCAAAAGCCCGATGGTCGGAATTTTTTTGTGCGACGTTTTCAAAATAGTTACGTCTCACTATTGATTTTTTCATCAGCGGACTTCAAGCCGATATAAATTGACAGAATAAGCTGGCACCACAAAATTGGAATTCTCAATTTTCACCTTGTTCTCTTTGATGATCACGTTCGGTGTTTCGCCCGGCGTATTGTAACTTTCAGGATCGGGATTGCTGATCATCCATTGGGTCGCCGTCGGTTTCAGGGAAGTCTGGCCAAAATCCGCCTTCACCTGCTCTTCACTCGAATCAGGATTTACGATGGCTAAAGTAATAGCCTGCTTGTCTTCCGTCCAGGCAGCGGCCACGTCAAGGTCTTCCGTTGCTCCGGCAACTTCAATGGGAATCGTCCCGTAATGATGGCGATAGAGTTCCAAAACCAATCCCGTGGTGGCAAAATCCGCAGCCGTGGGCGTGACTTTGATGCAACCGATGACATTCACAGTTTGCGCATAGTTGGCCATGAAGAAAATATCGCTGTTGCGATAATACTCGTGCAAACCTTCCGCCACCCCGAGCGCGTCTTTCATGTGATAGCGCACGCCCAGTTCGCCATAAACATACTGGCCATACCAATAATTCCATTCGTCCATGGCAATGCGAATGTTCTTCGCGGCCAATCCTGGAATTTCATGATTATATTCGCGATGCGCGGCAGCGACGCGGCGGATTTCATCCGCGAGTTGTTTCGCGTGTTGCACGACGTTGTCTTTTTCTTTGCAATAAATATGTTCGCTCATGTAATTCATGTAATCCATGCACACGGCCAGCATGGTCAGGTCCCAATCGCCGACGTTGCCCACCGCGACTAATTTTGCCGACGGATCAATTTTCCAAATCGCCTTGGCGACGGTGTTATGTTTTTCAACATATTCGGACAACGGCATGTGTCCCAGTTGCCAGTTGCCGAACATTTCGTTCCCCACCGCCCAGTATTTCACGTCGTAAGGTTTGGGATGACCGTTTTGCGCGCGCATTTTTCCCATCGTCGTGTCCGCCGCGCCATTAAAATACTGCACTTCGTTGGCGGCTTCTTCCGCGCCGCCCAAACCCGTGTTCACGGCGACGTAAGGTTCCGCATGGATCAATTCCATCAATTGCATCGTTTCATCGCTGCCGACGTCGTTCGATTCCACGCCCTTCCACGCTGGATTTTTTCGCGCCGGACGCTTGTCGCGGTCGCCAATGCCATCGCGCCAATTGTAGCCGCTGACAAAATTTCCGCCCGGCCAGCGATAAATCGGCGCATCCAATTGTTTCAACAAAGCCAGAACATCTTTGCGCCAGCCTTTGACATTGTCCGCCGGCATCAATGACAGGGTGCCGATTCTGAAATCACCTTTGCCCTGGCTGACAATTTCGATGCGCGCATTGGTGGATGCCGCCGACGCGGTAAATTCAAACGGGTAAGACTGATAATCACCGCCGATGTTTTTGATGTTTTCCGTAAGCGTCGTGCCGTCGTCCAAAACCAGGCGCACTTGAATCGGCGCCGCCGATTCATCTCCAGCAAGAATAATATGCCCCGTGTATTTCTTATCTTTCAAAACGCCGAGACCTTCCTCGGAAATTCCCGCAAATGTTTCGTCGCCGGGAACGTGGACGACCGGCGTCTGTTCCCCGACAAAAGAATTATTTGCATCCATGCTGACCGTCCCGCGCGGCCCAATGACTTTCCAGGGCGAGGCATTGAGATATTGAAATTTCCCGGAATTCCAGGTCGGATCCTCGTCAGTCGCCCACGGATGATAATCGTCAGTGATCGGATAATAAAATTTCCGGTCCGAAACCATTTCCGCCCAAAGACCGCCGTAAAAACAATTTCCCAAGTGTTCGATGAACTGGCCGTAGATATATTTTGAAATCAGGACGCCCGTTTTTTGCGTGTCAACTTTTACGGAAACATCCGCGAGAAGATTGACGCAAAAGCCGGTCACACAGAAAAAAACGAAGGTTGTTTTTATGTTTTTCATAATTGTCCTGAACATTTCAAAAGAATCAAATAGTTGGGCGCTTCGCCATGGGTTTGGAATTTTTCAAGTATGGGCAGCAATCCCAGTTTCAAACAACACCACTTTGCGAAAATTATCCGCCACTTTGCGCATCACGCGCACTATGAAAAATTCGCCTCGAAGAAATGCGATTTGCGCCTTGCACTAAACCAACGTCAATTTACTCCGCCGTTTTTTTCTTCGTGAACGTGTGCGTCGCGTGGCCGTAATAGGCATCCGCTGCTTCCATCAAAGTTTCTGAAAGCGTCGGATGCGCGTGCACCGTCAGCGCGATGTCTTCCACGCTCGCGCCCATTTCCATCGCGAGCACCGCTTCGGCAATGAGTTCGCCCGCGCCCGCGCCGCAAATGCCCACGCCCAAAACGCGATCCGTTTCCGCGTCGGCAATAATTTTCGTCACGCCGTCCGTGCGATCAAACGTCAGCGCGCGGCCGGACGCCGTCCACGGAAATTTTGCGACTTCATATTTAATTTCTTTTGCTTTCGCCTCGGCTTCGGTCAAGCCGCACCACGCGAGTTCCGGGTCGGTAAAAACCACGGCGGGAATCACACTGTCGAACGCGCTGTTTTCGCCGCAAATGACTTCGACGGCGATGCGCGCTTCTTTGTGCGCTTTGTGCGCGAGCAAAATGCCGCCGGCAATATCACCAATCGCATAAATCGCCGGGTCGTCCGTTTGTTGCTGCGGGTTGACTTTGACGAAACCGCGGTCATCCAATTGAATTTTCGTATTTTCCAAACCCAGATCGCGACTGTTCGGCACACGACCAACGGAAACCAAAACGCGGTCGTAAAGTTCGGAAAGCTTTTCGCCATTGTATTCGGATTCGACTTTAATTTGTTTTCCGACCGTCGCCATTTTCGTGACTTTGGTTTTGAGACGAATTTCTTTGAACATTTTTTTCGCGTTCGCCACGACGGGCCGCGCCAAATCCTGATCCGCGCCGGCCAAAATATTTTCCAACGCTTCGACCAAAACAATTTTGCTGCCGAGCGCGGCATAGACCGTTCCCATTTCCATGCCGATGTAACCACCGCCGACAATTAAAAGATTTTCGGGAACGTCTTCAACTTCGAGCGCTCCGGTTGAAGTCATCACGCGCGGATTTCCCAAATCAAATGCTTTGGGCATCGCCGGCACGGAACCGACCGCAAGAATCGCTTGTTCGTATTCGATGAATTGCTGGCCGCTTTCGGTTTCAACGCGCAATTTGTTCGAGCCTTCAAAATAACCGCGCCCGTTAATCACTTGCACGCCGCGCATTTTTGCGAGCGTCGCCACGCCGCCGCTCAACTTCGCCAAAATGCCGTCTTTCCACGCGCGCAATTTTGCGATGTCCACGTTCGGTTCGGCAAAAGTAATTCCGCGATGCGCGGATTCGCGCGCGTTGACGATCTGATGCGTCGCGTAAAGCAGCGCCTTCGACGGAATGCAACCGCGATTAAGGCAAACGCCACCGAGCTTTTTTTCTTTCTCGATGAGAATGACTTTTTTGCCGAGGTCCGCCGCGTAAAACGCCGCCGCATAACCGCCCGGCCCCGCGCCGACGACCACAATTTCTGTTTTAATCGAATCCATAAATTAAATTTTCACGGCGTCTTCGCCGAAATTCTCAAACGCTTTGACGAGATCAACCGTAAAACGCGCCGCCGCGCCGCCGTCAATCACGCGATGATCATAACTCAACGCCATCGGCGTCATCAAACGCGCTTCAATTTTTCCATCGCGCACGACCGGTTTCATCGCGCCGCGACCGAGGCCAAGAATCGCCACTTCCGGCAAATTAATAATCGGCGTGAAATGCGCGCCGCCAATCGAGCCTTGATTGGAAATCGTAAATGTGCCGCCCTTCGTTTCCTCCAGCAAAATTTTTCGGTCGCGCGCTTTGGCCGCGAGTTGTTCCAATTCCTTCGCCACTTCGAGCAGCGATTTTTTGTCCACGTCGCGAATCACAGGAACCATCAAACCCTGCTCTGTGTCCACCGCGATTCCGAGATGCACATATTCTTTCAAAATGATTTCGTTCGCGACTTGATCCAGACTCGAATTGAAAATGGGATGCTGCTTCAACGTTTGCGCGACGGCTTTCAAAACGAACGGCGTGAACGTCAGTTTAACATTTTGTTTTTCGTAATCCGCCGAAAATTTTTTGCGCAATTCGTTCAAACGCGAAAAATCAATTTCGTCGAACTGCGTCACGCGCACGACGGAATTCCAACTTTCGCTCATGCGCCGCGCAATCGTTTCGCGCAACGGCGAAATCGGTTTTTTCAAGATCGGTCCGAACTGTGAAAAATCAATTTGCTGCGGCGCGGATTTTGCCGCGACTTTTCCGGCGGAACTTTTTGCGCGCGCGGCGGAAGAAACTAATTTTTGAATGTAATTGCGAACGTCCGCGCCGATGATTCTGCCGCCACTTTCGCTGCCCCGAATTTTTCGCAAATCAATGCCAAATTCGCGCGCCATTTTGCGAATGCCCGGCGACGCCGCAAAATTTTCGTTCAAATTCTCTTCGTCCGTTTCGGCAACTTCTTCGTCCTCATTTTCGTTGTCGTCTTCAACTTCCTCTTTTTTTGCCGCTTTTTTCGGCGCAGATTTCGCAGTCGCAGCCGGCGTGCCGGTCGCAGCCGCGCCACTTTCAGCCACCGAAATTATTTTCTGGCCGATGCTGATGCGGTCGCCCGATTTCACATAAATTTTCGTGACCGCGCCCGCCGCCGTGGACGGGATTGACGCCACGGCTTTTTCATTTTCCAATTCAATAATCGCCTGACCCTGCGCGACCGTGTCGCCTTCTTTGACGAAGACGTTGACCACGACGCCTGAATCCGCGCCCTCGCCCAGTTTGGGAAGTTTTACATCCATAAATTAACGAACGGACAGCTTGCCGAAAATCGCCGCCGCTTTCCAGAAATAAATTTTGAGCGCACAAATAACTTCAAACATTCGCCCGATTATGGCATCTAATCAACGTGCGCCAATTCACCGCCATCCTTTCAATTCTGTATTGTCTCGCGGCCTTCACCGCGCGCGTCGCGCACACGCAGATAAAATTGATTTTATCCGCCGAAATCGCGAAACCCGGCGACACGATTTGGGCAGGCGTGGATTTGAAAATGGAACCCGGCTGGCACACTTACTGGAAAAATCCCGGCGCGGCAGGCATGGCGACGGAAATCAAATGGCAATTGCCGCCGGGAATTTCCGCCGGAAAAATTGAATGGCCGCTGCCTCAAAAACTTCCGCCGATTGAAGTCACCACTTACGGCTACGAAAACGAAGTTGTTTTAATTGTGCCGCTAAAAATCGAAACCAATTTTCCAACAGGCGAAATTGATTTGAAAGCAAATGTTTCCTGGCTCGAATGCAAAGACATCTGCATTCCGGCCAATCAAGATGTCGAAGCAAAATTAATCATCGGCGGCGAAACAAAAAATTCGGCAGACGCGGCGACGATTGAATCATGGAAAAATAAAGCACCGCAAACGACCTCGAATTTTAGGGCCAGCAGATGGTGGAATGATTCGACCAACGAAAATCCAAGAACGCTGTTCATTCAAATTCATCCCGGTCAAACGAACGTCACGGATTTTTTTCCGCAAGCCAGCGATGCTTTTGAAGTGCAGCCGGAAACGGAAATAAATTTTGATGAATATGGCAATTCCACCATCATAAAAAAACTGGTCAAAAAATATTCCGGCGCTTGGCCGAAAGAAATTTCCGGCGTGATAGTGACGGATGAAAATGGCCGGCGAAATGGTTTTGAAGTTCAAATTCCAATCACCGAACAAGCGCCAAGCGGCGCAAAAATTTCTGAAAGTAGGACAGGCGTCTCGCCTGTCCGCGCAGGCGAGACGCCTGCGCTACCTTTGATGCTGCTCTACGCCTTCATCGGCGGATTGATTTTGAACATCATGCCGTGCGTGCTGCCGGTCATCGCGCTGAAAATTCTCGGCTTCGTCCGCGAGGCGCGCAGCGAACCGCGCCGCGTCTGCAACCTCGGCTTCATTTACGCGCTCGGCGTTTTGATTTCATTTCTCGCGCTCGCTGGAATCGTCATCGGCGTCAAAGCCGCCGGCCATTTGGCCGGTTGGGGAATGCAATTTGGCAATCCGATTTTTCTTGTTTGTCTCACCACGCTCGTCACGCTCGTTGCGCTGAATCTCTTCGGCGTGTTTGAAGTCACGCTGGGCGGACGCGCGCTGGACACCGCCGGAAATCTCGCGTCGCGGCACGGCGCGAGCGGCGCATTTTTCAACGGCGTTTTGGCGACCGCGCTGGCCACGCCCTGCACCGCGCCGATTTTAGGAACCGCGCTCGGCTTCGCGTTTTTGCAAAAATCGCCGATCATTATTTTAATTTTTCTGTTCGTCGGCCTCGGACTTTCCGCGCCGTATGTTTTGTTAAGTTGGAATCCCGCGCTGCTGAAATTCCTGCCGAAGCCCGGCGCGTGGATGGAAAAATTCAAGATCGCGATGGGTTTTCCGATGCTCGCCACGACGGTCTGGCTGTTCAACATTTCCGCGAGCAGCTATGGCAAAAATGTTTTGTGGCTGGGAATTTTTCTCATCATCGTCGCGTTCGCCGCGTGGATTTTTGGCGAATTTTTTCAACGCGGGCGAAAACATAAAACGGTCGCGGCAATCATCGTTTTGCTGTTGCTCGGCGGCGGTTACGTTTTCGCTTTGGAAAAAGAATTGCATTGGCGCGAAGCGGTTCCGGCAAATGAAATCGCCAGTTCGCCCGCCAAATTCGACAGCGAAATCAACTGGCAAGCGTGGTCGCCAGCAGCGGTCGCGCAGGCGCGCGCCGCCGGAAAAATTGTGCTGGTGGATTTCACGGCGGACTGGTGTCTGACCTGCCAGGTGAATAAAAAAACCAGCATCGAAACTTCGGCGGTGGAAAAAAAATTGAAAGAGTTGAACGTCGTCACGCTCGTGGCCGATTACACGCGCACGCCGGAAAACATGACGGCGGAGTTGCAAAAATTCAATCGCGCGGGCGTGCCGCTGGTTTTGGTTTATCCACAAAACTCAAATGCGCCGCCGATTATTTTGCCGGAAGTTTTGACGCCGGGAATTGTTCTCAATGCGCTGGAGCGCGCGGCGCAGTGACAAAATGAAACCACGGATTACGCGGATCATGAATTGGAATTGGAATAATCCGCGAAATCTGCGGTTAATTTTTGAACCTTTCGTCCGCGAGTTGCGTCTGTTATTTTAATCAATTAAGATTGAAATTTAATTTTATGAAAACCAAACTCGCAATGCTCACCGCCCTGGCCTTCACCGTTTCCGCTTTCGCCGTGGAAGTCGGCCAGCCCGCGCCGGATTTCACGGCCACGGACATTTACGGCAAAACCGTTCATTTGAGCGATTTCAAAGGCAAAATCGTCATGCTCGAATCTTACAATCAGGACTGCCCCTTCTGCCATAATCATTACGAAACCGGGGCGATGCAGGCATTGCAAAAAGATTTGGCCGCCAAAGGGGTGGTCTGGCTGGTCGTCAATTCCGTGAATCCGAAAAATTCCAGCCATCGCACGCCGGAACAATCGCAAAAGGAAATGACGGCGGAAAAAATGGACGTGACGGATTGGATTGACGACAGCTCCGGCGCGGTCGGCCATTTGTATGACATGAAAACGACGCCTGATATGTATGTGATTGATAAGAGCGGGACGCTGGTTTATGCGGGCGCGATTGACAATCGCCCGCAACCGTTCGGCGATCCGCGCACGGCAAATAATTATGTGCGTGACGCCGTGAATGATTTGCTCGCCGGCAAACCTATCGCCGTTTCGGAAACAAAACCTTACGGCTGCGGCGTCAAATACGCGGATTAAATTAAATTATTTCTTCAAGGGCAGCGGCGATTTTTCGCCCTGCCCTTTTTCTTTGGGCACGAACGGACGGCGCACCCATTTTTCCTGCTGCAACTCTTTTGAAAGCGTAAAACCAAATTCTTTCAGAAAATTTTCCGTCGGCGCGAGAATGTTAATAGGCCTTCGCGTAAAAGTATCCTTGTAAGCCAGCCGCACTGCGCGCAAGCCGAGGCGAAAGCCTTTTTGCACGCGCCCATAAAGTTCGTCGCACACAATCGGACTGCCCGACTCGGCCAGATGCACGCGAATTTGATGCGTTCGCCCCGTCAACGGACTTGCCTCGATCAACGTGAACCGCTCGTTGCTTTGCAGCACGCGGAAATGTGTTTCCGCTTCCTTGCCTTCTTCGGAATTGTCCACGCGCATCTTGCCGAAATTTTTCGGATCCGGGCCGAGCGGCAGTTCACAAATCCATTCCTTCTCGCGCGGCACGCCTTCGACGACGGCCAGATATGTTTTTTCCATTCGCCGCGATTCAAACATCTCGCCCATCGCGCGCATCGCGCCCTCGCTTTTGGCGAAGAGCATCACGCCGCTCGTGTCTGCATCCAGTCGGTGAACGTGCCGCAGATAAGTCAGGTTGCGCGAACGCGCCCAAAAATCATCCGCGCGGATGGACGAATCAATCGCCGTCTGCAAGTTCCAGTTCGTCTTGCGCCACGAATCCGGCACGAGCATCCAGCCGCGCGGCTTGTCAATCGCCAGCACCGAGCGATCCTCGTAGATGATGGGAATCGGCTCGCAGCCCGGCAGTTCGATGAAATTGGGTTTGGCCATTTAATTCAAAAGTTGGCAGACAAGCTCATGAAACTGGCTGACGGAAATAATTTTCGTCCCTCCAATTTTTCGTGTCTCCGTGAAATCGCGGTCGCCTGTAATCAAAAAATCCGCTTCCGCCGCCAGCGCACACTCCAGAAATTTCGCATCCGTAATATCGCGCGGAAAAGAAACTGAAATTTCCACCGGCCATTCCGCGATGGCCGAGCGAAAGCGTTCGTCCCATTGCGATAAAATTGAAGCTGGCAATGCGAACTTCGGGCGGTGAAGCACTTCGTGATACTCCGCCAGAATTTCCAGCGATGCCACCCATTCAAAATCCGGACGGGCGAGGATGAACAGCAAAACTTTTTCGGGAAGCCGGTCGCGTAGAATGGCAGACACCACGACGTTCGTGTCAACAACCACCCTCATTGGACGGCTCGATAGGCCGCGATTTCGGCAGCGATGTCATCGTCCGAGATGCGCGGCGCGGCGGGAAGGGATTGTGTGTCGCGCGCCAACCGCTGCCAGTCGGCGGCTTCCGTTTTGGCGACGCGGCGACGGCCAAGATATTCGACAAAGCCCAGCGCTTCCGACTGCAATTTGCCGGGCAGCGTCTTGGCCTTTTCATAAATCAAATCCACTGTGCTCATGCTGGCAAAGTATCTTGTTTTGTCGGATGAAGCAAGTGGCGTGGCTCGTAGCCCAGCAGTTCGATGAAATTGGGTTTGGCCATGCGGAAGAATGCTATAGCAATTAACAATAACATTGGGACATATTGGCGATAAAAAGGAAGGGGTTTACGGCGGTGGAAAGGTCTTTGCGGAGGCGGGTCTTGAAGGCGGCCCAGAGATGTTCAATGGGATTGAGGTCGGGCGAGTAGGGCG
>DATCEV010000013.1:0-4829 GCA_036509895.1 Verrucomicrobiia bacterium
CAGCGAGGGATCCGCACTGACAAGTTCCCGCTCCATCTCAAAGAATCCGAGTGGCGTTGGAATCATCGCCGTGATAACCTCTATGCGTTGCTCTTGAAAAATACCCGTTCACTCCCGCTCAACTAGGAAAGACCCTAAAATAATGCCCCAAAAACCGAGCAGCACGATTCCTTCAAACTTGACCATTGCCCCGCCCATGAGCACCAGCAATCCGAGTCGCAGGCGCGCGGAATTTTTTTCCGCCATGCCGAGGGCAAGTTGCAATGAACCCAAAACGACGAAAAAAAACAGGGGAATCGTTCCGCCTTCGGTGCGCGTAAATTCCAAAGTCATGGGCAATAAAATCATGGCGCTGGCGGCGCAAGCGACGAGCCACGGTTTTTTATTCGGAAATTTTCCGGCGCCCAGAATCGCCCAGCCCAAAAAAAAGCAGCATCCATTGATTCCAAAATTTCGTGACAAATTCGTCCACATGGCCGAGCACGCCGTAAGTGAAGGTGTGCAGCAATGTCGCCAGCAGCGGATAATCCATGTGGGCGTAAGCCAAGCCAACTTGACGGTGAAGCTGTGTTTTGTGAAGATGACATGGCGGACATGATGCGGATTGGCATTTCTTTTTCAAGTCGAAGCTGCAACCGCGACTTGCCGCGTGATTTTCAATCGCGCCACGCGCGCGCCGTCCATTTCTTCCACGCGCAATTCGCAACTGCCAATGGTCAGCGTGTCTCCGGTTTTTGGAAAACCGTTCAGTTTTTGCGTGAGCCAGCCGCTCACGGTCGCGACGCTTTCGTCATGTTCGATGGTCCCGACAATTTTTTCCAAATCATGCAATGCCAATGTGCCGGTGGTTTCCCAGACATTTTCGCTGACGCGCGCCAAATCCGATTTTTCCGAATCGAACTCGTCCTGAATCTGGCCGACGAGCGCTTCCAGAATATTTTCCAAAGTGACGACGCCGGTCGTCCCGCCGTATTCATCCACGACGACGGCAAAATGCGATTTCCGGTCGAGAAACAGTTGCAACAATTTTTCCAGCCGCGCGGTTTCGGGAACGTAAATCAATTTTCGCGCCGCCGGCAGCAAATCCGCGCCGGTTTGTGCCTTCTCACGCAACGCATACAAATCCTTGATGTTCACGACGCCGAACGTCTTGTCCAAGTCGCCGCCGTCACAAAGTGGAAAGCGCGAGTAACGGGTTTTTTCCGCGAGCGCGAGACATTCGGCAATGGTTGCGCGCGTGTTAAAGGCCACGATTTCATGGCGCGGGCGCATGACTTCCAGCACGGTGCGTTGCCGCAAATCCAGCGCGTTCAAGATCAAGTTGCGCCGGTCGGGCGCATTTTTGGCCGAGGCCAGCACGACGCGCAATTCTTCTTCCGAATGGCCGTCCACTCTTTCATCGCCGCTGAAACCCAGCCAGCGCAAGACCAGTTGCGACGAACGATGCAGCAGCCAGATGAACGGAAATGAAATGCGATAAAATAAATTCAACGGCGTCGCGGTGAGCAGCGCGGTCGGCAGCGTGCGGCGGATGGCAATGGCTTTGGGCACCAGCTCGCCAATGATGATGAGCAAAAAACAATTCACCAAAAAACCGATGATGATGGCGATGGTGCCGCGCGTTTCCGGGGAGGCAATTCTCAATAAATTAAAAATGGGATCGAGCAGCGCGCGAAAAACGGGTTCAACCGTGATGCCCAGCGCCAGGCTGACGAGCGTGATTCCCAATTGCGTCGCGCCGATGTAGGAATCAATGTTCGCGACGATGTTGCGGGCGCGGCGGGCGCGGCGATTTCCTTTGGCCGCCAGCGGCGCGAGTTGCGTGTCGCGAATGCGCACGAAGGCCAGTTCCGCCGCGACGAAAAATGCGTTGAGCAAAACCAGCGCGAGCACGGCCAGAATTTTCAGCGCGATTAAAATCATAACTTCACCTCGCCGAACATCACTTTCAAAATATCCTCCAACGTCACCACGCCGATTTCCTGGCGGTCGCGCGAAAGCACGATGGCCATGCGCCGCCCCGCGCGTTGGATCAAACGCAACGCGATCTCCAGCCGCATCTCGCCATCCAAAAACAGCGCGGGCGTGAGAAATTCGGCCACGGGTTTTTGCAAATCCAGATCGTCGCGGAACAACAATGGCGCGAGCATCAACAGCCCGGCGATTTTGCGGCGGCCCTCGCGCATTTCCCAAACCGGCAGGCGCGAGAAATTTTTTTCACGCGCCAGTTTCAAGGCGTCGCCGATGGACAATTCTTTTTCCACCGTCACGGTTTGATCGAGCGGCGTGGCGATCTGCCGCACCGTAAAATTTTGCAGGTCGAGCACGCGGTTGATCATCGCGTGTTCGGCGCTCGTGAGCGACGGCGCGGATTCCTGCATCACCGCGCGCATTTCTTCGCGGTTGCCAAAGAGCCGTCCCGTGAACGCCCGCCCGCCCGTCCAGCGCAAAATCATCCGCGACACGTCTTCCACAATCAAAACCAGCGGGCTTAACAGAAAATAAATCGGCCGGAACACGCGCGCCGCCGAGAGGCACAATGAATTGGCGTGCGCGCGAAACAACATTTTTGGCAGCAGATCAAAAAACGTGTAAAACAAAAAAACGGCAATGGCAAACAGCGCAATGATCAAAACCCGGTTGCCAAAAAACCATTCGTGAAGCTTGGCCAGCGTGAAACCGAGGATCAAAAAATTCACCAGCGTATTGCCGACCAGAATCGTCCACAGAAAACGTTCCGGCTTTTCCAGAAAATTATTCAGCAATTTTGCCGAGCCTTTGCCCGCGCGCGCCAACCGCCGCACACGCAGCCGGTTCAACGCAAACACGCCCGCTTCCATGCCGGACAACAAAAACGACGCCAGCAGGCACAGCGCCAGCACCGACCACGTTAAAAAATTCGCGTCCATTTTATTTTGTCCGTTGCACGACCAATTCGCGCACGCGCCGTTCATCCACGATTTGCGCGGTGAATTTCAGGTGATGAAACGTCGCGGATTCGCCGGCCTCCGGCACGACGCCGAGCATGTGCGTCAGCAAACCGCCCATCGTTTCCACCTCGGCCACGCCGCCCAATGCGGGATATTCGCGGCGAAAATCCTCCAGCCGCATCGTGCCGCTCACGCGCCACATGCCCGGCGCCAATTTTTTCATCACAAAACTTTCCGGCTGCGCCTCGACGCGGATTTTCCCGACCAGTTCGCCCAGAATATCTTCCATCGTCACCACGCCGGCGACGCCGCCAAATTCATCCAGCACCACCGCCAGGCCGCGCCGCTGCTTTTGCAGGCTTTCAAAAAGCTGGAGCAGATTCATCGTCTCCGGCACGAACGACGGAAACTCGATCACTTCCGACAGATCAATTTTCGGGTCCAGCAACAACGCGCGCGTGTTCAAAATGCCGACAATCGTGTCCGGCGTTTCGTCATAAATCGGCAGGCGGCGCCGCTTGAATTTTTTTGCGGCGGCGATCATTTCCTCAACACTCGCGTCGTCCGAAATGCACGCCAGCCCCGCGCGCGGGCGCATCACGTCGCGCGCCATGCGCTGGTCGAGACTGATGATTTGCAGGATGATTTCCTTTTCCGATTCCGCGAGCGTGCCCTGCCGGAACGCCATTTCGAGCAACTCCTGATATTCCGCGTCCGTCAAAGTCGCCGAGGCTGCGCCCGCCTGCGGCGCAATTTTTTTCAGGAAAATGGAATTAAGACTTTGCGCCGCGCCAAATATGAATGTGCTGCTCTTTTGAAAAACCAACAACAGCCAGCCCACGCGCAACGCCCAGCGTTCAGGCCGGCGCACGGCCAAAGTTTTGGGAAAGACTTCGCAAACGAACAGCACGAACGCCAGCAGCGCAATCATCGTCAACGCCACCGCCCAATGCGTATTCATCATCATCTGCAAAACGACAGCCAAGATTGCCGCGTTGGAAAACGTGTTGCCCAGCGCGAGTGTCGCCAGCAAATCCTGCGGATGCGCGAGCAGTTGCGCCACGATTTTGCCCCGGTGCGGATGCCGTTCGGCCAATTGCCGCACCTGCCATTGGCCGAGCGAAAACAACGCCGTTTCCGCCAGCGCGAAAAAGAAACTCGCGCCCGCGAACAGTAGAATCGCCGCCATTGTCGGTTCCATTCCGCGCAGTGTGCCCAAACGCGCGCCTTGAAAAAAGGAGAAACCAGCGGGACAGATTTCTCGGACTAACCCGGATTCAACCCGATAAAATGCTTGGAAATTCTCGTTGAAAATTATGCTCGACAAAAATTTATGCTGGAAATAATGTCAAACCATGAAATTAGAATAGGCGGCGAAAACCACCCTTTCGCCGCAACGGCATCCGCGATGAATGGCGCGGCAGATCATTGCCATCAAATCAAACATGCGCCGGATCAATGGAAAACGCTCGGCGGTAAAGGGGTCAGTCCTGATTATTTTCAGGTTGGCTGGCAGATGAATGCGAACGAAGTGAATTCAGGCTGGAATAAAACCTGGACTGACCCCTTTAGGATTAAACCCATAAATCAACATTGGTTCGACACAAATCAATGTTACTTGGACGTAAATCAATATTACTTTGAGACAAAACACGATTACTTTGACCCAAACCAATGTTACTTTGAGATAAGCACTGTTACTTTGGAGTAAAACAAGGAGGTTGAACGCAAACCAATGTTACTTTGACACAAAACACTATTATAGCAATTAACAATAACATTGGGACATATTGGCGATAAAAAGGAAGGGGTTTACGGCGGTGGAAAGGTCTTTGCGGAGGCGGGTCTTGAAGGCGGCCCAGAGATGTTCAATGGGATTGAGGTCGGGCGAGTAGGGCG
>DATCEV010000014.1:0-16101 GCA_036509895.1 Verrucomicrobiia bacterium
GCGGCTTGAAACGCACGATGGGTTCGACGCTGACTTCCCGCAAGCCGAGCCAACTGCTGGCCGAAGCCGCCTTCAAGGTGCTGGCCTACACCCTCCGCCGTTAGCCAGAACCATGCAGTCACCAATGATTTCAACAGAGCACAGAGTTGTCTCAATCCCACCGTGCTCACCGAGCCATCAATAAATGCCATGTCGAGTGGAGCTCTTCCACTATGACGGGGAATGCAAAATGAAGGCATCTCATCCAATGCACCACAATCACCCGAAGCAGTTGGCGGCATATCCTTGGTCGCGCCACCCGGCGTATTGACTTGGTGCGGGTTAGAACCCTGATATACGCAATCGGCAATCAAGGGTGCATTGGCGAATTTGCCTGCCGCCGTCAAATTTTTCCAATATCCCGGGGCGTCAGGATCAACCGCGATGTCTGCCGCTGGTGGATTGGCCATCCAGCCGTTAAAGCCGTAACTGCCCGCCATTCCGGGCCGGCCCCAATTTGAGGTTCCTCCGGCGGGCGTGGCGCTTGAGCCGACAGTATAACCGTTTGTGCCCATTATTCCCCAGGCCAAAAAAGTGGTGCTTGATGTCGGATAAAGAACGGGAAGTGAGCTTTGCAATTTTGTTGCCACAGGACAGAAACACATGGCTCCTCCAATTTGGGCGCCGGGGATATAGGGTTGTAACGCAACCATCCACATGCCATTGGGATCATACCAGCCTGACGGCATACTGTCATTGTTGTCACCGGCATACATCTGGAAGCCCAACCCCCACTGCCGGAGATTCGAGACACACTCAATGCGCTTGGCCTTGGCCTTTGCGCTCGCAAGAGCCGGCAGGAGCATCGCCGCTAAAATGGCGATGATGGCAATGACTACCAGCAATTCAATCAACGTAAATCCAGGTCGGCGGGAGCGGGATTTGTTTTCTAATTTAAGATTAAGCATCCGGTGACAGGTTATAATAATCCGTATTTGCGTGTTCGATAATTTTTTTGCTTAAAACAGTCGTCGCGGGCTATAATGCGCGCGCGGTTTCAAAATATTTCTACAGTGATTATACTACCATCATCGCTTTTTTCTCGAACTTTCCTAGCCTCACAAAGGTATGGTTCTGTTCCGAACCGGCGAAATGAACCGCGCATTTGTGAGGCTCGACAAGCACTTGGGTTGTTTGGCAGGATGAATTGTTTGGCTTGAAAATGTGATTCCGGTTCGTGATATTTAACCTGATTCATAGGCATTTTCATTGAACCCGACGAATTAAAACGCAAGCTCCTGATGCAAAGTCAAAACCTGCGAAATATACTGATGGACGTGCGCGCACTTCGCTTAAGCTGGCTTTGGCGAGTTGCGATTTGCGGCGGCTTGATCGCAGTTTTGGAATCTGTGGCTCAACCGGCAAAAGCTGACCGGGTTTTTAATGCCCCGGCTTCTGCCGAGGTTGCCGTTACGAATGTTCATCAAATCCGCCTTCTGGCTTCCCAGATTCCCAAAGCGAGTTATTCCATCCATTTGGAAGGAGATGTCTGGTGGGCGAATCCGGCGCAGGGAAAATTTGTATTAAAAGATGATTCCGGCGCCGAGGAATTGGAAATGGATTTACATGGCGAAACTGTGGCGGCGGGACAAAAAATTCTTATCGAAGGAAATGGCACCATCACGCCGACTGACGGCGGTTTCAAAATTGGATCCAAAGGGCCGGTCGTGGATAACGACGGCATCCACGACATGGTGGAAAAATCCGGCGCAGTTTTTTTGAAGACCGGTCGCAATCCGATCCGGGTCGAATGGTTTAACGGCGTCGAAAAATATGGATTGGAAGTGGGTTATGAAGGCCCGGGATTGTCCCGTCAAAAGATTCCGAACTCGGCGCTCTTTCGGCTTGATGCGAAGGGAACGAATGGAAAAAGCAATTGGATCAACGGCTTGGATTTCAAATGTGCCGAAGCTCCCGGCGAAACGCTTCCAAATTTTGATTCATCACCGGCGCTCAAAACCGGAACGGTGAGCAATTTCGATTTGAACGTCATGGTTCATCCCGAGCATGTGGGCGTGTGTTTCACCGGTTTTCTGAAGGTTCCTCGCGATGGTCTTTATACATTTTATACAACTTCGGATGATGGCAGCCGGTTGTTTATCGGCGAACCTTCGCTGCAATTGAAAGTCATCGGTCAAGCGACCTTTCCCCAACCACAACCGTTGGTCATTGGCCAAACGTTATCTCAAGATATGTCCAACCGTTGGGTGACAGTTGAAGGCAGCGTGACGTTTGTGAGTGAAGAGTCGCATGGTTTGATGGTGGAGTTAAGCACGGAAGCCAGCCATGTGCGCGTGGAGATTGCCAATAATTCCAGCTTCTCACCCGCGCTGCTTTTGAACCATCGCCTACGCGCCACGGGCTTTTGCCAGAGCGCTCATGCCAGCGACGGGCGGGAAGTTCTGGGTGTGTTACTGGTTCCAGATAGCCGGGAAATTTCATTGTTGAAATCGCCTGCGATGACTGAAAACGCGGTCACAAATTCGGCGGGACTTTCCTTGCTGGTGGATGCGGCGGAAGTTCATCGCTTAAAGCGCGAGGAAGCTCAACGCGGATACCCCGTGAGAATTCGCGGCGTCGTCACTTCCATTTTGCCGGAGCATCAGGCTTTCACCATTCAAGATTCCAGCCGCGGCATTTATGTTATTGATTTCTCCGAGAGCCGTTCCGATCCGCCGCACATCGGGGAATTTTTAGAAGTCAATGGCGTCAGCGATGCAGGTTCATTTGCTCCCGTGATCAATGCGAGCCATGTGAAAAATCTTGGCTTGGGAAATCTGCCTGAACCCGTCCATCCCACCTGGGATCAATTATTAAATGGAAGTCTGGATGCGCAATACGTAGAGATTCAAGGCATCCTGACATCGGTGCAATCCAACAGTGTGATCTTACTGACGCCGGACGGAAGAATTACTGCGGACTTGCGCGTCAACGGTCTAAAAAATGAAGACCTGCAACGTTACGAAGATGCTCTGATTCGCGTGCGAGGATGTTTGTTTGCCACCTGGGATTATGTGACGCACCGCGTCAAGGTGGGTGAGATTCGGATTTATGGCGCTGATATTACCGTGGAACAACCGGCGCCGGCCGATTTATTTTCCACGCCTCGAAAAACCGTTTCCGAACTGCTTTTGTTCGATCCGCAGGCCAGCGTCTTTCAACGGGTCAAAGTATCCGGTCAAATTGTCCATGTCCGCGATTCGGAATGTTTCATGATGGATGGCAACAATGGCATTCGCATCATCGCCAAACATCCGGTGAATTTGCAGGCCGGAGATTTTGTGGAGGCGGTGGGTTTTCCCGAATTGAGCATCGCTGCTCCGGTTTTGCGTGAAGCTGTGGTGCGTAAAACTGGCCATGCTTCCTTGCCAAAAGCCAATTTAGTCGGGCCGGATGATTTGACTCAACCGGATTTGGATTCCACGCTCGTCCGGGTAAAAGCAATGCTGGTGAATGAGCGAAACACGCCCACGGATCAGGCCCTGGAAATGCGGGTGGGCTTAAGATCATTTTTAGCGCGCTTGCCCGGTTCGGATGAAACGATTAAAGCCATTCCTTTGGGAAGCCTGCTGGAATTGACGGGAACTTATGCCAGCCAAAATGCCGGTCAAAATGTTGCTTCCTTCGAGCTGTTGCTTAATTCACCGGCAGATGTCACCGTTCTGGCGCATCCGCCATGGTGGACTTTGGAAAAGTTATTGGTCATTCTCGGAGCCTTGGCCTGCGGCCTCGCGATCACCGTGCTTTGGATCAACCAACTTCATCGCCAGGTCGAGCAGCGCACGGCTGAATTGGAAGTCCAAATCCGCGAACGCCAGCGCATCGCGCAGCAGCACGCCATGGAACAGGAACGGGCGCGCATCGCGCAGGATCTCCACGATGAACTCGGTTCCGGCCTTACGGAAATCACCATGTTAGGTTCGCGAGTGAATTCCACTTCCGCCGCCGTGGAGACGCGCAGCAGTTGTCTGGAACAAATGGGCGATAAAGCCCGTCAAATGGTTACCGCGCTCGATGAAATTGTTTGGGCGATGAATCCCACGCATGATTCGCTGGCCTCGATGGTCAGCTATTTTTCATTGTATGCGGAACGTTTTCTGGGATTGGCAAACATCGCCTGGCGGCTGGAAAGCCCATTCCGAACCGATGATCACGTCGTGGATTCGCGCCATCGCCACCAACTATTTCTCGCCTTCAAAGAAGCGTTGACGAACATCGTGCGCCACTCCGGCGCCACCGAAGTTCGTCTGAACATCCAGATTGAAAACGAACAAGTTCGCCTGACCATCGCGGACAATGGTCGCGGTTGGGCCGACGGCGGCCATGCTGAAGGAATGGACGGCATCGCCAATATGCGGGCGCGTCTGGAAAAACTGGGCGGTCGCTTTGAAATTAATAGCAAAATTGGCGAAGGCACAATTGTGCATTTCGACCTGCCATTGAATTAAATCCCTATGACCAAAATCGCAATCGTTGAAGATAATCGAGTCATCCGTGAAAGCCTCATGGAATTTGTCAAGGCCGATTCGGAATGTGAATGCGTTTATGTTTGTGCGACCGCCGAAAAAGCGCTCAAAGAAATTCCCAAACATCAACCGGACATCGTCTTGATGGACATTCAATTGCCGGACATTTCCGGCATCGAATGCACCGCCCAGCTTAAACAATTGATGCCTTCGGTTCAAATCATCATGGTCACGGTTTATGAAGACACCGAACGCATTTTTAAGGCGTTGCGCGCCGGTGCCTGCGGCTATCTGTTGAAACGCGGCACGCCGGAAGAACTGATTTCCGCCATTCGCGAAGTCCGGCAGGGCGGCGCGCCCATGTCGCGGGAAATTGCCCGCAAGGTGATCGTTTCCTTTCAGGAACCGGTCACCACTTCGGCGGAAGTAGAAGGTCTTTCTCCACGCGAACGGGAAATCCTCGAACTGCTCGCCGCCGGATTTCCCAACAAACAAATCGCCGCCCGCGTCGGCCTGACCGATGGCACCGTGCGCTGGCATCTCCGCCACGTTTATCATAAATTGCATGTGCGCTCCCGGACCGAAGCGGCCCTTAAATTTCTTTCTGTCAAGACGGAGTAACCATGACCACATAATTTTTCAACCACGCGCCATTATTTGGGAAGAACCATACATCTGTGAGGCTAGCCAAATTCATCTATCCGGCGAACAATAGGCGATGCACCCGTCAAGACTCGTTTTTTAGAATAATTCGTGACGGTCGGCCTGGAAAGTAACGGTTCATTATGTGATTTAACTATGAATAGATTTATAAGTTCAAAACTTGCGGTTCTATTCATCATCGGTTGCGCACTATTGAATAGTCCGGCGCGAGCCGATACTAATTTTTTGGCCGGAGCGGATTTCTCACTTCTTAAGTATTTCGAAAGTCTGGGTGCGCATTACAAAGCTGGCGGACAAGTTCAGGATGCGCTTCAAATCATCAAGAACCACGGCATCAACTGCGTGCGGCTGCGGCTCTTCACCAGCAGCAACGCCCAGGCTTTGGCCAATCCCTATAATTATATCAACAATCTTAACTACACTGTCCCGCTGGCCGTTCGCGTCAAGAATGCCGGGCTGCTTTTCTGCCTGGATTTTCATTACTCCGATACTTGGGCCGACCCCGGTCATCAAGCCATTCCCAATGCCTGGACGAATCTCGATTTTACCGATCTTGTCCAGCAGATGCGAAGTTACAACAGCAATGCCATCGCTGCCTTTGCAGCCGCCGGAGCCATGCCGGACTATGTGCAAGTAGGAAATGAAATAACCGGCGGCATGCTGTGGCCTTTTGGAAAAGTCAATGCTTATACCAGCGGCGGCACACAATGGAACCAACTTGGCCAATTAATGAATGCTGCCGTTCAGGGGATTGAAGATGCCACAATTGCCACGGGCTCTAAAATGCCCCGGATTATTGTTCACATTGATCGGGGCGGAGATTGGACCACTACCATGAAGTTTTTCGATAATCTGAACGCGCAACAAGTTCCTTACGACCTCATTGGCGAGAGTTATTATCCTTTCTTTCAGGGCGACCCGGCGAACTTAAGCATCTGCCTGAGCAATGCCGCCGTTCGTTATGGCAAGCCTGTCCTCGTCGCCGAGACTGCTTTTCCCTGGAACAATAGCGTCACCTCCTGGCAAAACCAGCTTTATGGTTTCGTTCCCACCATTGACGGTCAAGTTGGCTCCATCGCGAAACTGGCCGGGATCGTAAAAAGCGTGCCCAACCAACTTGGCGCCGGCGTTTTTTATTGGGGGGCAGAATACCAGCCCGGCGGCGGCAATTCGGATTACAACAACTCCTCATTTTGGGATTACAATGGCAACGTTCTGCCAGTGGTTGATGCCGTGGGCGGAATGGCCGCGCCGCTTTTGATAACTGCCGCCTTTGAAAATCCAAATTTTCGGCTGCAATGGCCGTTTAGCGGCGCGGCTCTGAATTTGATGGCCTCAACCAATCTGGCGTCGCCGATAGCCTGGTCATCCGTCACGAATTCACCGGAAACCACCGGAGCCGTCTTCACCGTCACCCTGCCTCTCGCCAATTCCAGTTTTTATCGCCTTCAATCAAATTGAGAATAGTTTTGGTTCTGCCACGCGAAACATGTCAGTCGGGCTTTTCGCTTTCAGCCAGAGCGAAACCACGTTTAACTTCCTTCGCCATTTCCGCCGTCGTGCCGGTGCGCAATGAACGCAGATTGACGCCGCAAATTTTCCCGCGCAAACTTTCCGCGTGCCTGAAACCGGAAAAGAAAAATTCTTCGCCAAACTGGAAGCGTTGATCGCTGAAGCCAAAGAATTCAAGCGTCGCGGCTTTGATTTGCAGGAGCCGGAAGAAGCCACCAAGCAATTTCTGCTTGAGCCGTTGCTGCAAGCGCTCGGTTTCGCTTCCGATTCCAATTACACGCGTGAATTCAAAATCATCGGCGATTCCGTTGACTATCTTCTCAAATCCGAGCGACCGCTGATTTTTGTCGAGGCCAAGAGCCTGCTCGACAAATCCGAAAATCTTTTTATCGGGCATCGCGAGCAGGTGCAGCGTTACATCCGCAATTATCGCGTCAGCCCGGAGCAAGTCCGCATGGAACGGCCTGTGACCTGGATTGTCCTGACCAACTTCGCGCAATTCCATTTTATCCGCGTCAACGAGGATGCGCCCACCTTTTCATTCACAGCCGATGATCTTTGGAAACGGCGCGAAGAATTTTGGGATTTGCTCGCGTTGGAAAATATCGAGACCGGCCGCATCGAAGAACTTTACGAGCAACGGCACAAAGCCGGTCTCGACCAGCGATTTCTCGCCGACCTCAAACGCTGGCGGCTGTTGCTGGCCAATTGCTTTGCGCTTCGCAACCAGAACCGTTCGCTCGACGACATCACGCAGGCCAGCCAGCAATTGCTCAATCGTTTCCTGTTCTCGCGCATGTTGGAAACGAATCAATTGATCGAATGGAACAAACTCGCCCGCGCTTATTCGCACTACGAAGTTTTTTTTGGCGAATTTCCCGGAAAACCTTTTGCTGAATATATTCGAGAATCTCTTTTCAGCGAAATCAAATTCAAATTCAACACCGAACTTTTCGAGCAGCCGCTGCTTTGCGACACGCTCGCGCTGGACAACAACATTCTTTCCATCTTCGTCGGACACGAACCGCTTTCGCCGGATGTCGCCGCCACTTGCGGATTCGATTCAGGCCAGGGCGAACTGCTCGCGTTCCGGCATCTTTACAGCTACGACTTCAGCCTCATGTCGTCCGACGTGATGGGCGCGGTGTATGAAAAATTCCTCGCGCACAAACTGTCGCAACGCGGTGGACGCATCGTCATCGAAGACACCGACGAACTTCGGAAAAAGGAAGGCATTTATTACACGCCGCGTTACATCGTGGATTACATCGTCGCGCATACGCTCGGCGAAAAAATCAAACCCGTCCTCGCCGAAGCAAAAAATTTGCTCGGCTATAAAAACTACAAAGGCGCGTTCGAGAAAATTTCCGAACTCTCGCAAATTAAAGTCCTCGACCCCGCGATGGGTTCCGGTTCATTTCTGCTCGGCGCGTTCGACGCATTGGTTTCCGCTTACAACGACTACAACGCCGAATGCGAAAAACAAAAACGCGCCAACGGAAATGGAAACGGAAATGGCCACGATAGCGGCAACGCGCTGTTTGACGCGCCCGTCGCCAAACCGCGAACGGTCGAGCGCCTCGGCACCGCCGTTGTCAGCCAGAATCTTTTTGGCGTTGACCTTGACGCGCAAGCCGTGGAAGTCGCCAAGCTCAATCTTTGGATCCGGCTCATGGCGGCGGAAAAAGATTCACTGCGGCATCATTTGACCGACCCGCGCGCGGGAAAAAAACCGCGCAATTTGCTTCCCGCGCTCGCCGCCAATTTCAAACGCGGCAACTCGCTCATTGACGACGCGAAAGTGGCGGGCGACGCGGCGTTTGACTGGCAAAAAGAATTTCCTGAAATAGTGGGACAGGCTTCCAGCCTGTCTCCGGCTGGAAAGAAAAAAACAGAGACAGGCAAGATGCCTGTCCCACGAAACGGCTTCGATGTCGTCATCGGCAATCCGCCTTACGAGCGGATTCAAACGATGATGGGCAACGCGCCGCAAGTTGTGGAATTTCTCAAAGCGAATTATCGCTCCGCCGCCAGCGGCAATTTTGACATTTACGTCTGCTTCATTGAACACGGATTGCAATTGCTCAATGCCGATGGATTTTTCGGCTATATTTGCCCGCATAAATTTTTCCAAGCTGAATATGGCAGGGAATTGAGAAAATTGCTGACGGAAAAAAAACACGTCCGACAAATTGTTTCCTTCGGCGACCAGCAAGTTTTCACGCAAGCAACGACTTACACCTGCTTGCTCTTTTTGCAAAAACAACCACAAGAAAAACCGCTTTATGTCAAAGTGGATGAAATTGATTCGTGGCGCGGCAACGGCGAAGCGGCGACCGGAAAAATTGCTCCGGTAAGTTTTATTGGTGACCAATGGAATTTTGTTTTAGGAAATGGAGCGGAATTATTTGCGAAATTAAATGAGCAACCGGTTCGCCTTCGAGACGTGGCCGAACGAATCGCGCAAGGTATCCGCACCAGCGCAAATCCGGTTTACGTTTTAGATTTGCGATTTGAAAGTGGCCAAACCGTCACCGTTTTTTCAGAGCAATTGCAGCGAGAAGTGAAATTGGAACGCAAAGCCGTCGCGCCATTTTTGCAAGGGGAAGACATTCGACGCTACGCCTTCGAGACTTGCAGCAAAGTTGTTATTTTGCCGTATCAAATCAAAGACGGACGCGCGACGCTGATTACTGAAACGCAATTGCAAAAGAAATTTCCACTGACTTACGATTATTTGCGCCAAAATAAAAAAGTGCTCGAAGAGCGCGAAGAAGGACGAATGCGCGGCGAGGAATGGCATGCGTTCGTGTATCCAAAAAATTTAGAATTGATGTCGTCGCCAAAAATTGTCGTGCCCGACATCGCTAATTTTGCCTCGTTCGCTTTCGATGAATCCGGGGAATTTACTTTCACGTCAGGCTACGGAATTACTTTGAAGCCAGACGCCAAAGGATCGCCGTCCTATCTTTTGGGTTTGTTGAACAGTCGTTTGCTGGATTTTTATTTGAAACAAGTCAGCACGACTTTGCGTGGCGGTTATTTCCGTTATTTCACCCAATTCATCGAGCAATTGCCAATCAAGCGCATTGATTCAAATAAAAAAAATGAAGTGAAGCTGGAAAAAGAAATCGTCGAGCGCGTCGAGAAAATTCAAGCCGCGCACAAGCAGCGTTTGAAATTGCCGGAAGCGTTGCGAAAGAAAATCCTTCACGATCAGGATCGCAAGCCCTGCAATCTCGCGCATTATCTGCAAAAGGATTTCGCCGATTCGGTGAAGCACGAAATTTTAATTGCCGACGTGCAGCAAAACGGTTTCGTCCACGAAATCAAAATTGAATCTTCCGGTTCGCAAATCACTTTGTCCGTCGCCGTCGCCTCCGCATCCGACGCCGAACCGAAATGGCAACCACTTTTGCGCCTGACTTTCAAGGACGATGCGCTGCGCCAGTTCATTTACGCCTCGTGGCGGCAATTTCTCGACACGCATTCGCGCAAGAAAAAATGGACGACCGGCAAACGGCCGGAAGCGATTTATCCGCTCATCGTCAACACGCTTGAACCGTTGGTTTATTTCAGCGCCGGCGCCGGCGATAATTTGCGCGCGATTCGCGATTTGATGAAATCCGTCGCCGAAGAATCCGGCAGCGCCGACCTCGCCGCGATTGAATCTGAAATTAAAGTGCTGGACGCGGAAATTGACGCGCGCGTTTATGAACTTTACGGATTGACGGCGGATGAAATTAAAATCGTGGAAAGCGCGGCGAAATAAAACGCGACCTCCCGCGAATTCCATTTATCGGTGTAGAAGACGAGGTGACGAGTCTCAAATCAAAAACCGGGAAAAAGTCAGAGACTCCTCACGTCGTCTCCTACGGAAAATTTTATCCGTTGTCCGCCGTCGAGAAGATGCAAGGCTCGGCTTTTGCCGCCTCGCACATTTCAGTTGTCACGGACGCGCGAGCGTTTAGAGTATTCAGGTTCAAATGAAAATTTCTCTGTCCATTTTAGCGCTCGCGTTGTTTGCCTTTTTTTCCGCATCGGCGCAGGTCAGCGTGGATGTCACGATGGATCAAAAACAATTTTTATCCAGCGAAGCGGTGCCGGTGGCCGTTCATATCACAAACCGTTCCGGCCAGTCGCTGCATTTGGGCGCGGACGCAGGCTGGCTGACGTTTGACGTGGAATCGGCGGATGGTTTCATCGTGCTCAAAAATGCGGATGTGCCGGTGATCGGCGCCTTTGACGTGGGTTCATCGCAAGTTGCGACCAAGCGCGTGGATTTGGCACCGTATTTTGTTTTGTCCAAGCCGGGGCGTTATCGTGTCATCGCCACGGTGCGGATCAAGGCGTGGAATGTGGAGATCAACAGCTCGCCCTTAAAATTTGATGTCATCAGCGGCGCAAAACTGGCCTCGCAGGATTTTGGCGTCCCGGCGCCGGCGGGCATGACCAACACGCTGCCGGATGTGCGCAAATATAATTTAATCGAGGCAAATTACCTGGAATCGCAATTGCGATTGTATGTGCAGGTCACGGATGAATCGGAATCGCGCGTCTTCAATGTCACGCCGATTGGGAAACTGATTTCGTTCAGCACGCCGGAAACGCAACTGGACCGGCATTCAAATTTTCATGTGCTGTGGCAAAGCAACGCTTCTTCGTTCACTTACACGGAGGTCAATCCGAACGGCCAAATTTTGCGGCAGGAAACTTATGATTATGTGACGACGCGCCCGCGATTGGGCTTGAGCGCGACGGGCGACGTGCAGGTGGTCGGCGGCGTGCGGCGCTTAAGTTCCAATGAACTGCCCGTTGTGAAAATGCCGGATCAACCGGTCGCGCCCGTCAATCCGTGATCATTGCGTCAGATCGTCGCGCGACATGACTTGCGCCTGCATCAATTTGATGAGCGTGGTCGCGCGCGTCACGGCATTTTCCTGCGTCTCGCCAAAAAATGATTTCAAACGCAAATGCACGGCGGCGATCGGATCGCCATTGCGGTCGCGCAAAGGCAGCGTGAGCGCGTCAACCCCGTCGTGCTTGCCGTAATAAACTTTGCCGTTGGCAATGGCATCTTTTTCCGCGTCCGTTCCCGATTGGCCGATTTCTTTTTCATCTTTGGCGGCGATGATTTGCGGATTGCCAGCGTCGTTGAGCGTATAGATTTGCAGGCCAAGAATGCGCGATTCTTTTTGCAGAATATTTTGCACGAGCGCCTGCGCCGCCGGGATGCGCGGCGTGTAGTCAATGGTCGTATCGCCAAAATAACTTACGGCGTCCGACTTGGTCCAAAATCCGATTTTGCCGATGGCAAAAGTATTGTCATTAAGCGGCGGCATGACCAGCCGGTGGTCCAGCCAGAAAATGATTTGATTGGCCTGGCATTGGATGACCAGCGTGTGCCAGGCGTTTGTGGAAATTTCAAGTTGCGGCCCGAGCGGCTCGGAGCGGATGCCGTTCACCACTTTGTAAAAACGGATGTTGTGGCCGAGCGCGCTGGCGCGGATGACGTAAAAGTTCGAGACATTTTGAAAACGGAAAACGACGCCGGCCATTTGCTCGACCGTGCCGCTGACGATTTTGAACCGTGTTAGCAGCCGAAAATCTTTGAACGTCTCGCCGTTATAAATCAAGATCGGAAAATGTTCGTCGGTCGGGTCCTGGCTGGTTTGCGCGAGCACGGCCTGGCGATTGACGGCGGGAGCTTGCGCGGTCAACGGCGCAAACGCGGAGGGCACTTCGTCCAGGATAATTTTCCAGCCGCCCGGCGAGCCGCTGCCGTTGATGACGCTGGAAAAATTCGTCGGCGTGGAACCAACGGGAAAGTCGTTGAAATCAAATTTGATTTGCGCGCCGAAAACGGAACCGGTCAACAGAAGACAAATCCAAAAAACAAATCGTTGCATCGGCGCGCAGCGTAGCAAAAAGGATTTTTCCGACAAGCAATTGTCCTTCGCAAAAATTTCGCGCCGTCACTTTTTGACGTAGCCGTTGGCGCGAAACCATTCCACGGCGTCGGCGAGCGCCTGTTTGGGCGGCGTTTGCGGCAGGCCGAGGAAATGAATCGCCTTGGCGGGATTGAACCACATTTTATATCTGGCCATGCGCACTCCGGCGAGCGGCGCGCGCGGCGGCAGGCCGGTGAAAAAGGAAATATATTCGTTGAGTTCCGCCGCGCGATACGCGAGCCAGTAAGGAATTTTTAAGCGCGGCGCGCGAATGCCCGTGATTTCTTCGAGGTGCTTGAGCATTTCCTGCATCGTCCAGTTTCCGCCGGCGTTGCCGAGAATGTAACGATGGCCGTAATCTCCTTTTTCCGCCGCCAAAATATGGCCGACCGCCACGTCGCGCACGTGAACCCAGTTCAAGCCGGTGTCCAAATACGCGGGCAAACGGCGGTTCAAAAAATCCACGATCAATTTTCCCGTCGGCGTCGGCTTGACATCGCGCGGGCCAATCGGCGCGGACGGATTGACGATGATGATGGGCAAACCTTTTTTGCGGACCAAATCCATGGCCAGGGCTTCCGCGCGAAATTTCGAGCGTTTGTAATCGTTGCTCAATTGACCTTCGAGAATTTTGTCCGTCTCATCGGTCGGCGTAAATTTCCCGTCTTTTTGTTGCGGCAAACCGATGCAGCCGACCGTGCTCGTATAAACAATTTTCTGGCAGCCGACTTTGGCCGCCGATTCAAGCACCGCGCGCGTGCCTTCCACATTCGTCTCATACATCGGCGCGTAATTCCGCATCCAAAGCTGGTAAGTCGCCGCCACGTGGAAACACCAATCGCAACCGTCCAATTCGCGTTCGAGCAATTTCCGGTCAAGAATGTCGCCGGTCACGCGGTCAAATTTTGCGCCCGCCAGACCGCGTTCATCCGCGTTCGGACGCAGCAACGCCTTCACGCGATGCCCGCGCGCGACCAGCTCATAGACAAGATTCGAGCCGATGAAGCCGGACGCGCCAGTGACGAAACATTTCATAATCTGAAAGCCGGAGCCGGATTTTGCCGCAATGCCGCGCCAGATTCCATATAAATTTCACCTTCGGCGCGCTTGACATATTTCGCCGAATTGGAAAAATGCTCCGGTCGTATGCAGGCAAAAAGCAGTTCCCGAAAAAAATCCAGCCGCGCCAGCCAGCGCGATCTCGACGTGAAAATCGAATTCATGGAGGGAATTCTTCGGCGCGATCCCGATTATGTGGATGCACTCCAACTTCTCGGCGATCATTACACCCAACGCGGACGTTTTCCCGAAGGCCTGCGCGTGGACGAACGCCTGGCCAGCCTCGAACCGCAAAGCCCGCTGGTTTTTTACAATCTCGCGTGCAGCTATTCGCTCACCGACCAGTTTGAACGCACCGCGCTCGCGCTGGAAAAAGCCTTGAGCCTCGGCTATCAGGATTTCAACTGGCTGGCCAAAGACCCGGACCTGAAAAAATTCCGCCAGCAGCCGGCCTATCGCGAAATCCAGAAAAAAATTCGCGGAATGAAAATCAAGGTTCGTTGAAGCGTCTTGTTTTTTAGCCACAGATGAAACACAGATTTCTTCATCGGCCATGACGCGGGTTTTGCCTTTTGAAAAATTTATCCGCGTTCATCCGCGAAATCCGCAGTTGCTTATTTGTGTTTCATCTGTGTTAATCTGTGGCTAAAAATGAACGTCACCCTTCGCGGCCGCACGCGGCCCTATCGCACCGTCACTTTCGACGCCGTAAAAAACGTCGTCCATCTCATCGAACAACGGTTGCTCCCGCACGAATTCAAAATTGTTGCCACAAAAAATTTCCGCGAAACCGCCGCCGCGATTCGCGACATGGTCGTGCGCGGCGCCGGCGCGATCGGCGCAACGGCGGCGTTCGGTTTGAGTCAGGGCGCATTTGAATTTCGCGGACGCGACTTGAAGAAATTTTCCGCGCACGTTGAAACCGTCTATAAAACTTTGAAAGCCGCGCGACCCACGGCCATTGATCCCGTCAATGCCATGAATCAAGTTCGCGCGCAAATGCGATTGGGCTGCGGCGTCGAAGAACGTCAATTGCTCGCGCTCGCCGCCGCTGCGAAATTTGCGAATGAAGACGTTGAACATTGCCGCCAAATCGGAATGCACGGCGCGAAATTGATCCGCAACGGAATGAAAATTCTGACGCATTGCAACGCCGGCTGGCTCGCGTTTGTGGACATCGGCAGCGCCACCGCGCCCATGTATGTCGCGCAGGCGCAGCGGAAAAAATTTCACGTTTTCTGCGATGAAACCCGTCCGCGCTCGCAAGGTGCGACGTTGACCGCGTGGGAACTGGCGCAGCAAAAAATTTCCCATCAAATCATCGCCGACAACGTCGCCGGCCATTTGATGCAACGCGGCGAAATTGATCTGGTCATCGTCGGCAGCGACCGCACGCTCGGCCGCACTGGCGAAGTGACGAATAAAATCGGCACTTACACAAAAGCAGTTTTAGCTGCGCGCCATAAAATTTCGTTTTACGTCGCCATTCCGCTTTCGACAATTGATTGGAATCTGAAACGCGGTTTTGACATTCCAATTGAAGAACGAAACGAAAGCGAGGTGCTCGGCGCTTGGGGAGTCCTTGCGGACAGCCACTATTTACCCGCGAAACAGCGTCGCGCTTACGTTCGCGTGGCGAATCCGACGAGTGGCGCGCGCAATCCGGGATTCGATGTGACCCCGGCAGAATTGATCACGGGAATTATCACGCCGCTTGGAATTTTCAAGCCGCAGGAACTTTGGAAGCATCGAAACGAATTAGGATTCAAAAATTAAATTTGCGTTTTAATTTAACGGCGCAAATTTTGCCAAAAATTTTTGCGCATGACAAAACTTGAAATTGTCGCGCGCATGCGGCAGACTGAAATTTCCAGTTGAGGCGGCGGGGTAGCCAAGTGGTAAGGCACGGCTCTGCAAAAGCTGCATTCGTCGGTTCGATTCCGACCCTCGCCTCCAATTAAAACTCTTTATTTATTCGGGTTTTCTGCGATTTGAGTGTCGGAGTATACCGGATTTTCACTTGGGCGCATCAAAGAAAAAACGAAGGTTATCCTATTAATAACCTTCGTTTCGCTGCCAGCAAGATTTAAGATTAGTTAAGCCATTCAAGAACGGCAGAAGGTCCGACGCCATCCAAGCAAGGCGATACCACCGACTGCCAACAGCGCCCAAGTTGAAGGTTCTGGAACAACGGTTAAATTATTGAATCCAACGTCGCTGCCATTGCCTCCTTTTAGGTCAAATACATCCATTCCAAGAAGTGAACCGGAATATAGCAATTAACAATAACATTGGGACATATTGGCGATAAAAAGGAAGGGGTTTACGGCGGTGGAAAGGTCTTTGCGGAGGCGGGTCTTGAAGGCGGCCCAGAGATGTTCAATGGGATTGAGGTCGGGCGAGTAGGGCGG
>DATCEV010000015.1:0-38796 GCA_036509895.1 Verrucomicrobiia bacterium
CTAAACGTCAAACCGCTCGGCGACCGCATCCTCGTGGAAGCGATCGAAGAGAAGGAAACCAAAAAGGGCGGCATCATCATCCCCGATTCCGCCAAGGAAAAACCGACCGAGAGCATCGTCATCGCGCTCGGCACGGGCAAACTCAACGACGACGGAAAGAAAATCCCGTTTGAAGTCAAAAAGGGCGACCGCATCCTGTGCAGCAAATACGGCGGCACGGAAATCAAGATTGACGGCAAGGAATACAAGATTTTGTCCTCGGACGACATCCTCGCGATTCTGGAATAATTAAACCAACAACGAAAAATTTAATAACTGAAATAAAATTATGGCAGCTAAACAATTGATATTCGACGAGCAGGCGCGGCAGGCGTTGCTTCGCGGCGTGCAGAAACTTTCCCGCGCCGTGGTCGCCACGCTCGGACCGAAAGGCCGCAATGTGGTCATTGACAAAAAATTCGGTTCCCCGACGGTCACCAAGGACGGCGTGACGGTCGCGAAGGAAGTCGAACTCGAAGACCCTTACGAAAACATGGGCGCGCAGATGGTCAAGGAAGTCGCCAGCAAAACGAGCGACGCAGCCGGCGACGGCACGACGACGGCAACGGTTTTGGCCGAAGCGATTTATCGCGAAGGTTTGAAATATGTCACCAGCGGCGCCAGTCCGATCAACATCCAACGCGGCATCAACAAAGCGGTCGAAGCCGCCGTGGAACAACTCGCGAAAATTTCCAAGAAGGTCAAAGACAAAGAGGAAATTAAACAGGTCGCGACCGTTTCCGCCAACTGGGACACGACGATCGGCGAAATCATCGCCGACGCGATGGACAAGGTTGGCAAGGACGGCACCATCACGGTCGAAGAAGCGAAGTCCATCGAGACGACGCTCGACGTGGTCGAAGGCATGCAATTCGACAAGGGTTATCTCTCGCCTTATTTCGTCACGAACGCCGAGACGATGGAAGCGAAACTCGAAGACGCCTACATCCTGAATTACGAAAAGAAAATCAGCAGCTTGAAGGACTTGTTGCCGATTCTCGAAAAAGTCGCGAAGACCAGCAAACCCTTGTTGATCATCTCCGAAGAAGTCGAAGGCGAAGCGCTCGCGACTCTAGTCGTGAACAAATTGCGCGGCACGATCAACGTCTGCGCTGTCAAAGCTCCTGGTTTCGGCGACCGCCGCAAATCCATGATGGAAGACATCGCGGTGCTCACCGGCGGCAAGTGCATCACCGAAGACCTCGGCATCAAACTTGAAAGCATCGGCCTCGAAGATTTGGGCCGCGCCAAGAGCATTGTCGTGGACAAGGAAAACACGACGATTGTTGAAGGCTACGGAAAATCATCCGAGATCCAGGGCCGCGTGAATCAAATCCGCCGCCAGATCGAAGAGACGACTTCCGATTACGACAAGGAAAAATTGCAGGAACGTCTCGCGAAATTGGCGGGCGGCGTGGCCGTCATCAACGTCGGCGCGCAGACCGAAACCGAAATGAAAGAAAAGAAAGCACGCGTGGAAGACGCGTTGCACGCAACCCGCGCGGCGGTTGAAGAAGGCATTGTTGCCGGCGGCGGCGTGGCGTTGATCCGCTGCATCAGCGCGATCGAAGCCGTCAAAGGTGCGAACGACGACGAACAGATCGGCGTGGACATCATCAAGCGCGCCGTCGAAGGCCCGCTGCGTTCGCTCGCCGCGAATGCCGGTGTCGAAGGTTCGCTCATCGTTCAGGAAGTCAAGAAGCGCAAGGGCAACGAAGGTTACAATGTCGCCACGGGCGAATACGAAGACCTCGTGAAAGCCGGCGTGGTTGACCCGAAGAAAGTCACGCGCTCGGCCTTGCAGAACGCGGCCAGCATCGCGGGCCTCTTGCTCACGACCGAATGCCTCATCACCGACGCCCCTGAAAAGGATAAAGCTCCGGCGGGCGGCGGTCATGGCCACGGCGGCGGTGACATGGGCGGCATGGGTGGCATGGGCGGATACTAAAATTAAATGTAGCGTCGGCGCTGTGCGCCGAAAATCGAGCCACAGGCTCGACGCTACAAAAATCACGAACGCGGCTGGAAGAAATTCCGGCCGCGTTTTTTATTTTGTAGGAGTCGAGGTAACGAGGACAGCCCCATTATTTTGATGCCCGCCGCATTGCCCGCCGCAGGGTTTTCAGTTAGCTTCGCAGTCGTATGGCTTTTGATTCCTTCCGCGATTTCGTCAACGCCCTCGACCGCGCGGGCGAACTAAAACGCATTTCCCAGCCCGTCGCGACGGAACTTGAAATCACCGAAATCGCCGACCGCGAAATGAAATCGCCCGGCGGCGGCAAGGCGTTGCTGTTTGAAAAGCCCACCGTCAACGGCATCATTTCTCCATTTCCGCTCGCGATCAACACGCTCGGTTCGCACAAACGAATGGCCATGAGTCTCGGCGCAAATTCCGTTGACGAACTTGCGAATGAACTCGGCTCGTTGATGAAAGCCAAACCGCCGACGAGTTTTCGCGAAACAATTAAATTGCTAGGACAAGCGTTTGAATTGCGCCACGCGAAACCTAAAATTGTGAAAAATGGCAAGTGCAAGGAAGTGATTCATAAAGTTGAAAGTTCCAGGTTGAAGGTTGAAAGTTGGCCAAAAGCGCCAGACGTAAATCAACCTTCAACTTTCAACCTGCAACCTGCAACATTGGCAAACCTGCCAATTCTGAAATGCTGGCCTTTGGACGGCGGACGGTTCATCACATTGCCGTGCGTCGTCACCAAAGACCCGGACACGGGCGAGCGCAATGTCGGCATGTATCGCATTCAGATTTATGACGACAAAACGACGGGAATGCACTGGCAATTGCAAAAAGTCGGCGCGCGGCACGGACGACGTTATTACGAAACCGGCGCGCGAATGCCGGTTTCAATTTTCATCGGCGGCGATCCGGTTTTTCCATTTTGCGCCACCGCGCCGTTGCCGGATGGATTGGATGAATTTCTCCTCGCCGGTTATTTGCGAAAAAAATCCGTCGAGCTTGTCAAGTGCGAGACGAACGATTTGGAAGTTCCGGCGAATTCCGATTTCGTCATCGAAGGTTACGTTGACCCGACCGAGCCGTTGCGCGAAGAAGGTCCGTTCGGCGATCACACGGGTTATTACACTTTGCCCGAACCGTATCCGGTTTTTCACGTCACGGCCATCACGCATCGCAAAGACGCGATTTATCCGGCGACGATTGTCGGCATTCCGCCGATGGAAGATTTTTACATCGGCGGCGCGAGCGTAAAATTATTTTTGCCGATCTTCAAAATGAATTTTCCCGAAATCGTGGACATCGCGCTGCCGGCGGAAGGTGTTTTTCACAACCTCGTTTTTGTCAGCATCAAAAAAACCTATCCGATGCAGGCTTACAAAATCATGCACGGACTTTGGGGCATGGGACAAATGATGTTCACGAAATACATTATCGTTGTAGACGCGGACGTGAACGTCCACAACACAAGCGAAGTTTTATTTCATCTGTGCGCCAACACCGATCCGCAGCGCGATTCAATTTTCACCAAAGGCCCGTCGGATGTTTTGGATCATGCGACGAGTGAAATGGCGATGGGTTCAAAACTGGGCATTGACGCGACGAAGAAAATTCCCGGCGAAGGTTTCAAACGCGCGTGGCCGCCGCTGATCAAGATGGATGAAGCGGTGAAGAATAAAATCAATTCTCTGTTTGGAAATGCCGGTGACAAGCCTTGAGAAATCGCTTAAAATTCACCGCCTGCATGAAACGACGCGTTCAACCAATTGATGCCGCCAAAGCCAGTCGCTGGGCACGGCGGCTGTCAGCGCGCGTCGGAAAAATTCTCGCGGCCCATCCCGATGCCGACCGCGACAACATCCGCCACACTTTGATTTTGCTGGAGCAACCGCCGTTTGAACGGCTTCAAAGGAGCTTAATCCGTGGCCGCGCCACTGCCATTTTCAGAAAGTGAACTCCGCCTGGTGCAGGTTTTGCTGAAGCGCAAGGTGCGGTTCATGGTCGTCGGGCTTTCCGCCGCCACGCTGCAAGGCGCGCCCGTCGTCACGCAGGACGTTGACCTCTGGTTTGAAAACCTGGGCGAACCAAAAATTTCCCGCGCGCTGCAGGAAGTCGGCGCGACGTATGTTTCGCCTTCCATCAACAATCCGCCGATGCTCGCGGGCAAAGGCGCGGAACTTTTCGACATTGTGATTCGCATGGACGGCTTGGGGACATTTGCCGATGAAATAAAAAACTGCGTGGACATTCCGTTGGGGAGACAAAAACTCAAGGTGCTTTCGCTCGAACGGATTCTTGCCAGCAAAATCGCCGCCAACCGTGCCAAGGACAAACTGACGATTCCCGTGCTGCGCGACGCGCTGGCCGCAACGCAATCAATAAAACGCCGGGCGAAGAAGAAATGAAAACGGACGCGGCAAACACCTTGCCGATAAACTATCAGGTAATCCGATAAACCAAAAATGAGAGGAGCAAGCTATGGCTAAAAAAACTATTCCCAATGTTACGATGCGTGTCCGACTCGGCGACAACGAAGTTGAAATTACCGGCCCAAGTGATTTTGTGGAGGAAAAAATTTCGGAATTCTTAAAAAAGCCACCCACGCAAACTCGTCACGAAACTGGTTCGGCAAGCGTCGCACAGCCACCGTCCCAACAGGCTTCTGCAAAACCAAAGTCACCGGCTCAATTTTTCAAATCAATTAGTCCGAGAACAGATAATGACAGGGTTTTGGTTGCCACATTCTTTCTGGAAAAATTCCGCAATGCTCAAAGTGCCACTTCCTTGGAAATTAAAGATTTAATAAAAGATGCGAAAATCCCGCCGCCAAACAATACAAGCGAAGCCATTAATCAAAATATTCGGAAGGGATTTCTGATGACTGGCGGAGATCGTGAAGGCAAGACGGCATTCGTCCTGACTACCGAAGGCGAAACTGAAGTTGAAGAAATGCTTAAGAAGCCAAGTGCCTAAATGTGGACTTTCTGGAATTTGAATCATTCCGCGCAGAGTTGCGTGCCTTGGCAAACTTGGCACAGGGTATTCAATCCCAAACTTTGCGTGATGAAGCATTGCGTGAACGTTTCAGAACGTTATTCCGTGTTTGGTCCTCGACGGTCGAACCCAGCGTTCGAGCACATGTAAAAAGTCCGCGAGAACTTTTCAAACTATCGGGAGAACTTGAAGCGTTGGCTCGACTTTCTTCAAAATTCAAGCCCGTTTCAGATTATCGAACAAGAATAAGAACAGCGATTCAGTTAGCGGACGGTCTCGTCATATATCTTCCGACACCGGAACTGGCGACTTCATCAAGACGTGAATCAGGACAGAGTGAACTTTTTATTCCAGCTAGGGCGGCGCTGTTTGATTCTCAAACACGACTCGCTTCATTCTCTCCAAACCGATATTCTTATGAAGCTTTACACCTCATTTTCCAATGATGCAAATGCTGCGCGCCTCACCGCTGATTGGTTTCAGCCGTTAATTTCTTAAAAATTTCTCTTGCATCTTTTTCACGTTGCGTTAATACTTAACCATATGGTTAAATGTTTGCCTAGATTGTTGAACCGCACGTTTGCCGCGCTGGCCGATCCGACGCGCCGCCGCATCCTCGAGCATCTGGCGCACGGCGACCGTTGCGTCACCGATCTGGCGCGGCCGTATTCCATGTCGTTGCCGGCGGTCTCGAAGCATTTGCGCATTCTGGAAAATGCCGGACTGGTCAGCCGTCGTCGCCGCGGGCGCGTGCATTCGCTGAAATTGGAAGCCAAGCCGATGAAAGAAGCGCAGCAATGGATCGAAGAGTATCGGAAATTTTGGGAAGAGAGCTTTGACCGTTTGGACGAATATCTGAAACAACTACAAACCAAGGAGAAAAAATGAGCACAACAGCAACCATCAAAGAAAACAACATCAAGCTTCAACTCACCCGCGTTTTTGACGCGCCGCGCGAACTGGTCTTCAAGGCGTGGACGGACGCGAACCAATTCCAGCAGTGGTTCGGCGCGGCGGCGTGCGACGGAGGATCGTTGCAATCAACGAAGGTGGACGCGTGCGTCGGCGGCAAATATCGCCTTCAAGTGCAAAAAGAAGACGGCGAATTTTTCACGACCGTTGGGATTTATCGCGAAGTGAAGCCGCCGGAACGTCTGGTCTTCACCTGGGCGTTTGAAAAGGACGGCAGCGGCGATGAATTCGGCGAGGTCGAGCCGCCCGAAATGCTCGTGACGCTGGAATTCCGCGCGCGCGGGAAGCAGACGGAATTGATTTTGACGCATGAAAAATTTGCGTCTGTCGAAAGTCGCGACCGTCACGAGGAAGGTTGGACTCGCTGCCTCAATGAACTTGGAAAATTCGTTGGAAAATAAAAATATGACGGCAAAAAATGAACCTGCCGAACCGTTCACAATTGAACATACTTTTGAAGCACCGGTCGCGGTCGAAGGCGGCAAACAAACTTTGGAGCGGCTCGGAGAATATTTGCCGAAGATGAATCTCGTCCCGCGCTTGAGATTCTTTCAAAGCCACGTTAGTCTTCCCGACGCTGGAACGAATTCCCGTTCCACGATTGAAAGGAAATTTATTTATGAAACGTAAAGCATCAGCCGTCTGGCAGGGCGATTTGAAAACCGGCAAGGGCAGCATCTCCACCGAGAGCGGCACGCTCAAGCAAACGCAATACTCGTTCAGCACGCGCTTTGAAAACGGCGTCGGCACGAATCCCGAAGAATTGATCGCCGCCGCCCACGCCAGCTGTTTCTCGATGGCGTTCTCGGCGGAACTCGGCAAGGCCGGTTTCACACCTGAAAAAATTTCCACGGTCGCAGCCATTACGATGGAAAAAAACGACGCCGGTTTCAGCGTCACGGAATCGCATCTGGAAATGACGGCGAAAATCCCCGGCATTGACCAGGAAAAATTCATCGCCATTGCGAACGGCGCGAAGGCCGGCTGCCCGATTTCGCGTTTGTTGAACGCCAAAATTTCGCTCGACGCAAAACTGGAGGCATGAGCAGGGTTTGACGCGCGCCGCCGGAGATTCTATTCTCCGCGCATGATCCCCAAGCGTTTCACCCTCGCCATCGTTGCCATGTTCGTCGGAATTGCCGTGCATAATTCCATTGGCGGCCTGGTTTATTTCGGCACCTACACCGGTGCGAAGAGCCAGGGAATTTACGTTTCCAGATTTGACCCGGCGACCGGCAGATTGAGTGCGCCGGAACTTGCCGTCAAAACCCCAAACCCGACATTTCTCGCCGTTAGTCCCGGTGAACATTTTCTTTACGCCGTCAATGAAGTGAGCGATGACAGCACGGTGAGTGCGTTCGCCCTTGATGCGAAGACCGGCAAACTCACCCTGCTGAACCAGCAGGCTTCCGGCGGCAGCGGACCATGTCATCTGGCCGTGGATGCCACTGGAAAATGTCTTCTCGTCGCAAATTACAATTCCGGCAGCATCGCCACTCTGCCCATTCACAATAACGGCACTCTCGGTGAAGCGACAACGATTCAGCACACTGGTTCCAGCACAAATCACGAACGCCAGGCCGGACCACACGCGCATTCTATTTATCTGTCGCCGGATAATCGTTTCGCCCTCAACTGCGATCTTGGTTTGGACAAAGTATTCGTTTATCGCCTTGACGCGGAGGCAGCCAAACTTTCGCCGAATGATCCGCCGTTCGCGACCGTTGCGCCCGGTTCCGGTCCGCGCCATCTGGTTTTTTCCGCTGATGGAAAATTCGTCTATGTCATCAACGAAATGGGCGGAACCATCACAGTGTTTAATTACAACGCCACCAACGCGGCGATGGCCGAAGTGCAGACAATCTCGACGCTGCCCAAGGATTTTTCCGGAGCAAATACCGCCGCCGAAATCGCCCTGCATCCGTCGGGAAAATTTCTTTACGCCTCGAATCGCGGACACGACAGCATCGCGCTGTTCGACGTGGATGAAAAAACCGGCCGGCTCACCCTTGTCGAGCATCAATCCACGCAAGGCCGAGCGCCGCGTCACTTTGCGATTGATCCAACCGGCCACTGGTTGCTCGCGGAAAACCAGGCATCCGATTCCGTCGTCGTTTTCGCCATTGATTCCAGCACCGGCAAATTGAAGCCGACCGGACAGGCACTTTCCATCGGTTCACCCGTTTGCGCCGTGTTCGTGAGCGAGAATTAAGGCGTGATCGCAAACGCGCGTGACGCAAGCAGTCCCGCGCGGCATCATCCGCGCAGCTTGCAACCGGAAAAACCAGCGAACGTCCCGCGCCTGCGCCTGCGCGTCACCGCCACGGCGGAAACGATTTTGCGCGGCGGCCATCCGTGGCTCTTCGCCGACAGCATCCGCGAGCAGAACCGCGACGGCCAGCCCGGCGAACTCGCCGTCATCTACGACCGCAAGGATAAATTTCTCGCCGTCGGTTTGTTCGACCCGGAATCGCCCTTGCGCGTGCGCGTGCTGCACGCGGGCAAACCGGTGACGATTGACGAAAATTGGTGGCGCGAAAATTTTTCCAAGGCGATTGACCGCCGGAAAAATATTTTCGGCGAACGCACAAATGGTTTTCGCTGGATCAACGGCGAGAGCGACAACTGGCCGGGCTTGGTTTTGGATCGTTACGCCGAAACATTGGTGCTGAAAATTTACACCGTCGCCTGGTTGCCGCGATTGGACGAAGTGACCCTGTTAATTAGTGAATTGTTGAAATCAGAACGGCTTGTTTTGCGCTTGAGCCGGAACATTCAAGAAATTGCGCGTAAAAATTTTCACTTTGAAGACGGGCAGGTTTTGTTCGGCGAAAAATTGGCAGGCAATGTCACATTTCTCGAAACCGGAATTTGTTTTGAAGCCGACGTGGTGCGCGGACAGAAAACCGGCTTCTTTCTCGACCAGCGCGAAAACCGTCGCCGAGTTGAAACGCTGGCGGACGGGCGCGACGTTTTGAACGCCTTCAGTTTTTCCGGCGGTTTCTCGCTTTACGCGGCGCGCGGCGGCGCAAAATCCGTCACCGACCTCGACATCAGCGCGCACGCCCTAGAAAGCGCGAAGCGGAATTTCGCCTTAAATCAAGCGGATGCAAAAATTGCGGCGTGCCGGCATGAAACGATTCAAACCGACGCGTTCGCGTGGCTTGAACAAAACACTTCGCGGAAATTTGACCTCGTCGTCCTTGATCCGCCATCGCTGGCCAAACGCGAAGCCGAACGCGCCGGAGCAATTCAGGCTTACGAAAAATTAACCGCCAATGGAATCAAGGCGTTGCGACGCGCTGGAATTTTGGTCGCCGCTTCCTGTTCCGCACACGTTTCGGCGGCGGAATTTTTTGAGACCGTGCGCCTGGCCGCGCGAAATTCCGGGCGCAAATTTGTCGAAATGGAAACCACCGGCCATCCGCCGGATCATCCGGCCACGTTCGCCGAGGCAAATTATTTGAAGTGTATTTTTCTGAAGAGCTGAAGCTCTCTGCTTGTTCAGTTCCGCCAATCTGCTATTCTCTGCGACTCGTTTGTGACCATCACGCAGGAAATCCAGCGGCGGCGCACGTTCGCCATCATTTCGCATCCCGACGCGGGCAAGACCACGTTGACGGAAAAACTTTTGCTTTACGGCGGCGCGGTGCAACTCGCCGGCTCCGTCACCGCGCGTAAAAATCAGCGCGCCACGACGAGCGATTGGATGGAATTGGAAAAGAAGCGCGGCATCTCGATCAGCTCGACGGTGCTGCAATTTGATTACGACGGTTATCGTCTCAACCTGCTCGACACGCCCGGTCACAAGGATTTTTCCGAAGACACTTATCGCGTGCTGACCGCCGTGGACGCGGTCGTGATGGTGATTGATTCCGCGAAAGGCATCGAGCCGCAGACGCGAAAATTGTTCGAGGTCTGTCGCCAGCGCGGCGTGCCGATTTTTACCTTCATGAATAAATGCGACCGGCCAATGAAAGAACCGCTTGCGTTGCTCGACGAATTGGAAAAAGTTCTGGGCATTGGCGCGTTTCCGGTGAACTGGCCGATTGGCAATGGCCCGGAATTTCAAGGCATCTACGACCGGCAGACGAAAACGATGCACACGTTCGAGCGCGTCGTGGGCGGAAAATATCGCGCGCCCGTCGTCGTTGGTGGGATGCATGATCCCGAAGTGCGCGGCAATTTGAGCGAAGCCGATTTCAACAAGACGCTTGAAGAATTGGAGATGCTTGAACTCGCCGGTGAAGCGTTCGATCAAGACGCCGTGCTCGCAGGCAAAACGACGCCGGTTTTTTTCGGCAGCGGCGTGAATAATTTCGGCGTGCAGCTTTTGCTCGACGGTTTTCTGAAACATTCGCCCGCGCCAAAATCTCGCGTGATGGGCGGCATCGAAATCGCGCCGGAAAATCCCGCGTTCAGCGGTTTCATTTTCAAGATTCAGGCGAACATGGATCCGAAACATCGCGACCGCATCGCATTCATCCGCGTTTGCTCCGGCAAGTTCGATCGCGACATGACGGTTTTTCATTCGCGTTCCGAGAAAAAAGTCCGCCTGTCGAGTTCGCACAAACTCTTCGGCAACGAACGCGAAACCGTGGACGAAGCGTTTCCCGGCGACGTCATCGGCCTCGTCGGCCACGATAGTTTTGGCATCGGCGACACGCTCACGACTGATCCAAAAATTCTCTACAAGGAAATCCCGCGCTTCACGCCCGAGGCTTTTTCGTATCTGCACAATCCGAACACGGGGAAATACAAACAATTCCGCCAAGGCCTCGACCAGTTGTTGCAAGAAGGCGTCATCCAGGCGCTTTATCTCCGCAATTCATCCATCAAAACGCCGTTGCTCGCTGCCGTCGGTCCGTTGCAATTTGAAGTCGTGCAATTCCGTCTCGAAAGCGAATACGGCGCGGAATCGCGCCTCGAAGCCGCGCCGTGGAGCGTCGTCCGCTGGCTCCCGACCGACATCAATGAAGAAGAACTCGACGCGCTTTCGCTCCCGACCGGCGCGCGCCTCGCCTACGACATCGGCAAAAATCCCGTCGTGCTTTTCCAAAACGAGTGGTCGGCGAATTATTTCGGCGAGACGAACAAAAATACGCCGCTGTCCGCGTCTGCCCGTGCAGACGACGCGCGAATAAATGCCTCAACCGAAAAATTTTGGAAATAGCGAGCAATTGACCGCATCAATCTGCACTTTCTGCCGCTTGACGCAATGCGAGAAATGCTTCCTTCAAAGCCTGACTGACTGCGCTATCTGATTCTTTCAAAACGAGAACTTGATATTGGTCGAGCAAATCTTTGCGGAGCCTATGAAACAAATGCAGAAAGTGGCGCAAAAATCCGACGCAATCCAGAATTGCAATTTCAACTCCGCCGGTTTCGTCATATTTTGAGCGGGCATAGTCGCGAATTTCTTCGGTCACAGATTCGGTCGTAATGAAAATGTAGTTTTGAACATGCTTTCCTTGCGCGGCGATTTTTTGAAGCGCACGGTCAATGTCGCCGCGTTGCACGGATTTATTTTTCATTTCGTAACTCGTCACGACTTTGTCCTCGCCGAGCAAAGTAATTTGCACATCACCGACTGCGCCGGTTTGTTCATCGGCCGCATTATGCGCTGTGAGATTGAGGACACATTCGCCGAGTTTTGTTTTCGCGGCCTCGTAAGCAGCGGCAACAATCAACACCGGCAGACGGCTTGATCCTTTGCAGCGAAGATGTTGTTCAATCAAATTTACCGTGTCTTCGGATGAAAGCGGAAGTGCGCCAGTGATGCGGCTGACGCCGGAAAGCAACGTCTTCAAACGAACTTTTCGCGCATCACGTTCGAGCAGCAAAAGCCGGATGGATTCATCCAAAACATCCTGTGCTGAAATTCGCTCCGCCTGAACATCAGCCAGCAATTCCAAAGCATCCCGATACATTACCGCCGGTCGCCCAACCAAAACAATTTTTGTCGTCAGCGTTTGATCCATGTTCCGCAATGTCGGCATGAGAAACGCCGTCGTTGAATTGCATGGAAAATTGTGCTTCGTGACGAACTCTCCAACAAATTGCTCGTCATAAGTGCGGCCGGAAAAAGAATCTTTGCTTTCGATTTTTGTGTAAGGCTTGCGCGGGTCAATTTTCGAGTCATGCAATTTCGCCAACATGCACGACATGATCAGTCGCGCGCCTGCACGATTGCTGGGACAATTCACTACCGAAAGCACGCGCGCCGCCATTTCCTCATCGTGAATGAAGGAATGGCCGAGATTTTTTTGGGCGCGTTTCAGCGCCGCTTCAAGCAGTGGGGAACAATTCTCCATGATGTTTGCCGTTGCGTTTGATTTTATGCGGGTCGTAATTTGTCCAAAGCACTTCCACGCGCTTGTCCTTTGTCGAATGATTCGTGCGCTCGGCGGTCACGGTTTTGTGCCATTTCGGAGCAGGATAAAGTTCATCTATAAACCGTGCCGGATAATTCGAAAATGCCACCATGCCTTGAACCGAATTCAAAACTTTCGCCAGTTCCCGATGCTGTGCGTCTGTCATTTCAAAACTATACGCTTTGGAATCGCCGCGAGTCGAATGGACATACGGCGGATCACAATAAAAAAGTGTCGTTGGCGAATCATAAAGACGAATCACGCCAATGGCCGGACGATTTTCGATTTGAACGCGCAGCAACCGTTCCGCGACGGCGGGCAAATCTTCGACCGCGCCAAGCCAGCGGCTCACCACGCCGCTCATTCCGGCGCGACTCGTATTTTTACAATTCGCCCAGCGGCCAATCGTTGCCGTTTGCGCCAGACCTGTCCGCACTTGCCGGGCGCGAACGTAAAATCGTCGCGCACGTTCTAACAGCGGCAAATCCGGGCTGACCTCGCACGCAATGGAAAATTCCTCGCGCGCAAACGGCGTCAAGCCGATGGCTTCAATCAATTCTTCCTTTTCTTCACGCAGCACGCGGAAGAAATTCACCACTTCACCGTCAATGTCATTGAAAGTTTCCACCGGCGACGGCTCGCGATTCAAAAGCACTGCACCCGAACCCGCGAACGGCTCGCAATAATGATGACAAGACGGCAACAATGGCAGCAACCAATCCAGATGCGAAAATTTTCCGCCATACCAGCCAAACGGAATTAATTTCTTTCGCTCAACAAGGCGCGTGATTGGTGGTGGTGTAATTCTAGTGCGTGGCGAGCCGTTTCCATTGACGTGATAAACGGTAGCTTCTTCTCGAAGCTCTGCTGGCGCAGGAGCGGACAACTTATACAAAGGTTTTTTGCCTTTATTATTTTTTTGGGAATTCGTTGCACCCATTGGAAATTGTCGCCGAAAGAAGGCGGTGAAATAAACTATGTTTAGTTGCTTCCATTGACGGTTGGAATTGAACGCCGCAAAATTTTGATATATGATTGATCTTTGTTCCTATTCTCCCAAGCTGCTGCAATGTGTTTGATAAGCTCAGGAACATCAGTCTCAATTGTCGAACGCCATAAAGTGGGTTGGTATTCGTAGACGCGAAGCATATTGTCAACGTCAAACACTTTACCTGTCCCAGCCGCTTTAATTAAAGCTACAGGTTTCTCCATTGCCATACGAAGACCCAATTCAAAAAGAACATTTGGATTATGATCAGTTAAATCGGCAATGACGAGATCCGCATCAAGCAATTCATTCACAATTGTGGATTGGATTACATCACTTCCCTGACGATTTGCAGTCTCGACATTAAAACCCGCGCTAACGGCCGCTGGCGTGATGAGACTGCGAAGGACTTCCGCAAAAAATCCTTTTGGGCGATCTAGTGTTTTCTCAACAAAAGGCATTATTACAAATGCTTTAATTCCAGTTTTTTTTGCTGCTTCACCCACAATGACTGTTGCCGGAACTGCTTTGCCGCTGAATACAGTGGATGGTTCACCGGAAGTAATATTCAAATATTTACAATTCTCTCGAAAGACTCGCGCGAACTCTTCATGGAATTTCGGCGAAAGGCCAAACTCATTTTCTAAAGTGTTTCCGAGATATTTCATGTCAGGCAAATTGCTACCCTTGTAGTGCTGTAGGACTTTGCTAAAAAGATCGATTTTATGAAATGCCTCAACTTTTTTTGCCTGCTCGACTTCTGGACTTGGCGCATACACAAGTTCTCTTCCAAAATCTGTCAGAGCGATCGAAGCGGTTTGGCTAGTGCCTGTTGTTAAACCAAAATCTCTGGAAGAAGCACTTAAATAATAGAAGTCGGGTGTTTTATGCGACATTTCAACTGCCTTCGCCACAAGAGCAGGCGTCCAAGGATTGCCACCATTTAATTCTTTAATTTTATAAGGTATTTTGAGTGCCTTTTCCAAAAGCACTTTAGGATATGACCGCTTGGCAAATTCTCCTTTTTTGACTCCAATCGTATTGCGTTTCGCTTTCAGTTTTTCAGTTTTGAATTCTTCACTCATAACTTTTTAATGGTTTCAATTAATTGCAGAATCCGTCCATTTCAGAACCGTGTCGAGATTTTTCCATCAATTAAAAAGCGGCCTCCGTTTCCGAAGGCCGCTCGTGTTTGCTGAATTTGATTTTTTTATTTCTTCGCTGCGTCCGGTGCGGGCGGCGTTGTTCCGCGTTGCGCGTCGCGTTCGATGTGGGCGGCGGTCAGCCATGCGGCCATTTTAGCGGGCTGGCTGGCGTATTTGTTGTGCATGATGGCGTCCAACGTCGTCACAGCTTTCATTCCCTGCGCGATGAGCGTGCCGATGGTCGCGGTGTTTTCCACTCCGGTTTCGCGCTTGGTTTCGCGTTGCGCGGTTTCCGTGCCGTAGGCGGCACGGTCGGTTTGCAGCGCAGCCACGAAGTTCGCGGGCATTTCGTGCGCGACGAATTGGGCGACGAGCGCGGGTTGCGCGGTGAGTTGCCGGATGAATTTGTCGGCGGTGGTCAGCAAGGCGACTTTCCGGCTGTTTCCCGCGAATAAAAATTGTCCGCTGTCGGCGACGCCAGTGCAAACAGCGAAGGAACAGTGAAAACTGTTGCCGATATTCTCGCAGATTTCGGATTGAGCGTCGGTCATAAAAATGACTTGGAAAACAGGTTTGACATGCAGACAAAATTGCGCCAGTTTGCTGGCGAGCTGACTGCCAAATTTCCCCTGCGGTGTTGAGGACGACCTCGAAACTCCGGTGGAAATCCCATTTTGAACCAATCGGGTGGTAAATCGTCCAATGCGTGACAGCTTTTGCAGCCGTGGCGCGCGAGGCAATCGAAATCCCGGCCAGTTCGCAAAAATTTAACTTTATTTATATGCCAAAAGTTTCAACCAAAAAGTCCAAAGCAAAAATTGCGACGGAAGAAAATTCTCCCGCCCTTGATGCGCCGGAAGGGTCGGCGCCGCCAGTTGAGGAAAAAGTTGCTCCCGAAGCCGCCGCCGAACCGCGCGCCGAACAGACTGGCTCCGCCGGATTGCGTCCGCCGTCCACGCCGGTCGAACCGACGAACGACGGCGAGGGCCGGTTGGAAGAACGGCGCGGCTATCAACGCGACAAAATCGCCGCCTCGCTGAACATCGCCAAATTGCAGGCGATGCAAATGAGTGAATTGAACGGCATGGCGCGCGAATTGGGCGTGCAAAATTTCGGCACGATGCGAAAACACGAGGTCATTTTTCACATCCTTCAAAAAAATGCCGAGCGCGCGGGCGTTTTATTTTCCGAAGGCGTCCTGGAAATTTTGCCGGAAGGTTTTGGATTTTTGCGTTCGCAGAGTTTCAATTATTTGCCGTGCCCGGAGGACATTTATATTTCGCCGTCGCAAATCCGCCGCTTCGATTTGCAAACCGGAAATCTCGTCGCCGGCCAAATCCGTCCGCCCAAGGAAAAGGAAAAATTTTTCGCGCTGCTTAAAGTCGAGGGCGTGGACGGCGAAGAACCGGACAAGGCGAAGGAAAAAACGCATTTCGACAATCTCACGCCGCTGTTTCCGAACAAGCGGTTTATTCTGGAAACCGCGCCGGAAGAATTGAGCACGCGCGTTTTGGATCTGGTCTGTCCGATTGGCAAAGGCACGCGCGGCTTGATCGTCGCGCCGCCGCGCACGGGCAAAACGGTTTTGATGCAAAAAATGGCAAACGCGATTTTGAAAAATAATCCTGAATCGTATTTGTTCATTTTGCTGATTGACGAGCGGCCCGAAGAAGTCACGGACATGGAGCGCAGTTGCAAAGGCGCGGAAGTGATTTCATCCACGTTCGACGAACCGCCGGAACGCCACGTCCAAGTCGCCGAAATGGTCATTGAAAAAGCCAAGCGCATGATCGAGCACAAACGCGACGTAGTGATTTTGCTCGATTCCATTACGCGCCTTGCGCGCGCTTACAATACGGTGCAACCGCATTCGGGAAAAATTCTGTCTGGCGGCGTGGACGCGAACGCGTTGCATAAACCCAAAAGATTTTTTGGCGCGGCACGAAACATCGAGGAAGGCGGTTCGCTCACGATCATGGCGACGGCACTCGTGGACACCGGTTCGCGCATGGATGAAGTGATTTTTGAAGAGTTCAAAGGCACGGGCAACATGGAAGTGCATCTGGATCGTGCGCTCGTGGACCGCCGGATTTTTCCGTCCATCAACGTCGAACATTCCGGCACGCGCAAAGAGGAATTGCTGTATCATCCCGACGAATTGAGCCGGATCGTTTTGTTGCGCCGCGCGCTCACCGGCGTTCCGCCCGTCGAAGCGATGGATTTGCTTTTGGGCAAACTTAAAAAGCACAAGAGCAACATCGAATTCCTGCTCCAAATGAGCGTGAGCTAAATGCGCGCGCAATTTTCAATCGTAATTTTTTTAACGACCATTGCGCTGGCGAGTTGCAAACGCGAAGGCGTAAAAGTTTATCACGTCGAAAACCAATCTTCATCCGCGCCGCTGCAAACATCGGCGCCAAATGAAATGGCCGCGCTGGTTCAAAGTGAAAATACGCAACCGCAATTGCGATTCGTTTTGCCCGGCGGCTGGCGGCAAATTGCGCCGAGCCAGATGCGCGTCGCCAGTTTTTCCGTCACCAATGCGAACGGCCAAACCGCCGATGTCGGCGTGATTCCGCTGCCCGCCGGCGAAGACGAACTGGCTTTGGTCAATATGTGGCGCGGAGAAATGCAGTTGCCGGCGCTGACAAATGCGAACGTCGCGCCAGCATCGGCAACGATTTCCGTCGGCAACGATCCGGCAAAACTTTTTGACCTTGCGAGCGCACAGCCATTGATGGGCGGAAAATTTCGCGAGCGGATTTTAGTCGCGGAATTGACGCGCGGCGCGACGAGTTGGTTTTTCAAAATGACCGGCGAGGATTCTTTGGTCGCGTCGCAAAAAGAAAATTTTCTGAATTTTTTGAAATCCGTTTCCTTTGTCGAAAATGCTCCGGCGCAAATGCCGGCGGCTCCGGCAATTCAAAATGAAAATCAAAGCGCCCATTCCATTTGGACGATTCCGGCAGATTGGAAAGCGTCGCCGCCGTCGCAATTCCTGCTCGCCGAATTTTCAATTGAAAGCAACGGCGCGCAAGCCGACGTGAACGTCGCGGAATTGGCCGGCGAAGGCGGCGGTTTGCTGGCGAACGCGAATCGCTGGCGCGCTCAACTTGGTTTGCCGCAAATTTCCGAAACCGATTTGGAGTCGCAAATAACTTCGATTGATTCGTCGAACGGAAAAATTCAAATCATGGATTTCAGCGGCACAAATTCCAAAACCGGCAAACCCTCGCGACTTATCGGCGCAGTCGTTCCGCAAAACGGCCAGACTTGGTTTTACAAATTGATGGGCGATCCGCAAATCGTCGCGCAGCAAAAAGACGCTTTCTTAAAATTCATTCAATCGGCAAATTATGCCAATGCGCGTTAGCCGGTTGCTCAAAATTTTCACGTCGCTGCGGCTCACGGTGATTTTGCTCGCGTTTGCCATCGTGCTTGTTTTCATCGGCACGCTCGCGCAGGTGGACGAAGGGCTTTACAACGCACAGGCGCGCTATTTCCGCCAATGGATTATTTTCGGCCTCGATTTGTTCGGGCGAAAAATTCCTTTGATTTTGCCCGGCGGTTATTTGATCGGCACGTTGCTTTTGATCAATTTGCTCGCCGCGCACATTTATCGCTTTCAGCTTTCGGTAAAAAAAATCGGGATTCAACTCACGCACGCAGGCGTGATTCTATTGCTTGTCGGCCAGCTTGTGACCGACATGTTTTCGCGCGAAACGCAAATGCACTTCGTCGAAGGTGAAACGAAATCGTATTCGGAAAGCCCGCGAAATTACGAATTGATTTTCACGAGCGCGGAAAATGCGAACGAAGAAACGGACGTTGCGATTCCAGACAAAATGCTTGCGCGCGGCGGGGAAATTCAAAACACGAATCTGCCGTTCACGATTCGCGTGAAATTTTATTGGAAAAATTCCGAACCGGAATTTCGCGCGCCGATGATGCAAAATGGTCCGCCGCTCACGACGAATGGCATCGCGGCAAATTTTGATTTTCATCCGCTCGCCGAAACGAAAACGATGGACGATAAAAATGTGCCGACGGCGGAGATTGAAATTGTTGACGCGAAGGGTTCGTTGGGCGATTGGATGGTTTCCGATTGGACGAGCGATGATTCAATGATGGAAGCGTTGCGACAAAGTTACGATCAACAATTGGGCGCGGACATGACGCAAAAAATTGTCGGTGATTTGACGCAGCCGCAATTTGTTTTTGCGAACGGGAAAAAATTTGCGTTCGCGTTGCAGCCGGAAGAGACACATTTTCCTTTTTCACTGACGCTGCTCAAAGCGACGCACACGATTTATGAAGGCACGGATATTCCGAAAGATTTTCGCAGCCGCGTGCAGTTGCAAAATCCGCGCACGGGTGAAAATCGCGAAGTGGAAATTTCCATGAACCATCCGCTGCGTTATGCCGGGCTTACGTTTTATCAATATCAAATGGACGCGGGCGAAGCGGCGCGGCAGGCGGGACGCGCGCCGTCATCGGTGTTGCAAGTCATGCACAATCCGAGCTGGCTCACGCCATATATCGGCTGCGCGATGGTCGCCGCCGGACTGGTGACACAATTTTTATTTCATCTCGTCGGCTTTATTTCAAAAAGGAAATCGAAATGAAAACAATTTTTCAAAGATGGTTTCCGGCGTTTCTGATGCTTGTGATGGCGCTGTGGTTTTTTGGCCAAATGCAGCCGCCGCGCGACAGGGGTTTTGCTTTTTCCGAATTTGGAAAATTGCCGGTCGTTTTCAACGGACGCCTGAAGCCGATGGATTCGCTCGCGCGCAATTCGCTGCTGCAAATCCGCCAGACGCAAACGCTCGATCTCGAACCGTGGAAAAGCTGGCATGAAAAACAAAAAATAATTTCCGCCGTCGAATGGCTCGCGAACGTGATGATGAATCCGCAAGTCGCGGACAACTGGCCGGTGTTTCGCGTGGACAACCCGGACTTGATCACGTTTCTGAAGTTGCCGGGAAAAAATAAATTGCAAGAGCAGGATGGCGAACATTTTTCGTGGAATCAAATCGCGCCGTCGCTCGACGCGTTCAACAAGGAAAATGAGCGCGTGGAAAAAATTGAATCGGCGCAACGCAGCGCCTACGAACACGCGGTCGCGAAAGTGCATGAGCGGATGGAACTTTATGCGCAATTGAAAAACACGGTTCAGCCGCAAGATTCGCAGGATTGGAAATCGGAACTGGCCGCCTATGAAAAAATGATTCCCGCCGGGGTCGCCGCTGTGCGCGCGCAACAAAACGGAAAAAAATATGACGAGCAAACGTTCAACCAGTTTCTCGAGGAGTTGCAGCGGTTTGATTTTATGGCGCGGCTTGAGGGGCCGTTGATCATTCCGCCGCAAAATAGTTCCGGCGATTGGCAGCGCGCCGGCACGATTTTGCTGGACGCCGCGAAAGATGAAAAAATTTCTCCGGCGATGGAAGATTATGCGACCATGGCCGGTGCGCTCAAAAATGGAAAGGTCGCGGACTTCAATTCGGCGCTGGCGGATTATCGCTCGTCGCTCGTTCCGAATTTTTCCCGCGCGCTGGCGCGCGCGCGCGCAGAAGTTTTTTTCAATCAGATGCAGCCGTTTTATCACGCGATGGTCATTTACGTTCTCGCCGGCATCCTGGCAATTTTTTCGTGGTTCAATTTATCGGAGACGTTGCGCCGTTCGGCAGTCTGGCTGATTGCGCTGGCGTTTCTGATTCATACCACCGGTTTGATTTATCGCATCGTGCTGCAAGACCGTCCGCCGGTGACCAATTTATATTCGTCGGCGATTTTTATCGGCTGGGGCGCGGTGATTCTCGGACTCATTCTGGAAAAATTTCATAAGAACGGGATCGGCGCGGTCGTTTCGGCAGGGATGGGTTTCATCACGCTCGTCATCGCGCAAAATCTCGCGGTGGACGGCGACACGATGGAAATGATGCGCGCGGTGCTGGACACGAATTTCTGGCTGGCGACGCACGTTGTGGTCGTCACGCTCGGTTACGCGAGCACGTTTGTGGCGGGATTTCTTGGATTGATTTACATCGTGCGCGGCGTGTTCACCAAAACTTTGGACGGGGCGACGGGCAGATCGCTGGCGCGAATGATTTATGGAATCGTTTGTTTCGCGACGCTGTTCAGTTTTGTCGGCACGGTGCTCGGCGGGATTTGGGCCGACCAATCCTGGGGAAGATTTTGGGGCTGGGACCCGAAGGAAAACGGCGCGCTCATCATTGTTTTGTGGAACGCATTGATTTTGCATTTGCGCTGGGGCGGAATGATTCGCGAACGCGGGCTGGCGGTTTACGTCATCGGCGGCAACATCGTCACCAGCTGGTCATGGTTCGGCGTCAACATGCTCGGCATCGGTTTGCACAGCTACGGTTTCACGGACGCGGCGTTCAAATGGCTGATCCTTTTCGTCGCGAGCCAGATTGGGTTCATCGTGCTCGGCTTGTTGCCCGCGCGAATGTGGAAAAGTTTTTCCGCGTCAAAATAATTTTTATTGGAAATGGCCATGGAATTGCGCTTGACGTGAGACTGCTTAAAAATTATTATGTGATTCAAGAATGGTAAAGTTTGCTGGTTCGGCCAGCGCGAAAAGTCGGAGATACACATCTTCCGGCTTTTTTATTCGCCGGATGCAAATGCCGTCATGAGTTTATGAACGCAGATTTTTTGGCAGTTTTGGAATTTTGGGAGCGCGAAAAGGGCATCAGCCGCGATGTCCTCGTCGGCGCTGTCCAGGAAGCGTTGCTGTCCGCCGCGAAAAAAGCGGTCGGTCCGGCGCGCGAACTACGCGTGGAAATTGACCAGAAAAACGGCGACATCAAGGCGTTCGCAAAATTGATCGTTTCCGAAAAAGCCATTTCCATGCACGACCAGATTTCCGTTTTCGACGCGCGCCGGATCAAACCGGACGCAAACATCGGCGACGAAATTGAAAAGGAAGTCACGCCGACGGGCTTTGGCCGCGTCGCGTCGCAATTCGCGAAACAGGCGTTGATGCAAAAAATCCGGCAGGCGGAAAAGTCCATGATTTTTGCCGAGTTCAAAGACCGCGTCGGCGACATCATCAGCGGCACGGTCCGGCGCTTTGAACGTTCCGACGTGATTTTGGATTTGGGAAAATACGAGGCGCTGCTGCCGAGCCGCGAGCGCGTTTCGATTGAGGAATATCAAGTCGGCGAGCGCATCCGTTGCTACGTCAAGGCCGTCGAAGAAGGCCCGCACGGGCCGGAAATCATTTTGTCGCGTGCCGATCCGCGTTTCATCATCAAACTGTTTCAACTCGAAGTTTCTGAAATCAACGATGGCACGATTGAAATCAAAGGCATCGCGCGCGAGCCGGGTTTTCGCACCAAGATGGCGGTTTATTCGCGCGACCCGAAAGTTGACCCGGTCGGCGCGTGCGTCGGAATGCGCGGCCAGCGCGTCAAAAATATCGTCCGCGAATTGAACAACGAAAAAGTGGACGTGATTCCGTGGTCGTCCGACATCAAAACGTTTGTCACGAAAGCGCTGGAACCGGCGCAGTTGAGAAGCGTCGAGCTGGATGAAAAACGCAAGCGCCTGAAAATTTTGGTCAGCGAAGATCAATTGTCGCTGGCAATTGGCAAGCGCGGCCAGAACGCGCGGCTGACGGCGAAGTTGACCGGCTGGGAAGTGGACATTGACGCGGAAGTCGTCGTCACCAAGGGCTTTGAAGAAAAAGTCGCCGAAGCCGTGCAATCGCTCGCGGCGATTCCGGGAATTTCGCGCGAACAGGCGGACGCGCTCGTCCACGCCGGTTTGACGCGCATCGAAGATTTGCTGTCGGCGGAAGCCGGCGACATCGCGGACATTCCGCAGGTCGGCGAAAACGCGGCGGCGATTTTGGAGGCCGCGCGCGCCGAAGCCGGACGCCGTTCGTTGAACGTCGGCGAAACGCCCGTGACCAGTTGATTTTATGAAGCCAGCCGGAACAAAATTTGTTTCCGCGATTTAGCCAATGAAGGCCATTCGCACATTCCGGTCGGCGGCGGTGGAAAATTTTTATGCCCGTTCGTATCTACGACATTTCGAAAAAGCTCGGCCTCGAGAACAAGCAAATCATCGAGAAGGCCAAGGCCATGGGCATTGCCGCCGCCAAAGTTCCGTCCAGTTCGCTCGATAAAATTTCCGCCGAATGGCTCGAAGAAGAGCTGATCAAAACTTTTCCAGAAATCGCCGCGCGCCTCGCGCCCAAGCTCGCGCCTGAACCACCCAAGCCCGCGCCCGCCGAGCAAAAAATCGTTCTCATTACCGCGCCGCCGCCGGAACCAAAACCGGAAGTCAAAGTCGAACCGGAAAAAGTTGAAATCGTTGCGCCGGTTGTCGAAGCGCCAAAAATTCCGGTTGCGCCGCCAAAACCTGTCGGCCCGAAAGTCGGCGAAAAAGTCGGGTTCATTCAATTGCCGCCGTCGCGCCAGCAATCTTCACGCGGCGGCGAAAGAGGAAGTTCCGCCAAATTTCCGCCCCCGCGTCAAGGCACGCCGCAACGCGGAGATTCGCGCCAGCAATTTCAACGCGGCGGACGCGACGGGCGTCCACAACAACAGCAAACTCGCGAGCCAATAAAACCCGCCGCGCCCGCGCAACCAAAATTTGTCGCGCCGACGACTGGCGAAGTCATCATCATCAAGCCGCCGATCGTCGTGCGCGAACTCGCCACGCAACTGAAACAAAAGCCTTTCAAAATCATCGCCGATTTGATGGGACTGAATGTTTTCGCAACGGTCAATCAGGCGATTGACGAAAAAATTGCGCAGCAACTTTGCGCGAAATACGGTTTCCGATTCGAGGTTGAAAAACGCGAGCGCGGCGCGGGCGTCGTCCACGCGGTCGAGAAACAAATTGAACTCGACACCGAGGACAAGCCGGAACAACTCAAGCCGCGCGCACCGGTCGTCACGATCATGGGCCACGTTGACCACGGCAAAACAAGTTTGCTCGACGTGATCCGCAAGGCGAACGTCGCGGCGGGCGAAGCCGGCGGCATCACGCAGCACATCGGCGCTTATACGATTTCCGTTCCGCATCCCGAACGCAAAAAGGAACTGGCGCAGATCACGTTTCTCGACACGCCCGGCCACGCGGCGTTCAGTTCCATGCGCGCGCGCGGCGCAAATGTCACGGACATTGTCATTCTCGTCGTTGCGGCGAACGACGGCGTCATGCCGCAAACGCTCGAAGCGTTGAGCCACGCGAAAGCCGCCAAAGTTCCCATCATTGTCGCGGTCAATAAAATTGACCATCCGAACGCGAACCCGATGAAAGTTCGCCAGCAGTTGCAGGAAAAAGAACTCGTGCCGGACGATTGGGGCGGTGAAACAATTTTTGTGGATGTTTCCGCGCTGACCAAAGTGGGCGTGGATAAATTGCTGGAAATGATTTTGCTGCAAGCCGAGTTGCTGGAACTCAAGGCAAATCCCGACCGCAATGCCAAAGGCAACGTCATTGAATCCGGCGTTGAACCCGGCGGCCCGACCGCGACGGTGCTTGTTCGCAAAGGCACACTGCACGTCGGCGATATTATTTTGTGCGGCGAATTTTATGGCCGCGTTCGCGCGCTCATCAGCGAGGAAGGCAAACGGCTGAAGGAAGCCGCGCCGTCCGTCGCGGTTCGCGTTTTGGGTTTGAACGGCGTGCCGGACGCGGGTCTGGAATTTTCCGTGGTTGAAGACGAAAAAGCCGCGCGCGAACTGGCGGAACAGCGTTTTCTCGCCGCGCGCGCCGAAGGCCAGGAAAATAAAAAGGTCACGCTCGAAAACCTTTTCGCCACGCTGGCCGCCGAACAAAGCAAAGTCCTCAAAGCCGTCGTCAAGGCGGACACGCAAGGCTCGGTCGAGGCGATTGTCGAGGCGCTCAAGAAAATCGAGGCGCAAAAAGTTTCGCTCGAAATCATTCACAGCGATGTCGGCACGATTACCGAAAACGACGTTGCGCTCGCCTCGGCTTCAAGCGCAGTCATCCTGGGTTTTCATACGCGCCTGGACAGCACCGCTGCGGAAAAAGCCAAGCACGCGGGCGTGCAGATCAAACTTTACGCGATCATTTACGAATTGATTGACCAGGTGAAAGAGGCGATGGCAGGATTGCTCGATCCGCTCGTCAAAGACACCGTCGTCGGCTCGGCGGATGTGCGGCAGATTTTTGAATTGTCCAAAGGCGTGCCGGTGGCCGGTTGCATGGTTTCGAGCGGACGCATCGCGCGCGGAAAAGTCCGCGTGCGCCGCCGCAAAGACGTGATTTACGAAGGCATTTTGCAATCGCTCCGCCGTTTTCAAGATGAAGTCAACGAAGTCCGCGCCGGGATGGAATGCGGCCTTCGCATTGAAGGTTACAGCGATTTTCAAGTCGGTGACGTCATCGAATGTTACGCGCTGGAAAAAGTGGCGGCGAAATTATGAAATTTGAAAACGATTAAGATTGCGATTAGGAGTAAGATTAAGAATGCAAATCACTGTCGTAATAATAATCGCAATTTAACTAATCGAAAATGGCCAGTCTTCGACTCCAACGTGTGCGCGAACTTTTGAAACGCGAAATCGGCGAGGCCGTCCGCCGCGAGTTTCACGTCAGCGACGCCGGTTTGATCACCGTCAACGACGTGGACGTTTCCGGCGACCTGAAATCTGCCATCGTCTTCGTCAGCATTCTGGGCAACGCCGACCAGCAAAAGCGCGGCTTCCAATTGCTCACCGAACATCGCGTGCGCATTCAAAATCTTGTCGCGCGCGGCATCGTTCTGAAATACACGCCCGCGCTGAAATTTGTTTTCGACGATTCCATTGTGCGCGGCAACAAGGTGCTGCAAATTATCGAAGAGCTGGAAAAAACCACGCCCATTGACAGCGGCCCAAGTGAAGAGCCGACAACCGAATAATCGTGAAAAGCTATCCCAAAATCATTGACCGCATTCTCGAAATCATTCGCGAACACAAAACCTTTTGCATCGTCGGCCACGTCCGGCCCGACGGCGATTGCGTCGGCTCGCAGCTCGGCCTCGCGTTTGCCCTGCAAAACGATGGGAAAAAAGTCTCCGTCTGGAACGAAGATTCCGTGCCGCAAAAATATAAATTCCTGAACACCGAAGGACTTTTCCAAAAACCCAGGCGCGGCGAAAAATTCGATTGCGTCATCGCGACCGATTGCGCGAGTTTCGAGCGGCTCGGCAAAGTGGGCGAGTGCGTCGCCGACCGGAAAATTTTCATCAACATTGACCATCACGAAAGCAACACGCGCTACGCCGACGTGAACTGGATTTCCGCCCGCGAACCATCCTGCGGCGAATTGATTTATCGCCTGCTCAAAGTCGCGCGCTGGCCGATCACCAAACCGATTGCCGATTGTTTGTTCACGGCCATTTCGACGGACACCGGCTCGTTTCAATATTCCACCACGCGACCCGGCACGTTTCACACCGGCGCGGAACTCGTCACGCGCGGCGCGAACCTCGCGAAAATTTGCGACGAAGTTTATCAATCGTATCCTGTTTCGCGCGCGCGGCTGCTCAAACTTGTTTACAGCAAATTCCGCCTCACCGCCGACGACCGCATCGCGTGGTTCTGGCTGAAGAAAAGCGATTTCACCCGCACCGGCGCGGAGAGCAACGATTCCGAGGGGCTCATTGACCACATCCGTGCCATTGAGCCGGTCATCGTCGCGTGCGTTTTTGAAGAAGTTGAACCGGAACTCACGCGCATCAGTTTGCGCTCGAAAAATCCAAACGTGAACGTGAACGAAATCGCCGCGCAATTCGGCGGCGGCGGCCATCCGTCCGCTGCGGGCGCGCGCATCGCGGGCAAACCGCTTTCGGTCCAGCGCAAAGTCATCGCCGCCGTGAAACGCGCGTTGAAGGCGGCGAAATAATTTCGTCACGCCAGAATTCCGCGCTCAAAGGAACAACAAAATTTTGCGGCAAAAAGTCGGAGAATTTGTTAATTTAACAACATGAAGGTCAAGCGACAGGAAATCCGGCGTGTGTGCGGGCAGATTGCCCGGCTGTTCAAACCGCAGCGCATCGTGCTTTTTGGCTCTTATGCTTACGGCCGGCCAACGGCGGATTCGGACGTGGATTTGCTGGTTGTGATGCCGTTTGAAGGGAAAGGTTTTCGCAAGGCTTCGGAAATTCTCAGCTGCGTTGACGCAAATTTTCCGCTTGATGTGATTGTGCGCTCGCCGGAAGAAATGAATCGCCGGCTGGCTCGCGGCGATTTTTTTCTCCGCGAAGTGACGGAGAAGGGCGAATTGCTTTATGCAGCCTGACATTGCCGAATGGATTGTCAAAGCCGAAGCGGATTGGGCGACCGCGCGCCGGGAATTTCGAGCGCGCCGGAATCCAAATTTCGACGCCGTTTGCTTCCATTCGCAGCAGTGCATTGAAAAATACTTGAAGGCACGCCTCATTTTGGCAGATGTCACTTTTCCGAAAACTCATAATTTGGTCTTACTGCTGGCGTTACTTCAAAAAACCGAGCCGTTTTGGCAACCGTGGAAAGAATCTCTGGCCAAGCTAACGACTTATGCGGTCGCGTTTCGTTATCCCGGCGAATCCGCCGAACGCGCCGACGCCGCTGAAACTTTGAAAATCGCAAAATTATTGCGCGCTGAAATCCGGTTCAGCCTCGGCTTGTCGGCGAAGAAGACGCGGCATAAAAAATAATTTTCATGCAAGAATTTTCCTCGCTCGATGGCGCGCTTCTCGTTGATAAACCCGCCGGCCCGACTTCGCACGATGTCGTGGACGCGATCCGCCGCCGGTTTCAAATCAAAAAAGTCGGGCATTGCGGCACGCTCGATCCGAACGCGACTGGACTTTTAATTATTGTCCTCGGACGCGGCACAAAACTTTCCGAAAAATTGATGGGCGACGACAAAGTCTATGAAGGCACGATTAAATTTGGCCAGACGACAAATTCTTACGATGCTGACGGCGAAATTTTGGAAACAAAAATCGTTCCGCCTTTGACACTGGAACAGTTGAACGAGGAAGCCGCCAAATTCATCGGCGATCAAATGCAAATGCCGCCGATGGTTTCCGCCATCAAAAAAGACGGCGTGCCGCTTTACAAACTCGCGCGCAAAGGCATCGAAGTCGAACGCGAGCCGCGCCTGATCCACATTTACAATTTTCGTTTTACAAAATACGACGAGCCGCTAGGCGAATTTCGCGTCGCCTGCACAAAAGGCACTTACGTTCGCAGCATCGCGCACGACCTCGGCCAAAAATTCGGCTGCGGCGCGCATCTGGCCACGCTGCGCCGGAGCGTTTCGGGAAAATTTGACGTGGCGGACGCGAAGCCACTTGACGAAATTTTGAAATTGCCATTGAGTGAACTGGAAAAAAGAGTGATTCCATTTTTGAAACTGGCAACGGCCTAATCAGCCACAGATGGACACAGATTTATACAGATAAGAAATCATTTTATCTGTGTTTCATCTGTGAAAATCTGTGGCAAAAATTATGAAAGTTATTCATGCCGCAAATGAACTGCAAAGCGAAGGCAAAAAAGTTTGCCTCGCCATCGGCTTTTTCGACGGTGTGCATCTCGGCCATCAGCAAATCATCCGGCAGACAATTTCCGATGCGCGCCAACACGACGCCGTTGCGGTTGTTTTAACCTTCGACCGCCATCCAAATTCCGTCGTCGCGCCGGACAAAGTGCCGCCGCTGATTTATTCGCTGCCGCAAAAATTGCGGGCGATTGAGTCGCTCGGCGCGGACGCGTTGCTGCTGATTCAGTTTGATAAAAAATTCAGCGAACAAACGGGTGAGGAATTTATCCGCAATCTGGCGCGCGATTTCGGAAAAATTCACAGCGTTTGCGTCGGCGCGGATTTTGTTTTCGGCCACAAACGCGGCGGCAACGTCGCCTTGTTGAAAAAACTCGGCGGCGAAGTAAATTTTTCCGTTCACGGCCTCGCGGCGGTTTCGCTGGACGGACAAATTGTCAGCAGCACGCGGATTCGTGAAACGATTCGCGCGGGCGATTTTGACGCGGCCAGCCAGATGATTGGACGAGTTTATGCGATTTCCGGCGGCGTGGTTGAAGGCGACAAACTTGGGCGGCAACTTGGTTTCCCGACGGCGAATCTAAAAGTAACCGGACAGTTACTTCCGCCGAACGGCGTTTATTCCGGCGGCGCAAAAGTTAAGGGGCAATTTTACTGGGTCGCGTTGAACATCGGTTTGCGGCCAACGGTCGCGTCCGGCAAGCCGGAGTTGCGGGTCGAAGCGCATTTGCTAAATTTCAACGGCGAACTTTATGGCGCGGAATTGGAAATTGAAATGGGCGAAAAATTGCGGGACGAGCGAAAATTTGCTTCGCCGGCAGAATTGCGCGAGCAAATTGCCCGCGATATTGAAGCGACGCGAAAGCCCGCTTGAATTTGCGGTAAAAATCCAATTTTGGCTGATTTTCGAGGAAAACCACTGATTTTCCGCGTTTTTGACATTCTATTCAGTTCTACGATTATCCTTGAATTCTCAAGTAAAGCAGGTATTATCACGAGGTATCGGTCTTCCGGTGTTCGCAATCTCCAGGATTTACGAGAAGGAACATTTGTCGAAACATGGTTTTTAATGAAGAAGGCCCATGATTTTCTCTGAACCGAAGCGGATGATTTGGGTCTGATATTTATGTCGAAACGTAAAACAGCGGTGCCAAAAAAGGCGGCGAACGATCGCAGCAAAGCCACCACCAAGGCAAAAGTTGCGCCGGTGCGGCGGCGTTTTATTATTTCCAGCAAGGCGCGCAAGGATTTATCGGCGACCCCGGAAAAAAACGGCAATGTGAAACATTCGGTCAATTCGATTGCCGAAGCGGAAAAGCGTTTTCAAAACGGCGTCACCAATGGCACGCCGTCCGCAACCTCACAGTCTTCCGTGGATTTGACCGAGACGATCAAGACGCTTTTGCATCTCGCGCAAGAGCACGGTTACATCACTTACGATGACATCAACGACGTGTTGCCGGATAATTTAAGCCCGGATGATCTGGATGCTTTGTTGAGCAAGTTGCGCGGTTTGGATGTGGAAATCGTCATGGATCAGGCCGAAGCCGAGCGCGCGGAACGTTCCAAGCAGCCCGAACAACCGCAGCAAGAAGAAGCCGAGGAGGATTCGCGCCTGGAAATTCTCGATGATCCGGTGCGGATGTATATGAACCAGATGGGCAAAGTTCCTTTGCTCACGCGCGAACAGGAAGTCGAGATTTGCAAAAAAATCGAGGAAGCCGAAGTCGCGATGAAGGCGATCATTTATGGCCTCGGTTTCACGGCCAAGGAACATATTGCGATTGCGGAAAAACTTTTATCCGAGCCGCCCAAGGAACGTTTTGACCGCGTGGTCGTGGATAAAAAAGTGGCCAATCGCGACGGGCATCTGCGTGAATTGCGCAAGCTCATCAAAAAAATCCATGCGTTCGACCAGAAGATGGATGAAAAATATTTTTCGTGGCAGAAAGCGCAGCAAAAATCCCGCAAGGATAAAATGCAGCGCGAACTCAAAAAAATGAGCCTGAAGTTGCAGGACTTTTTCACGAAATTTTTCTACAAGCAGAAAATCGTCGAGGAAATGATCGTCGTGGCCGGGAACGTTCATGAAAAATTCCAGGTGAGCTTGCGGCACATTCAGGAACTGGAAAATTTGCGGACGACTGCCGAACGCCGCGCCGCGCTGGACGCCGAGCGCGCAAAAATCCAGACGCTCGAACAATTTGTGCGGATGCCGCGCGAAGAATTTTACAAAGTGTTCAACGATTTGCGCGCCGCCGCCGAGCGCGGGCTGAAGGCGAAGACGCACATGGCCGAGGCCAATTTGCGCCTCGTTGTTTCCGTCGCCAAAAAATACACGAACCGCGGCCAGTCGTTCCTGGATTTGATCCAGGAAGGCAACATCGGTTTGATGAAGGGCGTCGAGAAATTTGAATATCGTCGCGGCTATAAATTTTCGACTTACGCGATCTGGTGGATTCGCCAGGCGATCACGCGCTCGATTGCGGATCAGGCGCGCACGATTCGCATTCCAGTTCACATGATTGAAATCATGAACAAGCTGTGGCGCGCGCAGAAGCAATTGACGCAGGAGCTTGGCCGCGAACCGACGCCGGAAGAATTGGCCGACGAAATGCACATGCCGGTTTCGCGCATCCACGCGCTGCTGAAAATGGCGCAACAGCCGGTCTCGCTTCATGCGCCGGTCGGCGATGACGGCGACGTGAGCGTCGGCGATTTCATCGAGGACAAGTCGGCGGAAAATCCGTCCGAAGTGACGAGCTACAGTTTGCTTCGCGAAAAATTGAGTGATGTTTTGACGACATTGACCGAGCGCGAACGGAAAATTCTGGAGATGCGTTTCGGTTTGATTGACGGCTACGAACGCACGCTCGAAGAGATTGGCAAGATGTATAACGTCACGCGCGAACGCATCCGGCAAATCGAGGCGAAGGCGTTGCGCAAATTGCGTCACCCAACGCGCGTGCGGCATTTGCAAGGCTTCCTTGAAACTGCTGAACCAGTATAAAACTTTCGCGAACGGTCAAACCTGAATCGGCAAGACCAGCATCGGCCAGCCATGTTGGTAAAGGCGGCGTTGCAATTCAAAAACGGTGTGATTGTGCAACCAGCGCGTCAGCAGATTTTCATTTTTGAAAACGAGCTGGCCGGCGAAAAATTGCGATTGCGGAAAACGTTTGGCGATTTCGTCGCAAAGCGCCGCCGCCTCATCCACGATGTCCGTGCCCAGCGCGAAATGCGCTTCAGCGTAAAACCCCTGCTGGCGCATGTAAGCGGCGTAACGTTCTACTTCGCGCCGGGAATGGGCGCGCAGATTTTCCACTTCCGCCGCGCCTTTGAAATTTCCTGCGTCCAAAACGCCGACCTGCACAAAAATAAAATTTTGATGGACTTTTGGAAACATGCGGATCACGGCGAGCAGCGTGTGCAGGCCGAGGCCGTTGAAGCCATTGACGAGAAAAACAGCGGTGCGCGCGTTGACGTCGCACGGCATTTCGGAAATTTTTGCAGAGGCGTTTGGTTTGTCCGCCGAGGCGAGGGCGACGAGTTCGTCGAGGCGAAATAATTGTTTTTGCGTTTGCAGGTAATGACGTTTGATCCAAAAGGCGGCGAGAATCAAAATGCCGGTGACGAGGAGCGTGACCCAGCCACCTTCATAAAATTTCACGATGGAAAGGGAAATAAGGATGCCGCCGGTGAGGATGAATCCGAAGCCGTTGATGAATAATTTTCTTTTCCACGCGGCGGTGTTGGCGCGGTCGGCCCACCAATGGCGCACCATGCCGAGTTGCGAGAGGCTGAAAGTGAGAAAGACGTTGATGCTGTAAAGCACGACGAGAATCCTGACCGAAGCGCTGGTAAAAAATACGACGGCCAGCGCGCTCGCGCCCATGAGCAGGACGCCGTTTTGCGTGACGAGTCGGTCGCTCAACGTGGCGAAGCGCGTGGGCAGCCAGCGGTCAACGGCCATGTTTGCCAGCACGCGCGGGCCGCCGAGAAAGCCGGTTTGCGCGGCGATGAACAAAAGGGCGGCGGACGAAACCATGGCCGCGATCACAAAACTTTTTCCCGACCAAACCGGCCACGTCGCCGTCATTTTCTCAAACAGAACGGCGTTCAAAGTTTTTCCCGTCACCGGCGTAACGTGATAAAGCAAATAGGCCAGCAGCAATCCGCCGACGACGAACGCGAGCGAAACGCCCATGTAAATCATGGTGCGCTTGCCGGTTTGCACGCGCGGTTCGCGCAATGAATACAGGCCGTTGCTCACGGCTTCGATGCCGGTATAAGTGCCGGCGCCCAGACTGTAAGCGCGCAAAATGACCACGATCAACCCCCATATTCCGACGGCAGAAGAATCGGTTTGCACATCCGCCGACAATCCGCGCGCGATGTTTGGCAGTTCGCCGATGTGCGAAATAATTCCGTATAAAATTGCAATGGTGAACGTGAAAACGAACAGGAAAAAAACCGGCAGCCAGATTAAAACCGATTCCTTGACGCCGCGCAAATTCAAAAAGGTCAGGACAATCACGACGCCCAATGCAAAAAACAGTTTCCAGCGCAACCAGTCCACCGGCAACATGCTGAACACTGCGTCCGCGCCGCTGGCCACACTGATGGCGATGGTCAAAACGTAATCGCCAATGAGCGCGCAGCCGGAAACCACGCCGGCCGTGGGCGATAATAATTTGCTGGCGACGACGTAGCCGCCGCCGCCAGTTGGAAAAAGTTCGATGATCTGCGAATAGCTCGCGCAAATGACCACGATGGTCAGCACCGAAGCCGCCGCGACAAACAAGCTTAAAAATTCGTGGCCGGCCAAGGCGACGAACGCCGCTTCCGGACCGTAGCAGGAGGATGACAATCCGTCCGCGCCCAACCCGACCCACGCGAGCAGCGCGATGAGCGACGTTTTGTGGAAGAGACTTGCATCGGAGAGATTCCGCGCCCGGCCGATCACCACATTCTTCACCAAACTAAACACATTCATACAAATTATTCTGCGTTTTATTTTGGGGGAACATGGAGCACGCCGCGTCTCCAGAGGATCGCCCTTCCAATTGCCGGCGAGATTAGCTGACGGGCTTGGCCTTGAAAGTGGCCTTGAAATCAGTCGCCTGATTTCGTTCGCCCCGTCCGAATTTTCATTCGGAATTTGGTTCTCCCGCATCGGCTCGCAGGAAGGCGAAACCGAGTTAGGCTGCAACGGCCAAATTAAAACAAAATCGCCCGGCTTTGTCAAATTGCCGCAGCCTGCCGTCGAAAAAACTTTGCGAAATTTTGTTTGCGATTAAATTGCAGCAGCCAATGAAAATTAAAACCGCCATTTTATTCGCGTCCTTTTTTTTATTTTCCGCAGGACTGTTCGCGGCGAATGAGATTTACCGGCCCATTTTCATCACGCCGCCGGAACCGCCGCGCGCATTTCGCGGCGCCTGGCTCACCGTCGTCGCTTCCAATCAAGATTGGCCCTCGCAACCCGGCTTGCCGGTCGCGCAACAAAAAGCCGAGTTGATCGCGCTGCTCGACCGCGCGGCGAAACTGCATTTTAACGCCATCATTTTTCAAGTCCGTCCCGCGAGCGATGCGATGTATGCCTCGGCGATGGAGCCGTGGTCGGAGCGTCTCACCGGCACGCAAGGCCGGCCGCCGCAGCCGTTTTACGATCCGCTCGCCTTCGCCATCCAGGAAGCGCACAAACGCGGACTGGAATTGCACGCCTGGTTCAATCCCTTTCGCGCGCGGAACAAATTCGCCAATTCCATTGCGCCCAATCACATTTCGCGCACGCATCCCGAACTCATTCGTCACTATGGCGATCAGCTTTGGCTTGATCCGGGCAATCCCTTCGTGCGCGATTACGTTTTGCGCGTCGTCATGGATGTCGTCAAACGCTACGACGTGGATGGCGTGACCTTCGACGATTATTTTTATCCTTATCCCGAAAAAGATTCCGGGGGCCGCGTGCTGGAATTTCCCGATTATGAAGAATGGAAACAATTTGGTTTGCCCGAAGGTTATCAACATGACGATTGGCGGCGCGCGAACGTGGACAAATTCATCCAAAGCGTTTATCAAAATATCAAGGCGGCGAAACCGTGGGTAAAATTTGGCATCAGTCCCTTTGGCATCTGGCGCCCGGAAAATCCGCCGTCCATTCGCGGGCTGGACGCCTACGCCTCGCTTTATGCCGACTCGCGCCAATGGCTGGCCGCCGGCTGGCTCGATTATTTTGCCCCGCAACTTTACTGGGCCATTGATTCGCCGCAGCAAAGTTTTCCCGTCCTGCTGAAATGGTGGCGGGAACAAAACACAAAAAATCGTCATCTCTGGCCCGCCCTTGACGCCGCTGCCGTCGGCGGAAAATTTTCAGCGGAGGAAATTGCGCGGCAAATTCAAATCGAACGCGCGCAAAATGTGAACGGCGAAATCCTTTTTCATTTGCGCAGCGTCACGGAAAATCCCGCGCTCACGAATGTCATTGGCGCGGAATACGCTCAACCCGCGCTCGTGCCCGCGTCGCCATGGCTGGATTCTACGCAGCCGTCCCAGCCCAAACTTACCGCGATTTTAGACAAAAATTCAGAATTGAAGATCAACTGGCAAAGTTCTGGCGGCGAACCGGCCTGGCGTTGGGTTTTACAATGTCGCGCCGCGAATAATGTTTGGAGCACGCAAATTTTGCCCGCAAACCAGACGACGCAAACCTATCAAGATTTTGCGCCGGATATAATTTCCCTCCGCGCCGTGAATCGCACGGGCAATTTAAGTCTGCCCGCGTCGCTAAAAAAAATTACGCCCGTGCGCGTCGGAAAAACGCCGATTTATTATTAGAAAATTTCGCCCGCAATTTTCACGAACGAACGCCGATCATTTTTTCATTTTATTGGCAGACGCTCCTGCGGATAAAAAATGGTTTTGGAAAGGCTGTAAGCCGAATTCTGTCTGCGCCTTGCGGCGGAGAGAATCATTTGTCTGAGCGACCGATACCCGAAACCTGTTTCGCTTTCACGAAACGCGGAGCGGGCCGCTCCTGGGTTTCCTATTTGGCCTTGCACCCGATGGGGTTTTCCGTGCCGCGTCGCTTGCGCTTCGCGCGGTGCGCTCTTACCGCACCTTTTCACCCTTACCGGCTTTCGTCGCCGAAAACCGGCGGTCTGATTTTCTGTGGCACTTTCCGTCAAAAAGTCTTTCAACTTTCCGCCCGCGTGTATCTCAATCGAAACGGACTTGAGTTACGCGGCATCGCGCCCGATGGTGTTCGGACTTTCCTCTTCCGGCTCGCGCCAAAAGCGATTCTCCGCCCTTCCAAAACCAAAATCAGGTTAGCGGAAATTGAATTTTTTTCAAGCCGCGAAATGTTCTTGGAAAAATTCCCGGAACTGCCAGCCTGTTGCTCCGGTCAATAAATTGGATTAAACTTAACCAAATGAAAAGCGATATGGGAAAAGTGATGACGATGATCAAGGTGGTGAACTGGGTGATCTTGCGTTGATGGCTGCTGGTGCGCGCAAGGAAAAACCCCGCGTTTTGGAAACCAATGCGCTCGTTGACACCGGTGCGGTCAAATTTTATTTGAAATCCTCCATCATCCGCAGGAACGATGGAATCGCTTTCTCGTGAACTGATTTCCCTGTTGGATGGAGCAGGGGCAGCCAGGCCAGCCCCTCGGCGCAAGATGAGCGCGGCGACGCGCGCGAAAATTGCGGCGTCTACCAAGGCGCGTTGGGCCAAGATCAAGGGTGCGAAATGAATAGTTCAAGTGATTGTTTGGAAAGAAACCTGCGGTTCCGTCCGCAGTAGCCTATCGGCACTGGCGCGACTGGTAACGGTCGGGTAGAAGCTGCCGAGACAACAATACTTCCGTTGTTATGATGCGAAGGCAACCGCGAGGAAGCCTTCGAGACTGCTAGCATCAATGCGGTCTGAGGGTCAGGCTGGATGAAAAGTCTAACATAAGTAAACTGCCGCAGGCATCGTCATTGGCAGCGAGCCAAAGATGCTGACAGGCTCCGACCAAAAGGTATGCAGTCGGTTGCCTCACACTTTGATTGGGGCACACGGACACACGACTGCCGGTGTAGAGGCAGAGGCTTAATCATCCGTGTCACTTGAGCAAAACATGGTAAACCCGACATTCCGCCTTCCAGGGAAGGCAGGCGCGTCCGCAAGGAACGCTGATGGGATGGCGGGCAGAGGATGCTGGAAAAAGCGAAGGCCGTTCTGTAATGGAATGGATAGGAATTGGAACATGATTCCACCGTGCAAACGGGCTGACTTCCAGCGGGTCGTTCGTGACGAGATAGCAGGCAGAACCTTCGCAGGAGGAAACCGCAAATGAACGTAGAGCAATCCATGTGTGCACCCTCCGGCAAAGCGAACGCATGGGAGCAATTAAACTGGCTTCGATGTGAGCGGGAAGTCAGAAGGCTGCAAGCGCGTATCGTCAAGGCAACACAGGAAGGGCGTCGGGGCAAAGTGAAAGCTATGCAACGGCTGCTCACCCACTCCTTCGCGGCAAAGGTTTTGGCCGTAAAGCGAGTGACGGAAAATCAAGGCAAGACTACGTCCGGAGTGGATGGGAAAATATGGAGCACTCCGGCAACCAAACTCAAAGCCATCGAATCGCTGCAACGTCGCGGGTATCAACCGCAGCCATTGAGGCGGGTTTATATTCCGAAGGCCAATGGAAAATTGAGGCCGCTGGGCATTCCGACGATGAAAGACCGTGCCATGCAAGCATTGCATTTGCTGGCATTGGAACCCGTCGCGGAAACCACAGCGGATAGAAACTCCTACGGCTTCCGACCAAAACGCTCCCCCGCTGACGCCGTTGAGCAGTGCTTCAAAACACTGAACAATGACAACTCGGCGCAATGGGTGCTGGAGGGTGACATAAAAGGTTGCTTCGATAACATCAGCCACGATTGGATGCTCCACCACATCCCGACGGATGTGGCAGTGCTCCAAAAATGGCTGTCCGCCGGCTGCATTGACAAGCGAACCATGTTCCCCACGGAGGCGGGGACGCCGCAAGGCGGAATCATCTCGCCTACGCTGGCGAACCTGGTTTTGGACGGGCTGGAAAAACTCCTCGGCCAAACCTTCCATCGGAAGACGGTTGCGGGGATAACCACTAATCCAAAAATCAACCTCATTAGATATGCGGATGACTTCATCGTCACCGGCACGACCAAGGACGTGCTGAAAAACGAAGTCCGCCCCCTCGTCGAGCAGTTCTTAAACGAGCGGGGTTTGCAGCTCTCGCCAGAGAAGACCTGCATCACGCATATCGAACAAGGGTTCGATTTTCTCGGCCAAAATCTCCGAAAGTTCGACGGAAAACTGCTCATCAAGCCGTCGAAAAAGAATACGCATGTGTTCTTGGAGAAAGTCCGTGGAATCATCAATGCGAACAAATCCGCCCGTCAGGAAAAGCTGATTCATTCACTCAATCCGGTCATCCGGAGCTGGGCGAACTATCATCAGCATATCGTGGCAAAGGAGGTGTTCACGCGGGCGGACTTTGAGATTTGGCGCGGACTCTGGCGCTGGGCCAGATGCAGACATCCTAAGAAATCAGCCCATTGGGTGAAGAATCGTTATTATCACTCCATAGGTGAACGCGAATGGAGGTTTGCAGCAGACACGGGAAAGCGAACGCCGGAAGGCAAGCCCATTTGGTTGAAACTGGCTCACGCCAACGAAACCCAAATCCGGCGACATCTGAAAATCCGAGCGGACGCCAACCCGTTTGACCCAGACTGGCACGACTATTTTGCGGAACGCGCGTTCCGCAAAAAGTTTGGAATCCAGCGCGAAGAGGCCGGGATTAAACCGTCGTAGAAACCGGCTCCGCCCATGCGGGGCTTTGTAACGGCTTGAGCCGGATGAAGGGAGACTTTCATGTCCGGTTCTTAGGGGAGGGAGTGGCAGCAATGCCACTTCCTTACCCGACCCAGCGGCAAAAATTCGATGTAATCTATTCGTAGGGGTAGTGCACATGACTCAACCTGCCACAATGGGTAGTATTTTCGCGTATGAGCGAAGACTACCCCAGAACTTGGATGGAACTGGAATAGCGTTTTCATGATGAAACCGATTGTCTGGCCTATCTGCAACGTTGCGCTGGCCGGAGGGCTTGCATTGTCCGTGCTGCGCGAGCCAGTGCACTTGGCCTATGAAACCGGGGTGCGGCGGGCAAGGTGCCGGTCTTTGGCCTGTTAAAACGAGGGGGCAAGGTCTAGGCCGTGGTCATCGCTGATGCCAAGGCGACGACGTTGCTCCCGATCTTAAAAGAACGGATCGTGCCTGATTCCATCGTTTATAGTGATGCACGGCCCAGCTACAATGCGCTGGACGTGACTGGCTTCCGGCATCTGCGGATCAACCACTCCAAATTATTTGCTGACGGTAAAAACCATATCAATGGCATGGAGCATTTCTGGAACCAGGCCCAGCGCCACCTCCGCAAATTTAACGATGTCCCCAAGGCGCATTTTCCACTATTCTTGAAGGAAGGTGAGGCGTTGCAACAACCCAAACCCACAAACGCAATTAAATCAGTTAAATCAATGGGTTCAACAGTTCTTAACCTAGTTATCCGGGACAGCCCCTTCATTAAAAATCAAGGGTCTTTCCTAGTTGAGCGGGAGTGAACCTGCTGAAACACTAGGAATGACAATGCGAAACAAGTATTTGCGCCGTGCGCGCGTTTTGGAGCGGGATTTTCGGACGGTATTGCGCTGCTTTGCCCACGATTGGCCGGCC
>DATCEV010000016.1:0-3494 GCA_036509895.1 Verrucomicrobiia bacterium
AGTTGTTCGACGGCTTGTTCGATTTCTTGAACCTTGCTCATAACGAAACAATAACATCTATAAACGAAAAGTTTCAAGGCTTGTTTAAGCACGCCCAGACGAGCGCGCTGCCAATGAAGCCCGCGCCGCCGCTGACCAGCACGCGCGCTTCGGAAAAATCATTGGGCTTCATGTTTCTGAAAATCGGAAATAGGGAAAAGTTATCTTTGCAAAGCCGTAGTGGTTGAAGTTTTTTGATTTAGCTTCTGGTAAAGTTTTCTTCCAATTTTTTCGCCGAGCAAAACCGGAACAGCATTGCCAATTTGCCTCATGGCTTCTGTCCATGCGCCGGTAACTTTGTAATCATCGGGAAATGTTTGGATACGTTTGCCTTCAAACACGGTGAAATAACGCACCGAACCATCTTGAAAACGAATCATGTTTTCTCCGCCGGGAACTCCATGACCGCCTGCCTTGATTGTTTTAGCTGGCAAATCAAAATCACTCCCGGTGTGTCCTGGATAGGTTCGCGCCAAGTCACGGAAAATGTGGTCGGAGATTCCGTGTTTCATGCGCGGGTCGGGAACATCGTGCAGCGCATCGCGGACAGTGCGCCACGGTTGTAATTCTGGCTCAAAAAAATTGAAAGTATCACGCAGGCCTTTCACACGAATTGCAGTGCCGTTCAAACATTTTTCCCGCTGCGATTTTGGAACCTTATGCCTTTCCCAATAATTGCCAGTCACGAATTTATCCCAAAGCAATTTTTCTTCACTGTGGGTTGATGATGGAAATTCCCAAACCGCATTCAAGTCGGAACGCATGCCGACAATCACAACGCGCTCGCGGCATTGCGGAACGCCGTAATCAGCAGCGTTCACCAAAGTCTGCGTCACTTTATATTTAATTCCGTCATGGCGGTCGTAGTTTATTTTTTGCAGGGTTCTGTGATGTTCCTGCCAAGTAGATTTTTGCGCGGTATGCGCATCAGGAAATGTCAGACGAAGCAGGATGTAATTGAAATAATCCGCGAACGTATCTCGAAGCAATCCTTTGACATTTTCAAAAACAAAAGCCTTTGGGGTCAGAGTTTCAATCGCGTGGATGGCGTAGGGAAACATATCCCGATTGTCGCTATGCGCGCCATGTTTGCCGCCCAAAGAAAACGGCTGACAAGGCGGACCGCCGGCAACCAAATCAATTCCTGAAAGCTGTTGAAAATCAAAATCACGAATGTCTCCCTCAAAAATTTTTTCAGGGTCAAAATTTTTGCGCAGAGATTTGCAGGCGTCAGGATTGAACTCAACAAACGCGCTGTGTTCAAAGCCAGCGAGTTCGAGGCCTTTTGCCAGACCGCCTGCGCCCGAAAATATTTCCAATGATTTCATTTGTCTGGAAAATCGTCTAAATGATTTTTAATTGCTTTGAGAATGTCGTTTACCTCTCTCGGCGTGCCATTGCATTTTTTAGCCCATTCTCTTCCAGCGTGAATTACATCCCAAGCGGAGCGGGCCTGTTCATAGCGGCCTTTTCCCGGATCGTGATTGCCAAAACCATCCAAAACGGAATTCCACAATGGACGGTTTAATTTAATCAAGGCCGCTTCGATTGTTCCAATCATGTCAGAACCCGCATCCTCAAAAATCACAAAACGGCACATAAAATCTTTTGGCGAAAGATCAGCCGTGCAAGCAATGCTTTGACTGTGCTGGTTTAAGCGATTGTAAAGTTCGCGAGATTGTTTCAACGGATTGCCAGAAGAACGCGCCTGTCGCCAACCTTTCGGCACGGCTTTTCCAACGTAAATGGCAGACGAATAAGCCAGCCGATTCAATTCTGAATATCTTTTGTAAAGTTTATGTCTGCCGATGTAATAAATTGCATAAATTCCAGTCCCTAAAAATTTCTCTGGAGGTGGAAGCGTATGCACCGGCGTTCCGTTAAAAAAACGAACGGCATCTTTCACCAATTCAACAAACGCATCGTTGCGATAAACGTGCTTGCTTCGGTCAAAAGATTCTTGTTTCACGGGCGTTAAATTTTTTTACCACCCCAACACATGCGCGAAAATCAGCGGCGCGACAATCGTTGCGTCGGATTCGATGATGAATTTCGGCGTCTTCACGCCGAGTTTGCCCCAGGTGATTTTTTCGTTCGGCACGGCGCCGGAATAGCTGCCATAGCTCGTGGTCGAATCGCTGATCTGGCAGAAGTAACCCCAGAGCGGCACGCTGGTGCGCAGCAGATCCTGATGCAGCATCGGCACGACGCAGATCGGAAAATCGCCGGAAATGCCGCCGCCGATCTGGAACATTCCGAGCGTGCTCTTTTTCGTGGCCGTCTTGGTATAATGCTCCGCGAGCCACGTCATATATTCAATGCCAGTGCGGACGGTGTGGACATTTTTAATTTCGCCACGAATGACCGCCGCCGCATACATATTGCCGAGCGTCGCATCTTCCCAGCCGGGCACGACGATGGGCAGATTTTTTTTGGCGGCGGCGAGCATCCAGGAATCTTTCGGGTCAATCTGATAATACTTTTCGTATTTGCCGCTCAACAAAACCTTGTAAAAAAATTCGTGCGGGAAATAGCGTTTGCCCTTTTTGTCGGCGTCGGTCCAGACTTCGAGCATGGCTTTTTCCATGCGGCGCATCGCTTCGCCTTCGGGAATGCAGGTGTCCGTGACACGGTTCATGTGGCGTTCGAGCAATTTCTGTTCGTCCTCGGCGGTCAACGAGCGATAGCCGGGCACGCGCTCGTAATAATCATGCGCGACGAGATTGAAAACGTCCTCCTCCAGATTCGCGCCGGTGCAAGTGATCAAATGCACCTTGTCCTGCCGGATCATTTCCGCGAGCGAAAGGCCAAGTTCCGCCGTGCTCATCGCGCCGCCAAGCGTGATCATCATTTTGCCGCCGCCGTCGAGATGCGCGACGTAACCTTTCGCGGCGTCCACCAGCGACGCGGCGTTGAAGTGGCGATAATGATGCTGGATGAAGCGGGAAACTGGTCCGCCGGAAATTTTTGCTGCTGGTTTTTTCTTGGCCATAAATTCGTTTGGAAAATTTTCTTCTGCAAACAATACGGATGCAAGCGCGATTGCCAACTCTTAAATGCCGGTTCTGGTCACTTGACAAATTTGCGCGCGTGTTTGATGTTGAAAATCGAAAAGGAGAAAACTATGAATCAATCAAATGGATCGTGCTATCAATCGTTTCAAATTCTGCGGGTGGCCTTCACCCTGGCGCCCATCATCGCGGGAGTGGATAAATTTTTCCACCTGCTCGTCAATTGGGATCAATACCTCGCGGCGTGGATTCCGAACCTGCTGCACGTCGGCGGCCATCAACTCATGCTCGTCATCGGCGGCGTCGAAATCATCGCCGGCCTCATTGTCGCCATCAAGCCCCTCGTCGGTTCGTGGATTGTTTTCTTCTGGCTCTGGGGGATCATCATCAACCTGCTCACGCTATCGGGATACTACGACATTGCGTTGCGCGATTTCGGCCTGT
>DATCEV010000017.1:0-99236 GCA_036509895.1 Verrucomicrobiia bacterium
GGCGGCGCACCGGCCAGATTGGGCCGCAACATCACCATTCCGGGCGCAAGCCAATCATTGTCGCCAGCCATCATCGCCAACTGCGCGGGCTGCTGGACAAGCAGTCGGATCTAACCCTCAAGGAACTGCGCGCCGCCACCGGGCTGGCGTGTTCTTTGCCCGCCATCCACTACGCTTTGGCGAAGCTGGGGCTGACATATAAAAAAAGACGCTCCGCGCCAGCGAACAAGACCGTCCCGACATCGCCCAAGCCCGGCGGGCATGGCGGCGGCGGCAAGTCCGCCTCGACCCTGCCCGGCTGGTCTTCCTCGACGAATCGGGGGCGAAGACGAACCTGACGCGCCTGCGCGGGCGTGCCCAGCGAGGAGAGCGCGTCCACGCCAGCCAACCGCACGGTCACTGGCATACGACCACCATGCTCTCCTCCATCCGGCTGGATGGCACCACCGCTTGCATGGCCATCGAAGGGGCGACGGACACGGAAGTTTTTCGCTCCTATGTGGGCGCGGTTCTCTGCCCGACGCTGCGCCCGGGCGATGTCGTGGTCATGGACAATCTCTCGCCGCACAAAAACCGTCTTACCCTGGGGCTGATTGAGCAAGCGGGTGCCACCGTTTCCTTTTTGCCCGCCTACTCGCCCGACTTTAATCCCATCGAGAAAATGTGGAGCAAGGTGAAACAATTTCTCCGCAGCGCCCAGGCCCGCACCTGCGCCGAACTCCTGACAGCCATCGCCGACGCACTGCAAACCGTCACCCGCCAAGATGCCCTCAACTGGTTCGCCTCATGCGGCTATAGTTTTATTTAATTTGCTCTAGCGCGGAAGTTTGGATTTTGTCTTTGTCGTTGTATCGAATGGAAATAGAAAAACAAATAAAACAAATGTCGAATTTTGAAATTCAACTTCTTGTTCAAGCAGTTTGATTCAGCTTTCGATTTGAAATCAGTCGAAAAATAATTGCCGCGACGATTGCTAGCGCAATGGCAATCAAAGCAATCGCCCAATCAGGAAAATTAAAAGTGGCGACTTGCACGCTTGGCTCGACGGAAAGTCCCGGCCCAATCGTTTTGTCGGCGGGCAACGGCTCGTCAAACAGGATTTTCACCGGCACGCGCTGGACGACTTTCACAAAATTGCCCGTCGCATTTTCCGGCGGCAACAAACTGAACGCCGCGCCGCTGCCGGCCTGGATGCTGTCAATATGCGCGCGAAATTTCCGGCTGCCCAGCGCGTCAATTTCCACGAGCGCGTGCTGGCCGGGCTTCATTTTTTTCAACTGCGATTCCTTGAAATTGGCGACGACCCAAATATCCGTCGGCACGATGGACATGATTTGCTGTCCGGTTTGCAAATAATCGCCGACTTCCACTTGTTTGCGGGTCACGCGTCCGTCGCCCGGCGCAAAAATTTTTGCGTAGGACAAATTCAGTTGCGCGGCGTCCACGGCGGTTTTCGACTGGGTGAATTGCGCCATCACCGAACCGGCTTCGGCTCTGGCCGCCTCCTGCTGCGCTTTGGCCTCGTTGACTTTTGATTCATCGGACGCGGCTTTTTGTTTGGCGGAATTAAAATTGGCCTCGGCTGCGTCCGCCGCCGTTTTCGCCTGATCAAATTCCTGCGCGGAAATTGTATTTTGTTTCACCAAATCCTGCGCGCGTTTGAAATTTGCCTCCGCGTTGGTCGCCGTCGCGCCGGCGGCATTGGCGTCGGCCTGCGATTCGCGCACGGTCGCTTCGGCGGTCGTCACTTTCACGCCCATTAAATTGTAACCGGCGATGGCGGCTTTGTAATTGGATTCCTCCGCCTGGGCGGAAGCCTGTTTTTGCTCGAGCGTCGTTGAATAATCCGACGGATCAATTTCCACGAGCAATTCGTTTGAGCGGACCAGTTGATTGTCCAAAACATAAACTGCAGAAACTTGCCCGGAAATTCTCGGCGCAAGGGAAACGATGTGCCCGGTGATAAAAGCGTCGTCGGTGGTTTCGTGCGTAAGAAAAGCGACGATGTAAAACAGGATTAAAAAAAATAAAATCGCCAGCACGATGGTGGCGGGAATGATGAAGAGCGGCGAATTAAATTTTCGCAGCGTCGCGCCGTCGTTTTTTTTCTCCGGCGCGGGTGGCGGCGGGTTGGGTAGAGCCGGCTGATTTTGCGGCGGCTCGGTCTTCGGAGGATTTTCATTCATAGCTTTAGGGTGGCGATGAGTTTTCCCGCCAGCCGCCGCCGAGGGTTTGATAAAGAGCGATCAAATTTGCGAGCCGGGAAAATCGGGTCGTGATCAAAGTTTCTTGCGCGCTGTAAAGGTCTTGCTGCGCCAAAAGCACGGTCAGGTAATTGTCCACGCCGTTGCGGTAGCGAACGTCGGACAGGTCGTAACGACGTTGCTCGGCTTTGACCAGCGCAGTTTCATCGGCCAGTTGTTCGTCCAAAAATTTCTTCGCGGTCAGAGCGTCGGCTACTTCGCGGAACGCGGTTTGAATCGCTTTTTCGTAGTCCGCGATCTGAATCAATTTTTCAATTTGAGCCACGTCCAGGTTCGCCTTATTCCGTCCTGCTTCAAAGATCGGAATTGTGATTTGCGGATTGAACAACCACGCGCCTGAATCGCCGGCAAAAAGTCCCGCGAGTTGCGCGCTGGAAGTGCCGGCATTTGCGGTGATGGAAATGGTTGGGAAAAAAGCGGCGCGCGCGGCGCCGATGTTTGCGTTGGCAGCTTTCAACTGATGCTCGGCTTCGAGAATGTCGGGCCGGCGTTGCAGCAAATCCGACGGCAAGCCCGGCGGCAAATCGGTCAGCAAATGTTCATCGTTCAGCGAAGGCGGCTTGGGCAAATTATCCGGCAACGTTTCGCCGACGAGCAATGTCAGCGCGTGTTGCGCCTGATCGCGTTGCTGCTCGAAACTGGCGGCGTTGGCTTTGGCGGTTTCCACTTGCGCTTCGGCGGTGCGCAAATCCAATTCGGATGACGCGCCGGCGTCGTAAGTGGCCTTGATTAACTTGTAGGAATACTGGACACCGCGCAAAGTATCTTGCGTCATTTTCAATTGCTCGTTCAATTCGCGTTCCATCAAATACTGATCGGCGACTTGGGCGACGAGCGCGATATGAGCGGCGCGCCGGGCCTCGGCGGTCGCAAAATAATTTTCCAGGGCGGCGTTTTTCAGGCTGCGAATGCGCCCGAACAAATCCAATTCGTAAGCGGTGGTGCCCAAGCTCACGCTGTATTGGCTTTCCGTCACCGCGTGGTCGGCGCCGGATAAGTCGCGCGGCAATCGCTGGCGCAATTCACTGCCGTTCGCGTCAATTTCGGGAAGCAACGCGGCGCGCTCAATCCGATATTGCGCGCGGGATTGTTCGACGGTCAAAACGGCCACGCGCAAATCGCGGTTGTTGGTCAACGACAGTCCGATGAGTTGTTGCAAACGCGGATCGCGGAAAAATTCGCGCCAGCCGATGTCAGCGACGGAATTAGTTTGGCTCGTTGATTTTTGCGGCGCGGAATTTTTTGACCACGTTTGCGCGATGGACGCGGCGGAGCGATGATATTTTGGCGCGAGCGTGCAACCGGCCAGCGCCATCATGATGAACCCTGCGAATACAGAAAATTTCTTCATGCGATTTTTATTTATGGGCTTCCGATTCGCCCGAAGATTTTAGCGGCGCAGCGGGCGCGATTGCTTTGCCTTTGAAAATGTGGCGCACGACGACGAAAAATACCGGCACAAAGAAAATGCCGAGCAATACCGCCGCCGCCATGCCGCCGATGACGCCCGTGCCGATGGCGTTTTGACTTGAGGAACCTGCGCCGTGACTGACGGCCAGCGGCATGACGCCCAAAATAAATGCAAACGACGTCATCAAAATCGGACGCAGCCGGATGTGAACGGCTTCCAGCGTGGCGTCCACCAAACTCATGCCTTGTTCCTGCAAATTAATCGCAAATTGAACAATGAGAATTGCGTTCTTTGTCGCCAAACCAATCGTCGTAATCAAACCGACTTTGAAAAAAACGTCGTTCGGCATGTCGCGCAAAGTTGCCGCCAGCAACGCGCCCAAAACACCGAGCGGCACGGCGAGGATAACGGCGACGGGAATGGACCAGCTTTCATAAAGCGCGGCCAAACATAAAAAAACGACGAGCAGCGAAATGGTATAAAGCGCTGGCGCTTGCGAACCGGCGAGCCGTTCCTCGTAAGATTGGCCGGTCCATTCGTAACCAATTCCGGCGGGCAACTTTTTCGCCATGTTTTCCATTGCGAGCATCGCCTGCCCCGAACTTTTTCCGGGCGGCGAGGCTCCGATGATTTCGACTGATGGAAATCCGTTGAAACGTTCCAGGCGCGGCGAACCATAAATCCAATGCAACGTCGTGAACGCCGAAAGCGGAACCATCGTGCCGCTGCTGTTGCGCACAAAAACTTTTTCGATGTCTCGGGGCAACATGCGATACGGCGCGGCGAGTTGGACGATGACTTGTTGCACGCGATTGCCATCCACGAAATTATTCACATAGTCGGAACCAAAATCCGTTTGCAAAGTTTCGTTGATGTCGGAAAACGAAACTCCGAGCGCGCTCGCTTTGTCGCGATCCACGTCAATTTTCATTTCCGCCGTATCTTCCATTCCTTGCGGACGCACTTGCGTCACGTCGGGATTTTTTGCCGCCAGCCCGAGCAATTGATTTCTTGCGTCCATCAATTTTTCGTGGCCCAAACCGCCTTGATCTTCGAGTTCAAAATCAAAACCGGCGGCCGTGCCCAGTTCAGGAATCGGCGGCGGATTGAGCGGAAAAATAATTGCGTCTTTGATGGATGACAATGCGCCGAATGCGCGGGCGATGATGGCGTCCGCGTGATGCGCGGTGCCATGACGCTGGCTCCAATCTTTCAAATGCACAAAGGCAATCGCCGCGTTTTGTCCTTGGCCGCTGAAACTGAAACCGGCCACGTCAATCACGTCTTCCACTTCCGGCTGTTTCATGAAATAGGCTTCGATTTGTTTGAGCACAGTTTGCGTGCGTTCTTGCGTAGCGCCGACCGGCAACTGAATGCTCGTGATAAAATAGCCTTGATCTTCCGACGGCAAAAAGGACGACGGCAACCGCCAATAGAGAAATGCCATCGCGCCCAAAATCACCGCGAACAAAATTAAATAGTAGGCGGCTTTGCTCAACATTCGCGCCACGACGTTTTGATATTTTCTGGAACTCGCCGCGTAACCACGATTGAACCAGCCGAACAAACCTCTTTTCTCGTGATGATGACCTTTTGGAATCGGCTTGAGCATCGTCGCGCACAACGCCGGAGTAAAAGACATCGCCAGAAAAATCGAAAACAACATCGCCGAAATCATCGCCAGCGAAAATTGCCGGTAAATCGCGCCGACCGAGCCGCCGAAAAATGCCATCGGAATAAATACCGCGGTCAGCACCAGCGCGATGCCGATGAGCGCGCCCGTGATTTGTCCCATGGATTTGCGCGTCGCTTCGACTGGCGATAAACCTTCCTCGCTCATGATGCGCTCTACATTTTCGACGACGACAATCGCATCGTCCACGAGCAACCCAATCGCCAGCACCATGCCGAACATCGTCAAAACATTGATCGAAAATCCCGTCAGCCGCATGATCAGAAAAGTTCCCATCAATGCGACGGGCACGACAATCGTAGGAATAAATGTCGCGCGCAAATTTTGCAAAAATAAATAAATCACCAGAAACACGAGCACGATGGCTTCGAGCAAAGTGAACACCACTTCTTCAATGGAAATGCGGACGAACTCCGAACTGTCGTATGGAAAATTAACTTTGACGCCCTGCGGAAAAAATTTTGAAAGTTGTTTCACTTTCGCATGAACCGCATTCGCAGTCGCCAGCGCATTAGCTGTCGGCGTCAACTTGATGCCGACCGCCGCTGCGGGCACGCCGTTGACGCGCGCTTGAATGGTATAACTTTGGCCGCCGAGCGCAATTTTAGCGACGTCGCGCAAATACACGCGCGAGCCGTCGCGATTGACGTGCAAAAGAATTGCGCCGAATTCTTCCGGCGTGCGCAACGTGCTTTGACCTTGCAACGTCACGTTCAATTGCTGTCCTTCCGGCGCCGGACGCGCGCCCAATTGTCCGGCGGCGATTTGCAAATTCTGCGCTTGAATCGCTTTGACCACATCACCCGAAGTCAAACCAAAACTGTTTAATTTATCCGGGTTGAGCCAAATGCGCATCGCGTATTCCGTGCCGAACAAATCCGCTTCGCCCACGCCGCTCACGCGCCGGATCGGATCAAGAACTTTGGAAGCGATAAAATTTCCGAGCGCAATTTCATTGATGTCGCCGGCATTGGCCGAGAGCGTAAAAAACATCAAAAAATTGCGCGTGGCTTTGGCCACCGTCACGCCTTGCTGCTGCACGGACGCCGGCAAATTTGGCATCGCCAGTTGCAATTTATTTTGCACCTGCACCTGCGCGATGTCTGGATTTGTGCCCGGTTGAAAATAAAGCGTGATCGTCGCCTGCCCGGACGATTGGCTGACCGACGACATATAAAGCAGTCCGTCAATGCCGTTTAATTGTTGTTCGATCACGGCCGTCACCGTGTTCTGCAACGTCTCGGCGGATGCGCCCGGATAGGTCGCCGTGATCGCCACCGACGGCGGCGCGATGCTCGGATATTCGGCGACCGGCAGTTTGGTCAGCGACAATGCGCCTGCGACCAAAATTAAAATGGAAATGACCCAGGCAAAAATCGGGCGGTCAATGAAAAATCTCGGCATGATATATTATGTCTTTCAAAAAATTTGAGGGAGCGCGCCCGCCCCGGGCGCAGTTTGGCGCGCCTCGCGCCAAACACGAAAACGGTTGGACGCACAAACCAATTTACTTATTCTCTGCGACAAGATTGTCCTCCGCGTGAAACCTTCAGCGCGGGGCGCGCTGAACAGCAGCCGGCGCGGCTGCGCTCCCCAACCAATTAAGTTTGTCAAAGGCATAAATATCAAATCCTTTAATTAGTGTCGCCGTCCGCCGCGTTGGTCGGAGATTCAAACGGAACCGGTTTGACGACCATTCCCGGCTGAACTTTTTGAAAACCGGACAAGATTATCTGCTCACCCGTTTTCAAGCCGCTCGTGATAATCCATTGGTCGCCCACCGCCGCGCTTGTCGTCACCGGTCGCACTTCGACTTTGTTGTCCGGCGTCACAACCATCACCGTCGGCTCGCCGTTCGCGCCGTAACTCACGCCGCGTTGCGGCACTTCGATGGCGTGAGCGTTCACCGCCTGTTCAAGTCGTGCGCGCGCAAACATTCCCGGCAATAATAAATCATCCGGATTGGGAAATTCCGCGCGCAATGTCGTCATGCCCGTCGTCGGGTCAACGGTGACATCGGAGAAAAGTAATTTGCCTTCGTGCGGATAAATCGTGCCGTCTTCCAACAACAACGTCACTTTCGCCGCGCCCGGTGCGACGCTTTCCAGTTTGCCCGCTTGAAATTCCTGGCGCAGTTTCAAACCTTCCGTGCTCGATTGCGTGAAATCAAAATAAATCGGATCGAGTTGCTGAATCACCGCCAATTCCGTCGCTTCATTTTGTCCCACCAATGCGCCTTCCGTCGTCAATGCTTTGCCGATGCGACCCGAAATCGGCGCGGTCACCGTCGCGTAACCGAGATTTAAGTTCGCCGTTTCCAGCGCGGCTTTGGCGGACAACACATCGGCATTGCCCTGCGCGGCGGCGGCAACGGCATTGTCATATTCCTGTTTGCTGACCGCATTGATTTTCACCAGCACTTCGTAACGGTCGGCCTGCGCCTGCGTTTGTTTCAGGTTCGCCCCGGCCTTGGCCTGCGCCGCTTTTGCCGCGTCATCCGCCGCCTGCAACGGCGCGGGATCAATTTGGAATAAAACGTCGCCCGCTTTTACTTCCGAACCTTCTTGAAAAACTCGCTTCAGCAAAATGCCCGCGACGCGCGCCCGCACTTCCGCCGTGCGCACGGCGTCCAACCGTCCGGGCAACTCCGTCGTGATCGGCAATGCGTGCGCCTGCACCGTCATCACACTCACCTCCGGCGGAGGCGGCGCGGGCGTTTGCGGTTTTTTTCCGCAACCGGCCAGCATCAAAATCGCGGCTGCAATTCCCGCCCCAAAAATCAAAGCCGCGCCCGCTCGCCCGTCGCCGTTTTTTTGTTGGATCAAATTTGCGTTCATCATTTCTCGTTATTTATTTCGTAAAAAAATTCCGCCAAAAAATCATTTTAACTTTTTCAAATTCCGTTTCTTCGCGCCCGCGCCGACTAAAAATAATTCCACCACGCGCTCGGCTGCTTTGCGATTCGCGCGAAATTTAGGCATCAATAAATGCGCCGTGATGTAAAAATTTGTCTGGCCGTAAAAACCATAGGCCAGTTCCCAACTGTCAAAATGATTGTCCAGTTCGCCCGCCGCCTGCGCGCGTTGGATGAGCGTGTGGATGAATTCCAGATTGCGTTTGCATTTGTCGTTGTAACACAAACCCGCCGGCAATTCACCGGACGCGGCATACGCCGTCGAAAAGGCGATGCGCGTCAACTCGCGGTTTTTTTGAAAATAATCGAACAGCGCGACGAGAATTTCCCGCAACTGGCTGCGAATGTTTTTTTCGCCCGCCGCCGCTTTTTGCACCACTTGAAACCGTTCGTCATGCGCCTCGTTGACCAGCGCGGCGAACAACGCCGCCTTGTCGCGAAAATGATAATACAGCGCCGGCTTGGAAACCTTGGCGTCGCCGACAATCTGCTGGACGGACGTGGCGGCGTAGCCGGCGTTGGCAAAGTGCTTCAACGCGGCGCGCAAAATCTGCCGCCGCGTTTCGGAATTGTTCGTGGCTGGAGCCATAAAAACTTACCGAACGGTAGGTAACAAATGGAAGGCTGTCAAATAAATAAATCGCGGAAAAATTGAAAGCCGTTCCAAATCCGATTAATCCATCGCCGCCGGGCGGCGGGCGGCTTTCTTTTCCGCGTGATGCGATTTGTCGGCAAGCATTTTATTTTTTGCGCGGCGGGAACGTTTCCGTTTCTGGCGGCGGATTTTTTCAATCTCCGCGCGCCGCGCCGCCACAAAACCATTTTTCCGTTCTTCAATTTTATCGAGCAATAACCGGCGCGCGATGAAACGATTTAATCCCTGCTGGCGCGTTTCCTGGCATTTGACCTGCAAGCCGGTCGGACGATGCAGCAGCATGACGCAAGTGGAAGTCTTGTTGACGTTCTGTCCGCCATGGCCGCCGGAGCGCACGAAACTTTCTTCAATGTCCGCCTCGCGCACGCCGAGCGCGGCCATGCGCGCGGCCAGTTGATTTTCCTTTTCGACGCTGACGGAAAACGCGCTCATGGCTTCGGTCCCTGCGTCACTTGCACGAGATCATTCGGACGCAGCCATTTGGCAAAGGCTTTCTGAACATCTTTGGTGTTGAGCTGCGCATAAATTTTTCCGGCACGCACCGGTTCATCCAGCGGCATGTCGAGCGTCGAATATTTGAGCCAGACTTGCGCGATATAATCAAAGCTCGATTCGACGAGCGGAATGTCGCGCAACAACATCAATTGAGCCTGGTGCAATTCGCCTTTGGAAACGGGCTGCGTTTGAATTTGTTTCAAGTCGTTCAAAATCACGGCGCGCGCCTTGAAAACATTTTGCGGGTCGCAGGCGTATTCGATTTGATAAACGCCGCGCGTCTGCCCGATGTTGAACGACGAATCCACAAAATAAACCAAACCGTTTTTTTCGCGCAAATCGCGGTAAAGTCGCGTCGCGTAAAATCCTCCGCCGAGAACGTGGTTGCCTAACTGCAACGCGTAATAATCCGCGTTCGTGCGCGTGAGCGCGAGCGTTTCGGCCAAAGTCACTTTGTCCTGAACGCGGCTGGCGTCTGGAACGTGCGTGACGAAAGTGGCATTGTCCGGCGCGGGCGGAAATAACGTGTTCGGTTTTGCGCCTTCAGTCTTCCAATCGCCAAAGTATTTTGAAATGACGGCGACGGCGTCGGCTGGTGAAATTTTTCCGATGACGACAATCGTCGTAAGGTCGGGACGAAACGCGGCGCGATAATAATTTTTCACGTCCTCAATCGTGAGCGATTTGATGGTGGCCGGAATGGTTTCGCGCGCCGCCGGATCGGGCTTCGGAAACAAGGCAACCGCCAGCGCGTGACTGGCGATGTGGTCGGGGCTTTGCAATTCGCCGGCGACACTCGCGGCCAGTTGCCGCTGGATGATTTTGAAATCACGTTCGGGCAGGGCGGGCGAAAGTTCGTTGTCCGCGAGCAATTGCGCGCCGCGTTCAAAATGTTCCGGCAAAACTTGCAGTGAAAAATCCGCGCCCGCCGACTCGTTCGCGCCGATGTCGTCGAGCGCTTTTTGGAACGTGAGCCGGTCCAAAGTTTTTGTGCCGTAGGAAAAGAGTTTGTCGAGCGCGTCGTCCACGCCGTCCTTGTTTTCCGGCATTTGAACCTTCGCGTTGTTTTTCACGCGGCCATAAATGCTCACGGTGTCGCTGACGGTTTCCGGCTGCACGATCAGCTTGATTCCATTGGGCAAATTCGTCGTGAACGGATTCAGTGTCGTCGTCGGCACGGGCAATTTTCCGACAATTTTTTCCGCCCACGACGGCAATTTCACATTGGCGTTGCCGGAGGAAACGAGCGATTCGCCGCCGCCAAAACTTTTTCCCGAAATCGGTTTGTCCGAAGGCTGTGGCGTGAGAATCGCGGAAATGGCGTGGTCAAAATCCAGATATTTTTTGGCGACGCGATCCACGTCGGCAACGGTCACGGCGCGAAATAAATTGATGTCGTCTTCGGGCGAACTGCGTCCTTCGATGGCGACCGCAGTTGACCAGGCGGAAGCGAGGCCGGAGACGGAATTTTTTTGCAATTCGGCGCTGATGATTTCGCGGCGCTTGGCGGCTTCAACCAGGTCGGCGGAAAGGCCGTTGGTGATTTCCGCGAGCAAAATTTCTTTGACGTTGTTCAGCAAATTCGTCGAATCGCCGCCGGCGGGAAATCCGGCAATCGCGTAGCCGAGGCCGGATTTTTGCAGCGTGTCGTAGGAAAATTCCGTGAAGAGCGCGTTGCCTTGCGGGACGAGGCCGTAAAGTTTTCCGCGCTGGCTGCTCAAAACGTCGGAGAGAATTTGCGCGGCGGCAAAGTCGGAATTGTCCGAGCCGGGAAAACGAAACGTGATCGCGGTCAGGCCGTAAGGCAAATCGGTGTCGAGCTTCAACATGTCTGGTTGAACGGGCGCAAAATTAAATTCCGGCCGCGAGGGCAATTCTTTCGCCGGAATTTTGCCGAAAACTTTTTTCACCTGCGCCAAAACTTTTTGCGGCTCGACATCGCCGACGACGACGAGAATCGCGTTGTTGGGCACATACCAGGTGTTGTGAAATTTTCGGAGGGCAGCGCTGGTGGTTTTGTCGAACGAAGGCCGCGTGCCGAGCGGACTGTGCTCGTAAGGCGTGCCTTTGAACGTGGCGGCGAGCAGTTGCTCGTAAAAAACGTATTCAGGATTGGACAAATCCTGCGCGACTTCCTGTTCAATCGCGCCGCGTTCCTTGGTCCAAAGCGATTCGTCCGGCGTCAAATCGCGCATCCGGGTCGCTTCAATTTTCAACGCGACTTCGAGATTTTCCGACGGCGTGGTAAAAAAATATTGGGTCACGGCTTGCTGCGTGTCGGCGTTGTCATCGCCGCCGAACGCGGCGGAGATGGAAGCGAGCTGGTCGGCGGACAAACCGGGACTGCCGCGAAACATCATGTGCTCCGTCGCGTGCGCCATGCCGGGAAAACCGGCGGGCGTTTCGTCCGCGCCGACACGGTAATTGATCATGGTCGTAACGACCGGAGCGAGCGTGTTGCGGACGATGACGACTTGCAATCCGTTCGTGAGTGTGTCGCGCAGCATGTCTTCGGCGCGGCTCGCAAAGACAAACGTCAGCGACAGGAAAAAAGCAAAAAGGAAACGTCCGATTTTATTTTGTGAAATCATAATGGTTGATGAGACAAACGATAATCATGCGTTGTTCAAGCGCGCGAGAAAAAAGATGAGCCGATTTTGATTGACCGATTGATTTACATTTTCGTGTCCGCCGCGTCTCTTAAGCCATCGCCGAGAAAGTTGAAGGCGAGAACGGTGACGAAAATCGCCGCGCCGGGCGCGAGCAGCCACGGATAATTGCGCATATACTCCGTGTTTTGCGCGGCGTTGAGCATGAGGCCCCAACTTGCGCTTGGTTCCTGGATGCCGACGCCGAGAAAACTTAAGACGACTTCGCCTAAAATATAATAGGGCACGCTCAACGTCGCGGCGACGATGACGTAAGAAAATGTGTTCGGCAAAATGTGGCGGCAAATGATTTTCAGATGCGATTGGCCGAGCGAGCGAGCGGCGAGGACGAATTGTTGTTCACGCAAAGACAAAGTCATTCCACGGATCACGCGCGCCATGCTCGCCCAGCCGATGAAGCTTAAAATGATAATGATCATCGCATAAATTTCCGACGAACTCATGCTCGACGGAAAGGCGGCGCGCAGCGAAATGATCAAATACAGCGCGGGAATGGACATGATGAGTTCGCACAGACGCATGATGACGGTGTCGGTCGCGCCGGAAAAATAACCGGAAATGCCGCCGATGATCATGCCGAAACTGAACGACAGCAGAATGCCGACGATTCCAATGGAAAGCGAAATTTGCGAGCCGTAAAGCAGGCGCGAAAAAACGTCGCGGCCAAATTGATCCGCGCCCAAAAGAAAAACGGGATAATTTTCATCGCCGCTGCCGAACAGATGAATTGTGGAGGGAATGAATCCGAACAATTTGTATTTGTCGCCATGAACGAAAAAATGGAGCGGTTTGGTGTCGTTCGGAATTTCGCGATAGGCGAAATCGCCGGGCGCGGATTCGTAACGCGGGACGACGAAATGCCAGCCGGAAAGTTTCGGCCAGAGCGGCGGATGAAATGAATAATCGGTGTCGAGGTGATCGTAGTGATAGGGCGAAATGAAACCGGCAAAGATCGCGACGAGGTAAAGGAAAATCAGAATGACGCCGCCGGTCATGGCGATTTTGCGGCGCTTGAGGCGTTGCCAGAAAAGTTGCCACGGCGAAAGCGGGACTTTCATTTGGAGAATTGAAATGGGCGCGGCGGTTTCCATTTTTAATTAGTGGCACAGGCGTCCCGCCTGTGAGTTTCAATTTTCGGCGCGAAGTTGTTTTCGTTGAAACACACAGGCGAGACGCCTGTGCCACTACAGATTTGTTTCAACCTTTTCATTTCAATCGAATTCTTGGATCGCTCCACGCGAGCAAAATGTCGGCGATAAAATTTCCAACCACCAGCAGCGCGGTGGCCATGACGACGCAATCCACAACCAAATAAGAATCCTTTGCAAAAAAGGCTTCGACGGTCAGGCGTCCGAGTCCGGGCCAGGCCATGATGTTTTCGACGATGAACGCGCCGCTCAACAAACCGGCGAGCGAGTAGCCGAAAATGGTGAGTAGCGGATTGATGGCGTTGCGCACGGCGTGTTGGTAAATCACGCGGCTTTCGCCGAGGCCGCGCGCGCGGGCGGCGGTGACATATTCGGCGCGCAACGTGTCGAGCAAACAGGAACGCATCCGGCGCATGATGCCCGCGAGATCGGCGGCGGCGAGCACGAGCGCGGGCAAAATCAGATGATGCGCGAAATCCCAAAATTGTTGCGGCGGCGTCATCAAATCGTGGATCGGACTTTGCGCGCCGCCGACGGGAAACCAGCCGGTCGCCGCCGCGAACCACAGCGCGAGCAGCGAAAGCAAAACGTCGGGAATGGAAAGTCCGACGAACGCGATGAACGAACAGGCGTGGTCAATCCATGAACCGCGCTTGACCGCCGCCCAGATGCCGAGCGGAATGGCGATGCCCCACGCAATGATGAGCGCGAAAAACGAAAGCAGAAACGTATTCCACAAACGTCCGAGAATGAGCGACGTGGCGGGAATTTTGTAGGCCATCGAATAACCGAAATCGCCGCTCAAAACGTTTTTGAGCCAGAAGACGTATTGCACATACCACGGTTTATCGAGATGAAATTGCGCTTTGAGTTGCGCGATGGTGTCCGGCGAGATTTGCGGATTTTGCGAGAGCGCGGTGAAATAGTTTCCGGGCGCGAGCGACATGAGCAGAAACGTGAGCAACGACACGCCCAACAAAAGTGGAATCATGTGCAGCAGCCGTTTGAAAATAAATTGCCACATTGCGAAATGGTTTTGAAGCGTGGCAAATTTTTTTTACGCGCGCGAGAATGAATTTTTAGCCACAGATGAACCCAGATGAAACACAGATAAAAAAATTTCCTCGCGCGAAGGACGCGAAGAACCGCGAAGTTTTTCAAAATAATTCCTTCGCAACCTTCGCGTTCTTCGCGCGACATAAATCCGTGTTTCATCTGTGGCTAAAATTATTTCTTTGTATCTTGGTTCCTTCGTTGTTCAATTTGAGGATATGAAAAAATTTGCCCCTGGCTTCGCGGTTTTTGTCGCGGCGATTTTCTGTTTTTGCGGCTGCGGAAAGAAATCTGAAACCGCTTCGTCGGAAAATGCCGTGACGAATCATCCTTTGCCCGATCCGCCATTAGTCGCCAATTGCGCGCCGGGCATTCGCGGCGGACGGCTGGTCGTCGCCGATTTTAGCGACCCGAAAACATTCAATCCAATCACCGCCAATGAAATGTCTTCGATAGACATCATCCGGTTCCTGTTCGCGTCATTGCTCGGCTTTGACGAGCAGTCGCAATCGGTCGAGCCGGGACTGGCCGGGTCGTGGACGAATTCGCCGGACGGCAAAACGTGGACGTTTCATTTGCGGAAAAATTTGCGCTGGAGCGATGGCGCGCCGCTCACGGCGGACGACGTGGTGTTCACCTGGAACGACGTGATTTACAATCCGAAAATTGACAACGTCACGCGCGATCAATTTATCATCGGTGGCAAAAAATTTACCGTGAGCAAGGTGGATGACCTGACCATCAAGGTCGTGACGCCGGAAATTTACACGCCGTTCGAGCAAAATTTTGGCGGCGTGCCCATTTTGCCCAAACACATTTTGGCCAAAGCCGTGGCCGACGGAACCTTTCTCTCGACTTACGGCGTGAACTGGAAGCCGCAGGACATCGTCGGCAGCGGGCCATTTGTGCTCAAGGAATACAAACCGGCGCAATACACTTTGATGGCGCGCAATCCCTATTTTTTTGAGGTGGACAGCAACGGCCAGCGCCTGCCGTATTTTGACAACATCATTTACACGGTGGTGCCGAACATGAACGCCATCAACCTGCGCTTTTTAAGCGGCGAATGCGACGTGGACGAATTCATTGAACCGGACGCTTATGATCAGTTCAAAACCGCAGCGGCCAAAGGAAAATTTGATTTGCTGGAACCCGGCATCGGTCTGGAAACATCCCATTTCTGGTTCAATGAAAATACCAATGTGGATGCCAAAACGGGCAAGCCGGATGTGGACCCGGTCAAATTAAAATGGTTTCGCAATGTCAAATTCCGCCAGGCGTGCTCGTATGCGATTGACCGCGAGGCCATCATCAAATCCGTTTATTCCGGCCGCGCGATTCCAGACTACGGCTATGTGACGCCGGGCAATAAAAAATGGTTCAATCCGAACATTCAAAAATATCCGCATGATTTGGCCAAAGCGCTCGCGCTGTTGAAAGAAATTGGCATTGAAAAACGCAATGGAAACGATTTTGCGACCGACGCCGACGGGAATAAAATTGAATTTGTCTTCAACACCAACACCGGCAATGACACGCGCGGCAAGAGCGCCTTGTTGATCGTCTCGGATTTGCAGAAACTTGGTTTCAATGTCATCTATCAGCCGGTTGAGTTCAATACTTTGGTTCAGAAGTTGAACGCTTCCGATTACGATTGCGTTCTTCTGGGATTGACCGGCGGCGTGGATCCGGGCGGCGGCATGAATGTTCTCAAATCCAGCGGCTTCACGCACGAATGGTTTCCGCGCGAAAAATCGCCTTCAACCGATTGGGAAGCGCGGCTTGATCAATTGATGGACGCACAAATGCAGACTTTGAATTTCAACGACCGGAAAAAAGATTTCGATGAAGTGCAAACAATCATGGCCGTGCAACAACCGATGATTTTCACCGTCACGCCGATGTATTATGCGGCGATCCGTTCGGACATCGGCAACGTGCGCGCGACGCCATTAAATTTTTTTCGCGTGACGTGGAACGCCGAGGAGCTTTATTTCAAGAAATAAATTATTTCGTAGCAGCCGAGGTGACGAGGCTCATTCTAAAAATTGAAAATAAAGTCAAAGCCTCCTCACGTCGGCTGCTACGATTCAACATTGCGCGCGCTGATCAAAACCATTTAACATTTCAAAATTATGGCATTACTTGACGGAAAAACTGGAATTGTCTTCGGCGTCGCCAACAAACGCTCCATCGCGTGGGCCATCGCGCAGGCGTGGCACGCGGCGGGCGCGAAACTCGCGTTCACTTATCAAGGCGAACGCGTGAAAGAAAATGTCGCCGAACTCGCCGGGACCTTTGGAAATGAAACTTTGATTTTGCCGTGCGACGTGACGAAGGACGACGAGATTGAAAACGTTTTCAAAACGATCGGCGCGCAATTTGGAAAATTAAATTTGCTTTTGCACTCCGTCGCTTACGCGCCGAAAGATGCGCTCGAAGGTGAATTTGTGAACACGAGCCGCGAAGCCTTTCGCGTCGCGCACGATGTCAGCGCGTATTCACTCGTCGCGCTCGCACGCGCCGCCGCGCCGTTGATGACCGACGGCGGCAGCATCGTGGCGATGAGTTATTACGGCGCGGAAAAAGTGGTGCCGCATTACAACGTCATGGGCGTGGCCAAAGCCGCGCTCGAAGCCAGCACGCGCTATCTCGCGTATGATTTGGGTCCAAAGAAAATCCGCGTCAACTGTATCAGCGCCGGCCCGGTCAACACGCTCGCCGCACGCGGCATTTCCGGTTTCCAACAAATGTTGAAACATTATGAGGAACGCTCACCATTGAAGCGAAATGTTTTGCCCGAAGAACTCGGCGCGACGGGAGCTTTTCTGGCGAGCGACGGCGCGGCAGCGATCACCGGCCAAGTGCTTTACGTTGATTCCGGTTATCAAATCATGGGGATGTGAGCGCGTTCAAAATAATTTATTCCGAACCGGCGAAGGAAGATTTGGATGCGCTTCCGGCAAAGTTCGCTGCACAGATTGTCAAAAAAATTCGCCGATTGGAAAATGGTTTGCAGGGCGACATCAAACAATTGCGCGGACATGACACCACATACCGGTTGCGAATGGGTGATTTTCGTATCTTGTTTGATGTGGCGAAAGACGCTATTATTATCCAACGAATAAAAAACCGGAGAGAAGCGTATGACTAAAGCTGTTTTAGAAAACGTGGACATGGAAATCAAGAGCCGCCGCCAGCAAGTCGCGCAAATGCACGAGGAGTTGGAAAATCTCGAAGATTATCTTGATGTTTTGGAAGCCCGTCAGCGTTCGCTCGGCAAAAAAACTTACACGCAGGCCGAAATGGAAGCGCGATACGCCGTAAAGTAATTTTTAATTTGCGCTAACTTCCGCGTTTTTCTTTGCGAACTTTGGCCGCTTGTTTGCCCAAAGCGGTTCGCGTTTTTTTCGGCAGATGTTCGAGAGTTTGTTTTCTTTTGGCGGCGGCTACCGCTTTTTTGATGTTTTGTTTCGCCGCCGCGCGTTGTTTGGTTGAGGCCATAATAAAAACAACGTTGCACCAAAATCAATTTTCACAATTTCAATTTTATTTTGGTCGAATCATTTCAAACCGGTCGCGCGTGCGGCAATACCAGTGCGGCGACGCCATGCGCCCAATCGTAAAAAGCTTGTCCGTGTGAATCCGTTTTTTCTCGGCGTCAAATAACTCATCGCGCAAATGCAGGCGTTTGATCGAACCAATTACGACGCGATTTTTTCCGATTTGCAACGTGCCCCATTCGACGCATTCCAAACTCGCGGGCGATTCCAAAATGCGCGGCGGTTTCACGACGGTTGACGGCGCGGCGGTCAAACCGGCGTGGGCCAATTCATTTTCGCCGTAAGGCAACGACGCGGCGCATTGGTTCATTGCTTCGGCAATTTTTTCATCCACGAGATTGACAACAAATTCGTGCGTGGCGCGGATGTTCAGCGCGGTGTCTTTGGGCGTGCCATCGTCGCGGTCGCCGGGCGCGAATGCCAAAATCGGCGGCTGCGCGCCGAGCAGGTTGAAAAAACTGAACGGCGCGGCGTTGATTTTTCCGTCGGGACTCAACGTCGTCACAAACGCAATCGGTCGCGGCGTGACGAGGCTGGCGAGCAACGGATACGCGCGGTCGGCAAATTCATTTTCGAGGTCGAGTTCCATAATGCGAGTCAGGTTAAACCAATTTTTTCAAGCGCGCCACAAATGCGCCGTCCACGTTGTCCGCAAACGGCAGAAGTTCGCGTTCGTTTTCCAATTTGAAATTTTTGTGCTCGCGCAAAAATTCTTTCACGACTTCGGCATTTTCCTCCGGCTCCAAACTGCAAGTGCTGTAAATCAAAACGCCGCCGGATTTTAATTTCGTCGCCGTAAGTTTGAGCAAATCGAGTTGCGTTTGTTGCAAACGCAAAATTTCTTCCGGCGAAATCCGCCAGCGCAAATCCACGCGGCGGCGCATGACGCCGGTGTTGGAACACGGCGCGTCTACAAGGACGTGGTTGAAAGTTGAAGGTTGAAGGTTGAAGGTTGAAAACAAAATGGGTTCAACGCATGAAGTTCCAAGTCGTTGACAATTTTCTTGAACCAATTTCAATCGCTCTTCGGAAATATCGCAGGCGATAATTTTTCCTGCGTTGTTCATCATCTGTGCGATGAACGTGGTTTTGCCGCCGGGCGCGGCGCATAAATCTAAAATGGTTTCGCCGGATTGCGCGGCGAGCAAAACCGGCGCGAGCAAGGTGCTCGGGTCTTGAATGTAAAACCAACCGTCGCAGAAACTTTCGAGCGAAGTCAACGGCGGATGCGATTTTAATTCAAAAATCAAATTTTCTTCCAGCCAATCGCGGCGCACGAAATCATATTCAACATTTTCATCGCGCCATTTTTCGAGCAGTTTCCCCGCATCAATTTTCAAAGTGTTCACGCGCGCAAAAGTTTTTGGCGGCGTGTTGTTCCATTCCAAAAGTTGCGCGGTTTTTTCCGCGCCAAAACGCTTTTGCCATTTTTCCACAAGCCATTGCGGATGGGAAAAGCCGATTGCGGGATTGGAAATTTTTAACTCCGCGAGAATTTTTTTGGTTTCGTCAAATTCGCGCAGGTAGCCGCGCAAAATCGCATTCACAAATCCGGCTTGCGGGCCGAAACCATTTTGTTTGGCGAGTTCGACGGTTTCGTGGACGGCGGCGTGCGGCGGAATTTTGTCGAGCCAGAAAATTTGATAGAGGCCGAGGCGCAGCAAATTTTGCAACGGTAATTTTTGTTCGCGCCCGCCGGTTTTTTTTGCGATGAGCCAGTCGAGCGTGGATTGCCGGCGGACGACGCCGTAAATAATTTCCTGGCACAATCCGCGATCAACCGCCGATAATTTCGCATTGGCCAGCTCGCGTTCGAGTAAATTTTCCGTGAATTCGCCGTGGGCGCGGCGTTGTCCTAAAACTCGCGCCGCAATTTGTCTTGGATTTTGTGCGTTCACCGCGTTTAATGGAGCATTGTGAGTTCGTGACGACAAAAATACGATTTTAATATGAGAGAAGAATTTGAAAAATTAGCCGCCGCCGGAAAAATTGAGGGCCGTCACGTGGAACCGCTGACGCAATTGGCCGAAAGCGGCTGCTGCACGCACCGCAGTTGGGGCTTCGGAAAAATCAAAACGGTGGACACGGTGTTCGCGCGCTTCACGATTGATTTTCCGGGCAAGCCGGGACACACGATGGATCTGGCGTTCGCCGCTGAAAATCTCAAAGCGATTCCCAAGGATCACATTCTCGCGCGCAAAGCGAACGATTTGGAAAGCGTGCGCCATCTCGCCGCGCATCACCTGGATTTGATCAAACTGGTTTTGAACAGTTACGGCGGCAAGGCGACGGCGGATCAGATTCAGGCTGCGCTCACGCCGGACGTGATCCGCGACGATTGGAAAAAATGGTGGGAAACGACCAAGCGCGAAATGAAGAAGGACGGCCACTTCATCGTGCCGCTGAAAAAAACCGAGCCGGTCGTTTTTCAATCGCAGGAAACGTCGTTGCAAGACCGCACGCTCGTGGATTTTCGCGCGGCGAAAGGTTTGAAGGCGCGCGTCGTGGTGGTTGCGGAATTGACCAAAGTCATTTCGGATCTGGCGGACAAGCAGACGGCCGTGATCGAAATTATTTCCGCGCTGAACACGGACATCGCGTCGTATCAACGCAATCAACCCGCTGTGGCGCTCGAGGCGATTTTTGCGCGCGACGAACTGCGCGAAGCCGCTGGCCTGCAGCCGGTCGCCGGCGAAATCACCGCCGCGCAAATCTGGTCGCAGGACAACGTCAAGTTCGGTTCGCTGCTCGAACAAATTCCGTCGGCCAAACATCATCGCGCGCTCGAATCGTTCAAACAGGCCAATCCCGACCGCTGGCAGGAAATTTTGCGCGGTTCGTTGAATTTTGTTTCCGCGAAACTGGCCAGGGAATTTGCCAATTTGCTCATCGCCGAAGGCAAATGGGATTTGCTCAAGGAAACGCTTGCGCGGCTCATCCGCCAGCACACGGCCAGCAGCGAGCTGTTGCTCTGGCTCGGCCGCGAACGCAGCGATTCCTTTGCCGACATTCTCGGCCCGGAAGTTTTTCGCGCGATGCTCACGGCGATGGAACGCGATCAATTCAACGAACGCCGTTCAAACCGTTTGCGCGATTTTATTTTGGAAGACCAGGAATTGCTCGGCGAACTCACCGCCTCCGCCGACATCGAAGTCGTCAAAGATTTGACGCGCGCGCTGCAACTTTCGCCGGTTTTTGACGACATGGACAAGCGCTCGCTGCTCGCGCGCCTCGTCAAAAAACATCCCGCCGTGCAATCGCTCGTCAGCGGCGAACAATCCAAGCACGACAGCACCATCCAGGTTTCGTGGGAAAGCCTCGAACGCCGCCGCGTGGAATATCAGGAACTCGTGCAGAAAAAAATTCCGGCCAACTCGAAGGAAATCGCCATCGCGCGCAGCTACGGCGATTTGCGCGAAAACCACGAATACAAGGCGGCGAAGGAAATGCAAAAAATTCTGATGCGCCGCAAAGAAGAACTCGAAGCGCAACTGGCGCGCGCGCGCGGCACCGATTTTTCCAACGCCAAGACCGATGCCGTCAACATCGGCACCATCGTGCAAGCCACCAATCTTGAAACCAACCAGTCCGAATCGTTTTCAATTCTCGGCGCGTGGGATTCCGATCCCGACCAGGGCGTCATCAGCTATCTCACGCCGGTCGGCCAATCGCTGCTCAACCACAAAGTCGGCGACGAGGTGGAATTTGAACTGCACGAAACCAAACGGCGTTATCGCATCGAAAACATCGAAACGAATAAATCCATTGTTCCGGTGAACGAATTATCCACCGCCGAAAGCGCATAATTCCTTTCGCTTCCAACAAAATTAAAAGGCGCGAAGAATTTTTTCTTCGCGCCTTCGCGGCTTATTAAATCCAATGCTTTCTATGCGACCTGATCACTGCTCAAAAATTCGGCAGCCAGCGTCGTCCGCGAGATGAAAAGTGGCTGTTTATTAAAGAAAACATTAATTATCGGCTGTTTACACTGTTTATGGCGCAAATTGCTTTATAAGGTTGCTCCTCTGCGTTTCGTCGAATTTATCAAATTCCGCGTTGGTGATTGAAAGAAGTGTTTTAGGGTCTTTGACGGACAATTTTGGGCGAAGCATCAACGCATCGTCCAACAAATGATATTCGATAAGTTGTTTCGTCGGCCCGAAAACAGTCATGGTCGCGGCGGGAAAACTGTATTGAGGATGTCCGCGCAGCGGGATTGAACCCCACGAGATTTGAAAAATGGGCAATGGAATGATGCTTTTGGATTGAGATTCTAAATTTCCGTCAGCGCGCTTGTAAAAGAATTTTTGTGAAATTTTGCATGGATATTTTTTCTCCAGCGTCGCCACATCCACGCCCAGGCTGGTCAGCCAGTCCAAGGCAAGTTCGTGGACTCCGTTTGTATCAATCTGCGAAGTCATCTTCGACCATTGTTCCTGCTGCGCCCGGATATTTTTCATGGATTCGGCATGAAATTCCCATTGCCAAAAATTGGCCAGATGATCATGACCGAAACCAAAGAAATATTTTTCTGTGACGATGCTGCCGCCAAAACCCATGAGCCGGGGCGGAGCGACATTGCATCGGGATAAAATGATGTTTGTTTGAGTTAGGGGATGGTCGAGAGGCAAATGCGTCTCTTGGACGAAAAGATTACAATTGGTAAGCATCACGGCCATGGCGACATATTTATAGGCGGCGGTGAGAAGCAATTTATTTGTGACGGTTGTTCCTAATGGTAAAGGCATTTGAAATCAAGGGATGAGAAGGCGATTGGTAGCCAATAATTGGCTGCGGATAATCGAAGGCAAACTAGAACTTGTCGTTTGCTGAACACTGCCATCTGACAGAAGCACATTTCCACCACTTTTATGGATGCCGGATGTCCAACTCATATTTAAGTTTGTTGTAAGCACAAGCAGTCGCGAACTCACAGGCCGGCCATTACTTTCCAGAAATCGGTCGCCGGACAAAATTGAATTAGTTGAAGAATTTCTTACAGCATCCGCGTTGAAAAAATAACTTATGTTTGAGTCAGTCAGCGTCTCAAAGTTGGTAGCTGCTCGTCGTGTTATGTCGAAAGGGCAAAGAAGAATTTTGGGATCATTTCCCAGTTCATTGGAGGCAACTTGGTAACGCGGAAAAACATGATTGTTGTAAATGATTTCAATTAGACTGGTATTTGTGGCCGCAATCTGAAGCGGAAATCTTCCATCATTGTCATCGGCATATATTGTTAATGAGAGGCCGATTTCTTTCAGGTTGTTTATGCAATTCAAATTTCCGGCCATTATTCCGTGATTTGCCGGCCAAAGGATTATCCCTAAAAAAATCGCGAGAACTAAAACAACCAACATCTCCACAAGCGTGAAGCCGGTTTTTGATTTTGTCGGCGTGTTAGTTTTCATGGCATAGCTGATAAAAAATCCCTTGCCAGCCTTGCACTGCAAGCCACGCAGGGAACAGGGAAACAATCAAAGCGATAATTTTTTCCCAAGACGAACCACGCAGAAAAACGGGGATCAATAAAAAGACCGCTGTCGTCGGCAAAAAAAGCATTGAAAACTCTAAAACGAAATTGTTAAACGCATACCAGAAAGTCGCCCGACTATATATTCCATAATCCCATTCGGGAAAGAAAAGACCAACTAAAAACATTAAAAGCTGAAGGACAAGACAGACCGCTATGCGAGACGGTGCGCGAAGCGGTCGTTGTATTTCGTTAGAAGTTTGCGGGCAGGTGCTATTCATTTGTTCAAGAAATCAGAAACAACGCCATACCACATCCAAAAGACAAACCATGCCGGCGGCAGCAGAAGAATGACGGCAACGATTTTTTCGCCAAGCGTCCCTCGAATGAGAACTGGAATCAAAATCACAATCGCCACAGTCGGAATAAAAACCATCAAAAATCCATTCAATGCAGTTTTGAAGCCATAGCTGTTTCCTTCCCGTGGACTTATGATAGGAGAAAAGAAAGCCACGTAGAGCAAAAGCACCACAATGATGCGAAGCGGACCGTGAAGCGATTTTCGATTCGGATAAATTTGCATACCAATGTTATTCACCTCTTTCCAAATCAACACAACCTGAAATTTGCCATGATTCTATGCCATCAAAGCCGTCTGGTATCGCCGCGTCCGCAAATTGGCCGACGCAGAAATATAGTGGATACCCATCCATCCAATATCCGAATAAGTTTTGAAGCGCTCCAGCATATTCAGCGTGCGCCAATCCCGATACATCTCCCACGCCAGGAACAAGTATCACTTTCGTCCAGCCAACAAACGCGCGCGGCGCCCGCCCCGCATATTGATAATCAGCAACCGAATCAGAACTGCCATTGGCGGAAAAATCAATGCCGAAAACATTTGCCCAATCGGAATTATAGGATTCACAGGCATTCAAAATCACCAGATGATAGGGATGCTTGTTTGTTCCTGGATGTTTTGGCGTTGATCGGTAGTTGCCCAACCAAGTTGAAACATCGGCAGTGCCAATTCCAGAAACCTTCGGATTCCCAAAAATGGCATCGTCATCGCAATGGCCAAGCCAAAAGAAATTCCCGCTGCTTTTCAAAGCGTGCATCATTATATTTTTGTCGGAATCAGTATCATAGCGAAAAGCGCTGTCGCCATAAGGTATATTTTCAACTGGCAGCAAATCATAAGAACTAAAATCGGATGGATTGCCCAGAATATTAATAACGCCGTCCTGCATAAGTTCGGTTCGATGGCCGACAAAGGGGGGATAATACGAAGCAATTCCATCCCATCCCCAAGCAAGCGCAAAAGGACCGCCCACATTTGCAGCATCCTTGATAAACCAGTGAGAAACCGACGAAGAACTTGATGCGTCGTTGGCATGAATTCCGTCAGGACCTTCCGCCGGATGAAGCGTAAAAACGGCCTGAATGTTGCCGAAGGAAATTTGATGTCCATTTCCATCCGTCAAATCCCAATACAATTGAATCTGGCCGTCGGTGGGTGTCAAACCAGTCGCATAGACAAGCAGATTGCCATCGTCGTCATACAAATCAACGTCGCAGGTGTCGTTGGTTGCCGCCAGGGTGGCATTGATGAGCAGAAAGCTGCTGAACTGACTGGTCAATTTGTCGAAAATAATCGGGTTGCTGACTTCAACTGTTTTTTCAGTGCCAAGAACATCGGTGATCGAATCGGGAGATGATGACGGAGCAACCTGGCAATCAAGTTGAACTTGATAATCGCCGTTGGTTAAAAATGTTGTATCCCAGTTCACAAACCAGGTTCCATCCGGCCCCTGCCAGAGCGATGAATTTTCTGCGGGCGCGCCATTCACGTAGAAAGTTATCGGCGGATTCTGGACTGACGCGCTTAAACCATAAATTGGTATTTGAACGAAATCACTCATCTGCATTCCATTCGTGACGCTGGAAAGATTCAGCGGGTTGTCAGCGCCATTAGGGTTTGTTCCAAGTTGAAATTCCGCAAGGTTCGGCAAACCATCAGCATCAGGATCGCCCATTGAATCGTCGGTTGCCGGGTCGAGGCCGTTTGCCATTTCCCACTGGTCAGGCATTCCGTCGCCGTCCGTATCCAATTGCAGATTTTTACATTGCCGACGGTGTAACCACCTTTTCCATCGGTGATGATGTAAGTGAACGCATCGTTGCCAAATACATTCGGATTTCGGTTATAAGTGATGTTGCCGCTGGCATCATTTGAAACGCTTCCCAAACTCGGAGAATTGACTGAAAAAAGAATGGGCGTATCGCCGTCCGGGTCGGATGAGTTTGTCAGCGCATTGAAGGTGGCCGTATAAATATTTGTTTGCAGGGTGATGATAAGGTCATTGACCGAAGGCGGTGAATTCCCGGATTGATTCACAAAAACCGTAACGGTGGCGTTTGATGAGATGTCACCATAGCCGCTCGTAATGCTGTAAGCAAAAGAATCCACCCCATAAAAACCTGAATCAGGCGTGTATTGAAATGTCGTCGCGTCCAATGAATAGTTAATGCTTCCGTGATGGGCGGGAACCAGATTTGAAATGTAAAATAAATCATCATTTGGGTCTGAATCATTTTGAAAAATATCGAATTGATTATCTGAACTGTCCTGATCAATCGCAAAAAAGTCGGCGCGCGCAACGGGCGTGACATCGAAGAGCCGATAAAAATCAGTTGGTTGTGATTGAAGGATATTTGTGTGAACAAAGCTGGTCACATTCGTATTTTCTGCCGCGAGAAGATAATTCTGCAATTCGCCCCAATGTGTTTCACTGGTCAAAGTCGCCCGGTCTTCCAGGAGATAAATTTTATTGGTGCGGCTGATCCAACTAACAATGATGTTTGTTCTTTCAATCCCGATAAAAAAATTAGTATTGGCAGACGACTCTCCACTAAAATCATCCATCGCGAGCATTCCATTGCTGGCTGCGGCACTGTAATTCACTCCTAAATCATCTAAAATATAAAAGCCATCGCCGAGATTCCATGCCGGCAAACCCATCGAGTCAGGAAATGGCGGCCAGTCCATGGCATGTTTAGCCGAAAGAAAATTTCCAACGTCCGGCACATCCGCCGCCGGCAGCGGCGTGGTTGCTTCGACGGCTCGCAATTCGGTTTCAAAATCGGATGGAGAATTGGCGTCTCCTGAAATATCAGGAGCTTCTTGCGCGCGTGAAGGAATGGTGATTGTAAAAAGAAAGGCGACCCCTACCGAAACCAGCCAAAGCTTTTTCATAAGTTTCTTGATTTGGAATTGGAGCGCATTGCGACTCTCGTCACATCTCTTGTCAACCTATTTTCCGCGTATGACTAAAGCGTGTCAAAAAACAGCTTGCGAGAAGCTATTGCTGCCAATGTCGTTCGACTCTTGCGGGAAGAGCGTGAAAAACGTGGGCTTTCCATGAATGCCGTTGCCCAACGTTCGGGTCTTTCACAATCAATCGTTAGCCTCATTGAACGCGATTTAAGAAATCCCACGTTGGACACTTTATTGCGAATTGCAGAAGCAATCGAGATTGATTTGGGCAAGATTCTTATCCGGCGCGCAAAGAAATTTCCAAATCGGCAAAATAAATTATCCGATGAATCAACTTACAGATTTGATTGAGGCATAAAAAAGGCGCGAAGATTTTTCTTCGCGCCTTCGTGTCTTGGTGGTTAAAAAATCATGCTTTGCCGCCGAACGTCACGAAATCGTCCACATCGAGCCAGTCAAAAAATGTTCCAATGTCTTCGCGTTTCGCCGCGACTTTGCCGACTTGTTCGTTGAAATAACCGCGCGATTCCGCGTTCATCGGCACGCGATGTTCGTTGAACTTCGACCACGCGCAGATTTTGATTTCGCAATGTTTGTTTTTCGCATTTTTGTTGATCCATTCCAAAACTTCGCCGTCGCTTTTGCCGAGTTCTTTTTTCAACGCCTCGGGATCAATGCCGGCAAATTCTAAAAATCGCTGGTCGAGCGGGCAGGCATAATGATACTCGCCATTTTTGCCGGCGAGCGTCGCGCGGCCTTTATCCAGCATTCGCGGCAGGATGACATAGCCGCCCAACCGCACGCGCGGACTGCGCGGCGGAAACTTCGTCAGATCAGGAGTGTGCAGTGACATAATTTTTTTTGAATTTTTTGTTTGGTTAAATCGCGTCCAGTTTTCGCGACAAGTCAACTTGCCTCGAAAATGCCGAATTGCAAGTCGCGCGCAAAAATTTTAACGTGCCTGTGTGAAACATTCTGGCAAAGCCGCCAACGCCGCGCTGCGCATCATCGGCTGGTCCGCCATTGCGCTCGTCGCGTTGTTGGTGTTCGGATTTTTGGCAGTGCTCGTCGGCAAATTAATTTGGGCGATCAGCGGCGTGCTGATTGTGCTTTGGGCCTTGGTCGTCGTCTTCACTTTTTATTTTTTCCGCGATCCCGAACCGCTGGTGCCGACGCTGCCGCAACTCGTCGTCGCGCCCGGCCACGGAAAAATTGACGTGATTGACACAACCACCGAAACCGAATTCATGGGCGGCGAATGCCGGCGCGTTTCAATTTTTTTGTCCGTGTTCGACGTTCACGTCCAATGCGCGCCCACAACCGGTCGCGTGGCTTATTTCAAACACACGCCGGGCCAATACGTCAACGCCATGCGCATTGACTCCGCCCAATTCAACGAAAATGTGTTGATCGGAATTGATTCTTTTGATCCGCGCGACGAGAAAATCGGCGTGCGCTTGATCGCCGGCTTGATCGCGCGCCGCATCGTGCCGTGGATTTCGGAAAACGATCCGGTCCAGCGCGGCGAACGCATCAGCCTGATCCAATTCGGGTCGCGCGTGGATATTTATCTGCCGCTGCGCGCAAAAATAAAAGTGAACCTCGGCGAGAAAGCCGTCGGCGGCGAAACCGTGATTGCAGCTTTTGATTGAAATGAAAATGAATACAAATGAATGCCAGTTTTCTCAGGCCAACGGCCTGAACCATCGTAGCCGAGGGCAACGCCCTCGGTCATTCCCGTTGTGTGATTATGCCCTGAAAGGGCAAACCAAAAAATTGCGACCTTTTTGGTTTGCCCTTTCAGGGCGAAAAATGTTTGCGTCCATTTCCGAGGGCGTTGCCCTCGACTACAATGGAAACCGCCTTTCAGGCGAATTTGCATGAACGAGCCAACTCAAAAACCGCAACCGGATAATTCGGACGAAAAATTAAAAATTTATTTTCTGCCGAATTTGTTGACAGCGGGAAATCTATTCTGCGGATTCGTCGCGCTGACCAAAATTGTCGAGGCCGATCCGTTCAGCGACAATTATTTTGTCCAAATCAAATTCGCGCTCGCCTTCATTTTGCTCGCGTGCATTTTTGATCTGTTCGATGGCCGCGTCGCGCGCATGGGCGGCGTGGAAAGTCCGTTCGGGCGCGAATTTGATTCGCTCGCCGATTTGATTTCCTTCGGCGTCGCGCCCGCGTTTCTCGTCCAGCGCGTCGTGCTGCGCGACGCTTTCAGCGATTATCCGCAATTGCATCAGGTCAGTTGGTTCATCGCTTCCATTTATCTTTTGTGCGGCGCGTTCCGGCTGGCACGGTTTAATTGCCTCGCCGCGATGCCCAACAGCGGCGCGACCAAGGATTTTCTCGGCTTTCCGATTCCATCCGCCGCCGGACTCGTGGCGTCGTTGACGCTGCTCATCATCCATTTCAATGAAAAAGAAAAAAGTCTCGGCCATTGGAATTATTTGATCGCCTTCGTGCTCTTGTTTTTGTCGGCGATGATGGTCAGCACAGTGAAATATCCCAGCTTCAAATCGCTCGGCTTGCGTTCCAAAAGCACGTTCTGGAAAATGATCGGCGCGGCGCTGTTCGTCGGCTGCATTTTAATCTTGCGCGAAAAAATTCTTTATTACGTCCTGCCGATTTTTTTCACGGCGTATCTGGTTTATGGCTTTGTGCGTCCCAGTCTCTCGCGCGCGTGGCGGCGGGAAATTGAAGAGGAAGACGACGAACCGGAGGCGGATTAAATTCATGCTTGAGTCGCATTCCATTTTTTTGGCCGGCCTTGCCGGTTTCATCAGCGCGCTTTTATTTTCCTCCATTCCCGTCGGCCCGGTCAACCTCACCATCATCAACGAAGGCGCGCGGCGCGGATTTCGCTGGGCGATTTTTATCGGCCTCGGCGCGGCCACGATGGAAGTGATTTATTGCGCGATCGCCTTCGCCGGCTTCTCGTCTTTTTTCGACACGCATCTGGTCAAGGCCATGATGGAAGTCGTCACCTTCGTTTTTCTGTTGTTTTTGGGAACGAAATTTCTCACGGCCAAAAAAATCGCCGCGACGACGCAATTCGGCTCCAAAGCCGAAGCGCTCGAAGGGCGTATCGAAGAAAAATTGCATCCGCACTCGGCGTTCGCCATCGGTTTCGTGCGCGTCATGGGCAACGTCGGCGTGCTGCTGACGTGGCTGGTCATCGCCGCGTATCTGATGTCGCACGAAACTTATTTCACGGACAACGATTGGGTCGCCGACAAATTTTCGGCCAAGGCCGCTTGCGTCATCGGCGTCGCGCTCGGCACGAACCTTTGGTTTTGCCTTTTGAGTTTCGGCATGTCGCGCGGGCACGGACGTTTTGGCAAAGAAACCTTGTTGCGCCTGCAACATTTTTCCGGCCTGTGCCTGATTGCGCTGGGAACTTTCGATGGCATTCATATCGCGTGGCAACTCGCGCATCATAAACTTTGAGAAACAAATCTTTGTGCCTTCGTGTCTTTGTGGTTAATTCTCCGTCCTAAATTTTATGCTGAAAGCTGGAATCGTCGGACTGCCCAATGTGGGCAAATCAACCCTGTTCAACGCCCTCACGCGCACGCGCAAAGCGGAAGCGGCGAATTATCCGTTCTGCACCATTGACCCAAACATTGGCATCGTCACCGTGCCGGACGAACGCCTTTACGTTTTGCAAAAAATTGCGAAAACAAATGTCGTGATTCCCGCCGCAATTGAATTTGTGGACATCGCTGGCCTCGTCAAAGGCGCGTCGCAGGGCGAAGGTTTGGGAAATAAATTTCTCACGCACATTCGCGAAGTGGATGCGATTGTGCAGGTCGTTCGCTGTTTTGAAGACGCGGACATTCATCACGTCGCCGGTTCTGTTGATCCTGTCCGCGACATTGAAACAATCACAACGGAATTAGTTCTTGCCGATTTGGAAGCCGTGCAAAAACGTCTCGCCAGCGTCGCCAAAGACGCCAAACGCGGCGACAAGGAAGCGCTCGCGCAGGAAAATATTTTGAAAAAAATTGAGCCGCATTTGAACGCCGGAAAACCCGCGCTCACGCTGCAACTTGCGCCCGAAGAAAAAATGATTTCACGGTTGTTCTGGTTGATGACCGACAAACCAACGATTTTTGCCTGTAACGTCAAAGAATCTGATTTGGCGACCGCTGACAAAAATCCGTTTGTTCAAAAAGTGCGCGACTACGCAAAAAATCATTTCGCGTGCGAAGCCGTCGTCATCAGCGCGCAAATCGAAAGTGACTTGATTGATTTGTCCGATGCCGAGGCAAAGGAATTTCTCAAGGAACTCGGCGTCGCGGAATCCGGCGTCGGCGCGCTCATCCGCGCGACATATCATTTGCTTGGACTGCGGACGTATTTCACGGCGGGCGAAAAAGAAGTTCGTGCGTGGACGATTCACGCCGGCGACACCGCGCCGAAAGCTGCGGGGGTGATTCATTCCGATTTCGAGCGCGGCTTCATCAAGGCCGAGACCGTGGCTTACGACGACCTGGTGAAATTAGGTTCCGTCGCCGCCGCGCGCGAAAAAGGTTTGTATCGGATGGAAGGCAAGGAATACGTCGTGAAAGACGGCGACGTGCTGCTGTTCAAGTTCAATGTTTAGTTTTTGAACCGCAGAAGTGCAAAGATATAAAAGCGAAAAAATTATACAAGCCGCCTGCGCCAGTAACCCGGACGACGTTTTGCGTGCATCACCGCCAAAATCCAAACGCGATCAGACTCGTCCAAATAAATGACCGAATAAGGAAACTTGCGCGCCAACACACGTTGGGCGGGCGGACTGAACTGGAAAAAACGATTTGGCTGGCGGCGCGCTTGGGTGATGAGCCGTTCGATTTCGTCATAAAAACGGACGCCTAAATCGGGAGCGACGGCCGCGTAGTATTGCGCGGCCTGTGTGTATTCGACTTCGGCGTCGGGATGAAAGGCGTAAGGTTTCACCGCCCGACAATCTTGCGGACGCGAGCCGACACTTCCTCGCCGGGAATGCCGCGCACCTTGCCGGATTGAATGTCTTCGATGCGCCGGGAGATTTCAGCCTGCCAAGCCGCTTCGGTTTCCTCGTCGCAAGCGTGCAGGTCTCCGCTCAAGCGATCCACCAATTCGCCAACTTTTTCGGGCGGCCACTGGCGTGTTTCTTCGACAATTTCATCAAGCGTAATTGGCATGGTTGAAATCTGGCTCACGAAATGAATTTTGACAAGGACGAACGCCGCGCGCGAAAAAGGTTTGTATCGGATGGAAGGCAGGGAATACGTCGTGAAAGACGGCGACGTGCTGCTGTTCAAGTTTAATGTTTAGTTTTTGACGAAATCAATGCTACAGCGTAACCTACCATCAAGTTGAAAAATAAATACCACGTCACATTGCTCGAACATTCCGAAGGCGTGTCTGTCAGTTGCCCTGAACTGCCGGGCTGTCATTCCCAGGGCGCAACCATGGCCGAGGCATTGGAAAACATCCGCGACGCCATTCAAGGCTATCTCGAACTTTACGGCACGCCGGAGTTGCATTGTGAAATCCGCGAGCTGGAATTGACTGCCGCGTGATATGCCGAAACTTCCCGGCGTCAATCACCTTCGCGCTGTGAAGGCATTGGAAAAATCCGGCTTCCACATTGACCGCCAGAGCAAGCACATCTTCATGTCCAAAGGTTCGGTTCATGTCGTTGTGCCTCGCAACAATCCGGTGGACGCCTACACGATGGCCGCGATTGTGCGCGACGCCGGCATGAGCATCGAGCAATTCAGGGAACTATTGTGAACCCGGCGAAACGGATGGAAGGCAAGGAATACGTCGTGAAAGACGGCGACGTGCTGCTGTTCAAATTTAATGTTTAGTTTTTTGAATTGCAGAGATGCAAAGGAATTAACGTCGCGTGCCGATGATGAATTCATATTCATCATGCCGCCCAATCCAAAACCAAACTAAATCCGCGCCGTCTTGAACTCCGGCCGCGCGATGATGAATGCCCACGCGCGCCGACCAATACCGGCCGACTTTTTTGAAATGCAAGGAAGGATGCTGCGGATTGAGTTTCAACAGCGCAAAATTTTTATCGGCGAGCGCGCCTGAATTTCGCGGGGAAGCTGTTCGTAGAATTGCCAGAACTTTGGATTGGCGCGATGCTTCACAAATCGGTGCAGCGTCCGTTGCGCAAATCATTGATGGCTTCATTGGCAAGCGCGTCAAGACGGCCAGCCGCCACGTCTTGCTCAAATTGTTTGTCCCAAGCTTCCGTGTCAAACTCTGCGAACCAGCTTCGGAAAGTCGCCAATTCATTCGTGGAAAGTTTACTGACGGCAGTTTCGATTTCTTTGATCGTGCTCACGCCGTAAAATTGTCCAAAACTAATGGAAAGGCAAACGCAAAAAGGACGGCCAAGGAATACGTCGTGAAAGACGGCGACGTGCTGCTGTTCAAATTTGATGTGTAGTTTTTGAATGAACTGCTCGGCATTGACGAAATCAACGCCGCAACGTAATTTGCCTCAAGATGAAAAATAAATACCACGTCACATTGCTCGAACATTCCGAAGGCGTGTCTGTCAGTTGCCCTGAACTGCCGGGCTGCCATTCGCAGGGCGCAACGGTAGCCGAGGCGGTGGAAAACATCCGCGACGCCATTCAAGGCTATCTCGAACTTTATGGCGCGCCGAAGTTGCATTGTGAAATCCGCGAGTTGGAATTGACCGCTGCGTGATATACCGAAGCTTCCGGGCGTCAATCACCTTCGCGCCGTGAAGGCGCTGGAAAAAGCGGGCTTCCGCATTGACCGTCAGAGCAAACACATCTTCATGTCCAAAGGTTCCGTTCACGTCGTTGTGCCGCGCAACAATCCGGTGGACGCCTACACGATGGGCGCGATTGTGCGCGACGCCGGCATGAGCATCGAGCAATTCAGAGAACTGATTTGAAGCCGAAACCGCGCGTGAAAAAGGTTTGTATCGCATGGAAGGCAAGGAATACGTCGTGAAAGACGGCGACGTGCTGTTGTTCAAGTTTAATGTTTAGTTTTTGAACCGCAGAGATGCGGAGGCCAAGGGAAAAAACAGCGAAAAATTCAAGCCATTCTTCCGCGCGTTGCTCCAAATCTAGTTATTCAATTTTGTAACGCAACTCAAAGGAATTAGGTGGAATGTTGGTGGAACGGTCAGGCGGCATATAATCGAAATTTAATATAAAGTTTGAAACCGCATTTGCTTCCAAATAATTCGCATATCTCCAATTCGTCCAATCTGCTGATTTTGCTTTGGCTGGTATGGGAAGTAAAAAAACCTGCTGCGGCTGATTTTTAGGCGAACTATGTGTATAAATAATTATGGCGCGGCGACGTTCTTTGGCGCTTAAAGGATATGACTGCTGAAAATACCTGTATTTATCATCATCTTGCTGTTTTATTTGGCTCAAAAAATCACCTTTTGCTGTTTTGTCAGTAACAAATTCTAAATCGGTATTTGTATCAAATCCCACTGATTTCGGAGACCGAATTTCAATATCTAGAATCATCTTTTCGGCGGCAAAGGCTGTCAAAGCAAAGGCGAGAAAAGCAGTTATGAGTAAAATGCTTTTGGGTTTCATAATTTGCTCACAAACCGTTCAATCCAGTCATACGAGCATTGTTTCGCATCCATTCGTCCACTTGCTTGGAATCATCAATGTCCTGCTGTTGGGTGATTGTCGGCACTCCATTGATTGTGGGATGGTCGCCGCCCCACGGGTCGCCTCCCGCTCCAGAATGAGTCACCCAAAAGAATTGTTGCATATAAACTTTTCCGCCTGATGTGCCGGTATTACCAAACCACGGTCTGGAATGAACACCGGGGTCACGGCGGGCATGGGCAACAAAATCAACATTGTCCGGTATAACTGATCCATCTGCCCAAAGATACCTGTCCACGGCATCATATAATCCCATGAATTTGATCTCGCCTTTGGTGCAGGGAGGCGGATTGTCGTGCAATTTTTTGGCAACCAAGATGACGATCAATCCCCCGCGACTGTGCCCAACCAAATTAATGTCTTCCTTTGGATTCTTTTTAAGCACGTCATAAATGTTATTGTAAACTTTATTTACTGTTGAAGAAACACCGCCGCCAAATAAGTTTGGTCCATTCTCATAGTCTTTTCCACCTGACCCGATATAATCATTATAGAAATTAAGCACAAAGCTGCCGTGATGAAGCTGTCCTACCCATTTTTCGGAATCCGTTCCGTCAACAGCCGCTAAATAAAAACCCAAAGCGTCAACATTGTTGACAGGGTTATTATTTACGAAGCCGTATAAATTTTGACCACCCTGTTCACCAATCGGGTCGCGCGTGAGCCAGTGCGCCGCATTTGGGTCGTAAGGCCGCGCAAAATACATGACGGCTTGAACTTGTGTGGTGAAAATTATTGCGCCGACAGCGAGAAGAATTTTTTGCGTCGTTTTCATTTTGTCCTCAATCACCGCTTTTATCCGCGATTGCGTTTGGACTGTCAACAGGAAATTATTCACCAACTTGGCAGCAACGAAGCCTGCTCCATCCAGTCAGGATTCGTTTGCTTGTAGTAATTCCAAAAACTCTCAATGATGGTGTCGTTATCTTCTGAATTGAGCGTTCCAAGATGGTCTATGTATTCGGGCAAAATCATGTTGCGGTTCATTGGCGGTGGCAAAACTTCCGCCGGAAGACGGATGTTCTTTCCCGTTTTCAGATTGATTGCCAGAATATGCTGCCGGTATTGCAGCAAAGCTGGGTCGTTGTTTTCCACTTGCTTGCGATATTCCGCCAATTCACTTTTCAAATCATCCGCAGCTTTTTGAATCGCTGAAATATCGGAATTGTCGTTCATGAAAAAATGAATCTGCACTTTCCGGTTATCAAAATATGCGGAGCGCGTGCCTTGTGGAACGTCCAGCTTTTCAACTTCATCCCAAATCGCTTCCCACCTGTCGCCGCTGGGCGCGTCTTTGACGATTTGCAGATAATAATCCAGTGACTTTTTCCGTTCTGGCGTTTCTTTCCAAAAACTCGCCGAAAGCAAAAATGTCTGTTTGGCTTCGTCATACCGTTTTGCGTCGCCAAGACAAATCGCGCGACTGTTCAAAAAATCTGAAAGCACTTCCCGATTGCTCAACGGTCGCAACCAACTGTAGCCCTTGATTTCTTCGTCGGTCGCCGGAAATCGGCCGTTGCCGTTTTTGTAATCCTCATCCGTCGGCGTCAAAAAAACATCGGTCACGGTCGGCTCAATATTGAAATGTTTTCCATTGTAATCTTCGTAGCGGACATAAAGATGAAGTTTTGCTCCTGCGAGATTTACCGGATAGCCGAGTCGCCGTCCAATCGCCACCACGAGCACCGGCATTGAAGCGCACGTCCCCAAATGATTTCCTTCGAGCAAACCGTGAATGAAAATATTTTTGGAATCAGCCGCATCAGCCAATGTGGGACGCTTGCCGTCCATCTGCGGCAAGGCGAGTTGCGGATTGTATTGAATGCCGAGGTCTTGAACCAAGACTTCGTCCAACATCATCATCCGAAAATAGCCAAGCGAGTTTCGGAATTGTTCGGGATGCTCGTTGAAATGATATTCGTGACGCTGTGTTTCCTCTTTCACTTGTGCCGCCCAATCGTCCAGATTTTTCAGGCAATCTTGAACATTCAAATTTTCTGCGCCGGGCAATCCTTCGGCACAAAGCAAATTCATCAAGCCAATGTCACATTTTTCAATTTGGTCGGGCGACAACGCCAGCAATTCTTTCAGTGTTCGCGGCTGTCTGAATGGCACGGGTGATTTCGCAACAATTCCATTTTGCTTTTCAGACCGCAGTTTGAAGTGATTCCAAGTGACGAAAGCGGCACAATGAGAGCAATGGCAACGACAGGCAAAATCCAACGAAACTTTCTTTTGGGTTTGCGTAGCTTGGCTTCCCGCAGCCGTTGGCGCGATTCTTTGCTCATCGCTGAAATCTTTTCAAACAATCCAAAGCAGTCGAGGAAATTTTCTCCGCACCCCTGCGGTAAAATTTTTTATCCCATTTTATATCTCCGCATCTTCGCATTCACTTCTTGCGCCCACGCATCAAGGCCGCCGCGCAGGCAGCGCACGTTCTGCCAACCGTGACTCATGAAACACGGACTGTTCTTGCCCGCGTGATCGCTCACCTGACGATCTGGTTCAACACCTTCCCCAGCCGCGCGATGCCTTTGCGGATGTTTTCCTCGCTGGCGCTGCCGAAGCTGATGCGCAGTTCGTTGTCCGGCTTGGCGCGCGACGGATCGTCGGCGTAGCAGAGTTCGCCGGGAACGTAGAGCACGTCGTTCTTCAGCGCAGATTGAAACACTTTTGATTTCACGCCGGCGGAAATTCCTTTCGGCAGCCGCGCCCAGAAATAAAGTCCGCCGCCGGATTCCCAAATCTCCACACTGGCCGGAAAATGTTCCGCGAGCGCCGCCTTCATCACGGCCGCTTTCTTCGCATAATTTTTTTGCACCTTCGCGACGTGTTGATCGTAAAGTCCGGTTTCAAGCGCGCGCGCCAAAAGTTGTTGCAATAAATTTGCGGAACCAAAATCGTGGTTGCCTTTGATGCGTTGGACAACGGTGAAAAGTGATTCCGGCAAAATGCCGAAGCCGAGTCGCGCGCCGGGCGCGAACGGTTTGCTGTAAGTGCCGGTGTAAATGACGCGCTCTTTCGCGCCGGGCAACGTGAGCGCGGTCGGCACATCGTTGCCTTGATCAAATCGCAATTCGCGATATGCGGCGTCTTCGAGCAGGTAAAGCGGATGTCCGGCGGCGTGCTCAAATCGTTTCAACAATTTTAATGCTTCAACTTTCTTAACTAGACTGGTCGTCGCGCCGGTCGGGTTTTGAAAATAGGTGACGAGGTAAAGCGCCTTCACGCGGCGAAGTTCGCCGGATTTTTTCAGCCGCTCCAAAACTTTTTCCAAATGCGCGAGATCAATTCCGTCGCGTTCGAGTTTCACGCCGCGCGCCTTGATGCCGCTGCTTTGGAGAATGCTCAAGAAAACAAAATACGTCGGGTCTTCGACGAGGATGATGTCGCCTTCGTCGCAAAGCGCTTCGAGCGTCATATACAGCAATTGTTGCGAGCCGCCAGTGATCATGACGCGGGCGGGTGAATAATTTTTGTTCGCGGAATTTGCGCCGTCGAGTTTTTGCAGATGCTTCGCTGTCAACTCCCGCAAATTATTTTCGCCGGCGGTGATGCCGTATTGCAATGCAGGCTGGCCGGTTTGGGGCGAACTTAAAATTTCGTTGAGCAATTTGCGCGAAAGCTCCACGGGCAAAGTGGAATTGTCCGTAAAACCGGCGGCGAGCGAAATGAGTTTTGGCCGCGAGAGCGCGGTTTGCATGAGCCAGGAAATGGGCGGCAGCGCAATGCGACGGCCAAGAGCAGACAGGGCGTTTGATTTCATTTGAAAAGGACGGTGACGGTAGCAAAGATGGCGCGCGATAATCAAGTGAGTTCGCGACCGTCCGATGCCGCTATCAACAATTCGAAAAACTTAAGCGAGGCCCGGCTGTCTGCGCCGGCTTATCCTTTGATTAATAAATAATGCTTTCGCTTGCATTCTCCCGCAGAAGCTGAATAACTGGTTGAAGTCGGAAAATTATCGGCGAAAAATCAGAAAGTAAAACGGATCGAATGCCAGCGAGAACCTAAACATATTTATTAAGGAATCCCATGAAAAAAATTGCAATAATAATACTGTATTTAACGGGGATGACCAGCATAACTCAAGCTACTTTGATTGCCGGCTGGGATTTTTCAAATTTGGGAGGGCCTTCTACAACGGTATCAGCTATGGCGGGCAGTGGATCGCTTGACCTTTCAGCCTTTGCAAATACGCAACAAGACCCTGTTTCAGGAACTAGCGTGAATGCTTTTTCAGGAAGCGAGGCATCAAGCAAAATCTCCCCGGGCACAGCACTTTCCTTAAAGAACTCATCTGCAAATGGGAATTCCATAATTTTTTCATTGGATATGCTTGGCTACCAAGACTTGGTTCTTATCTTTGCAACGCGAGGGTCAAGCACCGGATTTAATACGCATGTCTGGAGTTATAGCACCGATGGGACAACTTATGTCACTCTTACTGGAAATAACACAGCCGTGACCACATCTGACTTTGTGACCAAAACTGTGGATTTTACTTCCTTTTCCGCGCTGAATGATGACGCTTCAATTTTTATCAAGTTAACAGTAAATGGAGCCGGTTCTTCTAGTGGTGATAATGTTTTCGACAATATACAATTTAATGCCGAGACTTATATTGCGGTCATCCCTGAACCTGCTGAATACGGTTTGATCTCCGCCATTGGCCTTCTGGGCATTTGTGGCGCCGGCATCTGGCGCAAGCAACGCGCCGCAAGCACCCCTGAAAATTTACCGTCTGAAATTCGCGACCAGGGATTTGATTTTTCGTTGCCTTGAATCCAACTCATTCCGCATCATTCCCGCGCGCCAAAGACGCTGTCGAAAATCACTTCTTTTGTTTTCCAAATCAGCGCCATGGTGACGGCCAGCGGGGCGAGGCCGAGGAAAAGCAAAATAGCGACTTCCGCGCGGCGCACGGAAAATAAAAATGCCTGATTGAGCGATGGAAAATGGACCAGGTGGGGAGCGACGAGAAGCGCCGTGATAAAAACCAGCCAGAGCACGAGCAGCCAGCGGTTGAGCAGCGTGAATTGTTTTGTTTCCTGCCGCAACGTTTCATCCGGCAGCATCGCGCCGAGTTGTTTGAGAACGACGTTGAGGTTAAACAAAAAAAGGATGGCCGAGAGCGCGAGCACGAAGAGCGCCGCCTCGAAAAAATTTTCAGCCGGCATTTTATTTCGCCAGTAAAGAAACGGGCAGAGGCCGAAGTTGACGAGGCCGAGCAGTTTTGCGCGGTCGAGGGCGCTGCGCCAGGGACGTTCCTGTTTTTGAAAACTGCCCATTTGCCAAAGGCCAAAAAGCAGCAGGGCATTCACGATCAGCGCGGGAATGATTCCAATGGGTTCGAGCGATTGAATCCCCGCCGTTTCCGCGCAAACGATCAGCGCCGCTGGCAATCCCCAAAACAATGCGGAAAGTCCGCGCGCAAGTTTGCCGAGGGAAGGAAGCAGTTCAAGGTTGGGCGATGTCATCGGGAAATGATGAAGGAAGAATGACGAATGGAAAAACAAATTTAACGCGCGTCGCCGGTTCTTGAAAAATTCTTGCGGCAAAGTTTATTTTTAGAGTTCGCGCGGATGGTCTTGCGCGCCGTGCAGGATGCGAAAGATGATGATGTTCTGCCCGACGATGCGGAAAAAGATTTTGTAGGGAAAACGATGAGTGAGGACGCGGCGAAATCCTCGGTAGTAAATCGGGAAACGTTCGGGATCGGCTTCCAATCGCAAGAGGGCTTCAGCGTGATCGGCGAGAAATTCATCGCCGAGTCCGGCGCAACGTTCTTCATACCAGTCGTGCGCGCGGCGGAGATCGGCCTTGGCTTGAGGCCGGATGGTGACGATCCAGTTCACCGAGGCTTGCGGATTTCACTGAAGACTTTGCGCCACGGTTCGCCGGGGCTGGGGTCGCGCTCGAATTCCGCGAACGCCTCGTCGAGTGCCTGCCGTTCGGCGGCGTTTGGCGCGCTGCCATCCAATAAATCGGCTTCGTGAAGTTCGGCCAGCCGCGCGAAAAGCTGCGAGCGGTCGCTGACGGTCAGCTTGGGCAGTTCTTCAAGGATTTGAGCTTTGCTCATGGCGTGAATCTAGCGCGGAAGGGATTTTCCTGCAAGCGCGGCGTCAGATGTCCCAACTTACAATCCGAACCAGACTTTCAGCGCGGCATTCAACTTTGCCAAATCGGGTTCGCGCAACTGGCCGAGTTGTTTCTTGACCAGATTTCCCGTCGCCGAGGCGATTGCGCGTTTTGCGAACGAAGAATGGATCAGCCCCGCCTCGCGCCAGAATTGGATGGCGAACTCGCCCGGACGCAATGCATCGCCCACCGAAGTCACCGCCACCACGAGCAAATCGTCCGACGGATAATCCGGGTTGACGACGACGGCAGGACGGATTTTTGCGGAGGATTGATCCGAAAATGGAAACGGCAGCAGGACGACTGAACCGCGTTTATAGCCGGTCATAATCCGCATCCAATGGATTGTCCCAGACTTTTTGGAACGCAGGTTCGGACAGGCGCGCGCAGGCGTCGGTCAGGCCGTCGTTGTCCGCGTCGGGCGCAATGACTTTGACCTTGTCGTTGGGTTTCAACCGCGCCGGTTCGTCCAGCACGATAAACCGTCCGTCAAAATGCGCGTTCAATGTCTGCATGGTTCAACCCTAATTTCTGCGGTGACTTTTATCAAGCGGTAAAACCAAGGCGGCGGCGGTGAAATGATGAATGGAAAAACAAATTTGCGCGGCGTCAGGCTGATTGACTGCCTGCATAAGACTCCGTTCCCAGCCAGTTCATAAAATCGGTGTGTTGAGCCAGAAGATAATCATGCCATTGACTCAAACTTTTGCACCTGCCGAGATGATGAACGAAAATTAGTTTGGTGGTCGTTCCGGCTGATTCGAGCTTGGCAACGCGTGGCCTAACTCCATCAATTATCTCATGCAAAGAGACGCCGCCAAGATTGAAGAAATTCGCCGCCGTAACACCGATGAAAAGGCAGTCGCTCGGCTGAACGATTTTGACAACCTCTTCAAAAATTTTCCAGCCTGTCACAAAATCATTTGGTGTGGGTCTTTCTTTCTCATGGTAATCCATTGGTCGCTGGACAAAATTATAGTAGGCGCTATCACCCCAAAATCTAGGGTGGTCAATCTCGCTAGTATTGAAAAGAAGTTTGGGAATATTTGTTAGGGTCGGAGTAGTCCATTCTCGTTTTATATGGGAATCTGAAACCTGTTGTTTAGTCCAATGAGAAAACTTGAGGTATTCTTCACGGTCAGCCTGACGTTTTTCCGGCGTATTTCCGCGAAAATAATGAGACTCTCCAACGACAAGCAACCGTTGGTGTGGTGGACGCTCGAAAAATCGTTGTCCTACCCACGGCAACCAAGTGAGTCCCGAAATTTTGCGGAACGCATCGTCGTATTGAGTCGTCGCTTCGTTTAGATCCACGGCGGTTAGAGCTTCGTCCACTGATGATGCCCGCTAGAAAGACAACCAAATGCACTTGGTATAGATTTTGATTGGATAAGCAATGCACACTTCTTGCATTGGTAGTTTGTGCTGCCAATTTCTCCGAGGTCTGTCCATTGGTGATGTCCTCCTCCGGGGCAGCTGAAAGCGCTCGGTTGTGAATTATTTTGCAAGTGCGTTTTACATTTTTGACACAGGTAATTTTTCATATTTCAAAAACTCAAATAAGTATAAGCCTTCAACCCGCGTTCGTAATCGTCCAGCAGGCGCATGGCTTCGGACGGTTTCATGCGGTCGGACTTGATGGCTTCGTCCATCTGCGCCTTCATCTGGCGTTTGAGTTCGTTCTCGTCGTATTGCACGTCGGCCAGCGATTGAACAATCGTCGCGCCTTCGATGATTTCCTCGATATAATAGCCGCTCGGCTCGTCGGGTTCGAGAAAAACGTGGACTTCGTTGACGCGGCCAAAAAGATTGTGCAGGTCGCCCATGATGTCCTGATACGCGCCCATCAGAAAAAAGCCGATGAAATACGGCTCCTGTTTGCCGTTGCCGTTGGAATTGAGCTGGTGCAGCGGCAACGTGTCGCGCACGTCGCGCAGGTCAATGAACTTGTTGATGGCGCCGTCGGAATCGCAGGTGATGTCCACGAGCGTGGCCTCGCGCGTCGGTTTTTCATTGAGCCGGCTGACGGGCATGATGGGAAATAATTGTCCGAGCGCCCAATGATCGAGCAGCGATTGGAAGACGGAAAAATTGCAGAGATACTGGTCGGCCAAAGTGTCTTCGAGCTTTTGGATTTCATCCGGGATATACGCCTGACCTTTGAAACTCGCGACGACTTCCTGGCTGATCTCCCAATAAAGATTTTCGATGCGCGCCTTGTCCGGCAGATCGAGCAGGCCGAGCGCGAACATCTGCTGCGCGTCCTCCTTGCGTTCCTGCGCGTCGTGAAACGCCTCGAGCTTGTTCGCCTTTGAGAGATTTTTTTTGATGTCGAGCAGCTCCTTCACGAGCGCGTGTTCGCTGTCGCCGTATTTGAACGCGTCGCCCGGCCGGATTTTTTCAATCGCGCCAAAAACTTCCACGATCAAAACGCTGTGATGCGCGACGATGGCGCGTCCGCTTTCGCTGATGATGGTCGGATGCGGAACTTTCTCGGCGTTGCAAACGTCGGCGATGTAATAAACGATGTCGTTCGTGTATTCCTGCAACGAATAATTCGTCGAGGAATCGAACGCGCTGCGCGAGCCGTCGTAATCCACGCCCAGGCCGCCGCCGACGTCCACAAATTCAATCGGGAAACCCATCTTGTTCAGCTTCGCGTAAAAACGCGCCGCTTCCTGCACCGCTTTTTTCACGGTCAAAATGTCCGGCACCTGCGAGCCGATGTGGAAATGCAACAGCTTCAAACAGTGACCGAGATTTTCCGCCTTCAACATTTCCGTCGCCGTCAAAAGTTCGACCGTGCTCAAGCCGAACTTCGCGTTTTCGCCGCCGCTCTCGGCCCATTTGCCCGCACCCTTGCTCAACAGTCGCGCGCGAATTCCGATCAACGGCTCGACGCCAAGCTGCCGCGAAACGGAAATGATCTGCTTCAGCTCTTCCAATTTCTCGACGACCATGATGACCTTCTTGCCGAGCTTGATGCCGAGCAAGGCCATCTTGATGAACTCGCAGTCCTTGTAGCCGTTGCAGACGATGAGGCAGCCTTGTTGATTTTGCAGCGCAAGGCCGGCGAACAATTCCGGTTTGCTGCCGACTTCGAGGCCGAAGTCAAACGGCTTGCCGGCGTCGAGAATTTCTTCCACGACTTCGCGCAACTGGTTCACCTTGATCGGAAACACGCCGCGATATTTTCCCTGATAATTAAATTCCGCGATGGAGTTTTGAAACGCCTTGTTAATCGCCTCAACGCGATGGCGAAGAATATCTTGAAAACGAATCAGCAAAGGGAATTTCAGCCCGCGACCTTTGGCCTCTTCAATCACATCCGTCAAATCCACGCTTGCGCCCGCGTCCTGCAACGGTTTGGCGATGACGTGGCCGGCGTCGTTGATGTCAAAATACTTCGCGCCCCAGCGGGTGATGTTATACAGCGTGCGGGCGGATTCGATGCTCCACGGCGGCGTTGCGTCAATTGGATTGCTCATCAAAATTTTTCTTGAACGAGCGAACTATAAAACGCCGCGCGCAGAAAGCAACGCGCAGAATGAAAATTTTTCGCGACAAAAAATTCATCTCAAAAACTCACCAGTCCACGATGCAATCCGTCTTGGTGAATTGCGAACTCTTTGGCGTGTATTGCTGAAATTCCACGTCCGTGCCGTCCGGGTCTTTGCACCAGCATTGCCAGGATTGATCGCAGCCCAGTTTTTTCGGCGTCACTTCCACGCCATGTTTGATCAATTTTTCGCGCAGCGTGTCAATGCTTTCGACTTCGAGGCAAAAATGATGAATGCGTTGGTGGCCAATTTCTGCCGCCGGATCGGCCTTGAAAATTTCGACAAATTGTCCCGGCGCGACTTGCAAATAAAATCCGAACAGCTCGCCGTTCTTGAAAAAATCAAAATGCTTTTTCAAACCGAGCGCGCCGCAATAAAATTCGAGGCTGCGATTCAAATCCTTTGAAAAAATGCAAAGATGCGCGAGTGCTTTGATCATATTGGTTTTCGACGAACTATAAAATTCCTCGCGCAGAAAGCAACAGGCAGAATGAAAAAATTTCAAAATAATTCTGACTTTGCGATTCGGGAAAAATTTGTTTTCATCCAGCCAATGCCAAAAGCTTCGCTCAAATCTATCGTCGCTTACTGCGACAAAATTCTGCGCACGCGCGAAATCGGCGATTACGACGGCGCGGCGAACGGATTGCAGATGGAAAATTCCGGCGCGGTCACAAAAATCGCCGCCGCCGTGGATGCAAGCCTTGCCACGGTAAAATTAGCAATCGCCGCCAAAGCGGATTTGCTCATCGTGCATCACGGATTGTTTTGGAGTCCGCGCCAGCCGTGGACGGGGAAAAATTACGAAATTTTGAAATGTTGCGTTGAAAATAATCTGGCGATTTACAGTTCGCATTTGCCGCTCGACGCGCATCCCAAACTCGGCAACAACGCGCAACTTTGCGCCGCACTCGGATTGAAAAATCTCAAGCCATTTTTCCAAAGCCACGGCCAGCCAATTGGTTTCAAATCGCAAACGAAAATTACGCGCTCGGATTTGGCAAAAAAATTGGAGGATGCCATCGGCGCGAAACCAAAAATAATTCCCGGCGGAAAAATAATTTGTGAAAAAATTGGCATTGTCACCGGCGGCGCGGGCGGTGAATTAAAACTGGCCGCAAGCGAAGGCGTGGACACATTCATTACCGGCGAAGGTCCGCATTGGACTTATACGCTGGCCGAAGAATTGTGCTTGAATGTTTTTTACGGTGGTCATTATGCGACAGAAACTTTCGGCGTAAAGGCGCTCGCGGCGGAGCTTTCAAAAAAATTCGAACTGCCGTGGAAATCTTTGGATCATCCGAGCGATCTCTAAAATATTATTCGGATTTAACCGGTTTCCCCATATGAGGAAAATAAGTTTTGATCCCCGGCCTGAATGCCGTGCCGATGCCATCGCCGGGCCACCAATGGTCTTTGGGCTGATCCTGAAAATATAAAAAGCTGCGTCCGATGCGCTGGGAAAATTTCAGCAACTTGTCAGTTAGAAGTGAATTATCGCTTAAAACCAGCGAAGCCGAATGCAAACGCGGCTCAATGGCCATGAATTCGGACCATTCGTATTCCGGCTCATGGCAGCTGTCGTGCAGAAAAATATCCGTTGGCTGGTCGAAACTTTTGAGTGAGGCGATGGAATCGCCGATGATGATTTTGCAATATTTTTTGTAAGGGGCAGCGAGAAGATGCCCGCAATCGGCGGCGAGGTCGGTGGCATAAACGATGCCGGGGTGACCTTCTTTTTCATTTTGCATGAGTGCGGCTGCCAGCACTACAGTGCCGAGACCCCGATCCACGCCGGTTTCGACGATGACTTTTGGCTTGGTGGCACGCACCAACGCATACCAACCGAGGCGTTTGCCGTAACGTGGTTCGACATCGCAACTATGCCGGTCGGGGCTGGCCAGCGTGCGTTCAATCAAGAATGATCGCAAAGCCTGATCGTTTTCTAATTCGCGAATATAGCCTTCAATCAATGGTTGTTCGTGACCTGTGATGACGGCAATGTAACTGGCAAGATAAGCTTTATTTAATTCGGTCAAATCATAGGTCCAATTGTAATATTCCTTTGAAGTGAACGCCCAACGCATGGCGAGTTGGAATTGCCTGAACATTGGCGGCAATCCGAAAAGCACAAAGCGAATCGAAATCATCACTAACCGGCCTGCCGCAGAATATCTCACAAAAGAACGGATTGACATGATGAAAAATAAATGGCGGTTCAGCGTTTTGCGTCGAACGGATTATGGTCAAAGCCGGGATCAATGAAAAGATTTTTCAAGCTCTTGCAAGATTTAATGAATTCATTTTTTGGAACAAGCCTGAAATAATGAGATCAATTCCGCATAGATTTTTTCACGGTTAATCTTCTTGCGAAGATAGTTGGAGGCTTCCGGCGGCAATTTATTGCCCTGAAGAAAGAAGATTACTTTTTCTGCGAACTCATCCAGATCTTGCACAATGAATCCGTTGACACCATTTTCAATCAGGTCGTTGCACCCTGCGATATCGAAGGCGACTACGGGCAATCCGAGAGCTTGTGATTCCAAAACATTGTAAGGATAACCTTCCCACTTGGCGGTGGTGATAAACAGATTGCCTTGCCGGTAGGCATCAGCCATTTGCTGGTTGGCGACGTGCCCCCAGAATTTAATGTTCGGCCATTTTTTCTGGCACGCGAGGATCAAAGGTTTGAGTTCGCCGTCGCCGCAGATGTTCCAGACAATCCGGCCTTGATGCTCTGGATTTATTTTGTCAATCAGCCGCATCAAATCGTGGACGCCTTTTTGTTCTACCAGGCGTCCGACCCAAATGATATTGAACTTTTCTTTATCCAGCCGCTCTGCAAAGGAAAATTTGTCCGCGTTTGCCGCAAAAGCGTCGAAATCGAATGGATAATAAATTTTTTCCACGCGCCGTTTGGGAAATTGCCGCGACATGACTTTCAGGGTAAAATTGTTGATCACATGAAAGCCGCAGACGCCGCTGGCCATCCAATTATAAAGCGGCGAAGTGAAAAGCAAGTTATGCAGCTTGGCATGCAGTTTTTCGGCGATGGGATAAACGTGCGGTATATGGCAGCCAAAAATGATCGGAGGCACATTGTGATAGCCCATCACAAACTTGAAAAAAAAGGGTTCGGTAATGTCATTGCGAGAATAAACCACATCGTAATCCTGAAATCGGCGGACAAGTTCGGCAAAGGTGCGGCATTTGAAATAATGCGCTTTGCCTAATTTGGATTTGATTGATTCAAACGATTCCCGATACAGCAGCTTCGGATCGAATTTTTTGGCAAAATAAAAATTATGCAGCTTTCCGTATTTCAGATTGAAGGCGTCATCCATGGTGAAGATGTCCACCTGCACATTTTCCAGTTCCGAAAGGTCACGGGCAGTTTCGATGAAATATTTTTCGAGGCCGCCACCAATCTCAAGCAAGGTCGCCGCATAATAAGCCACGCGCATTCTGTTTAGTATTCAATAACAAATTTCAAAACAAGGATTTATCTTTGCGGCGGGCCCGCGATTTCAATTGGCCGGTTTGCGCCGTTGTAAAAAAATCAGCAAGCCAATCAAAAAAATGCCGAGGGCGATGGCGGCAAGGGTGATGTAAAGCGGTTTGTTCGGCAGCATGAATTGGAATTCGACGGTGTGCGCGCCGGGCGTGAGATAAACGCCGCGCATGATAAAATTGCAGCGCAGAAGTTTCGCCGGCCGGTCATCCACACGCACGCTCCAGTGCGGATCATGTTTGTCGTTAAGCAGCAAAACGGAAGGTGCATTCGCCTGATCATCGAAAATAATTTTCTTGGGCGAATAACTTTTGAAGTCAACGGTGCCGTCATTTTCATCGGTTGAATTTGTTGCGGGCGACGTTGGCAACGGCGTGGAAACGAGCACGGTTTGCTGCGGATCAAAATTTTTGGCGGCCAGCATTTTCAACGTGGCATCGTCGTTGGTGCTGACTTGCCAGTGAGAATAAAGTTTGACGCGAGGCAATGCGCCAGTGAATTCAAAGAGCGCATAGGGACCGTTATCATCTAAAACAGCAGTGAATTTTTCACCATGCCACTCTTCGTGCTTCAATTCATCTTGCAGTTCTTGTAAATCAACTCCCGGCTTGGGCTGCACGTTGAATCGCTGAACGATGTGGAAACGATGTTGCATCGGATCAAGTTGTTCATTCATCGTGTCGAGAAAACCGGCGGGGCCGAGCAGATAGCGCGTGTTGGTCAGCTGCCAGCGGCGCGCAATGAGCCACGCATCGTCAGGATTGCCGCGAAAAGCCAGCGCGTTTTCAAAGGCTTCCAAGTCTGCCGGGACGCGCGGCATTTGAATGATGTCCAGTGACTGAATGTTGTAATAGGGAAAATGGTGTTGCGCCCATTCGATGCGGTAAAGTTGTTCAAACAATTGAAATTGATCCGGCATTCGGAAGGGCAGCAAGGCGACGCGATGCTCGTAAGGTTTGTCCTTGAGCAGATCAATGATGGGATTGCTCGCGTATTTTTGTTTGTAATTCCAATGGATGATCCACGGAAGATTGGCGCGTCCCAAGTCGGCCACAAGCAGGATGCCGAGCAAAATGCCGCCGAGCCGCGCGCGTTTGCCGGCAAAAATTCCAGCGAGGATGAAAATGCAAAGCCCGACTGCCAGCGCAAAAAATAAAATAAACCAGCCGACCTGGCCGAGGCTGAACGCGGCGATGGCTTTGGCCGTATCCTCGTCGGGAAAACCGACTGATTGCAGATATTGAACGAGGCTCGGTTTTTGCGCCGCGTAAATCAACCACGCCAGCACGCTCGCGCCAAGAATGACGCCGCAAATGATTGTCCAATTGCGATCAAAGCCCCGGATTTTTGCCCACCAATTTTTTAGTTGAACGGAAATTGAATTGGTATTGCCCACCGGAACTTCAAGATAACGCCGGCTCAAAACATGCGCGCCGTAGGCGGATAAAATCACCGCCGCCCACGAAAAAATAATCAGGAATTTGGCTGGATTGCGAATGGTGGAAGCATAGGGCAACGCGTAAAAAATTCTGTAAAAGAGCGGCGCGAAACGTCCCCACGACAAAAGCAACGAAAGAACAATGATGACTGCCCAGAACCAGATGAAATGCTTTTGCATTTTGCTGAACGGAGAATTTTTTCGCCGCAATGATTGCGCGATGGCAAAGGCCGCGAGCAGCGCGACGAGGATTCCTGTATAATTGCCACCGCCGGTGAAACGCATGAAGCCGGGCGGTTGCGCGCCCTGCCTGCCGCTGTCAAAATATCGGTCAATCGCCGGGTCGCGTCCGACGCCTCCCCAATAGGCACCACCTTTGTAAGCATCTTGCAACGCCGGCATCATGTCCTTCGGCGTGTCCATTTTATACCCGAACAGTCCGGGCACGAACAGGCCGAGAGTTTCTTTTTTGGGCAGGCTCCATTGCGTCGCCCAGTCCCAATGCGCCGCTTTGGTTTCGACGTCCTGTCCTGTCCCGGCGATTCCAGTGATGGATGCGCCGACTAATGCTATGACGGTTTGCATCGCCAAAAATCCGGCAAAAATAGCGACGACGGCCACGCGACCGATGCCACTGCCAATTTTTTTCCCAATGGACCTGCCTTCTTCATTTAATGCCTTAAAAAAAACGAACGCCGCGACGAACACGCTGAGAATCGCGCCGATGTCCGCCGCTTCCATGACGTTCATGCCGACACACAAACCGGCCAACGCCAGACGCGACCAGCGTGTCAGCGCCGGAGTCGTCGGCGAATTGGCGACAACCAAGCCCATGGCAAAAAAATCCATGGCAATGGCGATTTCGTGCGAGGCCTCGCCCCAACAGGCATCGGAAAAAAAAGTCGAATTGAGCGCTGTCGCCAATCCGCCCAAAACCGCCGCGAGCGGAGACAATTTTAATTGCCGGAAAAAAAACCACGCGCCCAACCCAAGAATCCAGAGTGAAATGGGCGCCAGGAATTTTGAGAAACCGACCGGGCCAAGCACCCAGCGAATGGCTGAAACGATGCTTGGAGAAGCTGCGCCTGCGCTTGAACCAATGCTATTGAGGTCATACCATGAACCGGTGATTGCTTCCGGCAGATGCATCCAGGCGGCATTTTGCATTCCCAGCGGTCCGTCATTGGAAAAATGAACAAATCCCGGCAGAAAACTCCGCCAAAAAAGAATGGCTAGAATGACTAATAAGATAAATGCCAGAAGCCATTTAGACCGTGGCGCTGGCGATAAATTCTTCGAAAGTTCTTTCATAAATTATTTAGCTATAATGACGCCGATTCCATAGACTCCTTGCGCAGGCTTTTCGATGAATTCCCAATGCTCATGGCTTTTTTTAAGTTGGTTCCAGAGTTTATCAACGTGACAATCATATTCGCCCGCATGGGTGCAAATATCATGAAATACAATTGCGCCCCCGGTTTTTACAAGAGTTGAATACATTTCGTAATCCCGTCGAACCCCATCGAGCGTATGGTCGCCATCAATAAACAAAAAATCCAGCCCATCCGCCGGAAGAAATTTTTTGACTGCCGCCAGCACTACGGGATCATGAGAATCGCTCCGCAACAAATGTATATTTTGTTTCGGTCCGGCGAATTTCCGATAAAGAAAAGTTTTCCATGAAGGATAACCGCCGCCGTGGATGCCTTGGGGCAAATCCACGCTGATGATGGTTGCTTCCGGCGCGGAAAGAGCGCACCAGCAAAAGAGTGTGCCCCCGCGAGCGGTGCCAATTTCCAAAACAGCGCGCGGCGATGGGCGTTGTCTCATCCAAACCAATAAACTGGTAAGCTCTGATCTGAATTGCCCGGGACAAATCAAACCGCCCGCAGCCTCCAATGTGAATCTAATGATTGAGTTTGGGTCTGGCGCAGGCCGTGGCAAGAAAAAGAATTTTACCGTCAGTAATAAGTCTTTGAAATAAATGTGAAGCTTCTTTAACAATGAACCCAAGCCTTCTTTGCGGATGGTTTTCCAAGCTATGCTCAATTCATAAAACATAATTTTGTAAGCGAATGGGAAATAACATAGCAAAATCGAAATATTTTCCGATAGAAATTTCTTGGATTTCTCCTTCCTGAAATGTCACTCACTCCGCAATGTAAAAGCAGACAGCACGCGAGGATGGCACGTTGCCATGTGGCATTAACGATCAATTTTCGGCAAATTAAGCAATGGGAAATTTAAGGTTCCCTTACTCGGAAATATCCCTAATTGTCAATGAAAATAGTCAATGAAATTGGCGTCCTACCTAAGCGGCGAGCGTCCAAAAATTACTAAATTTTAGGGCGGCCAAATTTTAAGATTTTTTTCAAGTCGTTGCTGCGGCCAAAACGCCAGCAGAAAAATCGCAGCATCCACCAATCGCCGTGCCAGCGGAAACCTTGCACCTGTTTTCGCTTGGCGCGCACATGGTTTCGCAGCTTCCAGCATTCCCACAGCGGTTCCCAACTGGTCGCTCGCGCCAAAGACCAGCGCCGCGTTGCCACCAGCCAAAAAAAACTTTCCAAAAATAGCAGTCCGATAAAGGGCAGGACGGTTAATAATAAAAAATGCCGCGAATGTTTCAGCAAAGCCAGCAGATGATTCCGGTTCGCATAAAACCGTTTGCGCTCGCTCGTCCGCAACTCGACGATTTGCTCGCCGCCTTCTGGATTTACGGCTGCGGCGCCGCGATGATGCACGCGCGCTTGCGGAGCGGTGGCGACGTTGCCGCCGCCAATCCAAATGCGCCAGCCCAAATCTTCTTCTTCCCCATACATGAAAAAGGCTTCGTCATAACCACCGAGCTTCCAAAAAAAATCGGCGCGAATAAAAGCGAACGTGCCGCCGGAAAAACTGGTGGTGCGTTCAGGATCAAATCGCGCATTGACCGTCCAGCCGGAAAGATCGAAACCATCATCCAGCCACCATTGCACCGTGTCATCCGCATAATCCAAAATCATCGGTGCCACCACCGGCGTGCCGGTTTTTTCGCCAACGCCCGCCAATTCTTCCAAACAATCCGGCTCCAGCCAGACATCGGGATTCAGAAAAAAAAGATATTTCCCTTTGGTCGCCGCCGCGCCGCGATTGCAGCCGCCGGCGAAACCGAAATTGCCGCCGTTCTGAACAAATTTTCCGTTCGGCCAACCGGTCATGCCTTCGCGGGCGATTTTTTCCGAATCATCACTGGAGGCGTTGTCAGTGAAAATAATTTCAATTTGGGAAAAAATAGTTTGTTGCCGCAGCGATTCGAGGCAGCGCGGAATCCATTGGGCGGCGTTCCAGTTTAAGATGACCACACTGACAAGTGGTTTTGGTGACGTGACATTCATGAAAATTTATCGCTGCGGAACGCGCCGGGGACATTTTTTCGATAAAGCAAAAATGACGGATGCAAGAAATTGTAGCGGACGAACTGATAAATTTTCAACCCGACATCCATATATTCAAGGTCGAGGAAATTTTTTGCCACATAATCGCGCCATTGCTGATTGTTCCATTGTGTCTGATGCAATTCGATGCCTTGATGAATGTCCGGAGTTTCCGTGGTGGACGCAATGAAATAGCCGCCAACTTTCAAATGATCCACGACATTCCGAAAAACCTGATCCAGTTCCGGCGTAGGGATGTGCTCCATGACTTCCCAAGCTGTGATCAAATGAAATTTTGCCGGCTGCCCGTCAACTTTGATTTGATATGGCTTGGTAATATCGCAAGTGAACAAGTGGGTGTTGGCAAACTTTGCCCAGTTGGCGCGGCGATGTTTGAGCGAAAAATCGGAGCCTTCCAGTCCTACGCCTTGCCAGTGTAATTTCATGAAGTCAGCAACGGTTTGTCCGCCCGAGCAACCCAAGTCCATCATCCGCAGCGTCTCATTCCCAAATTCCCCGTGCAATTTTTTGTCCATCTGGAGAATGAATTTTTTATTCGTGCTGTTATTGACGGCGGTTCCTTTGGGAGCGATGTGGTCGGGCGATTCAAAAGCCACGGGATATTTTGTTTCCCGGCTGAAAACACCTTGCGGCACGGGCCGTCCCGCGCGGCGCAGCGGACAGATAAACAAAAATAAAATCTCCCAAACGATCCGATAGACCCGCACATGAAACTCATTCCAGACCCGGCGGAACTGGCCCTGGCAAAGAAATTTTATTGCTCGCCAAATATTTTCAAGCATGTGGACAAAGGCTACAAATCAGCCATCACGGTTGCGAGTGTAAAATATATCGAGCCATCACAATCGCATGGACAAGTGGATGGCAAGCCGCTTTCATTGAGTCGCATAATGACCAAATCAGCCAATTGTCTTGTCACTGGCGCCGCCGGATTCATCGGCAGCCATCTCGTGGATGCGCTGCTCGCGCGCGATGCGAACGTCACGGGCATTGATAATTTGAAACTTGGCCGACGCGAAAATCTTGCGCCCGCACTCAAAAATCCGCGTTTCAAATTTTTCCAAGCCGACATAAATGATTTGTCCGCATGTGGAAAAATCATTGACGAAAATTCCAAATCCGCGCCGATTTCCGTTGCCTGGCACATGGCCGCAAATTCCGACATTCGCGCGAGCGTCGCCGATCCTGACGTGGATTTTCGCGACACATTTCTGACGACTTACAATTTGCTGAAACTGATGCGCGAGCACAAAATTCCGCAACTCGCGTTCGCCTCGACTTCCGCGATTTACGGCGATCTCAATCAAAAATTGACCGAGGACATCGGCCCGCTGTTTCCGATTTCAAATTATGGCGCGATGAAACTCGCCAGCGAAGCCGCGATTTCCGCCGCCGCCGAAAGTTTTCTGGAACGCGCGTGGATTTTTCGTTTTCCAAACGTCGTCGGCAGCCGCGCGACGCACGGCGCGATTTTTGATTTCATCCACAAACTCAAAAAAAATCCCGCCGAACTCGAAGTCCTCGGCGACGGCACGCAGGAGAAACCTTATTTTCACGTTGCGGATTTGATCGAGGCGATGCTGTTCATCACGGACACCGCGAAGGCAAAATTAAATTGTTTCAACATCGGCACGAGCGACAGCGTGACGACGGTTCGTTATCTCGCGGAAACAACGGTGCGCGCCGCCGCGCCAAAAGCAAAAATCCGTTACACCGGCGGCAATCGCGGCTGGGTCGGCGACGTGCCGAAAGTGAATTACTCCGTCGAGAAACTGAAAAAACTCGGCTGGTCGCCGCGACTGACTTCCAATCAAGCCGTGGATCAGGCTGTTAAAGAAATTGTCGCGGAAATGAAATAAAATTTTTGTAGGAGACGAGGTAACGAGTCTCAAATTAAGATAAAGTTAAAATGAAAAATCAGAGACTCCTTACGTCGTCTCCTACTCTTTGAAAATGTCGCGCCAACTCGTCATTCTCGCCGGCGGCGCGGGCACGCGATTACGCGCGCGGCTCGGCGATCTGCCCAAGCCGATGATCCCCATTGCCGGCAAACCGCTGCTCGAACATCAGGTTGAACTCGCAAAAAAATTCGGCTTCACGGATTTGATTTTTTTCGTTCATTACCGCGCCGATTTGATTGAAAAACATTTTGGGAACGGAAAAAATTTCGGCGTTCAAATCCGCTACGTTCTCGAAAAAGAACCGCTCGGAACGGCGGGCGCGGTTCTCGCCGGTTTTGAAAAACTGGCCGGACAGTTTGTCGTTCTTTACGGCGACACAATGGTGAACGTGGACTTGCAACGGATTTTGAGCGCGCACGAAAAAGCCAAAGTTGACGCAACTTTATTGCTGCATCCCAACGATCATCCGCTCGATTCCGATTTGGTTGAAGTGGATACCAATTCGTTTGTAACGGCATTTCATAATCGCCCGCACGCAGAAAATACCTGGCGGCAAAATCTTGTGAACGCCGGGCTTTACGTTCTGGAAAAATCGGCGCTGGCGGAATTTAGAAACCGGAAATCGCCACCCGGAATTTTGGATTTTGGAAAAGATATTTTTCCGGAAATGGTTCGCGCCGGGAAAAAACTGCTCGGTTACAATTCGCCGGAGTTCATCAAGGACATCGGCACGCCGGAACGTTATGACAAAATTTCCGCGCAATTTGCGGATGGCATCGTCCAACGCAGTTCGCTGGTCACGCCGCAACGCGCCGTTTTTTTGGATCGCGACGGCACACTGGTTCCCGACAAAGATTGTTTGCGCGACGCGAACGAACTTGAATTGCTTCCGCACGTCGCCGACGCCATTCAAAAATTAAACCTGGCCGGCTGGCGAACGGTTGTGGTCACAAATCAGCCCGTCATTGCCAAAGGTTTTTGCGACGAAGCGGAGTTGCAAAAAATGCACAACAAAATGGAAACGCTGCTTGGCCGCGAGCACGCTTTTTTGGATCGAATTTATTTTTGTCCGCATCATCCTGAAAAAGGTTTTCCCGGCGAACGCGCGGATTTGAAAATTGAATGCGATTGCCGCAAACCCAAAATCGGAATGATCCAAAAAGCCGTCGCCGATTTGAACATTGATTTGAAACAGTCCTGGCTGATCGGCGACACCACCACGGATTTGCAGACCGCGAAAAACGCCGGGCTGAAATCCATTTTGGTAAAAACCGGCCACGCGGGGAACGACGGAAAATTTTCCACGCCGCCGGATTTTGTGTTCGACACGCTCACGCAAGCCGTGGATTTTATCGTTCGCCAAAAATAATCGCGCACCACATGATCATCAGCAAGACACCTTTGAGAATGAGTTTCGTCGGCGGCGGCAGCGATCTGCCGGTTTTTTATCGTGAATTCGGCGGCGCCGTGGTTTCGACGGCCATCAATAAATTTGTTTATGTGACGGTCAACAAAAAGTTCGATGAAAAAATCCGCATCAGCTATTCGCGCACCGAGGAGGCGAAGTCCATCGAGAAAATCAAGCATCCGCTCGTGCGCGAAAGCATGAAGCTGCTCGGCATTGACGGCGGCGTCGAAATTACTTCCATCGCGGACATTCCGGCGAAAGGCACGGGACTGGGTTCGTCGAGTTCGTTCACGGTTGGGCTGCTGAACGCGCTCCACGCGTTTGCGAATCGCCACGCTTCCGCCGACAAACTCGCGCGCGAAAGCTGCGAGATTGAAATCGAACGTTGCGGCGAGCCGATTGGCAAGCAGGATCAATACGCCGCCGCGTTTGGCGGTTTCAGTTTCATCCAGTTCAACCAAAACGATTCCGTTTCCGTCGAGCCGGTCATCTGCCTGCGCGAAACGTTGCGGCAGCTTGAAAAAAACCTGATTGTTTTTTTCACCGGCATCACGCGCAGCGCCTCGGCGCTTTTGAAAACGCAGCAGCACGCGGTCGCCAGCCAGAAAGCGAAACAAAAAGTCATGCAAAAGATGGTCGGGCTGGCGTGGCAGTTGAAAGCCGAATTGCAAAAAAATAATCTGTCCGCGTTTGGTGAAATCATCCATGAAAACTGGCTGCTCAAACGCAGTCTCACCAAGGTCGTGAGCAGCGACGTGATTGACGGCTGGTATGCGCGCGCACGCAAAGCCGGCGCGGTCGGCGGCAAACTGCTCGGCGCGGGCAGCGGTGGTTTTCTGATGTTTTATGCTCCGCAGGAAAAGCACGAAGCCATCCGGCGCGAGTTAAAAGAGTTGCGTCCGATAAAATTCAGCTTCGAACCGCAGGGCAGTAAAATTATTTTTGTTCATGACTGAAAGTGTTTGTGCATTAATTTTTCAGCCGTGATTTTTAATTGCCGCAGCAGCCTTGTGATTGAGAAAATTACCGTCGAAAAAAAGCTGTTCCCATGGTTGGGCTTTCTTCGATTATTTTCACAAGCGAAAATCCCTGTGCAGCAAGAATGTTCTGAATTTCATTCAAACTTGCGCCCCATGCGTGCCATTCGATCAATATGGCATCAACCAATTTAAGGAATGATTGTTCGTTGCGAAGAAAATTCATTTCGGAACCTTCAATATCAATCTTGAGCAGATTACAGCGTGTATTGTCAAAATGTTGTTGCCAACAAGCGTCCAGATTGACGGCCGGGACTAAAATTTTGGTCCATCTGCCTTTAAGATTTTGCCTGACTTCTTCCGTCAGATGACTCATCGAACAGATGTTCGATTCATAAAGAAAAAATTCGCTGACTTCGCCCGGTCTTCCTTCACCCACAATGCCATTGATGGCAAATACCTCGTCAAGTTGGTTTGCCTGCATGTGCCACTGCGATTCCTTAACGGCATCAGGATTGGCGTCTATCATCAGTCCGCGAATTTTAGACCGGCCACGCGCCAGATGCGCCAGCCAACAAGTGAAGTAGCCGACATTGCAACCAAGATCGACAAACGTGTTGAAATTTTGCGGCAACAACGAAGCGTCATACAGGTTTCCTTTTTGAAACATTTCGGTTGCGAGGGGGATGCTTTCCAGCCGGACGGCCCGATAAATGACGCCGCTATCGGGCAATTTTTTCATGAAAGGAAAAAGACGAAGCCAGCGATTGATCAGTTTATGCAGGGATAATTTCTGGACCAATCGGCGAACGCCGGAAAATCGCGAAAGGGTTGTTACAAAAGATTGCAAAATAAACCTGGATTAAAATCAAACGTGATTTTTTTGAAAAGTTATTTATCAGCGGCAAGCTTATTTTGAGCCTTGAAGTTTTTCAACTGATTTCAAATAAACTTCGGCCGCAGTTTTCCACGAATGAACTTCGAAGAATTTTTTTAGATCCATTGCCGATAAATAATTTTTGTTCGTGCGCATTTCTTTGATTTGGAATTCGGCCTCGTCTTGAAATTTTTTCAAATCGAAGCAGGAAATATAATGCAAAAAATCTTCAAAAATCGCGCGATACGTTTCAACGTCGTAAGCCACGATTGGCACTTCGCACGCGAGCGCCTCGGCCACAACGCGCGGCGAACCTTCAAACCGGCTCGTCATCAAAAAAACGCGGCTGGCATGAAACAACCGGAATTTTTCTTCTTCAGAAACGAACCCGGAAAATTCCACGCAATGAGAAAGCCCGAGCCGTTCAATGTGCGGCTGGAGTTCGGCGCGAAGATTTCCCACTAGAATGGCACGAAAATTTTCAATTCGTTTCGCAAGTTGCGATAATGTGGCCAGCAAATCATCAATCCCTTTTTGTCGGTGCACGCGGCCGATCCAGATGACGTCGTAAATTTTATTTTGTCCACGAGTGCCTTCGGCCTTTTCCACGTCAACGCCGAAGGAAATATAGTTCAATTCTTCCGCCTGATAACCGCGCGCCAAAAGCCTGTCTTTCATGGCGGGATGGACAAACAAGAGTTTTTTGTTGCGACAAAAATGGAACAGCCAAAGCGAAATATTCTGGCTCAACCAATAATACAACGATGCGAAACGTGAAGCGTCCACGTCGGAACGGCTTTGCCGGATGATTTGCCCAAATGAAGGCGCCTGCATGTGCCAGATCAACATTTTGTATTTTGTCCGGCAAAAAACCATCGGCCATACGTCAAACCAATAATCGCTCGTGGCATAAGCGATCTCATCCGGCTGAATTTTGGAAAGTTGGCGCAGGCTGCCGATCAATCGCCGGAAATAATCGAACAGCAAACGGAACTGGCCGAAAAAAGAATTGGCGTCGAAAGACTTTGCCTGCGCGCGGTCGGTCAAGGTCAATTCAAATTTTTCAAAGCGCGCGCGCAATTGTTTTTCCAGCGCGTGGCCGCCAAAAAAATGGACGATGTAGCCGGCGTCCATCGCCGTCTGCGCCATGTGAAAAAAATGAATGTCGCCGCCGGAAATCCGGTCGGAAAAAATCCCGTTCGCAAAAAAATAAATTTTCTTCCGGGATTTGTTGGCGGCTTTCACGATTTGGTTTCGAGTTTTTGGCGCGGTTGCAAATGGTGGATCAACTTTTTGTCCTTTGCGGCGAACGCATAAGTTTGCAATCCCCACAAAACGCCGAGCGCCGAGGCGAAGCTCGCCCACGGATGCCAGAACCAGCGCGAGTCGCGCGATTTGCATAATTCAACCAGCATTTGCCAGACTGGAAAAATGAAGGTCGCGCACAAAAAACACGCCAGCCAGCCGGGAATGCGCGGCTTGCGTTCCGTCCACGAAAAGCCGTGTTCCTTTTGCATGTCGAGAAAATGGCACGTCGCGCGGCGGCGTTTTTTCAAAAATTCGCCCAGCGTGGCGACGTAATAATGATGCACGCCGCGCTCGGAAATCCGCAGCCATTCGCGTTTGCCGGTGGCTTGAATCAAATTCACCGACGTGTGCGTGTCGGAATAATTTTCACCGGCCTTCGCCAAGTCCAATTCCGATTTGCGAAAAACAAAACCGTTTGAACCGATCGGATACGCGAGACTTTTTTTCGGAAACGTCCAAGTTTCAATTTCATTTTTCGCTACGACAAAAACCGGACGGATGCTCATCATCCAGGCGACCGGATCGCTGATGTGCAACAAGCATGTCAGATAAGAACAAAAAGAAGTCATGCGCGGCGATGGCAGGTAATAACTCTCGACGCCGAACGCGTTTGGATTTTGCGACAACGCTTCAACGGCGCGGCGGATGTAATCGGCATGAGTGATTTCATTATCCGCGTCTATGAACACGATGTATTCGCCAGTCGCGTGGATCAGCGCGGCGCGTTTGCCGTCCTCGATGTTGCGGCCATTATCATCCACAACGAGCGCGTCGAATTTTTTTGCCAGCTCGCGCGTGCCATCGGTCGAGCCGGCGTCGCCGACGATAATTTCAAATTTGTTCTGTGGATAATCCTGTCGCCGGATGGATTGCAGGCAATTCTCCAAAATTCCCGCCGCGTTCAAAACGGGAATAATGAAACTGACGCGCGGCGCGGGCGCGAGATTATTGGAGTTTGACGGCACGGCGCAAATTTAGCGGGCGCAGGCGGCGAATGCAATCGTTCGGGCGCGACGGTTTGACGGGCGCGCGGCTAAAAGGTATTGTCTGGGCAGCATTCAAACTCCATGAAAAGTTTTACGCGAAAATTGCGCTGGCGCATTTATTACATTGTTCATACGAACGGTGTGATCGCGGACATGGTTTATTGGAGCGCGTTTTATTTCCAAAACTTTTTCCGGTCGTTGCAATACCGCCGGTTTTCCAAACACAAAATTTCCGCCGAGGAACTCTGGCCACATCGCCATTTGGAGCCGACCTCGACGCTCATCACAGGCGTGACCAACATTTGCAATGCGAAATGCTCTTTTTGCGCGTATCCAAAAGTCGTTGAAAATAAAACGCTGCAAACTGGCGTCATGCCCTTTGACATTTTCAAAAAAGCCGCAGACGAATGGTCGGCGGCCGGTGGCGAAAATCTTGACCTGACGCCCGTCGTCGGCGATCCGCTCGTTGACCCCGGCGTGCTGGACAAAGTGGATTACGCCGTGAACCGCGCGCACATCAAAAACGTGATGCTGACGACCAACGCCATTTTACTCGACCGCAACGACACTTACAAAAAACTGATTGATTTGGGAATCGGCGGCGTTTTTATCAGCACACAAGGCGCGAGCAAGGCCGCGTATGAAAAAGTTTATGGCGTGAAAAAATACGACGAAGCCATGTCCGGCATCCGCCATTTGCTGGAATACAATCACGCCAAAGGCGAGCCGGCTCAAATCATCATTCGCTTTCGCAACGCAGAAAAGCCCAGTCAAATCATTCGTTCCAAGGATTTCATCGAAAATATCAAACCCTATCTTTCGGAAAAAGTTCGTATCAATTTCACCGTGGACTTTGATAATTGGGGCGGGACCATCCGGCCAACCGACATGAGCGGCGTGATGAAAATGCGCCAATTGCCGCCACGCCTGGACGTGCCCTGCCAGGGACTTTTCGGTTTTTCCGTTCGTCACGATGGCAACGTGCGCCTTTGCGGTTGCCGTCTCACGCGAACCGATTTGGACGATTTGGTCGTCGGGAACCTGCGCGAAAAATCGCTTGCGGAAATTTCCAAAAGCGACGAAGCTTGGAATATCATCAACGGCTTTTACTCCGGCAAACGTCCGGAAACCTGCGTCGGCTGCACTCTCTACAAACCTATTGATCGCGCGTGGCTTGAAAGCCGCAGTTCAGAAAATTAAATAATTTCACGCAACGTTTTTTCCACGGAAGCTTGCACCGCTTCCACCGTGACCGAGGCCATGCAGCGCGACAATTCTTCCGCCGAACCTCGAATGCCACGACCGTCGTAACGATAAAATTCCAGATTGCGCCCGCCCACTGCCGGATTTTTGACCAGCGTGAACAGATTCGCATAAGGCTCGATGGGTTTGTTCCACGTCGGCGTCTCGATGACAATCTGTCCACGCACGCGCATCGCCGCCGCGACGTGCATCAGCGCCGTGTCCACGCTTAAAAATAAATCGCACCGGCCGATCAACGCCGCCGCCTGCCGCAAATTTTCAGTTTTCGGAAAAAATAAATTTTCGCCGCCAGGCACCGCTTGAATTTTTTCGTGATCGCTTTTTTCCTCCGGTCCGCCAAAAAATAAAATCGCCGGTTTCAGTTCATTTTTTTGCAAGCGGCGAGCCAATTCAATAAAATTTTCCAGCGGCCAGCGGCGCAACGCCAGATTTTTTGTGCCGCCGGAACCGGCATGAATTCCCAACAAGGGACATCCCAAAAGTTTTTCCCGCGCGATGAAATTTTCCGCCCATGATTTCTCGGCGTCGGTCAAAAAAAATTCATAATTATGTTCCGGCAATTTTGTCTCTGCGCCGAGCAACGGCAGCAATGCCAGATTATTTTCCACCGCGTGAAGGGAATAATTTTGCGGAACAGTTTGGTTTACCAGCCAGCGGTCAAGCGCGCCGGAACATTCATAATTATGGCTGATGCGCGTTTTTGCGCCGATGATTCGCGCGACGAGGCGATAATGAATCCGGCTTTGCGGAAAGGTGTTAATGGAAACGTCGTAACGCGCGCGCCGTAATTTCGCCAAAAATTTCAGCGAATCGATTTTGGATTCCGCGATCAGATTTTTTTGGTGAACGGTGTCGAGATGTGGATTATTTTCCAGCAAATCCTTCGAGCCGCGCCAGAGCACGAGCGCGTCAATTGTCGCGTCGGGAAAATTCGCGCGCAATTCGTGAATCAACGGCGTGGCAAACAGCGTGTCGCCGATGCCCGCGAGCGAAATGACGAGAATTTTCACAGCCGCGAAATTTTTTCGAGCAAGGCCGTTGTGGATTTTCCCGGCACGAACGGAATCAATTTAATTTTTCCGCCCGACGATTCGACCGCGCGGCGTTCATCTTGATCCAGCGTTTCCAAAGTATAATCGCCGCCTTTGACGTAAATATCCGGCTGCGCGCGTTCCAAAAATTTCACCGCCGTTTTTTCGGAAAAAATACAAACGGCAGAAACACTTTCCAGCGCGGCCAAAATCGCGGCGCGCTCATTTTCAGAATTTACCGGACGACCTGCGCCTTTCAATTGCCTTGTCGCCTCGTCGCCGTTGACACCGACCAAAAGCGCGTCGCCAAAATTCCGCGCCGTTTCCAAATACGTCACATGGCCGAGATGCAAAATGTCGAAGCAACCGTTCGTGACGACCAATTTTTCCCCACTCGCGCGAAATTGTTTTCGCCACTCCGCCAATTTGTCCCACGCAATGATTTTGTCACGGAAGTTCACGGCGTGATTTTCCTTCAGCCGCCGCCAATTGGCAATGATTTAGCGAAAGTAGGAGCCGAGGTAACGAGACTCATTATTTAATTCAGGATTTGAGATGAGGCAAAATAAAATGTCCGGTTTTGCTTTTGGCGTCCATTTACTCATAAATTCGCGTGATGGATGACCTTGAACTTTTGCGGCAGTTCGCGGCGGACGGCTCCGAGACGGCTTTTGCCGCGCTCGTGGAACGTCACCTCGGCCTCGTTTATTCCGCCGCGCTGCGCCAGACGCGCGACGCGCATCTCGCCGAGGAAATCACGCAAGCCGTTTTTATCATTCTTGCGCGCAAAGCCAAAGTGATTCGCAAAGGAACGATTTTGACCGGATGGCTTTTTCGGACAACGCGATTTGCCGCCGCCGACGCCTTGAAAATTCAACGCCGCCGTCAATGGCGCGAACACCAAGCCGTGCAAATGGAAACAACCGTCGCCGATGATTTTAATTGGGAACAAATCGCGCCGTTTTTGGACGAAGCCGTGGCCGCGCTCGGTGAACGTGATCGCAACGCCGTGCTGCTGCGATTTTTTGAAAATAAAAGTCTCGGCGAAATCGGCGCGGCGCTGGGGATGAATGAAGACGCGACACGAAAACGAATCGCCCGCGCGCTGGAAAAACTGCGGAAAATTTTCACAAAACGCGGCGTGAGTTTGGCGGCGCCGATTATCGCCGGAGCGGTTTCGGCCAATTCGATTCAAGCCGCGCCCGTTGCGCTGGCAAAATCTGTGACGGTCATTGCGCTGTCTAAAGGTGCGGCGGCGGGCGGTTCAACTTTAACCCTCATCAAAGGAGCATTGAAACTTATGGCCTGGACAAAAGCAAAAACGGCAATCGTCGCGGGCGCAGTTGTGCTGCTCGCGGCGGGAACGACAACTGTAACTGTAAAAGAAATTCAAGAGCATAAAACGTATTCTTGGGAAATTCCAAACGCCGACTTCGGTATCTTTTACAAAGCGCCGGCGCAAGTCGTAATCGTGCCTACAAAATTTCCAGAAAATGAACGCGGTTTTTGCGGGGCCGATGGCGGTCGGGGTGCAATGGGCATCGCTCAACCACTTAAACAAGTTATTCAGCTTGCATATCAAAAAAACAATCTCCACACGATTGTCGAGACAGACTTGCCAACAAACAAATACGATTTCATAGCCAAGCTCGTTCCGCCTCAAGAATCGTATAAAGCCGTGCCGATAAATACAAATTGGACTGTGGAATTACAGAAAGAAATCACCAAAAAATTTGGAGTTGAAGGTCATCTTGAAATGCGAAATACGGATGTTTTAGCTCTAAAAGCAAAGAATGGAGGTGCGCAAAATTTCAAAGTTAGTCATTCAATGCCACACGGCTTGGCGATGCAACCAATTTTTGAACCAAGTCAAAACGGTGCAAGAGTCGGCTACAATTACCATGAACAGTCTGTCACAACTATGACAAGTCTTTTAGAAAATGAGCTTAAAATACCCATCGTTGATGAGACTGGATTGGCCGGAGAATATGATTTTTCACTCTCGTGGATTCAACCATCAAGCGAACATAAGTTAAAATTGCCGAACATTAATGAATTAAATCCGATCTTGATCGATCAACTCGGCCTTGAACTTGTGCCGACCAACATGCCCATCGAAATGCTTGTCGTCGAAAAAGTGAAGTAGGCAATCCTGAAAGGATTGCAATCATTCAGCCCAGGGTTGGAGCGCAGCGACTACCCTGGGAAACCAGCCAGACATTTCATCAACCCTGAAAGGGTTGAATCGAATCACAAGGAACGCGGATGCAACCCCGTTGGGGTTGTTTCATTTTTGATCTGTCACCCGGCGTAGCCGCGATTTCATTGCGTCAACACCGGGCTGAATGATTCAATCCCTTTGGGATTGAAAATGGAAACCCGCCCAAACGAGTCGCGGAGCGACCGCCGGAAATTAGCCCGGCACAGAGTGCCGGGTTGGCCGTCCAAAATAAAATCGTCCTGAAGAGACGATGGAAAATGCGCCGCCGGATTCCAACGTCCTTTCAGGATGCAAGTAATTTTTCCTCGATGAATCCAGCCACTTTGTGGCTGGCTAATTTCCATGCGTCGCTCCGCGACTCAATCACGTCCGGCGTCCGCCGCGCGATAAATTTTTGTGGGAGTCGAGGTAACAAGACTCATTTCAATTTTAATTTTTAATTAGAGACTCCTCACGTCGTCTCCTACTTCTCTGACAACATTTTCCACACGCGCAAAAATTCCGTTGCGCTCCAGGCCTGCGCGTCGCAGCCGCGTTGCGCGTGCGGCGCGTCGCCGTCCAGAATTTCGGGAAGCTGGCCGAGACAGCCTTCGTTCAACAATTTTTCCGCGCTGGTCAAATAACTTTTTGCCGCCGCAATTGCCTCCGGCGAAAAATCCCATGCGCGCGCGAGGGCTTCGCAAAAATTTGGAAACGTCCACACCCACGCCGTGCCATTGTGATACGCCGGTTTGCGGCGCGTGTCCTCGTCGCCTTCGTAACGCGGCCAATACGGATTCGGCGGATCATTCAGCAATTTTCCATCGTTGCCATGAATCACCAGCGGCACGGAAACCGGCAGTGGCGCGAGCGAACGCAACGCGCCCGGCACAATGAGAAATTTTTGCGCGGTGGCAACGCAACGTTTGGCGCGTTCGCCGGAAATCAATCCGAGGCTGACGGCGAAAAGACAATTACTGCGCAGCGCGTCATCCGCTTTCGCTTCAACGGCGCGCTGATTATTTTTGGCAATCAACAAGTCGGCATAATAACCTTTTTCTTCCAGCCAAAATAATTTTTCAAACGAAGCCGCCGCGCGTTCGGCAAGCTCGCGCCATTTTTGTAGTGGCACAGGCATCTTGCCTGTGCGAACGGCCTGGAAATCTTTCGCACTAATTTTTTCCAACTGCCGCAACAACCGAATCCATAAAACCTGAATCTCAATCGGATAACCTTCGCGCGGTGTGCCGGCGGGAAAATTCGTGTCCATCCACGTGAAATGGCTCGGACTCCAAATCAACGCGGAATCAGAATCCATGCGGATGCCGTTCGGCGTGCCGCGCGCATAATTTTCGGCGATGCTTTTGAGCACGTCGAAAATCGCCCGGCCCTTTTCGTCAACCGGAGCGTCGTAAAAACTTTGAATTTTTGATTTCCCGCCTCCATCGGATTTCGGCGCGGCAAGTGAATTTTTAAGTTCAGAAATTTCTTCGCAGACAATCGCAAACCAAAGTGGCGCGTCGCTGGTGTCGCGGTTGGAAACGTCGTCGCCGTGGATTGTGTTCGGCAACGTTCCGTCTTTTTCAAATTTAGCGAACGTGAGCAAAAGTTGTTTTACCTCATCAACCATTCCGGCGGCGAGCAAGCCGCGCGCGCAGATCAACGAATCACGTCCCCAGTCCAAAAACCACGGATAACCGGCAATAATTGTTTTACCTTCATCGCGGCGGACGACAAATTGTTTCGCTGCGCGCAAAAGTTGTTTTTCAAAGGTAGCAGCCGACGTGAGTCGGCTCTGATTTATTTTCAATTTTTGATTTTCAATTTCCGATTCTTCAGAATGAGCGAACTCACGTTCGCTGCTACAATTTAATTCCGCCGTCGCGACAAGCTTTGCGTTCGCGCCTTTGACCATCGGAATTTCAAACCAGCCGGGGCTGTAAGCATCGCCGCTGGCGATTTGTCCGCGCGATTGCTCGACCGGATGGGGAATGTTTTCGCACCATTCGGGCTGCGGATGAAATTCTCCCGCGTCGGAAAAAATCCGCAATTGACGATCTTCAGCGGGCGTGAAGGCGAAACCAATTTCTGTTTCCGTAGCAGCCGAGGTAACGAGGCTCTGATCAATTGCCGATTGCCGATTGCCGATTGCCGATTTTTTAGTCAGAGCCTCCTCACGTCGGCTTCTACAAATTGGATGACAATTTGTCGAAAAATGAAAATCCGCGCCGCTGTTGCGTTTGGTTTCGGTATGAAAATTTCGATCTTCAATATCGAAACGCACGGTCAGGCGAACGTCGGCGTCGGCGGCCAATTGTTTTCCGAGCGCGCATTTTTCGGTTGGACGGCGGAATTGAAAAACGACTGTGTTTTTTTCTTCAATCATTTCCGCGCGCAATTCAATTTCAACCGTGCAACCTTCGCCGGCGTTGGCGACAAAATTCCAAACCGCGACGCCGGAATTGTTTTTGAATGAAGTTAAATTTTTAAAATCGAGCGGCGAAAGAAATCCGTTGGCATTGACCCACGCGCGAATGCGTTTGACGAAAACGTGGCGATCCACGGGAAAATTCGGATTCAAATTCGCGCCGAGCACGCAATCGTATTTGGAATTCACGCGGCCAAGATCAACGCAAATGCGCGCCATGCCGCCGATGCCGTTTGTTAATAAAACAAGGTCCGAGGCTTTGGGCTTTTGGCTTTGGGCGGAAGGTTCGGGCGCGAGAAAAAGAATCGAAGCGGAAACTTTTTGCGAAGTTTCGGCGTAGCGTTCCAAAATCAATCCGGCGTCCGAATAAAGTAGCGCAGGCTTCCAGCCTGCGAAAGGAAACGCAGGCAAGATGCCTGCGCTACTTTGGCGCGGCGGGAAAACAGCGATGAAATTTTTGCCGGCGGGAATTGCCTGAACGTGAACCGGAATTTCATTTTCGATTTTTAATTCGGCGCGGAACGGCGCGAAATCTTCGATGAGCAGCCAATGATTTGCCGGAACGAGCGTGACGCGGCGCGCGTCAATCACAGTCCAGGTGATGACGTTTGGAAAAATTTCGCCGCGCGCAGTTTTTTCAATGAGCGCGGAAAATTCTGTTTCCGTAGCGGCGGTCGGCAGACCGCCGCAAATTTTCACATTTTCCAAAAGTGCGGCACTCTGCCGAGGCACCGCTACGTCACAGAGTTGGCTCGCTGCGGCCAAAAAAATTTTCGGCGAACTTTCGATTCGCGCGGCAAGAAATGGCCAGTCGAAACTGGAAAATTTTTCAGCGGGCAGAATTTGATTTAACGCTTGAATCGCAAACGCGGCTTGCGCGCGGGCGCGCCGATAATTTTCGCCGCTCAAGCCGATTGGATTTTTGGTCGGCGCGAGGCAAAATGCCGCGCCGGGCGCGAGCGTGAAAATAATTTTTTCTTTTTCAGTGGAAATTTTTGGCAAAGGTTGGCCGAGCAATTCAAAGTAGCGCAGGCTTCCAGCCTGCGTTTGGGCAGGCAAGATGCCTGCCCTACTTTCCAGCGTAATCACGTTTTCCGTTTTAGCGTCCGGGTTGACGAGAATGAGAACGGAATCTTTGCCCTCGGCGGATTCGCGAAGCAGCGCGTAAATCGGCGAATCGCTTTCGCTCAAGCGTGTGAGTTTTGCGCCGTCAAAAAAACACGGATGATTTGAAATTAAATTATTAAGTCGCGCGAGTTCGGGAATAATATTTTCGGTTGCGTCCCAATTCAAACCGCTGCATTCGTGGACATTTATTTTTTCTGTGGCGAGCCATTCGACGCCGCAGGTGAATCCGAAACCGCCGTTCGGACTTGCCAAAGCGCAAAGACGATTTCGCAAAAGTGACCACGGACGATTTTTTTGGGAACTCACAGGCGAGACGCCTGTGCCGCTACTTTGTGCCGCGAGACGATTGTTGTCGTGCGTTTCGGAGTAATGAATGTATGTGCCGACGCGCGCGTTTTGCAAATTTGCGTAATCCAAATACTTTGAAATTTGTGCGCCGGAATAATTTTGGAACAGTTCGGAATACGCCCAGTGCATCCCGCCTTCGGTCAAAAGATTTCCCGTGATTTCCCACGAACCGCCGAGTCCTTCGAGCAAAAAAATGGTTTCGGGAAATTCATTTTGGACGCGCGCAATAATGTATTGCCAGGCGGCGACGGGAATTTTGTAGCCGGCGTCGCAGCGAAATCCATCCGTGCCGCGCCGACACCAAATCAAGAGCGCGTCGGCAATTTTATCCCAAAGCAAAACGGAATCTTGTTTCAGCTCAATTAAATCTTCCCAAATGGTTCCCCACGCGCCGGGGCTGGCGAAAGTGCCGTCGGGATTTTTCAGAAAAAATTCGGGTGAATTTTCCTGCAAGACGGAACCCCAGCCAGTGTGATTGATAACGATGTCGAGAAAAATTTTCGCGCCGAGCGAGTGCGCAGCGAAAGTAAGTTCGCAAAATTGGTCAACGCCGGTGGTGCGCTGGTCAAATTCGACGAGCGCGGGATCAATCGCGGTTAAATCAAGCGCGGCGTAAGGACTGCCGAAGCGTCCAAAACGCGCGTAAATGGTGGGCGTGGGATGAATCGGGAGCAAGTGAAGAATGTTGCAGCCAAGTTTTTGGACGATGTGCGGCAATTGTTTTTTCAAATCGCGGAAAGTTCCCGACGGCGGAATGACGGTGAAATTTTTTGCGTCGAGCAATTTGAGTTGCGCTTCCAATTTTTCGTCGGCGCTGACAGCGAGATTTTTTGTTTCGCCGAAAAGCCGCGTGAAGGCGCAATAAATTGTATCGGCAGTGCGCGCAAAATTTGGATGAACTGAAATGCCGATGTCGTTGCCGTCCGGCCAGTGCTGCCATTTTTTTTCGTCGAGCGAATAAGGTTTGGCTTTGAAATAACCGACTTCGGCGAGCGGAATTTCAATTTCCCAAACGTCGCCGTTTTTTTGCATGGGCAAATCGCGCCAGGAAATTCCGGCGGCGGCGACGTGACCGGCATGCGCGGAAATAATTTCTTTTCGGCGCGCGGCGGCGCGGCCAAGATTGGTTCGCAGAAAGGCCCGCGTCTTGGCTTCGCTTCGAGGCGACGGGCCGGCAATTTTTTCTGCGCGCAACTGAAAAATAATTTTATCGCCGACGAAACGCAAAAGGCGTTCGGCGGGCGCGGGAAACATGGTCAGGTTCGATTGTTCCACCCGCGTAGTTTCGAGTTTTCGGTTTGAAGTTTCAAGCGGTCAATTTTTTCCCGCGCCGCAAGAAAAATTTTCCGCGATTGCTTTGACTGGCAGAACCCTTTAATTTGGCGGCGAAGTTGCTGATTTTTGACGGGCAAAATTTTTATTATGGCGACGATGACGTTGAATCCGGGTGAAGAAGCTCAATTGCAGCAGACGATTGAGATGTTCGAGGTCATCGTGCAATCGCAGCCGAATGATTGCCAGTCGCTGGAAATTCTCAAGGAGGCTTATTCCAAGCTCGGCCGCGACGAGGAAGTGATCAACACATCGAAGCGCATCGCCCAGGCGTATATGCTGACAGGACAGTTGTCGTCGGCGATCCTTGAATTTGAGACGGTGTTGCAGCGGCGCCCGGAGGATGCGGAGGTGCAGGCGGCGCTCAAGGAAATTGAGAACAAGGCCAGCAACGTGGGCGAACAAAATGCGGAACCGGCGGCGCTGGCGATGGCAGCGGAAAAGCCGAAGGCGACGGCGCGGAAATTGAGCGCGGATAGTGAAATGGACGACGGGCGCGTGATGTTGCGGAAAATTTTCGTGGACAGCAAAACCATCAGCGCGGGCGATTTTGATTTGTGCTGGCGCACGGTGGATTTGGGAGTGTCGCCAACGGACGTGGTCGAGCCGTTCATCCAGGTATTGCATGAGAAGGGAATTTTACTTTCGGACAAGGCGCTGAAATTATTGTCCGACCGCTCGCGCATGGCGTATTTGCCGCTGGAAAAATATGACGTGGACATTGATTTGACGCGCGGTTTTCCGGGGGACATCTGCCGGCGCTGGTGCATCCTGCCGTTTGACCGGATGAGCAAGGCGATTTTGGTGGCGACGGCCAATCCATTCAATCAGCAGGCGATCATGGAATTGTCCGAGACGACTTCGCACCGGCTCGTATGGTATTTGTCACCGCCCACCGAGTTGATGTCAAACATCCGCAAAGCGTTTCGCTAAAAGTCATGGCCAAAATAAAATCATTTGGAGAACGCATCGCCGACGCGCTCGTCGAGGACGGCTTGCTGGGCGCGAACCAGGTGGAAGAATTGCTCGAACAACAAAAACACGGCGGCGCGCGTCTCGTCAAATTGATCATCGAAAAGGCTTATGTCAGCGAACAGGATTTGGCCGTGTGCATGGGCCGCGTGCTCAACGTGACGCCGATCAATCTTCCGCGCGTGGCGATTGTGTCGGAGCTGGTTGATTTGATCCCGCATGACATTGCGCACAATCACAAGGTCATTCCCATTTCGCGGCTGGAAAATAAATTGTTCCTGGCGATGGCCGATCCGTTGAACGTCATCGCCCTCGATGATGTAAAGCGCATCACTCGTCTGGAAATTGCTCCGCTCATCGCCTCGGAAAAGGCGATCATGGACAAGCTCAACGCCATTGATTCCGCCAAAAGCGGCTCGATGGACGACATCATTCAAGACGCGCAGAAACAACAGGATGATGCCGATAGCGTTGAAACCGTTCAGGAAGGCGTTGAAAATATCAGCATTGACCAGCTCGCCGCCGCCGGCGAAGAAGCTCCGGTCATCAAGCTGGCGAATCTGATGATCATTCAAGCCATCAAAGACCGCGCCAGCGACATCCATCTGGAGCCGTTTGAAAAAAGCATGCGCCTGCGTTATCGCGTGGACGGCGTGCTTTTGGACGCCACACCGCCGCCCAAACAAATGCAGCTCGCGCTCACCTCGCGCTTCAAAATCATGAGCAGCCTCGACATCGCCGAACGGCGCCTGCCGCAGGATGGTCGTATGCGCGTCAAAGTCGGCGGCAAAGATTTTGATCTGCGCGTTTCCGTCATGCCGACCGTTCACGGCGAAAAAATCGTGCTGCGCGTTTTGGACAAAACGAATTTGTCCGCCAGCATTGATAAACTTGGATTGGACGGCGAAACTTTCAAACATTTCAAAGAAGCGATTGACGCGCCGCACGGACTCATTCTTGTGACCGGCCCGACGGGTTCCGGCAAAACCACGACGCTTTATTCTGCATTGAACGAACTGAACAATCCGATTTTTAACATCGTCACCGTTGAAGACCCCGTTGAATTTCAGATTCCCGGCATCAATCAAGTTCCCACGAAAAAAGACATTGGCCTGACCTTTGCCAACGCGCTGCGCTCCATTTTGCGGCAAGACCCCGACATTATTATGATCGGCGAAATCCGCGATACTGAAACGGCGGAAATCGCCATTGAAGCCGCGCTCACCGGCCACCAGGTTTTGAGCACGATGCACTGCAACGACGCGCCCGGTGCCATCGCGCGCCTTGACGACATGGGCATCGCGCCGTTTTTGATTTCGTCTTCCGTGATTCTGTCCTGCGCGCAACGCCTCATGCGCCGCGTCTGTTCGCACTGCAAGGAACCCGTGACCTATCCTGAAAAAATGTTCCTCGATTTGGGAATTGAATCCTCAATGTTTCACGGCGTGCAATTGTATCGCGGGCGCGGCTGTGACCGTTGTAAAAATTCCGGTTATGCCGGGCGCATGGCCATCATTGAAGCGATGCCCATAACCGACCAAATCCGCAAACTCATCATCGCCCGCGCCAGCACGCGCGAAATGGGAAAAGTCGCCATCAATCAAGGAATGAAAACACTGCGCATGGTCGGCCTGGATCGCGCGCGCGAGGGAATTTCCACGCTCGAACAAGTTTTGCTGCTGACTTCCGCCCACTAAACAGACTTAAAAATTTCGTTGCGAAAAAGGTTGCGGCCCTTGTGAAAGCCACGGCGGAGGTTGCGGCACCCATGATGGCGGTGCGGTCGCATGTAGCGTCGGCGTGGCAATTCCGGGCAACGGCGTCAATCCCGTAGGCCGGCTGATGCCCGCGCTCAACGGCGTGAACGAAGCTCCCAAAGGATTGGGCGTAAAATCCGGCTGCGTGAGGTTCGGATCCACTTCAGCTTTCGGCGACGGAAAAAACTGATCATTGGCCGCCGGCGTCGCCGCCACCGATGCCAGCCGGGGTTGAAGCAATTGCCGGAAACGTTCCATTTCCGCCTGCTGCGCGAGGTCCAGCTTCGGCGATTGTGACTGTTGCTGCAATCGTTGCGCCGGCGCAAACAACGAATTATTATTTGGATTTGCTCCGCTGCCCTGCGGCCGGGCCCCTAAAAGCTGGCTCAAACTTTGAAGGGCGCTCGCCGTCTGCTCGGGATCAAACCAATGGGCATCCGAACGTTCCTTGTCGTTTCGCGAAAAATTCCAGGATGAATTCCCGCCGTCAGCCGGCGCGTCATTCGTGGCGCCCCTTTGCAAAAGATTTTGCCGGTCCAGATAACGTTCCACTTGATTTTCATTCTTGTCATTTCCGTCCGCGCCCTGATTCTTTGTCGCCACGCCAAAAATTTCTTCCGGCGACATTAGCGACCAATTGTTTCGATCCTCCTGCAATTGTTTCATCCGTTCCTGTCCGGCGGGCGAAATGACGGGCGGTTGCATCATCGGCAATTGTTGCGCCGGAGCCGTGGCGTTAAACAAACTCAACGGCGCTTGCTGATCCATTAAATCCGGTTGATCCGGGGACGACGATGATTTGGGCGCGCTGGCCGAAGCGTCTGAACTTTGGGGCGTGGAAAAAATAATGGACTGTCCGCCTTGTTGGGCCGGAGCGGAAACAATCATCGCACCCGCCGCAGCGCAAAGCAGCAACTTCAATTTTGACAGGCAAAAATCCATTTTCAGCTTGATAAGTTAATGCAATAGACAATTTCCGTCAAAATGAATTCAAAATGAAAAGCGCCAAATATGCCTGTAATCATGCCGTTTCCCGGCTTCGGCATCAGATTTTTGACTTCTCCTATTGTTTTTCATATTCGCCCTTGCTGACTCTTTTGAGCACGGTAAAACCGGCTTTCTTTGCGTCGGAAATTGAAAGCGGCTTGAGCTTTTGCGGTGAACTGAAATTGGAAAAAACTTTGCGCACCGGCTTTTTGCACGCCGGACAATTCGTGAGCGGTTTGGCCGAGAGCGGACGGTTCAATGTAAATTTTCCGCCGCACACTTTGCACCCGCCCTCGCGCAATTCGTATTCATAGATAGGCATAAATGAATTTCACCTTTGACCGCTATTATTCAACTGCAAATCCATTTCAATTTCAACCTGCCGCCTCGAAATTATTTTTAATCACAGATTTCCATTTTCAATCATGGCGAATCAGCCGCCAAGTGAGTTTGGATCGCCCACGTCGCCCTTGTTAAAATCCACATATTCCTCCGTCAAATCAGCGGCATACATCACCGCAGCGGCTTTGCCGAGATTCAGGTTGATGCGCAACTCAAATTCCTCCGGCGCGACGGCGGCGCACAATTCCTTGAACGTCGCTTTCGTCGGCTGGCCGCGTTTCAAACTCCAAAGAATTTTTTTGTCGCCGCTCACGCTGTAACCAATGTCCACTTTCTCCTCCACAATTTTCGCAGGCGAATAACCAAGCGCATCAATGATTCTGCCCCAATTCGGATCGCCGCCGTGCCAGCTTGTTTTCACTAGCGCGCTGTTTGCCACCGCGCGCGCGGCGGCATCGGCATCCTGAATTGTCTTCGCGCCGTTCACGCGCACGGTCACGACGCGATGCACGCCTTCGCCATCGCGCACAATTTTTTTTGCCAATTCCAAACAAACATGATTCAGCGCCGCCTGAAAAATTTTGAATTTTGAATTTTGAATTTTGAATTTTTCATTGCCAGCCAGCCCGTTCGCCAAAACCAAAACCGTATCGTTCGTGCTCATGTCACCGTCCACGGTGATGCGATTAAAACTGTGCGCGACGGCTTCGTTCAGCGCGTCTTGCAAAACTTTTGAATCAATCGCCGCGTCCGTCGTGATAAAACAAAGCATCGTCGCGTGCAATCCGCCGTGCGGCAACGTCGCTGGCCGCGCACCCGTTGGCGACATTCCCGGCTGAATCATGCCCGCGCCTTTGCAAATGCCGCCGACGCGAACTTTTTTTCCGCCCAGCAAAAATTCAATCGCCATTTGTTTCGGTTGCGTGTCACTCGTCATGATCGCTGCGGCGGCGGCATCCGCATTTTCAATTTTGCTGCCGAGCAAAGTTGCCGCCGCCAAAATTCCGCGCTTCACATTTTCCATCGGCATCGTCACGCCGATTCTTCCCGTTGAACCGACAAAAATTTTTTGCGCGGAAATTTTTAATTTGTCCGCAAGAATTTCCGTCATCATTTTTGCGTCGCACAAACCTTGCGCGCCGGTGCAGGCATTTGCATTTCCAGAATTCACGACAATCGCCTGCGCCACAGCGGTTTTAATTCGTTCAATGCAAATTTTTACCGGCGCAGCGCAAACTTGATTCGTCGTGAACATGCCGGCGACTGTCGCGGGCGCTTCCGAAACAATCAAAGCCAAATCGCGTTTTTGTCCTTTGTTCGAGCCTTTGCCCGTGCCGATTTTTTTAATGTCGCAAAAAACGCCACTGGCGAGAAAGCCTTTGGGCGCGACGATGGAACCGGAAACTTCTTTGAACTGCCTTTTCATCTTTAAAAAATTAACCACGAAAGACACTAAATACACGAAAACTCTTGGACACTAATTTCACGAATTAACACGAATTTAATTCGTGAAAATTCGTGAAATTCGTGAAATTCGTGTTAAACTTTCACCGCCTCAATTTCCAGCCGCACCATTTTGACGTGAACTTTTCCGTCTCCGTCCGGCAGATGTTTGGCGACGTAACGTTGCGTAACGGCGGCAATAAATTCTTCACGCACGTTTTCCGGCACGCGCTGCACATAAGGAATCCACGTCGTTCGCAGCCAGGTCGCGAAACCTTCTGCGCCGGCGTAGGTCGCATCCTTGGGCGCAAGTTTTAATTTTTGAATTTTGAAACCGCATTTCGGCAGCCATTTTTTATAATCTTCCGGCGAATAAAAAAAATATGGCGTCGGCATTTGGCGGAAAAAATTTCGCCAGCGCGCCAAACGCATTTCCGGCCTCAACGCGATGAAAACGTCCTGCGCATTTCCTTTTCCGCCGCAAGAAATGACCAGCCGTCCGCCGGATTTCAAAACCGAACTCGCGCCGCGCAAAAATTTTTCGTGATCATCAACCCAATGCAATGCTGCGTTGGAAAAAACCACGTCAATTTTTTCGTCAAAAAATTTTGACGAAATTTTCCGCGCGTCGCACATTTGAAATTCTAAATTTGAAAATTTTTTCGGCGGAAAAGTTTTTTTGGCAAACTCAATCATTTGCGGCGAAGCATCCGCGCCGACGACCAAACCATTCGGCAGCGCACGCGCGATTTCCGCCGTGATTTTTCCATCGCCGCAGCCGACATCTAAAATATTTTCGTCGCCGCGCAAATTTAATTTTGCGATGAGTTCGCGCGCCCAGGATTGCTGCACGACGGAATTCGCGGCGTAATCCGCCGCGTTCCATTTGGGTTTTGTTGAGTTCACAAGCCTCAAATTGTTTTTAGTCAGAGCCTCCTCACGTCGGCTGCTACAATTAAATTAATCCCGCCGTTTCCGGCCAGCCGCACAAAATGTTCATGCTTTGCACGGCTTGACCGCTTGCGCCTTTGACCAAATTATCTTCCGCGCTCATCACGATGAGCCGGTTTGTCCGCGCGTCCAATCGCCACGCGATTTCAATGACGTTTGTGCCGCTGACATTTTTTGTGTCGGGCAAATTTTCTCCCTCGAGCAGGCGAACAAACGGTTCGCTGCCATAAAACTTTTGGTAACATGCGGAAATTTTTTCATCCGATAATTTTTCTGCCGGCTCCAAATATAGCGTCGTCAAAATGCCGCGATTCAGCGGAATTAAATGCGGCGTGAACTGGATGGTTACTTGCGTTTTGGCCACGAACGAAAGTTGTTCCTCGATCTCGGATAAATGCCGGTGCTTCGGAACGCCGTAAGGCCGCGCGCTTTCGTTGCACTCGACAAAAAGATAATCGGCCTCGATCTTTCGTCCCGCGCCGCTGACGCCGCTCAGCGAATCGGCAATGATGCCGGACGATTTGATCAAATTATTTTTCAGCAACGGAATCAACGGCAGCAAAACGCTCGTCGGATAACAGCCGGGCGAAGCGATGAGCGAAGATTTTTTTATCTCGTCGCGATAAATTTCCGGCAAACCGTAAACCGATTTTTTCAAAAGTTCCGGCGCGGGATGGTCGTGCGCGTAAAATTCTTTGTAAATTACCGCGCTCTTGAGCCGGAAATCCGCGCTCAAATCAATGACGATGGCGCCGGCGTTCAAAAGTGGCACGGCGTATTCCGCAGCAACGCCGTGCGGCAGCGCGAGAAAAATCACGTCCGCCTGCTTCGCCAAAATTTTTGCGTTCGGTTCGCTAAAACGAATTTTTTGTGATTTCCGATGGCTGGCGAATTTTGGAAAAACCTGCGCCAGCGTTTGCCCGGCATTTTGGCGCGAGGTGACGGCGACCAGTTCCGCGTGCGGATGGTTCAAAAGCAATTGCACCAAAACTTCGCCGGAATAACCCGACGCGCCGACAACGGCGACTTTTTTCGTTTTCATTTCGTTCTTATTTTTAACGCAGAGACGCAAAGACGCAGAGAAAAAAATTATTATTTCGTAGCAGCCGAGGTAACGAGGCTCTAATTAAAATGAGTCAGAGCCTCCTCACGTCGGCTGCTACGCAAAAAACAAACCCGCCGGCTTGCGCCAGCGGGTTTGCAAATTGTCCGATGCGATCAACGTTTCGAAAATTGGAAGCGTTTGCGCGCGCCGGGCTGGCCGTATTTTTTGCGCTCGCGTTCCCGCGGATCGCGCGTCAGAAATCCTTCCGCTTTCAATGCGCCGCGCAGCGTCGCGTCGAATTTCAACAGCGCGCGCGAAATGCCGTGACGCACCGCGCCGGCTTGTCCATTGGGGCCGCCGCCGGTGACATTGACTTCCGCGTCCAATTTTTCCGTCGTGCCGGTGACGGTCAAGGGCTGCGTGACGGTGGTGCGCAAAGTTTCGAGCGGAAAATAATTTTCAAACGCGCATCCGTTGACGGTGATTTTGCCGCCGCCGGTCGCGAGGCGAACGCGCGCGATGGCAGTTTTGCGCCGTCCGGTTCCAAGAAATTCGTTGGTGGTTTTCGTAGCCATACTAAAATTATTTTGCGACCGCGAGCGTTGCGGGCATTTGCGCGGCGTGATCATGTTTCGCGCCTTTGAACACTTTCAGCTTGGTCAACAACTGCGCGCCGAGACGATTTTTTGGAATCATGCCTTTGACGGCGTGCATGATGAGATTCTCCGGCTGCTTGGCGCGAACTTGCGCGACGGTGGCGTATTTCTCGCCGCCTTTCCAGCCGGAATAACTCATGTATTCCTTCGCCGTTTCTTTCTTGCCGGTGACGCGAACTTTTTCGGCATTGATGACCACTACAAAATCGCCCGCGTCAAGATGCGGCGTATAAACCGGTTTATTTTTGCCGCGCAAAACATCGGCCACCTGCACGGCCAGACGACCGAGCACCGCGCCATCGGCATCAATCACATGCCATTTGCGCTCATCCAGATTCACTTTAGGTAAATGCGTTTTCATTTTTCCAAACAAAAGGGACGCGAAACTTATCAGATGCACGCATGAAGTCAACAAGTCATTTGCGGCCAAATCAGCCGCCAAGATAAACACTTTTGATTTGCGGATTTTGCCGCAACGCCGCCGCGTTGTCTGCCAAAACAATTTTGCCGGTTTCCAAAACGTAACCGAAGCTGGAAATTTCCAGCGCGCGATTCGCGTTTTGTTCTACGAGCAAAATGCTCAGGCCGCGCTCGCGATTGATTTCCACAATTTTTTCAAAAATCGTTTTCACAAGCAACGGCGCGAGTCCGAGCGACGGCTCGTCCAGCATCAAAAATTTTGGCTGCGACATCAACGCGCGGCCAATCGCGAGCATTTGTTGCTCGCCGCCGGAAAGTGTTCCGGCAATTTGCGATTCGCGTTCGCGCAAACGCGGAAAAGTCCCGAACACAAATTCCAATTCGCGTCGGACAATTTTTTTATCGCGAACTAAAAACGCGCCCATTTGCAAATTTTCCAGAACGGTCAGGTTCGCAAAAATCATCCGGCCTTCGGGCACGTGCGATAAACCGAGCGCGACAATTTTGTGCGGCGGCAAACCGGAAATTTTTTTGCCGTCGTAAAAAATCTCGCCGGATTTTGGCTTGAGCAAACCGGAAATGGTTTTGAGCGTGGTGGATTTGCCCGCGCCGTTTGCGCCGATGAGTGTGACGATGCTGCCGTTTTGCACGGACAAAGAAATTCCGTGCAGCGCTGCGATGGCGCCGTAATTCACAAATAGATTTTTGATTTCGAGCATCGACGAATTAAAAATTAAAAATGCAAAATTAAAAAATTTCCCCGCCAAGCCAAAAGGAATTTGCCAATCGCTTTTTCATTTTTAATTTTGCATTTTTAATTCTTCTCCTAAATATGCCGCGATGACTTTTGGATTTTTACGGATTTCTTCGGGCGTGCCTTCGGCGATTTTTATGCCGTAATCCAAAACAGAAATGCGTTCGCAAATTTCCATGACGACGCGCATATCGTGCTCGACCAGCAAAATGGAAATGGAAAATTTTTCTTTGATGAAACGAATCAATCGCGTGAGTTCGATTTTTTCTGTTGCGTTCATGCCGGCGGCGGGTTCGTCGAGCAAAAGTAATTTCGGCTTGGTCGCGAGCGCGCGGACAATTTCCAATCGCCGTTGATCGCCGTAACTTAAATTTTTTGCGTCTGCGTCCAAAAATTTTTCGAGATGAAAAATTTCGAGCAGTTCGCGCACGCGATGTTCCACTTTTTCTTCGCCGTGAAAAAACGAGCGTCCGCGCCAAAGCGCGTCGCGAACACCGTGCGCGCGATGCAATTGAGTCGCGGTGCGAACGTTGTCAAAAACCGAAAGCGATGGAAAGAGCCGGATGTTTTGAAACGTGCGCGCGATGCCGCGTCGCGCGAGTTGATGCGGTTTGAGTTTGGAAATTTCTTTTTCCGCAAAAAAAATTTGGCCTGCGCTCGGCTGATAAACGCCGGTAATTAAATTGAAAACAGTGGTTTTGCCCGCGCCGTTTGGACCGATTAAACCGACGAGTTCGTTTTCGCGAATTTGCAAATTTAATTCGGAAACAGCCGTTAATCCGCCGAAGCGGACGGTGACGTGTTCTAATTGCAAAAGCGAAGTCATGAGAAAAAAAATGGGGAGCGCGCCCGCCATCGGGCGCAGCCAACGACGCCCTCGTCGTTGGCATTGCGTCGCGGCCGGATTAGTTCGCGCGCGTGATTGCATTCGTGTTCGGCGCGAGGGCGCGCCGAACTGCGCCCGAGGCGGGCGCGCTCCCGCACAAATTTTTTTTTCATTTTGAATTTTTCGTTTTTAATTTTCGCAACGCAAAAAGTCCTTGCGGGCGCGTGAGCATTAAAACAATCAGCAGCAGCGAATAAATGATCATGCGCATGTTGCCGACCCAGCTTAACGGAAATTCGGCGGCGAGGCCGGGAAGATGTTCGACGCCGGCGAGCGCGCGCAAACCTTCGGGCAGCAGCGTCAGCAAAATCGCGGCGAGGACGACGCCGGGCGTGTTGCCCATGCCGCCGAGAATGACCATGACGACAATGGCGATGGAAGTCATGAAACCAAATCCGCTCGGCGTGAGAAATTGTTTGGAGTGCGCGTAAAGTCCGCCGGCGATGCCCGCAAAAAATGCGCCGACGACAAACGCGGTGACTTTGTATTTTGTGGGATTAACGCCAGTCGCTTCGGCGGCGATTTCGTCGTCGCGCACGGCAATAAATCCGCGTCCATAAGTGGAATGCACGAGCGTTGTGACGACGTAAATCGTCAGCGCCGCAAGCGCAAACGTCCAAAAAAAATTGGTATAATTGTGCGTGACGCTCAAGCCGCGCGCGCCGCCGACGGATTGCATGTTTTGAAAAATGACGCGGATGATTTCGCCGAAACCGAGCGTGACGATGGCGAGATAATCACCGCGCAAACGCAACGTCGGAATGCCAACGAGCAAGCCGGCAATCGCAGCGGTAATTCCGCCGGCAAAAAGTGCGACAACGAAAATTCCATTCGCGAAAAAAAGATTTAAGTGACCGAATTGATTGGTAATGACTGCCGCCGTGTAACCGCCAACGGCCATGAACCCGGCATGGCCGAGTGAAAATTGTCCGGTGTAGCCGTTGATCAAATTCAAACTGACGGCGAGAATGATGTTGATGCCGATGTCGTAGGAAATGAAAAGCCAGTATGAATTGATTTGATTTTCAAACAGCGAAATTAAAAAACTCAACACGATGGCCGCGAGCAAAAAAAGTTTGGCGTGACGGATGTTCATACTTTTTCAATTTCCTTTTTGCCGAGCAAGCCGGAAGGTTTGACGAGCAGCATTAAAATTAAAATTCCGAACGCAATCGCGTCGCGATAGGTCGAGGAAATGTAACCGGATACGAGCGTTTCGGTGATGCCAATAATAATTCCGCCGAGCGCCGCGCCGGGCAAATTACCGATGCCGCCGAGCACTGCTGCGACAAAGGCTTTGAGGCCTGGCAAAATTCCCATCAGCGGATCTATCGCGGGATAATTGACGGCGAATAAAATTCCGGCGGCGGCGGCGAGCGCGGAGCCGAGCGCGAACGTGAACGAAATGACGAGATCAATGTTGATGCCCATGAGCGCGGCGGCTTGGGGATTGAATGACAGCGCGCGCATGGCCGTGCCGATTTTTGTTTTGAGCACGATAAAGCGCAGCGCGATGAGCAACACGAGCGTGACGGCGAACACGATGATTTGATTGCTGTTGAGGCTCAAGCCGCCGAATTGCGCGATGGGATAAACGGGAATAAGTTCGGGAAATTTTTTGGGCGCGGCGCCAAAAACAAATTGCCCGGTGTATTCGAGAAAAAGCGAAACGCCAATCGCGGTGATGAGCATGGTCAATTTTGGACTGCTCCGCAGCGGGCGATACGCGAAGCGTTCAATGATAATTCCCAGCGCGGCGCAAATGAGCATGGAAATTCCCATGACGACGAGTCCGCTCAAAATGGAAGGCGTCGGAAAAATTTTTGCAATTTTTGGCGTGAGATAAAATCCGGCGAACGCGCCGAGCATGAAAACGTCGCCGTGCGCGAAATTGATGAAGCGCAGAATTCCATAAACCATCGTGTAGCCCAGCGCGATGAGCGCGAGGATGGAGCCAAGCGCGAGGCCGTTGATGAGTTGTTGGAGAAACTCCGTCATTTCACGCGCAAAGCATGGTGCGTGCAGAAAATTTTGTCGAGCGCGCTAAACGGAGATTATGGTGAAACAGTCTGGACGTAATTGAATTGTCCGTTTGTAATTTCCAAAATCACAGCGGCCTTCGACGCGTTGCGATTGGCGTCCATCGTGATTTTTCCAGTGACGCCGGGAAAATTTTTTGTCGCCGCGAGCGCGTCGCGAATTTTTGCGGGGTCGGTTGAGCCCGCGCGTTTGATGGCGTCGGCAAGGACGATTGCGGAGTCGTAACCCAGCGCGGCCATCGTGTCGGGCGTCTCGCCGAATTTGGCTTGAAATTCTTTGACGAAATTTTGCACGACGGGCGACCTGTCCTGCGGCGAATAGTGACTGGAAAAATAACAGCCTTCGAGCGCTTTGCCGCCGATGGGCACGAGCGCGGAAGATTCCCAGCCATCGCCGCCAAACAACGGAACCGTGATGCCGAGTTGCCGCGCCTGCAACGCAATCAAGCCGACTTCCGTGTAATAGCCGGGAACAAAAATGCCCTCGGGATTTTGCGCTTTGATGGCCGTGAGTTGCGCGCTGAAATCTTTATCGCCGTGACTGTAATTTTCTTCTGCCACAATTTTTCCGCCGTCGGTGATGAAACGTTCGCGGAAAAATTTTGCCAGCCCGACGCTGTAATCGCTGCTCGTCTCTTTCAAAATCGCCGCAGTTTGCAGGTTCAAAGTTTTGCGCGCGAAATTTGCCATCACGGTCCCCTGAAACGGATCAATAAAACAAACGCGAAAAATATAATCGCCGACTTCCGTCACTTTTGGATTTGTGGACGCGGGCGAAATCATCGGAATTTTATTTTCCTGGCAAATCGGCGCGGCTTCGAGCGAACGCGATGACGCGACTTCGCCTAAAATCGCCATGACGCCGTCGCTGGAAATTAATTTGCGCACGACCGTCGCGGCTTGACCGGCTTGCGATTGATCGTCTTCGGTCAACAATTGAATTTTTTTGCCGAGCACGCCGCCCGCCGCGTTCAAATCGTCAATCGCCAATCGCGTGCCTTTGTCCGAGGACTGGCCGAAGGTTGCTTCGCTGCCGCTCAACGAAGCGAACTCGCCAACTTTGATGACGTGGTTATTTGCCCCAGATTCTTTATTGCATCCGGTAAGCAACAGGGCAATCATCATCATCACCAGAAATTGCCCATGATAGCTTTTCATAAACTTTGAGACTAAAAAATCTTTCGCCGCTTTTCAATCTTGTTTCCACATAACAATTTAATTCCAGAAGCCGCCGGATGAAAAAAGTGAACCGTTGCTGATTGAGATTTGGCTGGAGTTGATTTTTTTTGAAGCGAAGTTTAAAAATGAAAACGGGAAACAAAGAAAATTGCCGGCGCGTAAATCCTTCTTGCGTGCGCAGGCTTTGTTATGATGAGAAGCGGCGCCGCTCGATTTGATTTACGCTGACGGCGAGCCTTACGAATACTTGAACGTGCCGCGCGAAAAGTTCCGCGCTTTGATGCGGGCTGAATCAAAAGAAAAATTCATCAACGTGGAAATCAAACCAAAATATCCGGTTAAAAAATTGCGCGAATGAATTTCAGGCTGACGCGGCGACGGCTTGTGCCGCAGCCAAATCCGCTTTGCGCTCACGCAAACTTTTGAAAAATTCATAACCTTCGCGGCAGCGGCGCACCAGAATATCCTTGTCCTCAAGCATCGTCTTGATGATCCGCAAGATCGGTTTTGGGCGCAGATAATAAGTGCGATAAAAACGATCCACTTCCTCAAAAATCTTATCTTTGTTCAGGCCGGGATATTCCAGCGTGCTTTGTTGCAAGCCGTCGAGTTCCACGAGATCGGTTTTGTCCTTCTTCACGAACCAGCCGTTTTGCTTCGCCATTTCATAAAGTTCCGTGCCTGGATATGGCGCGGCCAGGGAAACCTGCAACGAGAACACGTCGAGCTCTTTCGCAAAATTGATCGTGTTCTGAATGGTCTGCGGCGTTTCCACCGGCAAACCAAGAATAAACGTGCCGTGAATGACGACGTCGGCGCGATGGCAATCTTTCGTGAAGCGGCGCATTTCATCCATCGTCACGCCTTTTTTAATGCGCGTGAGAATGTCGTCGTTGCCGCTTTCGTAACCGACCAGGAACAGGCGCAGGCCATTGTCTTTGAAACTTTTTATCGTGTCGTAATCGAGATTTGCGCGGCTGTTGCAACTCCAGTGAACGCCGAGCGGCGCGAGTTTTTTGGCGATTTCGCGGGCGCGCGGGAGGTTCGCGGTGAACGTGTCGTCGTCGAAGAAAAATTCGCGCACCTGCGGAAAAATTTTCTTCATGTAAGCCATTTCATCCGCGACGTTTTGCGGCGAGCGGACGCGATATTTGTGGCCGCCGATGGTTTGCGGCCAGAGGCAAAAGGTGCATTGCGCCGGGCAGCCGCGACCCGTATACATCGAAATGTAAGGATGCAGCAGATAGCCGATGAAATATTTTTCAATCTGCAAATCGCGTTTGTAAACGTCCGCCACCCACGGCAGCGTGTCCATGTCCGAGATCATTTCGCGCTCGGCATTGTGAATTATTTTTCCGTCGCGATTTTTGAAGGAAAGTCCCGCGATGGTTTCAAGCGGACGGTCTTCAGCGACTTCTTTGCAGGTGAAATCAAATTCCTTGCGGCCGACCCAGTCAATCGCCGGCGATGCCTTCAATGTTTCCGTCGGCAAAACCATTGTGTGCGCGCCGACGAAACCGATTTTCGTGTCCGGCTTTTGCGCCTTGATCGCCTCGGCGACTTTGCAATCGTTTTTCAATGACGGCGTGGAGGTGTTGATGATGACGTGATCAAAATCTTTCGCGATGGCGAGGCACTTGGCGATGTCAATGTCGTGCGGCGGGCAGTCAAGCAGTTTGGAATTCGGCGTGAGCGCGGCGGGTTGCGCGAGCCACGTCGGATACCAATAGCTGGTGACTTCGCGCCGCGCCTGATACCGCGCGCCCGCGCCGCCGTCGAAACCGTCAAATGATGGAGGTGAAAGATAAAGGGTTTTGCTCATGTAAAATTTTACGCGTAAGCCAACCGTCCGCGCGGCTTGGGAATCTCACGTCCAAGACTTTTTGCCGTTTCAATCCAAAGTTTGATGACTTCGTTGGCGTTTTTGATCGCATCCCCGCGCGTCTCGCCGTCGGCCATGCAGCCGGGCAATTCAGGAACTTCGACCAGAAACGCCTTGTCCTGTTCGCTCCAATAAACAATCATCTCGTATTTGGACTCACTCATTCGACTCGTCTCCCAAACGATGCTTCAAAATCATATCACGAACCTGCGCGACCTGATAGTTTTTTGCCATCCGGCCTTTCGGCTGGATGTTGATAATTTCTTCAATTCCATTCCGGCTGAAAATGTGATGGCTACCGCTGATTCTTTCACTAAAACCAAGCCGCCGCAACCAGTGGCAAAGATCGCCAAAATCAATGTTTGCGTCGGAATGGCCGAGCAAAATCTTTTCGCGCAGCTTGTTCCCTTTGCCCATTTATTTTATTGCACGATGCGAATGGTCCAGAAATCGTCCGCGAGATTTGAATCCGTCAAATAAGAATAAGGCAATGTGAAATATCCTTTCATGCCCCAGGAATTTCCCCAGGAGTTGCGGACGATGAACCATTGCTTCGCATCGTCGTAGCCTACCCCAACGACCGCGTGACCGCCAATCACTTGTTCGTCGGATTTGGGCAGCGGCGCGTGACCGGTCTTGGCGACCTGCGCGCTTTCAAAACTCTCATAAACCGTGAATCCAAAAACAAAAGGAAAGCTGGACGACAGGCAGCCTTTCAACTGGGTTAAAATCGGCGTCAACCGCGAATATAAAACGGCCTTATATTTCAACGCCTCGGCATAGCATTTGGCTGGCGGCTTGGTTTTGAATTTTGAAATCGTGTATGGCCATTCGGTTTCCGGGCAGTCGCCGAGCTTGCCGACGCTTTTGATGCCGTCGCGGATTTGCGCGCCGCTGTCCGAGGCCACCGTGTGTTCCATCACGCGCTCGTTGTAATAAATGAAAAGACGCGAAGGCGCGAAGGCGGAAATTTTTTGCTTGAGCCGGTCGAATTCCAGTGCCACGGCGATGGCGTTGGCCGTGCAACTGCCCAATTGCCCCTGATCATAAACCGGCGGACATTGCGCGCGCAGGTCAACTTTCGACGGAATCGCGCCCAGCATTTCCATCGGCGCAGCGTAAAGATGATCGCGCGCGTCCGGCAAATCCGGCAGCCAGCCGTAACGGGAGATTTTACGTTGGGTGAGAAGATTTTTTGTGTTCATGAGTTTTCTTCGCGTCCTTGATTTTCGCCAGCAATTCATCGCGTTCGGAAGTGTCGCCGGGGCCGCAGGAATTGCCAACGTGCGCCTGATGATCGTGGTGCACTTCATTCGCGAACGCGCCGCGCGCGCCGGCGGCGGGCGAATTGATCGCGGCTTTCGCCTCGGCCAAATGGCCTTTGCCAATCGTCACGCCGTTGTAAGCACGCTTTTCCAATTCCGCTGAATAAGTAACCGGCTTGGGTTTCGCGCCGAAATTGTATTTGAAATTTTTCCAGTTGTCGCCGCTTTGATAATTCGTGCCGAGCGCGCCGCTCGGATCGTAACCGCAATGAACCATGCAATGTTCGCAGCGCGGGTCGCGCGCGACGCCGTTGACGACGCCGTATTTTTCCCATTTCACCTCGCGCAACATTTCGTGATAACCGGAATAATGTCCGTCAGTCATCAAGTAGCACGGCGCTTTCCAACCTTTCACGTTGAACGTCGGGATCGCCCACGCAGTGCAGGTCAACTCGCGTTTGCCGGCGAGAAATTCCTGATAAACCGGCGTGCCGAAAATCGTGAACGCTTTTCCCCATTCCTGAATCTTCGCAAATTTTTGCCGCGTCATGTCGCGCGTGAGGAAAAATTGTTTCGGATCTTTGCCGAGGCGTTTGACCATGTCTTTTTTCGCCGCGTCATAATCGTAGCCGGGCGAAATCGTGTGGCCATCCACTTCGAGCGAACTTAAATACTTGAACATGTCCTCGATTTCCGCCACGTCGGTTTCGCGATAGACCGTCGTGTTCGTGGCGACTTGATAGCCGCAAATTTTCGCCATTTTGATCGCCTCGATGCATTCTTTGAAAACGCCTTCGCGTTCGACGATCAAATCATGCGTGAATTCCAAACCGTCCACATGGACGTTCCAATACATCCATTTCGTCGGGCGGATGACGACTTTTTTCTTCGCCGCGTCATCGGATTTGCGGATGACTTCGGCGTCTTTTTCGGAAATCAATTTTTGTTCGAGCAGTTTTTTAATTTTCGGCTCAACTTCCGGCGAATAAATCGCGGCCAAATAATCCTTCATTTTTTTCCGCATGAACATGGCGTTCGTGCAGACGTAAATGACGCGGCCTTGCTCCAAAAGCCCAGCGATGAGTTCTTCGATCTTGGGATAGATCAGCGGTTCGCCGCCGCAAATCGAAACCATCGGCGCGTCGCATTCGCGCGCGGCTTCGAGACATTTTTCCAGCGGCACCATGTCTTTGAGCGACGTGGAGTATTCGCGGATGCGCCCGCAGCCGGTGCATGTTAGATTACAGGTATGCAACGGTTCGAGCTGCAAAACCATCGCGAATTTCGGCGTCTTGCGCAGTTTGTGTTTGATGATGTGGCTGGCGATTTTTTTCGTCAGCGCGAATGGGAATCGCATAAACTTTATTGGGTAACGGCAAACTCCTTGGAAATTTCCGGCGGCGCGACCGGCGCATGGGCCGGCGCGTCATTGCGCAAAAGTCCGGGCAGAAAAAAACTGGCGGGCGAAACGGTCGTGCCCGCGTTGATGCCGCTGCAACCGGCCAGGCCCAGCGCCGCCGCCGACAACATTGCCAATCGCAGGAATCTCCAGTTTAATCTCACTTGCCCCAGTATAAAACAGCCTGACGCAATGGCAACTTTTTATTCAAAAGCCTTCCGCGCGATCAAAACGAAATTCATCGCCGCCCTGTTCATTTTCAGCATCGCCGTGATTTTTGCCAGCGCGGCGCCAAACCGGAATTTTGCCGCGCGCATGGAGGCGGAATTTCATCGCGCCCAAAACCAATTTCAATCTCATCCTGAAAATCCGACCAACGCCTGGCAATTCGCCCGCGCGTGTTACGATTGGGCGGATTTTGCGCAAAGCGGCCACGAGCGCGCAGAGATTGCGACGCTGGGCATTGACGCCTGCCGCCGATTTATTGCGCGCGAGCCGCGCATCGCCGCCGCGCATTATTATCTGGCGATGGATTTGGGCCAGCTTGCCCGCACGAAATTTTTAGGCGCGTTGAGCATCGTCAAGGAAATGGAGAGCGAATTTCTGACGGCGGTCAATTTGGATTCGCATTTTGATTTTGCCGGACCCGCGCGCAATCTCGGTTTGCTTTATCGCGAGGCGCCGAGCTTTGGCAGCATCGGCAGCCGCCGCAAAGCGCGCGAATGGCTGGAGCGCGCCGCGCAACTCGCGCCCGATTATCCCGAAAATCATTTGAACTTGATCGAATCTTATCTGGACTGGAACGATGGCGACGAGGCGGAAAAAGAATTGAACGCGCTGGATTCAATCTGGCCGGCGGCGCAAAAAAAATTCACCGGCGCGCATTGGGAACGAAGCTGGGACGATTGGTCTTCCCGACGCGCCGAGGCGCGCAGGAAACTTGGCCAATCTTCCACTCGCGCCCAATCGCCAAAAAATTCGCCCTGATTTATTCTGAAATTTTCAGTGGCAGCAATTGCGCGCGTGAATTAGTTTAAGGCTGAAACCAGCCGAATTTGCAAATACGATGGCTAAAAAAATTATCGCGACCCTGACCGATTCGACTTTGTTCCTGCGCGAATGGTTTGCCAACCCGCAACGCACCGGCTCGGTCACGCCCAGTTCGCCCAAACTCGCCGCCGCCATGGCGCGCTGGCTGCCGTCCGATCCCGAAAGTTTTGTGCTCGAACTCGGCCCCGGCACCGGCGCGGTCACGGAAGCTTTGTTGCGGCGCGGCCTGCGCGAAGACCGCCTCGTCGCTATCGAGCACAATCCAAAACTGGCGAAATTATTGCGCGAAAAATTTCCCCGCGCGCATATTATTACCGGCGACGCCTGGCAACTCGACGAATTGTTGCGCGAATGCGCCGAGCCGATTGAAAGCGTCGGGGCCGTGATTTCAAGTCTGCCTTTGCTAAATTTTCCTCTGGCCGAAGCCGAAAAACTGGCTCATAAAATCCAATCTGTTTTGCAGCCCAAAGGCAAATGGGTTCAATACAGTTATCATCTTGGCAAAGCGCGGCACAAAAGCGCGGCGGCAAATTTCCGCCGGCTCACCTCAAAAATTGTCTGGCTGAATTTCCCGCCCGCGCGCGTGAATGTTTATCAGAAGTAATTTACTTCGCCGTTCGTTTGAGTTGCCCGACCAAAGCGCGAACTTGTTCGCCGTCGCGTCCTTGCATGGCCGGCATCTTCGCCGCCGTTTCCGCCACCAAAAGCGCGTCGGTCTGGCGATTTTGACTCAATAACAAGTTCGTGTAACGAAACACGGCTTCGGGTGAATACGGACACAACGCCAGCGCCTGGCGGAAGGCAAAATCCGCTTCATCGTTCATGCGTTTCTTTTCAGATGTGCCGGTGGCTTGTTGCGCGCGCCATGCGTAAAGGCCGCCAATGGAACTCCTCAATTTGGAAAACATTTTGTGCGAGTAGGCATTTTGAATGAAACGCGGGTCGCCCTTGAAACCGCTGAAATCTTTTTTCACAAAAACTTTTTCGGCAAATGTGCTTATTTCTTCAACCGAAGTGTCGTCGTTCAGCCAGTCGCCAATCATTGGTTGGATGTAACTTGTCCAGTAATCGTGATCTTTTTTTACGATTTCATCCGACAACTCCGGCAACGGCTGGCGGTTGATTTTGAAAATCAATCCATGCGGCTCGAGATATGGATACATCCAGTCAAGCGGAAAACTTTCCTCGATGTAAAATTCGCGGTCGGGATTTTTGTCAAAAATCATTTTCGCCAGCAACGCGTTGATCTCCATCACGGCGACTTGTCCGCTGACTTGTATTCGTCCGCCTGAATCTTGCGTGACGTTTTCGCCCGGTTTGAGTTGGTTTTCTTTCAGGCGGAGTTGGGCATCTCCCGTATAATCCAGAAAACATTTCTGCGAATCCTTCGCGGTCGGAATATAAATTTTATCTCCATACATGGAGCGCAAGTAATCTAGATAAGTCGAGTCCACCAATGCGTTTTGCGTGAGCGTGAAAAAAGGATCGCCCTCCACCTGGGATTTTTGCATCGCCGTGATCAAAAACCGTCCCGGATCGGTGCCGCCGAAATAAATGCTGCCTTGCGGGATGGATGCGATGATGTCATCGGCAAAAGCCGCCGAATATTTTTCATCACCTTCACCAAACGCATCGAACGCGCCCCAAGTTTCTATCACCGCCGCCCACTGATTTCCCCTCAAGCGTTGGTCAACTTGTGTTCCGGGCGGATGGTCATATTGCGGGGCGCGCTTTTTCAAATCCTCAAAGGCATTGTTCAACGCCAGCCAGTCGCCTTTTTCCGCCGCCGCAAAGAACGGTTTATATTCCGGCATGGCGCTTTCACTTCCAGCGGCCACAGCCGCATGGGCCTGCGCCTCTTTTTCCGCGACGAATGATTTCAGTTGGGCGACGACTTCAGGATTTTTAAGCGACTTCCATTCTGCAGAATGTTTTTTGGCGCAACCACTGGCAAATAGTCCAACGCCGAGAAGCGCGATTCCAAAGGATTTGATTGTCGTTTTCATAAGCTTATTTTGGGCATTTCACTGGATAGACACTGCCGCTGCCAAATTTGTATAAAAAATTTGCACTCTTTTGTCTCACGCGATAAACGGCCAATTTAGAATTATTCTAAATCTTGACTGGCTTCGGGCTTGCGCCTATTTTGATCTTGCGATGAGCGCGGTCGAGAAAAAATTAAATGACAATTTGACGGAGCGGCTGAACACCAGCGGCCTTCGTTTTACGCCGCAGCGCCAGCATGTTTATGACGTGATCCTGCACAAGCGCGATCATCCGACGGCCGAGGAAGTTTTCATCCGCACGAAACGCACGATGCCGGAAATTTCCCACGCGACAGTTTACAACACGCTCGACGCGCTCGTGAAATGCGGCCTCGTCCGGCAAGTGCAGCTCGAACGCGGCGCGACGCGCTTCTGCCCGAACATGGAGGAGCATTGCCATTATTTTTGCGATTCCTGCGGCGAAGTTTTTGATGTCGCCTTGCCGACCGATTCCACGGTCATGCCGCGGCCGAAAGGTTTTCAAGTGGATCATTACGACATCGCGGTTCACGGCCTTTGCGCCGAGTGCGCGAAGAAAAAATAATTTCATATGAGCACAGCCACCGAGACAATTGAAGATCTGGTCAAGACGGAATACAAATACGGCTTCGTCACCGATGTCGAAACCGAGTCCACGCCGCCGGGCTTGAGCGAGGACACCATCCGCCATATTTCAGCCAAAAAGAACGAGCCGGAATGGCTGACCGACTGGCGCATCAAGGCGTTTCGTCATTGGCAGACCATGCCGGAACCGACGTGGCAGTTCGTGAAATATCCGAAGATTGATTTCCAAGACATCAGTTATTTTTCGCAGCCCAAGCCCAAAGGCGACGCGCCCAAAAGCCTCGCCGACGTTGATCCGAAGCTGCTTGAGACTTACGAGAAGCTCGGCATTCCGTTGCGCGAACACGCCAAGCTCGCGGGCGTGGCCGTGGACGCGATCTTCGATTCCGTTTCGGTCGGCACGACCTTCCGCAAACAGCTCGCGGAAAAGGGCGTCATTTTTTGTTCGTTCAGCGAGGCGGTGCATGACCATCCCGAACTCGTCAAAAAATATCTCGGCTCAGTTGTGCCGCACACGGACAATTATTACGCCGCGCTGAACTCCGCCGTTTTCACTGACGGTTCGTTTTGCTACATCCCGAAAGGCGTGCGCTGCCCGATGGAACTTTCGACCTACTTCCGCATCAACGCCGCGAAGTCCGGCCAGTTCGAGCGCACGCTCATTATCGCGGACGAAGGCGCGCACGTCAGCTACCTCGAAGGCTGCACCGCGCCGATGCGCGATGAAAATCAATTGCACGCCGCCGTCGTCGAACTCGTCGCGCTGGACAATGGCGAAATAAAATATTCGACCGTGCAAAACTGGTATCCTGGCGACGAAAACGGCAAGGGCGGCATTTACAATTTCGTGACGAAGCGCGGCTTGTGCAAAGGCAAAAATTCAAAAATCTGCTGGACCCAAGTCGAGACCGGCTCGGCGATCACCTGGAAATATCCAAGCTGCATTCTGCTCGGCGACAATTCCGTGGGCGAATTTTATTCCGTCGCAGTGACGAACAATTATCAGCAGGCCGACACCGGCACAAAGATGATCCACATCGGCAAAAACACGAGCAGCACGATCATTTCCAAGGGTATTTCCGCCGGGCACGGACAGAACAGCTATCGCGGCCTCGTGAAAATCCAGAAGAGCGCCACGAACGCGCGCAATTTTTCGCAGTGCGACTCGATGCTCATCGGCGCGAAATGCGGCGCACACACGTTTCCGTATATCGAGGTGAAAAACACGTCGTCGAGCGTCGAGCACGAGGCTTCGACCTCGAAGATCGGTGAGGACCAGATTTTTTATTGCAACGCGCGCGGCATCGCCACGCAGGACGCGGTGAACATGATCGTGAACGGCTTCTGCAAGGAAGTGTTCAAGGAACTGCCGATGGAATTCGCCGTCGAAGCGCAGAAACTGCTGGGCGTGAGTTTGGAAGGCAGCGTTGGCTGATTTTTTAGCCACGGATTGAACACGGATGAAACACGGATTTTCCGCAGACAATCATCGCTTGACTTCTCACCTCTCATAAATTCAAATCTTGCCGGAAACCGCATGAAAATTTCGGGTAAAATTTTCGCAACCGTGCAACCGCGCAATTCTTTTGCCGTCCGCCGGACTTTCTCCGGCACACCCCCGCGCTTCTCCGGCACGAACCGGACTTTCTCCGTCAACTGCCGGAATTCCTCCGGCACGCGTCCAAATGTCTCCGTCAACTGCCCGAACACTTCCGGCACACGCCGGAATTCCTCGGCGGTCTGCCCAAATGATTCCGGCACGCGCCGGAATTGCCCAGAAGTCTGCCGGAATCATTCCGGCACGCCAAAATCCTTCAAAATCCCTTATATTTCGCTTATTTCCCCTAAATCCATCCACAAACAACAACCACCAACCAAAGGCTGATTATGGCAAAACGCGACGCAGTTCCCAAAACCCAAGACGGCTATGTAAAATGGCATGATACCCTCAAAGCGGGCGTCACCATCACCACTCCGGGTGCTACGGCGCAGGATGTGGCGATGCTCGCCACCGACAATGCCGCCCTTCACGCCAAGATGACGACGGCAAACACCGCCGATAATGCCGGCAAAGCCGCGCACACCGATTTGAATGTTTCCATTGCCAGCAGCCAGAAGAACGCCCGCGCCCTCGCGCAACGCATCAAGAAAAGCACCACTTACACGACGGCCATTGGCGACACCCTTGGCATTGAAGGCCCGCAAGATTCCGTGGACATGAGCCAGCAAAAACCGACGCTTGAGGCCAGCCCCGAACTTGGCGGCGTGGTGGAAATTGGATTCAACAAGATGGATGCCGAGGGCGTTCACATTTACGGCATGAGAGACGGCGACGCGGGATTCACTTTGCTCGCCAGCGAAACCCACTCGCCTTATGTGGACAACCGCCCGTTGCTGACGGCTGGCAAACCCGAAGTGCGCCAATACAAAGCCATGTTCTTCCTCGGCAAAAGCGAGATTGGTTTGGCAAGCGACGTTGTTCCCGCGACGGCTGCGCCATGATTAAAGGCTGGCGTCTTTATGACAGTTGATGAACCAACGAAGCTCTATCTGGGTTATCTGGAAAAAGAGATGACGATCATGGGCGTCCTTTCGGCATTTTGCATTGCTGTTGTCGCATTCGCACTAGACAAGATTCTTGGGGCGAAATCGAGTGAAGACAGCGCATTGACTGAAATATGGCGATTGAGACAATGGTATGTGCTTGCCGCCTCTGGGTTGATGTTTGTTGCTGCCTATTGCTTCTACAGACAGCGTGCCAGACTCGCTTGGCATTATGGTCAGATTTGTCTCTGCCTTTCAGGCGTTCTAAAGGAAGAGTATGAAAAGGATGTGAAAAATTGGCTAAAACGTGCTGACTCATGGCAAACATGGCGCTTCTACTATACGGCCTTCTCGTTTGTGCTTTTTGCGTTCATTTACTACGGCATAGCAATCGTTTTTCCAACTTCAAACTGGATTACAGACTATTGCTCGGTCATTATTTGGATACCTATCGTTGGCTTATTCCTGTTTGACCGATTCCGTTACATTGTATTCAAGTTATACAAATTCAAATGTCACCCATACAAAGAATTTTTTGCTAACGGCTGTCCACTAAAAAAATTCATTTGTAGGTCGGTAAAAAAGCTTCAAATATTTGTCAGGGACTTTTTTCCCTGTTTCAAGTCTTGATAAAATATAATTAAGAAATTATGGCACTAAAAAAATGTCCAGATTGTCAGAATGATATTTCAGATTCTGCGAATGCTTGTCCATTTTGCGGTCGTCCGAATCAAAAAACATGGGATGAAATGACGCCATTGGAAAGAGGGCAAAAGATGTTGGATAATATGGATAAATGTCCGAATTGTCGAAGCACCAGAATTGGGAACATTCCAATTGGACTTACATTTTTCGGAATGAGAACCAAGAAATGCTGGGCGTGTGGAAAAACCTGGTAAAGACTTGAAGCGCATGAAAGCGAAACCAAATCAGAAAGTAAAATGTGTGAATATGAGTGGGACAGCGAATCCATACACACACCCAAATCTCCCAATAGAGGGGGAAACTTATACGGTCCGCGAAGTGGCTCCTAACGGGCAAATATGGCTAAAAGAAATTACCAATCCTCGCACTGTATACGAAGAAGGCACATTTAGTTTGCATAGATTTGTAGATTTAGAAACCGGCAAATCACTTGAATCTGGAGACGGTCTAACGAAAATTTTTGAAATTTGTTTGTGGCTTGTCACGACACCTAAAGGTTTTTTAGTATTTTTGGGGATTGCTGCTCTATTTTTTGCGATTGTTGGTAATAATCATAATGGAGATTCTTCTAATAATTCAAACGCGAGCATGGAAAGCCAATCTCCTCCGATTCCGTCTCAACAAGCTGTCCAAACTCCAGTTGTAGCGGTTCCAGATAATAAACAATCAGATGTTATGCCAACGCCAAGCACAGTCGTTTTTACGAGAAACAGTAACGGCCACGATTGGCAAAGGGCAGATTTCCAGACAAGGCAGCAATTTTGTCAAACAATTGCCGCTGCTGAATCAAAAGAGTTCAACCGTGATTTCACAGCAGACTTTTATTACAGTGCTTTGGATGCTTTTTATACTTCGTCTGATCCAAATATTCTTGGCGAAAATATCCACACAGTTATCGGATTAACTACTTCCGCAGCTATTTCAGGTCAGTAAAAATTCTGCATTCGCCTCACGGCACGGGCAGTTCCAAGAATTGAAACAATTCATTCGCGTTCGTTTTATTGCCTTAATCATCATCCGTGTTAGTCTGTTCATCCGTGTTCAATCCGTGGCTAAAAAAGAATTTAGAAAAATGAGCAAAACGATATTGGAAATCAAAAACCTCTCGGCGGGCGTCGAGGGCAAACAAATCCTCAAGGGCGTCAGCCTCACCATCAACACCGGCGAAGTCCACGCCGTCATGGGGCCGAACGGCTCGGGCAAAAGCACGCTCGCCGCCGTGCTGGCCGGCCGCGACGGTTACGACGTGACCGGCGGCGAAGTGATTTATTGCGGCAAGGATCTGCTCGACCTCGATCCCGAGGAACGCGCGCGCGAAGGTTTGTTTCTCGCGTTCCAATATCCGGTCGAGATTCCCGGCGTGAACAGCACCTATTTTCTCAAGGCCGCGTTCAACGAAATCCGCAAGCATCGCGGCGAACCGGAACTGGACGCGATTGATTTTCTCGCGCTCGTGAAGGACAAAATGAAATTGCTCGAGCTCAAGGAAGATTTGCTCAAGCGCTCGGTCAACGAAGGTTTCTCCGGCGGCGAAAAAAAACGCGCGGAGATTTTCCAGATGGCCGTGCTCGAACCGAAGCTCGCGATTCTCGACGAAACGGATTCCGGCCTCGACATTGACGCGCTCAAAGTCGTTTCGCACGGCGTCAACGCCTTGAAGCGCGCCGACAACGCGCAGCTCGTCATCACGCATTATCAGCGGCTGCTGAATTTCATCGTGCCGGATTTTGTCCACGTTCTCGTGGACGGCCATATCGTGAAAACCGGCGGCAAGGAACTCGCGCTCGAACTCGAGGCGAAAGGTTACGATTGGATTTTGAAGCGCGAAGCGGTTAATGTTTGAACCAATGAATTTGACTGAAGAACAACGTCAGCGCGTGAGCGCGTGGATTCTGGAAGGCGCGAAACTTTCGGAAATACAAAACCGGCTGCTGTCGGAATTCAAATTGAAATTCACTTACATGGAAGTGCGGTTGCTTGTGGACGATTTGAAATTGACGCCGAAAGATCCCGAACCGCCGAAAGTCGTCGCGCCGCCCGCCGCCGATCCGGCCAAGCTCACCGTTGAAAAAAATCCCGCGCCGGAGGGAACGCTGCCGGCTTCCGGCGTTTCCGTGAGCGTGGATCAAATCGCCAAACCGGGCGCGATTGTCAGCGGCAAGGTCACGTTCAGCGACGGACAAACTGCCGACTGGATTCTCGACCAGACTGGGCGGCTCGGCGTCGTTCCGAAACAGGCAGGCTATAAACCTTCTGCCGCCGACGTGCAGGATTTTCAAACCGCGTTGCAGGCCGAAATCGCAAAACTGGGACTTTAATAATTTTGAATTTTTTGAGTTCGGAATTGGAACGGCAAAGCGCAATCTCAAATTAAAACTCAAAATTAAAAATTCAAAACCCGCCTCGGACTTGGCACATTGAGCGGTGATGCGCGAACGATTCCGGGTCTGGTTTGAAAGTCTCGAAACTTTTGTCCTTGAAGTCATCTTCGAGGAGCGCCGCGATTTCAAGGCGAACCTCACGCGCGGGCTGCTTTTTGGCGGCTCAAAAATCTTTCAGGTCGCGGTCAAAATCCGCCGCTGGCTTTACAATGTCCGCCTGCTTCGTGACAAAACCCTCGGCGTCCAAGTCATTGCGATTGGAAACTTGACCGTCGGCGGCACCGGTAAAACTCCTGTCGTCGAAAAATTTGCGCGTGAACTTCGCGATGCCGGGCGCACCGTGGCCATTCTTTCGCGCGGCTATCGTTCCAAGCCGCAACCGCTCCACGAATTATTAATCAACAAAATCCTTTTCCGCGAAGACCAGACGCCGCCGCGCGTCGTGTCCGACGGCAAATCGCTTTTGCTCGATTCGGAAATGGCCGGCGACGAACCTTACATGCTCGCGTCCAATTTGCGCGACGTGATCGTGCTCGTGGACAAAGACCGCGTGAAAAGCGGACGTTACGCGATTGAAAAATTCGGCTGCGACACGCTGCTGCTCGACGACGGTTTTCAATACTGGGATTTACGCGGGCGCCGGCACGACGTGGTTTTGATTGACCGCCAGCAGCCTTTTGGCAACGAACATTTGCTGCCGCGCGGCACATTGCGCGAGCCGCCGTCACATTTGGCGCGCGCCCACACCATTTTTATCACGAAGAGCGATGGCCAAAGCGCGGAACTTCGCCAGCGCATTTCAAAATTAAATTCCACTGCGGCGATCATCGAATGTGAACACCATCCGCTTTATCTCGAAGACGTTTTCACCGCCGAACGGCGGGAAGTGGATTTTTTGCGCGGCAAAAAAGTCGCGTCCTTGAGCGGCATCGCGCAGCCGGAAAGTTTCGAGCAAAGCCTCGTGAAACTCGGCGGCGAACTGGTTTATTCCAAACGCTTCGCCGACCATCACCGCTTTTCGCAGCAGGAAGTTTTGAACGCCATCAACCGCGCCAAAAAGCGGCAGGCCGAAGTCATCATCACCACGCAAAAAGACGCCGTGCGGTTTCCAAAAATTGACCGGCGCGACCTGCCGATTTTTTTCATGCGCGTGGAAATCAAAATCGTCGCTGGCGCGAACGACTTTCAAGATTGCGTCCGCAAAATATGTTTCCGCTGATTTATGCCAACAGAATCTGAAATCAAAAACGCCCTGGCCACTGTAAAATATCCCGGCTACTCGCGCGACATCGTTTCGTTCGGACTCGTCAAAGAAATTTCCGTCGCGAATGGCGCGGTGAGCGTGACGATGCAATTGACTTCCGCGCAACCGGAAGTCGCGCAGCAAATAAAAATTGAGAGCGAACGCATTTTGAAAAATTTGCCGGACGTAAAAAACGTTTCCATCGAAATTAAAATGCCGCCTGCCGGACAAAGTGCGCCGACCAATCCGTTTGCAAATCAAAACAAAATTTCCGGCGTGAAGCGCATCATCGCCATCGCCAGCGGCAAAGGCGGCGTGGGCAAATCCACTTGCTCAGTGAATCTCGCGTGCGCCCTCACACATCTCGGCGCAAAAGTTGGTTTGCTGGATTGCGACATTTACGGGCCGAGCATTCCGTTGATGATGGGCGTTCACGAAAAGCCAACCGTCAGTCCCGAAGAAAAATTAGTTCCACCCATCGCGCATGGCGTGAAAGTGATGAGCATCGGGTTGCTGGTCACGGACGACCAACCGGTGATCTGGCGCGGGCCGATGATCACGAAAACCATCCAGCAATTTCTTCTCGCCGTCGAATGGGGCGAACTGGATTTTCTGCTCGTGGATTTGCCGCCCGGCACTGGCGACGCGCAACTTTCCCTCTGCCAGACCGTGCCGCTCGACGGCGGCGTCATCATCAGCACGCCGCAGGAAGCGTCGCTCGGCGTCGTGCGCAAAGGCATCGCAATGTTTCGGAAAGTGAACGTGCCGATCCTCGGCATCGTGGAAAACATGAGCTACTTCACAGCGCCGAACGGCGAGCGCGTGGAAATTTTTGGTCACGGCGGCGGCAAAGAGGAAGCCGCGCGGCAGAATGTTCCGTTCCTCGGCGAAGTCCCGATCTTCACCGAAATCCGCGAAGGCGGCGACCGGGGAATGCCGATTGTGGTTTCCACGCCGAATCACGCGGCGGGCAAGGCGTTCATTCAAATCGCGGAAACGCTGCGGAAAAAATTTGAATCGTCCGCGCAAAGCCATTAGTTTTCAAGCATGAGCGCAACTGTTCAATTTTTGACAAACGAAAAAGGTAAAAAAACTGCCGCCGTTCTCCCGATTGAAGACTACGAAAAACTTTTGGAAGACTTGGACGATCTGGCCGTGATTGCCGAAC